>NZ_UNRI01000030.1:0-2304 GCF_900537145.1 Dietzia sp. Alg238-R159 | reverse complement strand
ACTCAATACACGTCCACCGACTTCGACAAGTACTGCACGAAAAACAATATCCAACGATCATTAGGGCGCACTGGCATTTGTTTCGACAACGCAGTCGCAGAATCATTCTTCGCGAGCTACAAGAAAGAACTCATTCACACGCGCCCATGGCCCACTCTCAAAGCACTCAAAAAGAGCACATTCACCTGGATTGAGGAGTACTACAACAGAGCCCGACGACATTCCACACTGGGCTACTTGACACCAGCCGAGTACGAACTAGGATTCAGAGACATATACGAACTCGCCGCTTAATTGCAGTGGCCACTTTAGCGGGAACACTCCATCCCCGGTCCAGAGGCGATGTCAGCGGAGATCGCAAAGCGTCGCGCCGCGCATGCGGCGGGATCGGTAGTCCCATGGGCTGTCGTAGATCCCGAGTGGCCAGCCCGGCGCCCGCCTGCGCGACCCACGCGGCACAGAATCGCTCGTGGCCCACCTGGCCGCGCTGGACCATCCGCACATCAAGGCACCGGGTTGCTAGCCGCCCGGTCGGGAGTGCTCGGCTGGCCGGTCATGCGGGTCCGGCGAATACAAGGGTGCGCAGGAGTAGGCCCTCGAGGCGATCGAGCAACTCAGCGGCCCCGGCTTCAGGATGCGGGTGGTCCTGAGAGTGCATCAGCCCGACCGCCGCCTCTTGAGAAAAGAGGCACTCGGCTAACCCTTGACGCTGTTCTGCCGCGCAGTCGGCGTCCAAGGCCAAAGCGAGACGAGCGCGGACTTGGTCTCGCCGCGTGGCGGTGAGATTGGCGAGATAGGTGCTGATCACGGTGTCGGGATTGTCGTCGGAGTGTTGGGAGAGTAGGTCACGGAACACCTCTCGCGACTGCGCCGCAAGGCACTCGGAGACGGCGGTGATCAGGGCCGCGCGGGTGCGGTAGTAGTACGAGGTTGACCCTTTGGCGATGCCGAGCTTCGCGTCGATCGCCTGGTGAGTGACGGCATGGCTCCCGCCCCGGGCGGCGAGCGCGATCGCTGCCTGGCAGATCTGGTTCCGTCGGGATGGTCGAGTGGGCACCAGTTCACTCTACCCACCGATCCTCTAGCAAGATAGAGTCTCGCGGGTGTGGAGGTCATCAATGGGTGAGCGGACGACGGAATCGGTCGAACTCACGAGACGCCAAGGTGAAGTGCGGGACTCGATGAGCGGACGCAGCAACGTCTACGTCAATGGTCCCCCTGGCAGTGGCAAGACGACCTTGCTCAACGCGGTACACCTGGGAAGCCCCACATCGGTGAGGTGGCACTGCGCAGAGTTCTTCCGCGCGGTCCACGACCAGCTCCCCACGCATGGACGGGACCTGGATGCGACAGTGAAAGCGTTGACCGGACGGGCCGGTGCGGTGTTCTTCGACGAATTTCACGTTCACGACGTCGCCGACGCGATCTACCTCCATCGTGCGTTGAGATGGTGGTGTTCGCACCAGGTGCGGGTGGTTGCCACGTCGAACTACGCACCGGAAGGACTTCTTCCCAACCCCCTGCTGCATCACGCGGCCGAGCCAGTCATTGAGCACATCAGGGCTAGATTTTTGGTGGTGGACCTCGATGAGGGAATCGACCACCGCGACGCCGCCACCATCCGCGAAGACGGGTTCACATCCGGGCAATGGCTTCCACCGGTGCCTCACGAGCCGCCGACCACGTCACTCAATCTGGGCACCCGCGCACTGCCAGTACTACCGAGACCGATGGGGGTCAAAAAAATCGAAACAACCTTCTCCGCCCTGTGCGAGCGCCCATGGTCAGCAAATGACTACCTGGCTCTTCTTGCGGACCGGAACCCCCTTGTCATCCACGATGTCCCATATCCTGCGCAGATCGATCGCGAACCCGGCCAGCGCTTAGCCAATCTCGTCGACGTCGCATACGACCGCGATGTCCCGTTGACGATCCATTCCCTTGGAATACCTGACGACCTGCACGCATCGGCATTTCCTCCGTTGGACGTTGCTCGAACCGTCAGTCGACTCCGCAGCCTTGGTGCCTCTCAAGTCTGAACATCGGGCGATTCAGCAGATTCTCGGCTCTTCGCATCTAAGTGTGGGGTCAGGTCCGTAGCCCGCCGGCGATGAGGAGCATCCGCAGGCGGTAGTTGTCGCGGTTGCGGTAGCCGCGGGCCAGGCGCCGGGGGAGTTCGATGAGGCCGTTGATCGCTTCGGTTCTACCATTGTCGGATCGGTCAGTGGTCCCGTAGGCGAGGCAGGAGTCCTTCCACTTGCGAAGAGTGCGGCCGAGGCGGGCGATCTCTGGGMTCGGGCAGGA
>NZ_UNRI01000029.1:0-2906 GCF_900537145.1 Dietzia sp. Alg238-R159 | reverse complement strand
GATCCCAGGTCCCGTCCCGGGCGTAGCGGGCGTGACGCTTCCACACGGTCTGCCACGCACCGAACTCCTCGCGAGGTAGGTCCCGCCAGGGAATACCTGCTCGGTAGCGGTAGATGATCCCCTCGACGACTTTGCGATTGTCGCGAAACGGATGCCCCTGCCGCCCTTCATTGGAGGGCAGCAGGGGCTCTATCCGCTCCCACTGCTCGTCGGTGAACTGGCGAAATCGTGACTTCGTCTGCCCCATACGGCCACGGTCTCGCGGGTCACCGCTCAGCTATGGGAGACACGCCCTAGAGCAGAGGCGACAAACCACGCGCTGACCGCGCAGCCAACAACGACCACGCTCAATGCGGTGAGCAGCCTGGTGCCAAAGCTCGACCGGGCGAACAATCGGCGCGGCCATGATCTCGGCACGAAGGTGCGACTGGAGGCGCGAGAGTTCACTGTCCGATACCCATCCGGTAGCCGACACCCCGGACGGTACGAACGTAGCGCCCTCGAGAAGCCTCGTCGCCGAGCTTTCGGCGCAGATGTCCGATGTGCACATCGACAAGGTGATCATCGCCGACCCAGTTCGGCCCCCAGACCGCGGAGATAAGTTGGGGCCGGCTGAGAACGGCGCCGGGGTCTCTCGATAGGGACGCCAGGATGTCGAATTCGGTGCGAGTAAGTGCAATTGCGTTCCCGGCGACGGTGACCTCACGGCCCTGGACATCGATCGTAAGGTCGCCGAACTCGCGAAGCGACTCCCCCGCGGGCACCTCGGCGGGAGCGCCAGCCGCCGGGCCCGTACGCGGGCGACGCATCATCGCCTGAATTCGGGCCATTAACTCGCGGGGGCTAAACGGTTTGGTCATGTAGTCGTCTGAACCGACAGACAGACCGATCAGCGTATCGACCTCCTCGGTGCGCGCCGTGAGCATGACGATGTAGGCGTCGGAATGCGTGCGAACCTGCCGACAGACCTCCACCCCGTCCAGCCCGGGCAGGCCAAGGTCAAGGACGATGACGTCTGGGTCGATTTGCCGGGCCAGTGTCACCGCCTGAAGACCATCGCCGCAGATCGTCACCTCGAAGCCCTCGCGTTCGAGGTAGGTGGCCACGACATCGGCCAAAGACTGCTCGTCCTCGACAACCATCGCCCGCAAGCCCGTGGCCGGACGTGGCGTCGGTGCGGCGACTTCTGTCGTTCCGAGCGCACGGGCAGAAGAATTCATGTCCCCCATCATCCTCGGCGCCACCATATGGGCCACACGCGCGCGGGCCACATGCCGACCCGGACATCTCTCAATGACTTGCGGCTGGAAGTCGAGCGCCGGGTGAGCGAGGGTGCCCACCCGGCCAATGCTGTGTTCGCTCGAGAACGTGGTTCATCGCGTCATCGGGCCGAAATGGGCCAACCGTCAGCTGCAGCAGCAGCCACCCGTTCCACTCGCCATGGGCAAGGAGACACCGACCGTCTGATCTGCGGAGACTATCGCGTATCCGGCGTCGGCCACGGCTTGGGATACGGCCTGGGTAGTCGCGGTTCCGGTCGTTGTCATACTTCCTGCCTGCAAGTTGACTTCGACGCCGATCACGCCGGGCAATGCACCAACAGCGGCTTTCACGGACGAAACGCAATGCCCGCAGGTCATCCCCTGAACTTGGTATGTGGTGGCCGTCATCGTCTTAATCCTTTCGCCGAACGCCGTGGGGCGATCCCACACCAGAATCATATACCCCCGGTGGGTACATGATTCGAGTCGTCAGGTTTCTTCACGAGATCTTGACCTTGGCACCGAGGGAGCGAGGTGGGCGCCCCAGGACACGTTGCCCGAGGCTGGTCGATCGGGCTCGGAGAACCGCGGTTTTCGGACTGGCCCCTGAAAGCACCCTCTGCCGGTGCCCTACGCTCCGATCCTTGTGGGGGCGGTGGTGTCCACTGGCTCCGGTACCACCCGAAATACAGCGCTGGTGTGGGAGCAAGGAACAGGACCTGGCGATGCGCACGACAAAAGACGCCTGGTTCCATTTGGTGAATATCTGCCAATGCGATCGATCGTGAGCAAGCTTTCGCCTTATGCCGCGCAGGCGGGCAACTTCGTGCCCGGTAACGGCGATGGTGTGGTGACCATCGATGAGACACCGCTCGCTGTGGCCACCTGTTATGAGGTCGCGTTCGATGATCTGGTGGCCGAGTCGGTTCGGTCGGGGGCGCAGTTGATCGCGATACCAACGAACAATGCAACCTTCGGCGATACCGACATGACCTATCAGCAGCTGGCGATGTCGCGGCTGCGCGCTGTCGAACACAACCGCACGGTGGTGGTAGCGGCCACCAGCGGTGTCAGCGCGATTATCGCGGCGAATGGCGATGTCCTCGAGCAGACCGAAATGTTCACTGCCGATGCCCTCGTCGCACAGGTCCCGCTCAATACCGAGTTCACACTTGCCACCCGATTACGTTCAATTCCTGAACTCATCATCACGGTCACCGCAGTATTCGCGATGCTGGTGGGGTGGATTGCTAGCCGCCGTCGGCGGGGCTGAGATCCCCGGCCATGAGTGCGCGCCGATATCGGGAGCGGACCCGTCGTCGGCCGGGCCGGCTGCAGGCGCTCAACGTGAGCATGTCGGGCAGGGCGCCGAGGGCGAGAAATTGATGAGCTCCCGCGAGGTAAGGGCGAGAGCCAGCTCGAGGATTGGACTCAGTAATCGAGCCTATTTCTCGGACGTAGACGCCGTCGGCGTTCAGCCTCAAATCTGGTGCCGTAGCGATCACGAACGGTCATCGTTACGAGGCGGTCATGGGCCACTGCCTCCGTGGCCGCATCCACCTCAGCAATATGACCGGATACGACATCAGGATCGATATCCCTGTCACCAGGTCCCACAGCACCGTCGCCTAGGCTGCCTTGCTC
>NZ_UNRI01000028.1:0-3033 GCF_900537145.1 Dietzia sp. Alg238-R159 | reverse complement strand
CTGTAGTGCCGCTGCCCCGGCGATCCGTCGCTGTCGAGGTAGTTGGCCCACAGCACCCGCAGCGGCAGCTTGTTCTTGCCCGTGCGCTTCTTCACGGTCGCCGCCACGTCGAAGGCGACGAACTCCTTCGACGGCGTCTTGCGCCCATCTGCGAACAAGACGTCGATCTCCTCGCCGCTGAGCGCCTCGACCTGGCTCGTGGCGGTCAACCCGTGCTCGTGGCAGACCTTCTTCGCCTTCGCGACAGTGCGATGCGAGCAACCCGCGATCGCCTCGATGTCCCGGTAGGACCTGTCCTGCAGCAGTAGCGACATCACCAATCGGTAATCAGTCACCCGTGCCTCCTGTTCGGATCCACGCGCAGCCTTGTTGCCACGCGTAGAACCGACACGAGCACACGAGGACCGGCACCGCTATCCGATGCTCATACTCGCGCTACCCGATCATCAGAACCCTGCTTTCCGAAGCACGTCCCTAACATTACAACGACTTCCCCGGTTACACCTGTGCCCGTCGCGACGGACACGTGCCGGACGGCTTCCCTCCCGACCGGCTTCCCCCGCAGGAACAGGTGAGCACTTTCCATACCAATCTCGACTGGTCCCACGGATACGAATTGCTTCCCGCGGGCGTCCGCTGTACTTACTGGACCAGAGACGCCCCCAGCGTCACGGTAGTCACTCACAGCCCTTGGTCTTACTCGGTGTGGATCTACGGACTGCTCATCGTTGCCTTGGCACAGGCCGCACGAGTCTTCGACCCGGACCTGCTTTCCCAGCGCCATCGCTGACCCTTGGCAGCAGTTCGGAGCCAGCTCAAGCGGCATCAGTCTCGACGTCGTCTGGAAGCTCCTCTCGCTTCCGATCTTCGCCGGCCCACTTATCACTCTGGACCGCATGCCGACAGCAGACTGAGCACACCCAGCTCACGGAGCCTGCCGGATGTTGCGCCGCTGCCCCTCTGTCAGCTCGTCCCTTAAACGGTCGTTTTTGATACAAACGGGTCGAAGCTGGCCGACCTTGGATACGCCGAGGTGGGCGGAAGCCTGGTCTGTAGCGGAACCCAGTCCCGGAATCTGTGTTTCTGATCTATCCGCCAGCGACGGGTATTGCTACATTTGTCGGTATGGGCCACGCTTTCGGGTACGCGCGGGTGTCGACTGGCGATCAAGACGCTCGACTGCAGCACGATGCTCTGGAGGCTGCTGGCTGCTACAAGGTCTTCACCGACACCGCCTCCGGGGCCTTGGCCTCGCGCCCAGAGTTGGGAAAGCTCCTCGATCAACTTCGCCCGGGCGACACGCTCGTGGTCTGGCGACTGGATCGGCTGGGGCGATCGATTCGGCATCTGATCGATCAGTTGACCGAGTTGCAGGAGCGCGGAATCGAGTTTCGCTCCCTGCAGGAAAATATCGACACCGGGTCCTCGGGCGGGCGGCTGGTGTTTCACATCTTCGCCTCGCTGGCGGAGTTCGAACGAGACCTCATCTCCGAACGCACCCACGCCGGCCTTGAGGCCGCCCGAGCCCGTGGCCGTAGAGGTGGGCGTCCACCGTTGTTGTCTGGGGACAAACTGCGCACCGCCCGCAAGCTCTACGAGCAACAAGACATGACCGTCGCCCAGATCGGCGAGGTCCTGGGGGTCAGCCGCACCACCGTCTACCGGGCGCTGCAACGCGGGGCCGACAAGCCCCCCGCTCGGCGCCGGCAGAAGTCGACGACGGCGTAGCCATGAGCGGGGGCGATGAACCTCAAGGTTCGATCGACGCCCCCACTGGCGCGAAGACTGCCGCGGCCCGATGGCAGGTCCTACGCCAACACGTGGAGAGCGGGGTCCCGCTGACCCAGTTGGCCGCAGCCGAAAAGGTCGGGGAACGCACTCTGCAGCGCTGGCTCGCCGCTTATAGCAAGGGCGGGATCGCCGCGCTGGCTCCGGCAGCGCCACCCAAGCGTGGGCGGCGCACCCACCCAGACCTTGTGGCCTACATCGAAGGCCTGGCGCTGAGTACGCCTCGACCGTCCACCGCAGCGATCTTCCGCAAGGCCGCCGCGACCGCCACCCGCCGCGGATGGCCGATGGTCTCCGCGAGCACCGTGCGGTCCATCGTGACCGGTCTGGATCCCGGGATGGTGACCTTGGCCCTCCAAGGTGCGGCGGCCTACCGAGACACCTACGAGTTGGTGTGGCGCCATCGAGCCGAGCGGGCCAATGCCACCTGGCAGGCCGACCACACCGAACTCGACATCCTCATCCTCGACGCCAACGGGCGGCCCGCCCGGCCGTGGCTGACCGTCATCCTCGACGACTACTCCCGGGCGGTGTGCGGCTACATGGTCTTTCTCGGCGCACCGTCTGCGATGAACACCGCGCTGGCGTTGCGGCACGCGATCTGGCCCAAGAGCGATCCGAACTGGCCGATGTGCGGCCTGCCCGATGTGCTCTACGTCGATCACGGGACCGACTTCACCAGTCACCATCTCGCCCAGACCGCCAATGACCTGCACTTTCAGATCATCTACTCGACCATCGCCAGACCACAGGGCCGCGGCAAGATCGAGCGAATCTTCGGCACGATCAACACCGAACTCCTTGCCGAACTGCCGGGCTACCTCACCCGCGATCAGCGGCACCCCGAGCCAGCACTGACGCTGCCCGAACTCGACACCGCCATCGGCGAGTTCATCAGTGCCAAGTATCACCACCGCACCCACCCGGAGACTGGCGACAGCCCCTACCGGACCTGGATCGGCGACGGGTGGCTGCCTCGCCTGCCCGAGACCATCGATGATCTCAACCTGCTGCTGCTGACCGTGGCCAAAACGCGCATCGTCCACCGCGACGGAGTGCGCTTCCAGGGCCTGCGGTACGTCTCACCGCTGCTGGCCGCCTACGTCAAAGAGCAGGTCGTGATCCGGTACGACCCCCGCGACATCTCCGAAATCCATGTCTTCCACAAGAACCAGTACATCTGTAAGGCCGTGGACCCCGATCACGCATCGACCACCGTCAGYCTCAAAGACATTCAACACGCMC
>NZ_UNRI01000027.1:0-3131 GCF_900537145.1 Dietzia sp. Alg238-R159 | reverse complement strand
ACGCTGAGGAGCGAAAGCATGGGTAGCGAACAGGATTAGATACCCTGGTAGTCCATGCCGTAAACGGTGGGCGCTAGGTGTGGGGTCCTTCCACGGACTCCGTGCCGTAGCTAACGCATTAAGCGCCCCGCCTGGGGAGTACGGCCGCAAGGCTAAAACTCAAAGGAATTGACGGGGGCCCGCACAAGCGGCGGAGCATGTGGATTAATTCGATGCAACGCGAAGAACCTTACCTAGGCTTGACATATACAGGACGACGGCAGAGATGTCGTTTCCCTTGTGGCTTGTATACAGGTGGTGCATGGTTGTCGTCAGCTCGTGTCGTGAGATGTTGGGTTAAGTCCCGCAACGAGCGCAACCCCTGTCTCATGTTGCCAGCACGTAATGGTGGGGACTCGTGAGAGACTGCCGGGGTCAACTCGGAGGAAGGTGGGGATGACGTCAAATCATCATGCCCCTTATGTCTAGGGCTTCACACATGCTACAATGGCCAGTACAGAGGGCTGCGATACCGCGAGGTGGAGCGAATCCCTTAAAGCTGGTCTCAGTTCGGATTGGGGTCTGCAACTCGACCCCATGAAGTCGGAGTCGCTAGTAATCGCAGATCAGCAACGCTGCGGTGAATACGTTCCCGGGCCTTGTACACACCGCCCGTCACGTCATGAAAGTCGGTAACACCCGAAGCCGGTGGCCTAACCCTTGTGGAGGGAGCCGTCGAAGGTGGGATCGGCGATTGGGACGAAGTCGTAACAAGGTAGCCGTACCGGAAGGTGCGGCTGGATCACCTCCTTTCTAAGGAGCACTCACCACGCTTTGGTGTGGTCAGAGTTTGCGCAGGGTTCGCGTCCGAATGTGGCGCGCTCTGTGGCTCATTGGGTGGAACACTATCGCGTAGGRCTCGCCGTGATCGGCGGTATCAGATTGCAGGATCTGGTGCCGGCGTTAGCGTGGTCCGGACGAAACACACTGTTGGGTGTCTGAAACAACACCATCGRGCCTTCGGGTTTGGTTGTTTCTGATGGCACTGATTCCCGAGACATCTGWTGCGCCWTRCGTGGCCGGGGTGTGGGTGGGGTTGGTGTGTGTTGTTTGAGAACTGCACAGTGGACGCGAGCATCTTTAATTGTTTGTGAATGTAAGTGTGTAAGAGCACACGGTGGATGCCTTGGCACCAAGAGCCGATGAAGGACGTAGTAGGCTGCGATAAGCCTCGGGGAGCTGCCAAACGAGCTGTGATCCGAGGGTGTCCGAATGGGGAAACCCAGCACGCGTGATGGCGTGTTACCCGCATCTGAATACATAGGGTGTGTGGAGGGAACGCGGGGAAGTGAAACATCTCAGTACCCGCAGGAAGAGAAAACAATAGTGATTCCGTCAGTAGCGGCGAGCGAACGCGGATCAGGCTAAACCGCATGCGTGTGATACCCGGCAGGGGTTGCGTGTGTGGTGTTGTGGGGCATGATGTCCCGGTTCTGCCGGACCGGGCGCTGATTGATCGCGGGTTAGGGGAACGACTTGGAAGGGTCGGCCGGAGAGGGTGAGAGTCCCGTACCTGAAAACCTTGCGGCGGGGCGATTTGTGTTCCCAAGTAGCAGCGGGCCCGTGAAATCTGCTGTGAATCTGCCGGGACCACCCGGTAAGCCTAAATACTTCTTGGTGACCGATAGCGGATTAGTACCGTGAGGGAATGGTGAAAAGTACCCCGGGAGGGGAGTGAAATAGTACCTGAAACCGTGTGCTTACAATCCGTCAGAGGCTCATAAGCTGATGGCGTGCCTTTTGAAGAATGAGCCTGCGAGTTAGTGGTATGTCGCGAGGTTAACCCGTGTGGGGAAGCCGTAGCGAAAGCGAGTCCTAATAGGGCGTTTGAGTGGCATGCTCTAGACCCGAAGCGGAGTGATCTACCCATGGCCAGTGTGAAGCGACGGTAAGACGTCGTGGAGGCGCGAACCCACTTAGGTTGAAAACTGAGGGGATGAGTTGTGGGTAGGGGTGAAAGGCCAATCAAACTCCGTGATAGCTGGTTCTCCCCGAAATGCATTTAGGTGCAGCGTCGCATGTTTCACCTCGGAGGTAGAGCTACTGGATGGCCGATGGGCCCTACAAGGTTACTGACGTCAGCCAAACTCCGAATGCCGAGGTGTGAGAGTGCGGCAGTGAGACTGTGGGGGATAAGCTTCATAGTCGAGAGGGAAACAGCCCAGATCGCCGGCTAAGGCCCCTAAGCGTGTACTAAGTGGAAAAGGATGTGGGATCGCTGAGACAGCCAGGAGGTTGGCTTAGAAGCAGCCACCCTTGAAAGAGTGCGTAATAGCTCACTGGTCAAGTGGTCCTGCGCCGACAATTTAGCGGGGCTCAAGTACACCGCCGAAGCCGCGGCATTCATACAATAACCTCCTCCGGGCAGGTGTATGGATGGGTAGGGGAGCGTCGTGTGGCCATAGAAGCGCCGGAGTGATCCAGGCGTGGAGGCCACACGAGTGAGAATGCAGGCATGAGTAGCGAATGACGAGTGAGAAACTCGTCCGCCGAATGATCAAGGGTTCCTGGGTCAAGCTAATCTGCCCAGGGTGAGTCGGGACCTAAGGCGAGGCCGACAGGCGTAGTCGATGGACAACGGGTTGATATTCCCGTACCCGTGTGTGCGCGCCCATGGTGAATCAGTGATACTAACCGCCCTGAACGTCCTAGAGCATCCTTCGGGATGACGTGGACCGGATGCGCGGGACCTGAACTGGTAGTAGCCAAGCGATGGGGTGACGCAGGAAGGTAGCTGGGCCAGTCAGTGGTTGTACTGGTGTAAGAGTGTAGGCCGTGACATAGGCAAATCCGTGTCACATCAAGGCTGAGACTTGATGCATACCCGTTGTGGGGAATTCAGTGATCCTATGCTGCCGAGAAAAGCCTCTAGTGAGTTCATACACGGCCCGTACCCCAAACCGACACAGGTGATCAGGTAGAGAATACCAAGGCGATCGAGAGAACTGTGGTTAAGGAACTCGGCAAAATGCCCCCGTAACTTCGGGAGAAGGGGGACCACGCCCGGTGACGATCCTTGCGATCTGAGCTGGGGGTGGTCGCAGAGACCAGAGAGAAGCGACTGTTTACTAAAAACACAGGTCCGTGCGAAG
>NZ_UNRI01000026.1:0-7758 GCF_900537145.1 Dietzia sp. Alg238-R159 | reverse complement strand
GCGGGAGTGCCCAACTTCAGCTTCACGGTCGGCTCCACCGCACGGCACAGCACCAAGTCGCGGAACACCGTATCGCCCACCACGTCGAAGCCGAGCCTGGAGTACGTACCGGTCAATCCTTGCCACAAGATCCGCGCCGTGGACTGCTGGATCCGCGCGGCTGTCGCTGCCGGCACATCGATCACCGCGGCGCCGCGCTCGCTCAACTCCAGGTCAAACGCCTGCTGATCGCCCTGAATGCGCTGCTTGGCGACCTCGATCAACGCCGCCAACTCGCCGGGGGTGTGAGCCGAACCGAGGTGCTCGCGCACCACCAGCCGGCCGCTTACCCACTCGACCAACTGCACGCCCGTGGCCCCCGACCCCGTCGGCACCTTCCGAAATTTCAGCCCCACACGTCCAAGCTACCGGGCCGTTTAGTGTCACAAACGCCAGCCCCGAACTCGCCCTACCAGCGAAAACCGCAATCCCGATCCCTAGAACAGCGTCAACTTGTGGAAGTCAGGTCTGGGTCGCCTTCCCGCTGGCAGAACTCTTGGTGGCCGGGCCGCGTTGCCCCACGGGTGTTCCCGCATATCGGTGCAGTCGGTGACTGGATGATTTTCATGCCGTTAGTGGGCCGCCCTTGGTGGCGTCGAGACCCTGGGTAACGAGCAGTTCTAGCAGCTTCGGCTTGTCTGCTTAGGCGTTGGATCCTGCCATCGCGAGCCGTGCGGCTGCGGATTGTCGAAACGCGTCCTATCGGCGTCGGCGAGTGGTGCCTCCTCGAACGCCCGGTGGCGACTTGGCGTGGGACGGAGTCACTTGTAGACGTCGCCGCGGTGGCCGATGCGCAGCACAAGTACGACGAGGGCGTCGTCTTCGATGTTGTAGATGATGCGGTAGTCGCCCACGCGGATTCGGAGTTCGCCGTCGCCTCCGGCGAGCTGAATCGCGCCAGGCGGTCGCGGTGTCGCCGCGAGGGCTTCGATGGCGCGGACGATTCGCTTTTGCTCGGTGGGATGAACTTTGCGGAGGGCTTTGGCGGCCGAGGGCTTATAGGTGATCGAATAGGGCATCAGTGAGTGGGGCGCGCAGGCTTACAGGCCCAGTTCCGCCATGAGCTCCTCGTGGGAGATGCTGCCGCCCTCACGGCGAGCGTCGGCCGCGCCCTGAACGTCGGCCTGATCCTCCAGGGCCTGCAGTGCCCGGTCGAAGAACTCCGGCGAGACGACAACGGCCCGGCGACGGCTGCCACGGCTGAGGATCTCCACAGGCGCCCGCTGTGCGGCGTCGAGCACCTTGCTCTGATGGGCGCGGAAGTTGCTGAGCGTCGTGGTCACCATGACGCCAATAGTACATCTTGTACAACTCGCGGTCTAGTGGCCCTTAGATGCCGCGGACAGCGGGATCTACTCATCTCTCCTGATCCGCAGACTTGACGGAATCCAACAGTATCGGCGATGTGGCCGCGAGTCTTTGGCCCAGTCTCGTACGTTGCAGTCAGTCATGATGGCCGAGCCGTCGCCGCCGTTTGCCGGAGGGTCGTAGTCCCGACTTTCTTCGCAAAGCTGTCGGACTCTGCTCCTACACTGATCACACCTCGTCCAGTACGGGGCTGGCCGGTCGCAATTCCGGTGGCCAGCCGCGTTTCCAAAGAGGGGGTGCCGGTTGGACCGAGTCAAGAAGGACGAGTCCCGCGACATGGTTGCGTGGGTTGCTGCCACTGACAGTGTCGTCGAGGCCCCGGTTCATCGGAGGCCCTGATCTTGGAAACACGGATGCGTTCATGCCGCATACGGTCAGCGGTACCGAGTCAGGTGAGTGATAGAGGATGGAACCCGTGGAGACGCTAGAAAACGAGTTCGGCCAGGCAGTTCGCAATGTCACCATCAGTGGCGTCAAGCGCGACCGTGCCATTGCGGCACATACGGAGGTCCGCGCGCTGCTCGAAGCCGACCCGGAACTGTGCTCGTGGGGCGTCGACACCATCCTGATCGGCTCCTATGCCCGGCAGACCGCCCGGTACCCGGGCAAGGATGTTGATGTATTCCTCCGCTTTAAGAACCTGTCGGTCCACCACGACCCTGGGAAGGTCTACGACGCTGTCGAGCGCACCCTTGTTGCGAAGTACGGCCTTAAGGATTACGAAGAGGGCGGTCGGGTCACACGCCAGTCCAGGTCTCTCAAGATCGACTTCCTGGATCCCGACGACGATCTGAGCGACAACTCCTTCTCTATCGACGCCGTCCCCGCCGTTCCGTGGGGCGAGCACTGGGGAATTCCTAATCGTGATCGTGACCAGTGGAACAGTGAGGAGAAGCGCTGGATTAGGACCAACCCGGTCAAATTTGCCGACGACACCAACGCCCTGGCCGTCGCGACCTGGAGCCCGACCGTGGGCACGATGAATGCATACCGGCCCGTGGTCCGACTCCTCCGTCAGGTTCGCCACGTGCACTTCGGGGAGCAGCGACCCGGTGGCCTCTTTATCGAGGTAGCTGCCTACTACGCCTGGGAAGACCAAAGCATCACTGGCACGACCTGGGCCGAACTGGTCACGTCCACCTTGGAACAGGTCGCCAAGCGGTTCGAGCAGTGCGCCGAGAGCGGCCTTCTCGACCCGGTGCTCGACACGCCGATGAAGCCTGCCCTTGGTTCCTGGCAGTGGACGGCCGCTGCTGACCGGTTAAGCCAGCTCGCCGAACAGGCCCGCCAAGCACTCGACTCCGAACGTTGCCTTGCCGCGAAGATGTGGCGAGACATCCTCGGCAGCAACGATCGTGGTCAGGTCCTCCCACTCCCAGATGGATGCGACGCCAACGGGTTCCCCGTCGGGGCAGTCACCGCTGTTGGAGCAATCGGCAGCAACGACCCGCGCGGTTTCGCCGGACTCCGCGGGCTCACCCGACGCCACCTGTGAGCAGACCGTGGAGACGTATGACGACGCCGCGTTCGAACGGTTCTGCTCCGGCCTTGTCAACGAAGGGTTCTCCCCAGTGCACGGCACGGCGCAGGCCAGATGGACTGGTCCGCTCCGCGAAAGCCTGAGGCCCTTCAGCGACGCAACCCGCATGCAAATCGAGTTCTATCAGGGCTGGCCGCTCCGCTACGCCCATATAAGGGTCCCCGAGCTGAAGGCCGAACACGTTGCTCAAGGCACAATCTGTTTGTGGGCTGAAGACGACCCTGCCCAGATCGCGGGCCGCGACCTCCAGACGTTCTGGCAGCGCGTCGACGACTGGGCCGAGACAGCTCAGCGCGGCTTCCGCCTCGAAGACCGCGCCCTAGATGCCTACCTTCTCTTTGGCAAGAACACCGTGTACCAGGCTGAACTGCCATTCGGCGACCTCATCCGAGCTGGCAGCAACGGCTACCGGGCTCCCCTCGTCGCCGCCATCCGAGGCGACCGTACCTACATGATCGAGCGCGCCCCAGCAACCAGTCCAGACCATAATCAGCCGGCGCCTCTCCGAGGAGCGTTTTACCTTCGACGACATATCGACACCCCGCCCCGCGACCTCGTCGACTTCCGCGCCGCCCTAACCAACAAACAGACACAAGACCTCGACCGGGGCCTCGCCGCCAGGACAGACACAGCTCCCCCGGAGGCCAGCGGCGGTCACGACTTCGCCGTCCTTGCTTGGCCTCGCCATGACCGCGACCACGACGCGGTCGTGATCGTCTTCAAGGGCGCCGGAGACACGCTTGAAGCATCAGCCATCGCCGCAACCCCCAACGACATCGCCGCCCGGAAACGACGCGCTGGGCCAGACGCTACCGCCCTCTCCGACAAGCGAATCCTCATCGCTGGAGCCGGATCCGTCGGAGGGCACGTCGCCCTCAGCCTCGCCGCCAGCGGAGTTGGTCTCATCCGTCTCCACGATGGCGACAATCTCAAGACCGCCAACCTCGTTCGCCACGCCAGCCACAAGCTCGGTGTCGGCTACAACAAGGCTGTCGCCATGTCCGTCACCATCGAGGGGCACGCCCCCTGGACCACCGTCGAACCCAAGATCGACAACGTGCCTTACACCCCCTCCGCGCTCACCTCCAGCATCGAAGGCTTCGACCTGGTCATCGATTGCACTGGGACCATCCCGTTCACCGCAGCCCTCGCCGAGATCAGCCGACGCACCGAGACCCCACTCATTACCGGAGCCCTTTTCCACCAGGGAGCCCTTGCGCGCGTACAACGGCAAGCCGGAGGCGACACCCTCATCGCAGCACGCCCCAGCGACCCCACCTACAGCAACCTGCCACCAGAGAGCCCGCGCGAACCGGACACAGGTTTCCTCGAATTGGGATGCACCGCACCGGTGAACAACGCGCCACCGACGGCTGTCCTCGCGACCGCCGCTGACATCGCCCACGCCGCCGTCGACTTCCTCACGGGCCGCTGCAAGCGCGCCGACGAACGCATCCTGGTCTTCCAACCCATGGCCGCCCCATTCGACTCGACCGGGACCCACGACCACAAACCGGGCGGCAGCAAGTGAACCGCAAGGCCGCCAACCCGATCCTTCTGCTCTCAGAATCCGCCAAGACCTCGATAATCGCCGCAGCTGCCAAAGCCCACCCCAACGAGACAGGCGGCATCCTCATCGGAGTCCACACTGAAAATGGCCAACCCTGGGTAACTCGCGCAGTCGAAATCGCCACCAACGACCGAGGCCACAATCACTACAAAATCCCGTCTGGTGCCACTCAGCCCAGCGTGCACGCCGCCCGGCGAACAGACCCTCGACTTGGCTACCTCGGTGACTGGCACAGCCACCCCGTTAACGTCGGTCCCAGCTCGATCGACCTCGCAACGCTCGCCACCTATTCGATCAAGCACCCCAGGACATCCAACCCCACGCTGATCGTCGTTCGGAACGCCCCAGACGGTCGTGTTCTCGATGCCCGCCGGATCGTCACCGTGATCCCCCGAACCTGCGATCTCCACCTCACAGGTGACCTGTCCCAAGGGGCCCACCACGACGACACGACTCAAGGCGACCCACGGGCTCCAGAGGAGTCAGAATGACCACCAACCAGATGCCGAGCCCGAGCGGAACCCGCATCGCCGGGGACGACTACCAGTGGCTGCACGCCTGGCGATTCTGCATGCAGGCCCTCCACGAGGACCTCACCGGCAACACCACGAACCCAGTAGTGGCTGTCGGCGTCGAAGTAACCGGCGCCGGCAATGGCGACGATATCGTGCTCCACCGCCGGCAGCCCCCGAACACATACACCCAGGTCAAGTACGCCGTGGACAACCGTCGACAGGTCAACCTGGAGTACCTCAAGACAAGCGGTGTCCTTCGCAAGATGTTCGAGACCTACGCCGATCTGACCGCCGACGGTGCACCGGTGGAGATGCGTCTAATCACCAACCGTTCCCCCGACTCCAACGACACTCTCCTCGCGGACCGCGACGGACGTAACGGCCGACTGCTACCCAGAGCCGCACAAGGCGGACCCAGGTCCGACCGAGGCAAAGCACGAGCCGACTGGGCCAACGAAGCCCAAACCGATGAGGACCACCTCCTCGAGCTGCTCAATCATCTGCACTTCGACGTCGCCTACGACCACGACCGGCTCCTCAAGGACGTCAGCCTCCTCATGACTGTCAACGGCCTCCGCTCGGACCATGCTGCCGTCGCGCTTGGCTCTACTTGGGTGTCTCAGCAGGTCATCTCGGGTCACCGTCGACTCACGCTTGACGACATTAGGAAAGCCATCGCCGACCTCAGCCTCCAAGCTGGTTCGCCGTGGACGACGATCTCCGTCGCCACCATCACCCACGATCACCTCGCAGAGCAGGCGGCCGTGAGCATCGACTGGGTCGACCGTATGAGCGGTGCCACAGACTGGAAACGGATCGAACCTGCGGCGCCCGCGACCTGGGGCGACCTCGCAGCCGATATCCGGGCCATCCCCGGCCAACTTGGCGGGAGCAAACGCGTCCTTGTTACCGGCCACATGCGTCAAGCCACCGGATTCCTCGTGGGTACCGAGCTGCGCCGCGTCAAGGGTTACGAAGTCGGTGTCCGTCAAGGTGACCAACTCTGGACGAGCGAGGAACAGATCACCAATGACATCGTCACTCACACCCCAGAAGGCGCCCCCACAGGGACAGACACAGCAATCATTGTCGCTATCGCCGCCGACGCGGCAGCCGACGCTATCGAATGGATCAACGAATCGGACCTCTCGGTCTCGAAGATACTTACCCAGCCCGCAGTAGGCATCGGACCAAAGTCCATCTTGAATGCTGCCGCCGCAAACAGTGCCGCGATCGCCATTCGCGACCTAGCCCGCCGCCACTCAAGAAACGGCGATCTGCACCTGTTCCTGATTGGCCCGCTAGGTCTAGCGGTACTTCTCGGGCACCACTGGAACAGGGTCACCACTACGCACGTCTATGAACACCTCGGTGGTGCCGACTACACGCACGCCTTCACCGTCGAAGCCTGACGGGATTGGCCAGGGTTAGGCGGACTCTCGATTGAGTCGTCCGGATCGTCGCTTTGGGGTACACGCCAGCGGTGCGACCCTCAGTGTGGACTTCTGCCTGTTTCGTAAGGTCACAGACGTTCTCTGACACTTGCATCTCCCTGGGGTCTAGAGCCCAGTAGCGCCCGCACCGCCGTCAGTGGGGGAGTATTGCGCGGTCGCGAGCTGCCTGCTGGTGGCGATAGAGCGTTGCGCGGGACCACCCGACCAAGCTGGCGGCCTCCTGGGCGGTGCGTCCCTTCTTTCGAGCGCCCTGGGCGATGTCGAGTTTTTCCGCGATGACTGCTGGATCGACAGGTGGTCGGCCGAACCGGGTGCCGCTTTGTTTCGCGGCGGCGATGCCGGCGTTGACTCGCTCGGTGATCAGCTCGCGTTCGTACTCGGCCAGGGTGGCGAGCATGCCCAGCATTAACCGGCCTGTGGTGGTCTCCGGGTCGATGCCATCTGAGAGGGACCGGATCTTCACGCCCTTGTCGCGAAGGAGGTTCACGGTGTTGAGGACGTCGATCAGGGATCGGCCGAGGCGGTCGATGCGCCACACCACGACGGTGTCGCCGGTCTCGACGTAGTCGAGTAGTCGCTTCATGCCCGGGCGTTCGATCGCGGTCCGGCTGCCTGAGGTGACATCGGAGAATACATCCCGCTTCTGCACCCCGGCCTCGACCAAAGCGTCCAGTTGCAGCTGCGCATCTTGACTGGCGGTACTGACGCGGGTGTACCCCAAGTTCCTCATGGCCCGATTGTGCCTCACAAACCCCTACCGAGTCGTCATCTGTGACAGTCCCCGTCAAGACGACTTGGCGAGACGCCACCGGTGTCTGTTGTCCCAGGAAAGGGACGCGAAACCGGCCGATGTCTAGGGCTGGGTCAAGGGTCTTGAAAAACTGTAGGGGTTTGAGGCATTCTCCCGACAGTTCAGCAGACGCTGTATAATTCAGCAAGTGCTGACCATTTTTTCCCGTGTGGATGTGATGAACCGGTTAGGGCGGGCGATGGCCGACCCGACACGGTCCCGGATACTGCTGACCTTGCTACAGCAGCCGACCTACCCGGCGGAGCTGGCCCGGGACTTGGAGCTGACACGGTCGAACGTGTCGAACCATCTGGCATGCCTGCGCGACTGCGGGATCGTTGTCGCCGTGCCCGAAGGTCGCCAGACCCGGTACGAGATCGCAGATCCGCACTTGGCGCGGTCGCTGTCCTCCTTGGTGGAGGTCACCCTCGCGGTCAACGAAAACGCCCCCTGCTTGGAGCCCGGCTGCTCAGTGCCGGGTT
>NZ_UNRI01000025.1:0-7770 GCF_900537145.1 Dietzia sp. Alg238-R159 | reverse complement strand
AGGCTGAACTGCTCGGGCCCGGCCCACCACCACGCAGCCGGCGGTGGCGGCTACGACGGACCGGCTGGAGCCGCCGCCGGGTCGGCGAGATACCACCGGGGCGCATCTGGCCGGGCCCGAGCAGTTCAGCCTCGCCGCCCTCACCGGAGGCCCGAGCAGCGGCACTGCGGGGCAGGAGGAGCTGCAGTGACTGATCGTCATCTCACCGACGCCGACATGCCGCTGTTCACGCAGCTGCGGATGACCGCGTTCGGCCAGACCGTCATTGACCTGGCCAACGATCCCGCCTGCGACGAGTGGACCTTCTCGGAGAAGATCTTCCACGCCCTGGACAAAGAGATCACGGCCAGGCAGGAACGCCGGACCCAGAAACTACTCAAGGCCTCCAGATCGCCAAACCCTGACGCCTGCGTAGAAGAGATCCGCTACCTGCCTGACCGCAACGTCAACCGCGAGCTAATCGCACGACTTTCCAGCTGTCAATGGATCGACGCCACTCGCAATCTCGTCGTGCTCGGCCAATCCAGCGTGGGCAAGACCTACCTCGCCCAGGCGCTTCTCAATGCCGCGTGCCGAAAGTACTACACCGCGAGGTTCTTCCGGCTCGACGACCTGGCCAACCGGCTCGCCGTGCTGGAGCCGACCTCGCAGCGCAGGCTGGACTTCCTCACTGATCTGCACAACTGCGACCTGCTAGTGCTGGACGATTTCCTGACCACGCCGGTGGCCCCGCACACCGCGGCGGAGCTGCTCAACATCCTTGCCGCTCGGGAGGGGCGGGGCTCGACGCTGGTGACCTCGCAGTTCGATCCGCCAGATTGGTACAAGTCGCTCCAAGACGCGGTCATCGCCGAATCGATCCTCAACCGGATCGTCGCCGGCGCCGAGATCATCGCCCTCGACGGCCCGAACATGAGACGACACCTCGCCACGGCAACGCCATAGCGGCCCAGCGGTCGGACGGGTGAACTCCGCTATCCGATACCCGTCCGACCGCTACCCGATCATCAGAACCGCGCTTTCCGAAAGGCGTCCCAAACACCGTGGTCCTGTGGGTCAAGGAGGCGACGAAGTGAGCGTGGCACGTTTCATCGCCGACCTTCAGGACCAACTACCGAGTGCCACACACTCTGGTGTGCGCCCTGCTGGGCGTGTCGCTGGCGTGGTTCTACAAGTGGCTCAAGCGGGCCACCGGGCCGGAGGCGGCCAGCGGTCTGCACACCGAGCGTGACCGCCGCCGCGAGGTCGTCGACCAGGCGGTCGCGAAGGCGTTCACCGCCGCAAAGGGCCGGCATGGATCCCCTCGCCTGTACTTCGACCTTCGTGACGAGGGCTGGCAGGTCAGCGAGAAGACCGTGGCCGACTCGATGCGCCGCCAGGGCCTCGTCGCACGCCGCATCAGACGCCGCAACGGTCTGACCAGGCAGGACAAGACGGCCCCGAAGTTCCCCGACCTGCTCAAGCGGGACTTCACCGCCGACAGGCCGAACGCCCGGYGGGTCGGCGACATGACCGAGATCCCCACCGTCGACGCCAACGGTCGGCCMRGWGARAAGCCATATCTGGCCACTGTGATCGACCTCTACAGTCGTAGATTGCTTGGTGCTGCCACCGGTCTGCACCCGGACGCCGAACTCGCCTGCGCGGCGATCAACATGGCCGTGGCGACCCGCGGCGGTATCGAGGAGGTCCACCAGTCTGGGTGGCGTGAGGACCCGTCGAAACGAGCCATATTTCACACCGATCGGGGCAGCACCTATACCGCTCACGCGTTCACGAAACTATGCCAAGACCTCGATATTCGCCAATCGATGGGGCGGGTCGGATCGTGCTTTGACAATGCTGCCGCCGAAGCATTTTTCAGCTCGCTGGAATGGGAAGTTTTGTCGCAACACACCTTCGAAAACACCCGCGCCGCCCGGGCCGCTGTGTTGGACTGGTGCTACGGATTCTACAACCACGACCGACGACACAGCACGATCGGAATGGTGAGCCCGATCAGCTACGAGACCGCCGCGGCGACCGAACCGGAAGCCGCCTAGGAAACCCTCCACGATTCGGGGGGAACCACAGTCCCTGACCGACCGGATCGTCGATACGCTGCGCGAGCTCGGCCCGGGATTCGCTTTCGTGGGAAGACAAGTGCACTTCGACGTCGGGGGCGAGGACTTCTACGCTGACCTACTGTTCTTCCACGTCGAGCAATTGCGGTACGTCGTCATTGAGCTCAAGACCGGCAAGTTCAAGCCAGAACACGCCGGGCAGCTGCAGTTCTACGTCGCCCTGGTCGAGGATCGCCTGCGCCGCGCCTCGCATGCCCCGACTGTCGGGATCCTGGTCTGCGGCAGCCGCAATGATCGTGTCGTCCGCTACGCACTGAACCAAGCCGGCGCACCCCTGGCCGTCTCAACCTTCAGCTATGAGGCCCTACCCGCCGCAGAGCAAGAGGCACTACCCAGCGAAGACGACCTCACCGCAGCCCTGGCCCAAATCACCGAGAACGACCAAGACCACTCGTAAACAACGCTGGAACACACCGTAGCCCCAAAACAGGGCCCGGCCCGCACCGTTGTCGGCGGACGCGAGTTCGACCTCACTGACGCCGAAGCCGATCGCGTCATCGACTTCATTGCGGGGCTCATCGCCTCCCGTGACCTGCACTGACCGCCGGTGTCGGAGGCCCTGGCTACGGTGCCGGCGTGGACGAGCTGGTGGACCGAATCCGACACGCGGCCGACCAGACAGGCGAGGCACACTTTCTCGAGCTGCTGCGCTGGCACCGCGTGGTCGTGGGCCTCCCCGAACCCGACTGGGGCGCGCGTGGCGCCTACCGGCTCGCCCTTACCGAACTAGGCGAGGACCGGGCCGCCGATTGGACCGTTGCGGCATCGGGGCACGCATTAGTCATGGGGCATCGACCGAAACGTTGAAGCGGTCATTTTCCCCTACGCGCGTTCTGATGCTGGTGGAGGCGAGCAATCTGGCCGCCTGGGCGATGCTGGTCAGGTCCGCGCGTCACGGTCATTATCGGACACGGCCGGTGAGCTTTGGCGGGCGGAGGTGAGGACGAGCAGCACCGCGCCGCCGATGATTAAGGTGTCAGCGAGGTTGAAGGTGGGCCACCAGCCGGTGTGCAGATAGTCGGTGACCACACCGTCCAGGC
This sequence comes from Dietzia sp. Alg238-R159, assembly GCF_900537145.1. Lineage (NCBI taxonomy): Bacteria > Bacillati > Actinomycetota > Actinomycetes > Mycobacteriales > Dietziaceae > Dietzia > Dietzia sp. Alg238-R159. The sequence goes on along the minus strand of NZ_UNRI01000025.1, from coordinate 4,607 downwards.
TTCGGTCGATGAGATTGGACAATGCGCCGCCCAGTACTCCGGCCACGCCGACGCGGCCCAGGAGGGGTGTGGTGGGAGCGCTGTACCAGGCGTAGGCGGCCACGGTGGCGGTGATGAGCCCGGTGAGAGCCACGATGGTCCAGGCGGGCAGGGATGCGCCCAGGCTGAAGGCGACCCCCGGGGTTGTAGGTCAGACGCAACTCCAGCGGTCCCAGGAACTGCGGTTCAGATCTGGCGGTCAGAGTGGCCTCGGCCAAGACTTTCAGGGCCAGGTCCGTGACTGCGAGCGCGAGGGCGGCGGCCAGCACGCCCCAGCGGGGGAGCCTTTTAGCCGCGGCCGGTGTCGGGTGCCTCACACCTCGGCCAGCATGCGCTCGCGCGGTGCGGCGGTGGCGTCATGGGGTAGCGCCAGGTTGCGCGTGCGCCCGGCACGGATGCTGTTGCCGATAACCACGACCTCGGCGACCTCGTGCACCAGCACGACCGCGGCCAGGCCCAGGACTCCGAATAGCGCCAGGGGCATCAGGCCGATGATGATGGCAAGTGAGAGCCCTACGCTCTGCCACATGATGGCCTTGGATCGGCGGGCGTGGCCCAGAGCGCGGGGCAGGTGGCGCAGGTCCTCGCCCATCAGAGCGATGTCGGCGGTCTCGATGGCCACGTCGGTGCCCATCGCACCCATGGCTATCCCCAGGTCAGCGGTGGCCAGAGCGGGTGCGTCGTTCACACCGTCGCCGACCATCGCCACCGGGCCGTGTTGGCGCAGTTCGCCGACAATGCGGGACTTGTCCTCCGGGCGCAGGTCGGCGTGCACATCGCTGGCTTCTATGCCCGCCTGGGCGGCCAGGGCGACGGCAGTGGCCGTGTTGTCGCCGGTGAGCATCACCACCCGGTAGCCGGCGCCGCGCAGGGCTTCGACGACCTCGGCGGCTTCGGGGCGCAGCTCGTCGCGGACCGCGATGGCGCCCAGCAGTACTCCATCTTCTTCGACAAGGACGGCGGTGGCGCCGGCGTGCTGCATCCGGGCTATATCCTCGGCCAGCGGGCCAGCATCGATCCAGCCCGGGCGACCGAGCCGGACGCTGCGGCCTTGCAGGGTGCCGGTGAGTCCGGCGCCGGTGACCGCCTCCACGTGCTCGGCCCGCTGCGGCACGGGGCCCGCGGCCAGGATCGCGGACGCGAGCGGGTGTTCGCTGCGTTCCTCCAGTGCGGCGGCTACCGCCAGCACGTGCTCGGCGGTGTGACCGGGGGCGGGGGCGGTCTCGATGACGGTCGGGCGGTTGCGGGTCAGGGTGCCGGTCTTGTCCAACGCCACGGTGCGGACCCGGCCCATCGCTTCAAGGGCGGCGCCGCCCTTGACCAGGGTGCCGTGCTTGGAGGCGGCGCCGATCGCTGCGACGACGGCGACGGGCACGGAGATGGCGAGCGCGCACGGTGAGGCGGCCACCAGCACGACCAGGGCGCGTTCGATCCATATCAGCGGGTCGCCGAGCAGGGATCCCACGGCGGCGATGAGGGCAGCGGCGATCATCACCCCGGGCACGAGCGGTTTGGCGATACGGTCGGCTAGGCGCTGGCCGGCGCCCTTGCGGGATTGCTCGGCCTCCACGATGGAGACGATGCGGGCCAGGGAGTTGTTGGCCGCGGTGGACGTGACAGTGATTTCCAGGGCTGCGGTGCCGTTGATGGACCCGGCCAACACCTCGTCCCCGGGTCCGGCTTCCACTCGCACGGATTCGCCGGTGATGGCGGAGGTGTCCAGACTGGTATTTCCCGAGGCGATGACCCCGTCCGTGGCCAGGCGCTCACCGGGGCGCACCACTAGCGTGTCGCCCACCACGAGCTCGGCCGGGTCGACGATGTGCTCCACGCCTTCGCGCAGCACCCGGGCCTGGTCGGGGACCAGGTCCAACAGAGCGCGCAGGCCGCGGCGGGTGCGGGCCACAGAGTACTCTTCCAGCCCTTCGGCGATGGTGTAGAGCACCGCCAGCATGGCGGCTTCGCCCACCTCGCCCAGCAGTACCGCGCCCACGGCGGCGATGGTCATCAGTGTGCCCACGCCGATCTTGCCCTGGGCCAGGCGGCGCAGTGTGGCGGGTACGAACGTCCACCCCGCGACGGCCAAGGCCGCGGCCTTGAGCGCTAGCACCACCCACTCGCTGACACCGACCCCACCGGAGCCGTATCCAGCCAGCAATAGCAGCACTGCCACGGCGGCGAACCGGATCTCTCTCACCTGCCACAGGGTTTGGGGCTCCTGCTCATTGCCCTCGTCGCCGCTGCGGGCCTCGTCCCCGCTGCATCCACACGCGTCACTCATCTCGTGCCCCCGTCGTTGTCTGGCTGCCGGTCTCGTAGTTGGGGCACAGTGCTACCGCGCTGCCGGTTTCGGCCAGCAGAATCTCGGCTGAGGCCAACAGGTCAAGAAGTTCCGGGCGGGCCAAGGAGTAGAACACCTGGCGACCCTGGGGGCGGCCCTGAACTAGGTGGCAATCGCGCAGGCACGCCACGTGCTTGGAGACAGTGGACTGGGCCAGCCCCAACTGTTCCACCAGGTCAGCCACTCGGGCTTCGCCGTCAGCCAGGCGGCGCACGATGGCCAGCCGGGCGCCGTCGGAGAGGCTGTGGAACAGGGCTTCAGCCGCACCGATACCGGCGGTTGGAGCGGCGCACCCGCCAACGTGTGTCATCGTCATGTGGCGATCATATCCCATATTGGCAATGAGTGGCGGCCGGGCCTACTACCTGCGCCTGAGCGCACCGCCAACGGATACCGCGACTACACCCCCGCGGCCCTGGCGCGCCTAGACTTCGTTCGCCGCGGCCGCACCGCTGGGCTCACCCTGGCCCAGATCCGCGAGATCCTCGACATCCGCGACGCCGGAGTCGCGCCCTGCCAGCACGTGCATGCCCTGCTCGACGCCCGACTGGGCGACCTGGACCGTCAGATCGCCGACCTGCAAACACTGCGACATACCGTGGCGCACCTTCACCACAGTGCCACCACCAGCGACCCCACCAACTGCGATGCCACGACCGTCTGCCGCTACCTGTGACCGCACAGGTACCGCTTGGCGCAGCACCCACACTCACCGCAAATTTCTTCCCGGTAAGTGAGCCGTCAGCTACGGAGCATCCGCCAGGCTCAGTCCTCGCCGGGCGCCGATCACGCTCCAGCCCGAGCGTCGCCAACGGGCCATCTCTAAAAGCCGTGCGAAAACGCCGATCGACCGGACAAAATGCCCGCCCCGGAACACGCCACACCTACTCGCGTCGTTGACACCGCCCCAGCGAGCTAACTGCGCGGCATCGGGGCCAACGCTGTGCGGCCACCTCAGTCGTCACAAGGTCCCCTGGCCTGCCGGGTCGCGGCTTCGGGCGTTTCCAAGACCGCGGTCCTGTCGGGGGCGGCGAGGGTGGCAACGATCAGCACGACGGCGCCACCGGTGATAAAGACATCGGCGAGGTTAAAGGTAGGGAACCAACCAGTGTGAAGGTAGTCAGTCACCACTCCGTCGGTGGCGCGATCGATGAAGTTGGCCACAGCTCCACCCAACATCAGAGCCAGCGCCAGTCGTACTATGCGCGTTGCGGAGCGGGTGGCCCGCCAGGCGAAGAGCGCCAGCGCACCGATGATGAGTCCAGTGATGGCGAGAACGAGGCTGGTGGGGAGGCCAGCGCCGAGGCTGAACGCCATCCCGGAGTTGAAGCCCAGGCGCAGCTGCATTAGTCCCAGATCCACCGTATGGCCGTCGGCGAGTGCTCCGCCAGCCCAAGACTTAGCTCCGAGATCCGCTGCGGCCAGCAGTATGACCAAGACGACCAGAGCTGTTCGCGCCAGGGCACCTTGGTCGCGTTGGTGGGGTGGTTCAGTAACGGGATTGACATCCTTCGGCATGACGTCATCCTCCTCGACTCGACACCGAGGCGGCAGGAAACCTCGATCGCGACCAGCCAAGCCCCCCCCCCGCCGAAGTGTGGACGGGTTCTTGAGGTAGCGGTGGGTCCGCTCAGGTCTGCGCACCGCTCGCCGTTGCCAACTTCCGGGACCTCAATGAAGCTGCCGGTGCGCGCCCGTCTAGTCTGTTAGAAAACCAGCGCCCTACCAGGTGTGCCCCGGATTCACATCAGGGGCGCGACCACGTCACACGCACTGTCCGCACCTGTTCGGCGCACCGCGATCCGCAGATGGACCTCATGTCAGAGCTCAGAACAACTGCTGCCTGCTCATCGTTGGGTGCCGCCACCGCCTTCTTCCGCAACGCGTGGCGCACCCTGACCGCCATGCGCACGGCGTTGATCCTGCTATTTCTGCTGGCAGTGGCGGCGATACCGGGGGCACTCCTGCCGCAGCGCAGCCTCAACCAAGGAAACGTCAATCAGTACATCGCGGACAACGGCTGGCTGGGGGAGTTCTTCGACAAGCTCCAGCTGTTCGACGTGTTCTCCAGCTGGTGGTTCACAGCCGTGTACGTGTTGCTGTTTATATCGCTGGTGGGCTGCCTGACACCGCGGTCGATTGATCTGGTCAAACAACTCACGGCCCCGCCGCCGCTTGCCCCGCGTACCCTTGCCCGCCCGCCCCATCCTGCGGCCTACCGGCCCAC
>NZ_UNRI01000024.1:0-9805 GCF_900537145.1 Dietzia sp. Alg238-R159 | reverse complement strand
GGGGGGGGGCACGGAGGGCCGGGGGTTGTGTGAGGCGATGTCGGCGAGGGGGGGCTGGGGGTGGGCGGCGGCGTGGAGGCGGGCCGCCGAGCAGGCAGACGGGGCCAGGGCGGTGGCGCTCGAGGCCGCGCGCGCGGGCGAGGCCGACGCCCTCGCCGCGGCGGAGACGGCCACCGGGCAACAAGCAGACGCGGACGCGGCCCGAGATGAGGCGGTCCGGGACGCCGAGCAGCTGCGCACCGAGCTGGCCCAGGTCGGCCAGCAACTCGAGACGATGCAGCGTGAGGCGGAGCAGGCGCGCGTCCAGGCCGAGGAGGCCGACCGCGCCCGGGTGCGCGCCGAGGCCACCTCGGACACCTTGCGTGAACTGTTGGACGCGTTTCGTTCCTCCGGGCAGGCCGACGGGGACAAGTAGCGATCCGCACCGTGATGGTCTTGTCGTGTCGGACCGGGCGAGCACACTGACAAAGCAGGACAGGCAATGAACAAGCGGCCCGGACTTCCGTCAGGTGCGGTCGGGCCGTAACGGGACGAACGCCAACACGGGAGGGGTGTCATGTGGGATCTACAGACCGCGGTACAGGCCGTGGTGGTGGTCGCGGTGGCCTCGCTTTTGGTGCCGCCGCTGGCGCGCGGCATCGGAGGCATCTGCGCCGTGATCGGCTTCTGTGGGGTGGCGCAGTCGAGCTCCTGGGCGCCGACGGTGATGGCGTTGGGGATGGTGTCGTGGTTTGTCGGGCACTGGTCGTTCGCGGTCCGCAATGACGTGCATTACCGGTCGCGTCTGGCGCTGGTGGTGATCGACGAGACGCCGTTGCGGTGGGCGATTCCGCGTTACTGGCAGTTGCGCCGCCAGAGACGCATGGCGGCCGCCCGCTGACACTTCCCACCCCGACCGATACAGCTATGGCCCCACCTCTTTGGTGGGGCCATTGCTGTAGGTGTGTGGAGACGATTCTAGAACAGTGGCGGCTCTTCTAGCGGCGCGGTGTTGCCGCAAGCTTGGGCGTAGGCCTTGGGGTTCCAGCCGCCGGCGACCGCGTCGCGGACGGCGAGGGAGCGGGCGTGCCGGTCGTGGCGTTCGGTGGTGTTGCGGATGATGCCGGTGCGTCCGCAGGCGACCGCGTAGAGCAGGTTCGCTGATTGGGTTGAGGCGATGAGATGGTYCGGGTCTACGCGCACGCACAAGGGTTCGTTGCAGCGGTGCTCACCGATCGCCTCGGCGGTCAGTTGGCCGGCGACCAGGAGGGCGAAGCGGTGCGCGTACTCGGTTCTGCTGACGCCGCCTTGTCGCCAGGTGATCCGTCCGTATCCGTCGGAGATGGCGCCGGTCCAGATGTGACATCCATCGCCCGGGGCGCGCACGACACGGGAGCCAAACGCGGCAATCGCCGCCGCGGTCGGAGGCAGTGTCGAGTCGTACGGCCTGGACCGCCTCGCGGCAGGCCGGGGCCGGGGACGGGCGTCCATTCCCGGCAGCGGGATGTCCTCGAACCACCGGCCCGGGGAAGGCTCAGTGCTGCTGCTCACCGTTGGTGTCCGCCGAGGTCTGATCCGCCGCTGGCGTGTCACCGCCGTCGGCATCGTTGACCGTGTCGTCGGTGTCGGTGGTGTTGTCCTTGGCGGCGCGGATCGCCGCCCCGACCTCGCGGGCGGACAGTCCGGTCATCTCCGCCAGGTCGGCCTGCGCCACACCCAGGCCCCGAAGCTCGACCAGCGCCTGACCGAGGGCGATCTGCGCGTCATCGCGGGCATCGATCGCCGAGAACACCGCGACCAGCTTGGCCTCACGCTTGCGTGCCCGCTCCAGCTCGTCGGCCATCGCCTGACGAGCCCTCGCGCGTGCGGTTTGTGAACGTGAATCAGTCTTGGTACCCGCCATGACACCCGACCCTATTGCCCCACCCATCGTGCCGCAATCCCCAACCACCATGCCGCCGTCATCGTCTCCCCGTCCTGGTCTCCGATCGCCGCTCCACGCCCAGCACGAACCGCGCTATTTCATCCTCGCTGTCGCTCGTCACAAACTGCCACACACAGTAGGCACTTCGAGTGAACGACGGGAACCTGCTGGTCACAGCGCCGTGCGCTGCGACGCGTAGACGCGCGGATTCGGTCCGCATACGCTGGTGGGTGTGATGAGCCTTCGAGCGGTGCACGCAGGTACTGGATACCAGTATCTGCTGCGCTCGGTTGCCACTCACGACGCCGACCCGCAAGGCATGGCCCTGTCGGACTACTACGCCGCCAAGGGCACCCCACCCGGCGCGTGGATCGGGCGCGGGCTCGACGGATTGGAATCGGACAACGCGATCGCGGGGGCGGTCGTCACCGAAGCGCAGATGGCGGCCCTGTACGGCGAGGGCCTGCACCCAGATACCGACCAGATGATGGCCGACGGCCACAGCCTGTCGGCCTGCAAGCTCGGCCGATCCTTCCCCATCTACACCGGCGGGGTCGACGTCCTAGAGGCCATCGCTGCGGCCGAAAAGGCGTTCCTTCACACCGAGGGCCGGCGCCCCACCAGCGACGAACGAGGACAGATCGCCGAGGGGGTCGCGCGCCCGTTCTATACCGAGAAGTTCGGTTACGAACACGCCACTGGCAAGGATGTCATCGCCTGGGTCAACCGTGAACGCGACCAGGTCAAGCAAGCGGTCGCCGGGTTCGACTTCACGTTCTCCCCGGTGAAAAGTGTCAGCGTCCTGTGGGCGCTCGCCGATGAGAAGACTGCCTCCCAAGTGGCCGCCCTGCATCACGAAGCCGTGGCCGAAACCCTGGCATGGGCCGAGAACAACGCGATCTACACCAGGGTCGGAACGGGCGGCATCAAGCAGGTTAAGACGGGCGGCATCATCGCGGCTGAGTTCACCCACTTCGACACTCGAGGGGGGGACCCGGACCTGCACTCCCACGTGCTGCTGGCTAACAAGGTCCAAGCTCCCGACGGGCGTTGGTTGTCGCTGGATTCCCGTGCGATCCATCAGATGCACCAGGCGATCTCGGCCCGCTACGACGCGACCCTGCACGACCTTCTGACCCGTCGCATGGGCGTGGAGTTCCAGGCCAACTACCCGCACCCGGACAAGGCGCCCATCTGGGAGGTCAAGGGCATCGACCGCCGCCTGATCGACGCCTTCTCCTCCCGCCGGGCCCTGGCCAGGCCGGTCTATGACCGACTCGTCGCGCAGTACGTTGAGAAGAACAATCGGCAGCCTTCCCAGCGGGCGTCCTACGCCCTGTGGCAGAAGGCCATCCTCGACACCCGCGACGCCAAGAAGCCCGCCCAATCCCTGGCCGAACACCGCGCCACCTGGCGGGAGATGGCCGAAAAGGTCGTCGGCACGCACGCAGTGGACAGCGTGGTTGGCGAGGTCACCGGGCAGGGTCGGAGCCAGGTGTCGCGGGAGCTGTTCGACGCCCGGGTCCACGCCCGCCTGGTGGCCGAGCAGGCGGTTGAAGCAGTGACCGCACGCCGGGCGCAGTTTCGCCGCTCCCACGTCGAGACCGCCGTCTCCACCTTGCTCAAGGGCTACCGATTCGAGGGCCCCGAGGCCCTGGACCAGGCGCACGAACAGGTCATGGCTACCGCCATGGGAGAGCTCGTGGTGCAGCTGACCCCGCCGGAGAGTCTGGACCTTCCGGGTGCGTTGACCGGGCCGGAAGGTGCCGGCATTGACCGGCACGCAAACGCCGAGAAGTACACCACTCAGGCAGTTCTCGACGCCGAGACCGTCACCCTGGAGGCGGCCCACACGCCGGTCGCGGTGATCGCTACCCGCGCTGATCTCGACCGTGCGCTGGCCGCCCACACCAAGGCCGAGGGATGGTCCCTCAATGCCGGACAAACTGCCCTGGCACAGCACCTCATCGGTGCCGGAACACTGCTCGCCGCAGGCGTGGGACCGGCCGGGACCGGCAAGACCGCATCCATGAAGGTCGTCGCCCGAACCTGGCACGACACCGGCAGATCCGTCATCGGTCTGGCACCCTCCGCAGCAGCAGCCAGCATCCTCGCGGGCGACATCGGCACCGACTGCCACACCATCGACTCACTGACCTTCACCTGGCTCGGCCAGCACCCCACCTTGCCCGGAAAGACCCTCGATGCACTGCCGCGCACGATCCGCCCCGGCGACATGCTTCTGGTCGACGAAGCGGGCATGGCCAGCACCGAGAACCTCGCCGCGCTCACCGAGATCGCCGCCGAATCCGGGGCCATCCTCCGCCTGATCGGCGACCCCAAACAGCTCGCGGCAGTCGAGACCGGCGGTCTGTTCGCCGACCTGACCCGCACCCCGGGAACGCCTCAGCTGCGCGAAGTCGTGCGCATGGGCGCAGACACCGAACAAGCCGACGCAACCCTCGCCCTGCGCGACGGCGATCCCGGCGCACTGGCTCTCTACAACGAGCGCGGCTGGATCACCGGAGGGCACCGCGAGCAGATGCTCACCCAGGCCGCCGAGGCGTTCCTGGCCGACACCACCGCGGGCCGCCAGGCACTGATCATCGCCTCGACCAACACCGATGTGGACACTCTCAACGAGGTCATCCGTGCCGACCGGATCACCCGCGGACTAGTCGACGACGCACGCACCACCAGGGTCGCTCGCGGGGACACGGTTGGTGTCGGCGACACCGTGATCGCCCGCACCAACTCCAAGCTGTACGCAGAGGACCGCACCTACCTCGGACGGGTCATCAACGGCCAACTGTTCACCGTCACCGGCATCGCTGACGACGGGTCACTGGGGGTGCGCGACTCCTCCACCGGGCAGGCCATGCTCATCCCCGCCAGCTACGCCGCCAAGAGCATTCACCTCGGTTACGCCGCCACCATCCACCGCGCCCAGGGCGCCACTGTCGATGTCACCCACGCCGTCATCGACGCTGGCGTGGACCGGGCCGGCCTGTACGTCGCCATGACCCGCGGCAAGAAAGAGAACCGCGCCTACGCCGTGTGCGAACCCACCCTCGACACGGGCGCCGAGGACGCACACATGCACTCCGCCGGCGACCACCAAGCCCCAACCGCAGACGAGGTGCTGGCTGGCGTGCTGGCCCGCGACACCCACCAGGCCTCGGCCACCGAAACCCTGCGCCAGGAGTACGAGAGCGCCACCAGCGACGAACGGCTGGAGCAGCTCTACCGCCACGGCGTTGACCTCGCCGCCCGAGACTTTGCCGCCGCCACCCTCCCGGCCTACATCGACGCACTCCCCCGTGCCTACGCCCACCAGCTCGAGGCAGACCCCGACCAGTACCAGGCCCTGGAAGGCGCGTGGACCGAAGCAGCAACCCGAGGCCTCGACCCCCGCGAGGAATGGGACAACGCCACCGACACCCTCGACACTGCCAACAAGCCCGGCTCTGTCATCGCCCACCGGATACGTCACGCGACTCGCGAGTCCACCGACACCACAGCTCTGCCCACTCCCCCACCCGCGATGCCGGGATGCGACACCGAACTGACCACCTGGCTCGCAGAGACCCATCGCACCCTCACCGCCGATCCTGCCGCCCAGGCGGTAGCCCGTGCAGCGTCCTTCACTGCCGAGGACTTTGTCGCCTCCTACCTCGACTCCCGCACCGCAGAACACGAACCCGACCCGGACACTCACCCCACGACGAGCTCGCCATGGGGGCCATCGACCGACTCCTCCCCCGACTTGTGGTGACTCGCCCCTGCTCGTCAGGCGCCAATGGTCAGGCTGCGGTGCGAGCCCACTGGTGCGGGGCGAGCAGCATGTCCGGGGCGGGCAGTGCCGCGCGGGCCGCGGCGACCAGCTCCCACCAACTGTCGGGATCGGCCTCGCGATGAAGATCTTGGGCAGCCATCGCCGCGCCCCAGGTGGTGGCTGATACTGGCGGGCCGGTCGAGGTGGCGCCGTAGGCCAGCGCAATGTCGGTCGGGTGGATCTGTTCCGCCTGATCAGGGTTGGGGAATTCGCCCCACTCGGCCAGCGCGTCGGAGCGCTGCGGCTTGTGCCGGGTGGTGAACCACCACACGAACACCGCCGAATGCAGCCGGTACAGGCGCACCCGATCGGCGTGCGCGCCGTCGACACCAGCAGCAACGGCCGCTCGCGCTAGCCGCGACCGACTCCGGTACACGCGGCCATCGGCGGTGCACAGACCCAGAGAGCGCAGTGCGCGCAGTTTGCTGCGCACCGTCGCCGGGCAGATCCCGAGCCTGGTCGCCAGCTCACGCACCGATAGGCGGCCAGCGGCCATGTGGGCCCACACGCGCATGCCCAACACCCCCAAGGGGCGGGCGTGCCAGATATCTTCACGGGCGCACTCGAGCTCAGCGTCAAGCTGGCTCTGCATCTCCGGGGTAAATACTGCGCCACTTCTTCGTTCCCCGCCCCCGGGTCTTACGATCCACCACACCGCCGCCCAGGGGCCGGCTGCTCGCTGCACGCGGGCGACCCACCCCTGCTGGACAAGCGCTTTCAGCCGGTCGGCGACGGTGTCCCTGGTCAGGCCGGCGGCCAGGGCCCAGTCGCGCTCGGACAGGTGCACCTCCGCTGTCGCGGCTGCGAGGGTGCGGGCGGCCAGGGCCAGGAGCACCAGGCGGTCCTGAGCTCCTGTCTTGCCAGCCCACCGGCCGGGCTGGGCGTCCATGCGAGTGAGCAGGTCGGCGACGGCTGCTTCCGCGGCTTGGCGGGTGGGTGAGGGTCCTGCAGTGCTGCGCTGGGCGTAGCTGGCTGCGGTGACGGCTTTGGCCCACTGGCGCGTCAGCTCGGCGGTCGCGTCTAATCGGGGGGTGCGCTCGGTGCCACTGGTGCGGCTAGTCCGCACAAACTCCAACCCGGGCCAACGGTCAGTGAAAGCAGCCTCGTGCAGGTCGCGGTACTGCATTCGAGCGTGGGCGCAGGCCAACAGGACCGACCACCCCACCGCGGAGGCATCCGTGCGGGCACTGATCGGGGCGCGGGCAAGGGCACGAATCTGTGGGTTCAGGGGGCGTCTGGGCCCGGCCAGGTACGGATGGCCTTGCACATCGACGTGCACAGGAACCGGCGCGATCCCAGCACCGGCGGCGGAGGCGCCCTTGCTCTGAGGGGGTTGTGTCAGCTGCGTGAGCAGCGTGCGCAACGCCCGCAGGGACACCGGGCGGATATGCGGATCTGTCAGGGGCATCGATGTGCCGCCGGCGCGGTGGGGCGAGCCCGGGGCGCGGACACAACCGGTGCGCGAATTGGACAGCGGGCCCCGATCAAGTGAGGGCCACGCGGCGCTGAAAGCGTCGAGGATCGGTGCCAGCCGCTGCGCGGAGACGGCGGTGCTCAGCCGGATCCATACGTGGTATCCCCCACCAGGTCCTGACGAGCACACCAGGTGCTCGATGCCCGCGGCAGTCAAGGCAGCCGTGCACGCTGCGAGGTCTGTGTCTGCCGTTGAGCCAGCATGGTGAGCGTCAAAATCGAGCGCGAGGAGCCGAAACTTGCCCGATTCATCGGTCAAGTGCAGGGCGAAAGGCGTCCCCTCCCCCGGCGCGCCGTCGGTGAGACGCCTGGTGGCGGCGAAGGTATGCGCCTTGTGCGAGTCGACACGCACATACGGGCGCGGACTCCACGCGCACACCACAGAGTCCCACCACCAGGTGGAATCGAGGGATATGACGTTGTCGCGGTCAGAGCGAGACACGCCGATTGGATCGACTGGACCATCCGATGGGTATGACTTACTCTGAGAGGTGCCTGGAAGCACAGCTCTCCTAATTGGTGAGCAACACCGAGTTTGAGCGGTAACTCGAACTCTTGACTTTCGATCCCGGTCCACCTGCCAGTGGGCCGGGATCAGTCATTTCAGGGTTGCGGGGTGTTCAACTGTTGGCCGGGCGCGGGCCGGCCACCGCTTCACGCTGAAATTGCCTCCTCATCTGCAGGTGGAACTACGGCCTCGGGCAGGCCAAGATCGATGGCGGCGAGGTCAGCCAAGTATTGAGACATCGAGACGCCTCTAGACCTGGCTTCCACCCGAAGTGCCTCGTACACCTCAGGGGCCATACGGACGGGCACGCGCATGCGCTCGCCGAATGACGGTCGCCCGGGGCCCCGCTGCTTCGTCGCCATGGGAGGAAAACTCCCACACTTGGCGCCACAAATCCTATCGACACGCCTAGGTGAGGTGGAGTTTTTGGCGCCGCCTACGGCTCTGTCGGCGGTCAGCGGCTGCGGCACATCCGTAGCGGTATATACCGCACAACCGACACCGGTGCACACCGCAACACCAGTACCGGTCTAACGGTGATTACTGATGTACCGCTATCGGTCCAAAGGTATTTCGGGATGTTCGGCGTGGCTAGCGCGCTCCTGTGCTGCAGTTTTGGTATCAAGGTGATGACCACAATAGGTACAGCGGTATCACGGTATAAGAAGATCGAGGTGTAGCGGGTTTTGAAGATTGCGGTAGTTAACACCAAGGGTGGCGTCGGTAAGACGACCACCGCCATTTACCTAGCGACGGTCGCGAGCGCGCAGGGCAAGTCGACTGAGTTGCTAGACGCGGACCCTCAGGGGTCGGCCACTAGTTGGGCTGAGATTGCGACGGAGGGGAGTGCGCCTTTGCCGTTTCAAGTCTCGCCCGCGAACAAGATCACGCTTTCGCGCGCATCTAGTAGCGACATCACAGTGATCGACACGCCTCCGGGTGCTGCTGACATCATTCAGGCCGCGATCGATGCGGCTGATGTTGTCGTGGTCCCCACTGCGCCGTCTGGGTTGGACCTCCAGCGCGTCTGGCCGACGTTGGAGGCTGCTGCACATAAGCCAGCTGGTGTCCTACTCACGAGCGTTGAGCTCGGCACTAAGCTGCTCGAGCTCACAAAGGAGGCCCTTGAATCGGAAGGGGTGTTCGTATTCGAGAATGTGATTGGGAAGCGACAGGCGATACGCCAGTCATTCGGCACATGTCCAACAAGCTTCTTTGGCTATCGAGACCTGATGGACGAGATCGTTGAGGTGACTAAATGAGTGGCAAATCGGAACCGGTGAGCCGTAGTTTGCGCCCACGGGCCGCAGCTCCCATCCGGCCGGTCTCGGAAACGTTCTCTGCTTCTGAAGCCGCACGTCCGGCCGGTCCTCGGCGTACGAAGACATCTCTAGCGCTTGATGTTGAGGTGTACCGGAGAGCGAAGATCGCGGCCATCCAACAAGGGGAGACCGTGTCTGAGTTTATCGAGGCAGCTATTCGAAACGCACTTCCTGAGTAGTTTCGCCAGAGGTAAAAACCGTCGTCGGCAGAAACGGATCGAGGTATATACCGCTGATGGTGTCGGCCACCGAAGAGATCGTGAGTAGGCAAGTCCGGTGCGAGCATCGAGCACGGGCGCCTAGCCGCGTGACGAGCCCGCCCTGTGACGAGGGGGAGTTGGCAACCAGCGTCTGAACTGCGAACTTTCCATGTTCGCATTCGCCGGCAATTGTGGGTTGAGCCCGATTGATGGTTGGCCGTGCTGCCGGTCGTGCCGGCCTGAGCTGCTCCTGTTGTTCTGGCCTGACTTCCACAAGTTTTAGTGTCACCCTGCATTGATCGCGTCGATGACGGCTCGCGCAGCGTCCGGGATTGTGGGTTCGACGAGCATTTCGTGGTCGCCAATGGCGACGGTGACCGTGCGCAGGGGCCGCAGGGTGGTGACGATCTTCTTGATCGACATGCCGGTGACGTCCTGCAGGTGCCGGGCCACGGCCAGGGCGGCAAACACGACGGTCAGGTGAGCTTCGATCGCGTCGCGGGTGCGGTGGAAGATCGGCCGGGCCCTCAGGTCGGCCTTGGCCATGCGGAAGGACTGTTCGAC
>NZ_UNRI01000023.1:0-5256 GCF_900537145.1 Dietzia sp. Alg238-R159 | reverse complement strand
GCCGGTTGAACTTMATCGACGCCGGCACCCGATCAAAATCGGGCTTGGCGTAGTCCTCCGAGACGCGTTTGCGCCCGTCGGGGAACATCCCGGCGATCTCGGCCGGGTTCATCGACGACGCTTGGCCGGCGGTGATGCCGTACGCGGTGATCGTCTTCTTCACCGCCGCGATCTCCCGACGCGAACACCCGACGGCGGCGACGATCTCGCTGTAGCTATGCCCGGCCAGCGCCAACGTCATGATGGCCTTGTACTCGGCCACATCAGCCTCCTCAAATAGGAAGAAGCGGCGCAGTCGCGCCGCCTCACCCCGAGCAGACCACCCCGCCCGCCCCAAGGAGTACCGAGTCGCCGGAATCGAAGTACCGGATCGCCGGACTAGGCGTACCCACTGGCCCTATCTGCCACCTTGGCAGTGACCTCACCAACGATCTGCTTGAGATCGACCAGGGAACGAGCGAGTCTGTCCATTGACGCGACGACGAGCTCGTCACCGTCGCGCAGGTACCCGATGCACTCGGCGAGCTTCTCGCGATCGGCGCGCGAGCGCGCAGACTGCTTTTCGACATAGACCCGATCACACTCCCCCACCGCCTCGAGCTGACGCGCCTCATTCTGATCCGCAGCCGACACCCGCACATAGGCCACCCTCTGCCCGCGCGGACGCGAGGCCCGGCGAACCGACGTCGGATCCGGCTTTGGCTTCCCCTCGACGATGTTCTCCGAGTCCGTTGACTCCACCCGAAAGTTCCAGCCCAACTCGTCCCGGCGACGGAACCGAGTCCGCGCCTTCCCGCGGCTGACGATGAGCACCTCCTCGCCACCGTCACCCGAACGGCTCAGAAGCGTCCCAATCCGATCCGCCATTGAAGGCCCTCCCCGCATCCGGCGTATCAATACACCCTAGACCCGGAGAGACGACGTTTCATAACTTGGCTAACCCACCCTGCGCTACAGCGAGAACTGTGACTCTCACCTTCGTTTGGCGGGATTTCGCAGGTTTGTTTGGCGGTGTCGGGTGATGCCGATGACGAGGGTGGAGCGGGGTCCGCGACCCGTATCGATTTCGGGCCGAAGTTATGAGCACTATTGTTAACGCAGTTCGCTCTCGGAACGATTACTGAATCGAACCCCACCACTTCTACCGAGGACACCGTATGCGCCGCGCACTCAGATCTCTGCTGGCCGTTTCAGCTACCTCCGTATGTCTACTGGCCGGCGCGGGATCGGCCAGTGCGCAGGATGCATGGCCAGTCGACCCGGGCCCAGGTAGCGCGGTGCGTCCTGTGGATGCTGGCCCCTATGTCCTCACCTCCGATCAACCGGAGTTCTACAACCCGGCCGATCAGCGAGTTCGGATTATCACCCCGTTCGGGCACTCCACCCGGATCGTGTGTAGCGGCTTCCGTGCGTTCAACGACTGCTGGCAAGCCGATCGCGATGGGCACCCGCACAAACTCAAACTGATCTTCGGCTTCAACCTCGGTTCGGTTTCTGCGCCGAACGTCTTCCTCTACCCCGGCATGATTCCTGGTCTGTAGCCAAGCCAGATTCCGTGAGGTGCAGCTCCAGTGCCCTGTCGGATCCCCGCGGGGTGCAGAAACATCGACTGGAGACTGATCAGGTCGTCGGGCATCGGCCACCTTTACACCAAAGGCCCAGTAAGGATGAGACGAGTAAACCGCGTTCCTTACCTATGCGACGGGCAGGAGCCAACTCACGTCGGGGCGGGCTTCACTCGCCCGTCACCGCGACTGTCACTGGCAAAGCCTTTCGTGGCAGAGACGTCGATGCAGGCGGGAGGCAAAAGTGGAGGCGTTCTTCGTCCCGCTCCTGCCGCCTGTAGCGATGTCGCTCGCGCTTTGGGCGTGGATCATCTGGATTTCCTTTCGGGCCACGGGTCGAGGCATGCAAAGAACTACGGCCGCCGTGTCTGTGCTGCTGTCGATCTGCGGAGCTATCGCTTTTCTCGGGTTCAGCGGCAGCGACGATTACAATGTTTGGGACGCCTTTCGGAAAGCGCGGTTCTGATGATCGGGTAGCGGTCGGACGGGTATCGGATAGCGGAGTTCACCCGTCCGACCGCTGGGCCGCTATGGCGTTGCCGTGGCGAGGTGTCGTCTCATGTTCGGGCCGTCGAGGGCGATGATCTCGGCGCCGGCGACGATCCGGTTGAGGATCGATTCGGCGATGACCGCGTCTTGGAGCGACTTGTACCAATCTGGCGGATCGAACTGCGAGGTCACCAGCGTCGAGCCCCGCCCCTCCCGAGCGGCAAGGATGTTGAGCAGCTCCGCCGCGGTGTGCGGGGCCACCGGCGTGGTCAGGAAATCGTCCAGCACTAGCAGGTCGCAGTTGTGCAGATCAGTGAGGAAGTCCAGCCTGCGCTGCGAGGTCGGCTCCAGCACGGCGAGCCGGTTGGCCAGGTCGTCGAGCCGGAAGAACCTCGCGGTGTAGTACTTTCGGCACGCGGCATTGAGAAGCGCCTGGGCGAGGTAGGTCTTGCCCACGCTGGATTGGCCGAGCACGACGAGATTGCGAGTGGCGTCGATCCATTGACAGCTGGAAAGTCGTGCGATTAGCTCGCGGTTGACGTTGCGGTCAGGCAGGTAGCGGATCTCTTCTACGCAGGCGTCAGGGTTTGGCGATCTGGAGGCCTTGAGTAGTTTCTGGGTCCGGCGTTCCTGCCTGGCCGTGATCTCTTTGTCCAGGGCGTGGAAGATCTTCTCCGAGAAGGTCCACTCGTCGCAGGCGGGATCGTTGGCCAGGTCAATGACGGTCTGGCCGAACGCGGTCATCCGCAGCTGCGTGAACAGCGGCATGTCGGCGTCGGTGAGATGACGATCAGTCACTGCAGCTCCTCCTGCCCCGCAGTGCCGCTGCTCGGGCCTCCGGTGAGGGCGGCGAGGCTGAACTGCTCGGGCCCGGCCAGATGCGCCCCGGTGGTATCTCGCCGACCCGGCGGCGGCTCCAGCCGGTCCGTCGTAGCCGCCACCGCCGGCTGCGTGGTGGTGGGCCGGGCGGCGGCCTGGGTCCTCAGGGCCGCCAGTTGCTGCTTGACGGCGGTGTAGCTGATCGCCCGGCGTGCGGTCTCAGAGACGAGTTGCCCGCAGGCCCGCTCGAGGAGCTGCTTGTTGTCGCCGCGGGCCAGGGCGAGGATGTTCTGGCATGAACGGTAGCCCTGCGCTTCGATCCGCTGGCGATCGAGGACCTCGCTGATCGCGGCGACGGTGTTCGGTCCGATCTTGTGGGCCTGGCGCACGAAGTAGGCCCGTGACCACAGGTCGGATGATTGCAGGTGCTGGGCGGGCACGTGGTCAGGGTCGGTGACGAACGCGTGCCGCTTACCGGAGACGGTGTGGGAGGCGATGACCTCACCGCCAGCCATGACCACCAGTGTGGGGCCGGTGATCTTCACATCGACGTGCTGGCCGGCGAAGGTGTAGGGCACCGAGTACTTCACCGTGGCGATCTCCACGTGGTAGTCCCGGTTGACCTTGGACTTCTTCCAGATGACCGGCTGCCAGCGGACCTCGGGCAGAGCGATCAGCTCGGACTGCTCGTGCTCGGCGAACAGCTCGCGGCGGCTGGTCTTCTGGCCGCGGAACGGGATCCGGTCGTTGATCGCCTCCACCTCGGCGGCGATCGCCTCGTTCAGATCGTCCAGGCTGGCGAAGCGCCGATCGGCCAGCCGTCCGATCACCCAGTTCGTCACCACCTTCACCCCGGCCTCGACGTTGCCCTTGTCCGTCGGGCGCACCGGCCGAGTGGGCACGGCGGCGGTGTGGTGGTACTCGAGGAAGTCACGGTATTCACGGTTGACCTCGCGGGCCCGGTCGCCGCGGGCGATCTGGTTCGATGCCGTCGAGGCGTTGTCCGGGACGATCACTTGCGCCGCGCCGCCGAAGTACTCGAAGGCCTGTAAGTGCGCGTCGAGCCAGTTCGCCATCTTCTCGTCCACGCAGCCGCACGCGAAGACCAACCCCGAGTACGGAAGCGACGCAACGAACACCGAGACCGTGGTCTTGGTACCGAGGACGGGGTCGAAGATCGCCATCTTTGTGCCCGCCCAGTCGACCTGCATCGTGTGCCCGGGCACGTGCGCGATCCGCATCGTCAGCTCGTTGACCTCGACGTACTCGCCGACGATCTGGCAGAACCGCTGATAGCTGTAGTGCCGCTGCCCCGGCGATCCGTCGCTGTCGAGGTAGTTGGCCCACAGCACCCGCAGCGGCAGCTTGTTCTTGCCCGTGCGCTTCTTCACGGTCGCCGCCACGTCGAAGGCGACGAACTCCTTCGACGGCGTCTTGCGCCCATCTGCGAACAAGACGTCGATCTCCTCGCCGCTGAGCGCCTCGACCTGGCTCGTGGCGGTCAACCCGTGCTCGTGGCAGACCTTCTTCGCCTTCGCGACAGTGCGATGCGAGCAACCCGCGATCGCCTCGATGTCCCGGTAGGACCTGTCCTGCAGCAGTAGCGACATCACCAATCGGTAATCAGTCACCCGTGCCTCCTGTTCGGATCCACGCGCAGCCTTGTTGCCACGCGTAGAACCGACACGAGCACACGAGGACCGGCACCGCTATCCGATGCTCATACTCGCGCTACCCGATCATCAGAACCCTGCTTTCCGAAGCACGTCCCTAACACCACGGATCGCTTGAGGACATCACGCTCCATCTTCAGCTCCGCGTTCTCTGCTCGCAGCCGCTTGAGCTCCTCGATGTCGCCCCTGGACAGGCCTTCTGTGCCCTCCCGAGCTTCCTTAGCCTGATTGACCCAATTGCCCAAGGTGCCCGCGTTGACCCCAAGGTCTCGGGCGATCTGGGCGATCGGCTTCCCGGTCTCCTCGACGATCCGGACCGCTCCCTCACGGAACTCCCGGTCGTACTTCTGGCGCTTCTCTGGCATCGCTTCCCCTTATAGCTGATCCCTCTACGGATCCGGGGGAACCTCACCCGTGCGGTCGACGCCGTCCGAGAACGATACGAGAACAAGGGAGTCCAGCTACACACCCACGTCGACGACGCACCGGTGACGGTGGACACCGACCGCATCGGACAAGTGCTGGGCAATCTCCTGGACAACGCACTTCGCCACACCCCCGCCGGCGGCACCGTCACCGTCATCAGCGGGCAGGTAGGGCGCCGCCACGTCCAGATCACCGTGTCGGACTCCGGCGAAGGAATCGCCCCACACCACCTCGACCACCTCTTTGACCGCTTCTACCGAGCCGACACCTCACGCGGCCGCCAC
>NZ_UNRI01000022.1:0-13463 GCF_900537145.1 Dietzia sp. Alg238-R159 | reverse complement strand
GTCCTGGGCCATGCGTGAGACCTGCGACTTGGACAGCGAGTCGATACCCAGGGTCTTGACCAGCTTGTCCATCCGGCGGGTAGACACCCCGGCCAGATAGCAGTCGGCTACGACGGTGATCAGCGCGGACTCGGCTCGCTTGCGGCGCTCGAGCAGCCACTCGGGGAAGTAGCTGCCCGAGCGCAGCTTCGGGACGGCGACGTCGACGGTGCCGACCCGGGTATCCAGGGGCCGGTGGCGGTAGCCGTTGCGGTGGTTGGTGCGCTGTTCCGAGCGGGCGTTCCACTCGGCGCCGCACACGGCGTCGGCGGAGAGCAATGCGTTGATCATGGTCTGCAGTAGCTCGCGCATCAGATCCGGCGACGCGTCGGCGAGGGCTTGGCCAAGCAGGCCTGCAGGGTCGACAATATGAGGTGCGGTCATCGTGATGACTCCGTTCGAGGATTCGGTAGAAGGTTGACTCGAAGGATCACACGGTGGCCGCTCTACACCCGTGCACAACACGGAATCGCAGACGATCTCGGCCACCGAGTTACACCACTCTATGGGGCACTACTACCTCATTTACGACCTGTCCGGTGCCCTGGTGGTCCGTGATCAGCGTCGTCAGGTTTTCGACCTCCCGCCGATCGAACATGCTCGCCATCGAGCACCGCGCCCAGCGGCGCGCATGTTCATGCGGAGTAGTGACTACCGCTGCGTTCCCGGCCGAGGCCAGAGCCCCGGTGTGTTACGGGCCCGGCGTGGCTGCGCTGGGCGCCTACCTACTGGGCCGCCAGCACCTTCCGGTTGACCGGCGTTCCGCAGAATTCGGTGGTTCTGAAGCCATTCCGGGGTGTTCGCAACGCTGTGCCCTGCACGGGCATGTTGAGGTCTAGCAATTCGTGTCGACTCTGCCCGTGTCACCTAACCCCCCAAGCAGAAACGCGGGACTCATGACCGAATGGGACACTTGAAGAGCGCCCTGGAGTCTCGCCCCCAGCAGCGTCCGGGACCGTAGCCTGATTAGGCGTCGTTGGAGCCGATGACTGCTCGCAGAGCAACGGGCGTGCCAGCCTAGCTGCAATCAGATACCGACCTAGGAGATCAGCAATGATCGCATTGACCACGTGGACGGGCGGCATCCTCACCGCCACCGGACTCATCGCCTACTTCACCACCGGGATGGAGAGTGCCACCTCGCTGATACCGGCGTTTATCGGTGTGCTGCTGCTCATCGCGGCGTTCATCGCGAGCCGCGTCCCGAACGCCAGCCGAGGGGTGATGATCGCAGCGCTCGTCATCGCCGTGCTCGGGGCACTGGGATCTCTCATGCCGCTTGCCGACCTCGGCGCGTTGTTCGCCGGAGATGCAGAGCGGCCTGCTGCGGTAATCGTCAGCGGGATCATGCTGATCGTGCTCGTCGTGTACTTCGTGGCGGGCCTTCGTCAGATCCTGACCACTCGCGAAACGGGGCCAAAAGCAAATTGACAAAGACCCCGGCCTTTCGCGGTGGGGTGAACATCGGGAGGAAGATTCCCGCGGATCGTGAATCGGGGCGCTCGCCTCGCACCGCGGCTGACGCGGGTTGCCGGGGTCGAGAGCGTTCAGGACGTAGTCGGGGGCGCGGGGATCGGCCACGGCAACGTGCTCGGAGAGGTTCTGCTCGCAGCCGTCCTGGACCACCACGTTGGTCGCCATCGAACCGGGGGCCAGGCCCGACGTGTACGGCAGGACGACCTCGACGTACCGGGTAGCCCGTTGAGGTACCGCACGCCCGGCGCGTACGGAGTCCCGTCGGCCCACAACTCCTGCAGCACGAGCGAGCCCGGCAGCATCTGCGTGAGGAGCACCGCAACCAACTCGACGCCGCCGGTGGAGGCGGTAAGCATCTGGTCCGGTCACCGGCCTGCTGATCGAATCCCGTACGACTCAGCTCAATGACCGCGATATCAAGACGGTCCGCGGAACCCCGGTTTTCGCTCCCAGCCGGGACACGCTTCCACGTCGCGCACGCGGCCGGAAACCAGGAACCACTCCTGCCAGCGTTCCGGAGAATTCTCCGGTTCTGGAGTCATTTCGGAGTGGGCGCAACGCCGTGACCTGCAGGGGCTTGTTTGAGATCTAGTAAGTCGGGGATTCCCCGAAGAAATGCACTACCGCGCGGGGTTGCAACGCCGGCCCGGAAATTGGCGAACACCAGCACGCGCTCCCCCGCGGGGAGGCGGTCGGCACGCCCGAAGTGGACGGTGCTAGACGAGGACTCCTTGGGCCGCGAGCCACGGCACCGGGTCGACCCACTGACCGGCGGCGGTCTGTACGCGAAAGTGCAGGTGGGGGCCGGTGGAGTCTCCGCGGTTGCCGACGGTTCCGATCACTTCACCGGCGTTGACCCGCTGGCCGACGCTGACGTAGTTCTGGTCGTTGTGGCCATATTCCAGCAGTTCGCCGTCATCTGTGCGGATGCGGATCCAGATGCCGTACCCGGCGGCGGGGCCAGCGGCTTCGACAACGCCGCTCTTGGCGGCGTAGAGCGGCGTACCAATGGGCGCTCCAAAGTCGGTGCCGTTATGGAAGCTGCCCCAACGCGAGCCGAACCCCGAGGTGATCGCGCCCGCGGTAGGGGCATGCGCACCACCGATCTGCGGGCTACCGGCGCTGTCGCCGAGGGAACCGAGCCCGAGCCCGGCGGCGTACTGCCGGACCTCACTTGGGGCCACGCCGAACTGGTCCCCAATCCTTTGGATCTCGGCGGGGTCGATGCCGAACTGCTCGGCCGCGGCCTGGATCGCCTCGACGACCTGGGCATGATTGATCGCGACGGGTTGAGCGGCGGCGGCTGGCGCGAAAGCCAGACCAAGGCCGCCCGAGAGGGCTACGCCGACGACGGCGCTACCAACAAACCGCGACACCGTCGCGGTTTCGCTGGCCACACGATGGCGGCCGCCGGCCAAAGTCGCGCTGCGCACGCCCAAACGCTCGGTGAGCTCTGCGACGGTCACGGTCCGGGTGGAGTCGATCATGGGGCTGTCTCCATCGTTCGGGGTGATGTGTTCCCGCGACGTCTATGCGATGCGGGTGACCGATTTCGTCGGCAACACGACCCAATATAACAACTCGGTATCGATCGTGTCACCCCTCAGCGCGTAATTCGTGATCATCGCCAGCCCCAGTGCGCCCAGATCGACTCCCGGTCGGGGAGAAGTCGCCTCCACCTCGGAAGCTCAGCCAGCGCCTAACCCTGGCGGAGCTGTCACCTCACTGGTCCTCTCTGTGACGGTCGTCTCGGCCGTGCATCTGCCTTGCGACCCGGTTGGTCAGCCACTACCTTTAACCGGGGTCAGGTCACGAAACGATTACGGTTAGACGACGACGGGATTCGGTAGCAGTGGAGAAGCGAGCAGGACCGAAGCACGCCTCTCAGTCGACCAGCCCCCCGCGGCGCCGCCGCGGAGCCCATCGCCGGGTTTCACCGAACAACCACCGCAGTATCGCCGCGGTCGTGGCCCTGGCCGCGGGTGCCTCTATTGCGGCAGCGGCTCCCGTCAGTGATCAGCGGATCGTTCTTCTCGCGACCGACGAGCCCCCGGCCGGTAGCACCGATGACGCACACTCCAAAGATGCCCAAGCCGCGACCCCCTCGGCTCCGCTCCCCCTCACCTCCGATGACGCGAACGTGTCAGGCGAGCCGGGACCCACCGCCGCGGGTTTCGTCGGCAGTCTGCAGAGGGGCACCGAACTCAGCTACGAGCGTGAGCTTGCCGAGGAGCAGGCGCGGCGTCCCATTGTGGCCCTCCCGGCAGTGGGCATCTCAACGTCCTCCTTCGGCCCCCGATGGGGCACGTCCCATTCGGGTCTCGATGTCGCCAACGCCATCGGCACGCCGCTGTTCGCCGCGACCGATGGAATCGTCATCGATTCAGGCCCGGCCTCCGGTTTCGGCATCTGGATTCGGATCATGTCGCCGGACGGCTTCATGACCGTCTACGGCCACAATGAGAGCAATACAGTTCAGGTCGGTGACACTGTCGTCGCTGGTCAGCAAATCGGCGTGATGGGCAACCGCGGCTTCTCCACCGGCCCACACGTGCACTTCGAGGTATGGGCCGACGGCGGCTCGCGGGCTGTCGATCCGTCGGCATGGCTGGCAGAACGGGGCATCATGGTCAACTCGGGGTCAAGCAGCAGCGCCCTATGACGCCGGAACTCTGACGGCGCAGGCTGGCCGACAAGGCCCTGGCTCCCCCACACTGGGCTTCTAACTGTGACGAACAACTGACAAGACGACGCCCACCGGCACACTCACTGCGAGGCTGGCAATGACAATCCGGTAGAGCACGAGATACCACGTACGCGGGCGCGCGTGACGCACAGTGGCCAGGAACAACGTGAGCGATATCAGCAACAGCACACCGCCCGCGGCCACCACGATCACGGAGCCGGTCAGGGTGCCACCGAGTACCGCACTGTTGGCCAAGTTGTAGGCGAGAAGCTGGACAACACGCAGGCGACCGAACAGTGTGCCGCCAGTAAGCAGTGCCTGTCCGACGCCCAGCCCTACCTGGGCCACCCCCGCAACTAGCACCAGGTAGGCCGCCACCCAGGAACCCTCATCGAAACCGGTGGGACCGGTGACCGCGGCGACAAGGCCGCCCGCGATGATGGCGGTGAGGCCGACGAGCACGAATTCTCGCATCGCCCGCCAGTGCGAGCGTGTGAACTCGGCCTGATTACGTGCGCTGTGACTCAGTTCGTCGCCCATTCTCTGTTTCCCCTCGCCGTGATCGGTGTCGTGGTCCTGGTAGCGGGGTTGCTCGCCACTGAGGTGGAGACCACCGGGTTGTCGCACCCGCCGGTTGGTGGGGTTGGGGATGTTGCGGCGGGCGGCCATCTCGTTCATGGGCTCGCTCCTATCGCCGACGTGCCTGGGGGACGAACAAGGGGGTGTGAGGGAACCATCCTCGACGACGAGGGTCCGCTTGTCCCCTACTTCCGGTCGGTCTGGGACATTTCGCGGAGCATGTCGTTATAGGCCTTGAGCTCGGCGTCGTCGTCGCGCTCGGCCTGCCGCTCCCCGCGCCAAGCCTCACGCATGTCCGTCTGGAACCACTGCCAGGCCAGGGCGAGCATGACGATGAACAGCGGGATCTCCCCCGCCGCCCACGCCACCCCGCCGCCGACCTGCTGGCTCTGGAGGAGATCCGGGACCCAGGGCAGCCCGATCCCCGAGTACCAGCCCTCGGCCAGCACGGTCTTGTAGTTCATGAGCATGATGCCGAAGAACGCGTGGAACGGCAGCGAACCGAGCAGCACCATCAGCTTGTAGAAGGGCGAGAACTGCCGCGGCGCCGCGTCCACGCCGATGATCACCCAGTAGAACAGGTAGCCGCTGATGAGGAAGTGCACGTTCATGAACATGTGGCCCAGGTGCTCGGAGGCCAGCGTCTCGTAGAACCCCCCGAAGTAGATCAGGTAGAACCCGGCCACGAACTGCACCGATGCGACGATCGGGTGGGTGAGGAATCGGGAGAGCGGGTTGTTGATGAACTCCACGATCCACTCGCGTGGTCCCGGCGGGTTGGCGCGGCCCGCCGCCGGCAGGGCCCGCAGCGCCAGTGTCAGCGGCCCGCCTAGGGCGAGCAGGACCGGAACGAGCATCGAGATGAGCATGTGCCCGACCATGTGGCTGGAGAAGTCGGCCATCATGTACATCCCCATGCCGGAGCTGGTGGTCAGGAACAGCAGCACGCACCCGAGCACCCACGCCACGGTCCGTCCCGCCGGCCAGGCGTCGCCGCGTCGGCGCAGGGTGATCAGCCCCCACACGTAGAGCCCGAGCAGGATCACCGAGGCCAGACCCAGCACCAGGTCGAAGCGCCACAGACCGAACACCGTCTCGAAGGAGAACGGCCCCGGCAACTCAAAACCCAGCAGCGACTCCTGCCGGGTGGGCACGTAGAGCGGTGCCGGTGGTGGGGTGCGGCCGAGCGAGACTGACAGGCCCAGGGTGCCCGCCATGATCACCGTTTCGACCAGTCCGATTCGCAGCAGCGTTCCGCGGTCCACCGGGGCGTTGGCCGACGTTCCCTCGATCCGGTTGATGATGCGCCGGCGCACCGCCAGCCCGAACACCGCCAACAGTGCCAGGCACAACGCTTTGGCCACAATCAGCAGCCCGTAGGTCGAGGTCAGCAGGTCGGCGGGGTGCAGACGGACCAGCCCGTTGATGATCCCGGTCAGCCCGAGCGCGACGATCGCCACCGTGGCCACCACCGAATAGCGGCGCAGGGCCAGCGCGACGCGCGAGCCACCGCGCAGCGCGTGCGCGATCACCGCGACGAGCCCGCCCACGTAGAACGCGGCGGCGAACAGGTGGATGATCAGCGAGTTGGCGGCAATGTCGTGGGCGGTGCCGCCCGAGGCGTGGCCCGTCGCGGCAACGGGCAGGAGCGAGAGCACCGTGACCCCCAGCCAGATGACCGACCAGCGCCAGCTCACGGTGAGCCGCTGACCGATCCCGGCGACCAGTGCAATGATCGCGGCCCAGCGCCACGAGGATGCCACCTCGATCTGAGTGATCGCCACGATCCACTGGTCCGGCGGCAGGGACTGCCAGAGCGTGCGCCCGGAGACGTCGGACAGGGTCAGCGGGATGAGCAGGGCCGCCGCGATCGCCCACGCGATGTTGACCCACGAGGAGATTTGCTGTGCGCGGTAGCCGTCCACGTCGAGGGTCTTGTCTTTCTGCGGCGGGGTGAAGAACGCGGCGAACAGCGCCATTCCCACCGCCACCGATGCCAGCAGCTCGGCGATCGCGCGGACCGCCGGGAGCCCGGCGGTGGTGAATACGCCCGGGTCTGGGACGCCGAGGAGCTCGAGCGCCAGGTCCGTGGACATTCGCGAGAGCGGGACCACCACACCTGCCGCCACGACCGCGAGCAGCACCACGACCGGCACCACACCGCGGGTACGCAGCGGTCTGGCGGTGGCAGAAGCCTTGGACGAGGGTGCCTTCGACGACGGCGACATGATCACTATCGTAGGAAGCGGGTGTCCTCCGGTCCGATTCGCGCCTGCTCTGCGCACCCCCGTGATCGGCGCCATGCGGGCCGTCCACCTGCCGGCGGACTACCGGGCCTGCTC
The DNA here is from genome assembly GCF_900537145.1 of Dietzia sp. Alg238-R159. Taxonomy (NCBI): domain Bacteria; kingdom Bacillati; phylum Actinomycetota; class Actinomycetes; order Mycobacteriales; family Dietziaceae; genus Dietzia; species Dietzia sp. Alg238-R159. The sequence continues at coordinate 6,341 of NZ_UNRI01000022.1, read as the reverse complement.
GCATGCGCCCACTCCGCCGCCGCTCTTTTGGACTCCGGGTCCCAGCTGATCAGAAAAAGCCAGTCTCGGGTTCGGGCGGTGATCGCGTGGGTCGGCCAGCCTGCCGAGGCCTTCAGGGTCGTACCTTCACCCGCATTGGTGGCCGTCTCCGCGCCCGCCGATCCCTTTCCTGCCGCCGCGCCGAGCAAGTCCGCTGGCCGGACCCGCACTACCCATCGTGCAGAAATGTGAACCGTTCATCTCCGGCTCGTAGCGGGTCAAGCGTGTCGGACTGCGGGAGATTCACGGTCACGCACGGCGGCGGTCTCCAGTTGAATGGTGGCATGGTCAATGGAGACGGGGAAATGCTCCTTGACGCAGGTGAGGATCTCCTCCAGGATCTGCGGTGCGTGACCGGATTCGAAGCACTGATCATCGATCACGACATGCGCGGAGATGACCGGCAGGCCGGTCCCAATCATGGATGCGTGCAAGTCGTGCACGTCCCGAACATGGTCCAGCTCCAGTATGTGATCCCGGACCTCATCCAGATCGAGCCCCGTAGGCGCGTACTCCATCAGCACCCGAACCGTCTGCCGCAGAAGCGTGAACGCGCGCGGGATGATCAAGGCGGCGATGAACAGCGCGGCAATGGTGTCGGCTCGCTGGAAACCGGTGGTGTTGATGACGATCGCCGCAACGATCACCCCCACCGACCCCAAAGCGTCGTTGAGCACCTCCAGAAATGCCGCCCGCATGTTGAAGTTGTCGCCTCGCCTGGAGGCCAGCACCACAATGGCGGCGATATTGGCGATCAGGCCGATCACGCCGAACACCAGCAGTTCGGTACCGGGCACGTCCGCCGGCTCGAAGAGTCTGCGGACGCCTTCGATCGCGGCATAGCTACCGACGACGATCAGCAGGACAGCTTGCCCTAGTGCGGCGATGACTTCGATCCGGGCGAATCCCCAGGTCCGTTTACTGCTCGGTGGACGCAGCATCATCGTCGCGGCTATGACCGCAACCAACAATCCCGACGCATCAGCCAATGCATGAGCGGTGTCGGTCAACAACGCGAGACTGCCAGTGACCACGCTGCCCACCGCTTGGGCCACCACGATGATCGCGGTGATGCAGAACGCGATCAGCAGCCGACGACGCGTCCCGCGATCGGCCTGGGGAGAAGTACTTCCATGGTCGTGACCGTGGCTATGCCCCATCTCGACTCACTCCTGCCCGAGGTCAAGGTCGGGGTGGTCCTGGTGATCGCGCAGCGACGGCGACACCCCGGACGCACTCAATAGCGCATCGGCGGCTTCTACCAGGTCCGCCAGCCGGGCCGGCTCAGCCAGCGAGAACCAAGAGGAGCGCCCCTCGATCCGCATTTGGACCAGCCCGCAATCCCGCAGGCAAGCCAGGTGCTTGCTCACCGTGGACTGAGCCAGATACATGTGATCGACCAGATCCCGAACCCGATGCTCACCATTGACCAGATGCTCCAACAACGCCAGTCGAGTTGGTTCTGCCAGAGCATGGAACAACGCTGCATAGGTGTTTCGATCCTCGAACGTCACTGAATCGAGCACCCCATAATTATTCGTCATAGAGCGATGTTAGCATGAACCGGCGATAAGTTCGGGTGGGTCTCGGTCCTCGGCGTACGCATTGTTCTTGCTCAGTCGTGCCGGCAGCTGATGCCACCCGTCGAAGCCGGGGCGCAGCACAAGGCCGTCCGGTCGATACCGAGTTGCGGTGATGGTTGCCGTCGTTTTTTCCGGCGGCGTGCGGCGCGGCTAACGCGACAACACCGTCAATGAGGGAGCGGTGCCGGCGTGCATGTGCCGACTGTCGTCGTGGTCGGCAGTTCTTGGGCTCGGGGGTCGCTCGAGCTGCCTGATGCGTGCGGCACGCAGGCCGTTGAGTATGACGAAGACTTCGGCGGCCTCGTGGACCAGGACGACGGCTGCGAGTCCCAGAATTCCGGTGATCGCCAGTGGAAGCAGAACGACGATGATCGCCAAGGACAGGATGATGTTCTGATTGATGATGCGACGACCGCGGCGGGCGTGGTCTATGGCGCGCGGGATCAGTCGCAAGTCATCGCCGGTGAATGCGACATCCGCCGACTCGACCGCTGCGTCGGAGCCGGTGGCTCCCATGGCGATTCCGATGTCGGCCGAGGCGAGCGCGGGGGCGTCGTTGACGCCGTCTCCGATCATCGCCACTGGCCCCCGGCCGTCGGCACGCAACTCGGCGATTGCCTGCGCCTTGTCCTGCGGGCGCAGCTCGGAACGCACGTCGGTGATCCCCGCCTCGGCGGCCAGTGCATCAGCGGTGCGGGTGTTGTCGCCGGTAAGCATCGTCACGCCCGTACCCCTCGCCGCCAGCGACGTCATGGCCTCGCCGGCCTCTGGACGCAGCTCGTCGCGCACCCCGATGGCCCCGACCGGGTGGTCGTCGCGGTGGACGACCACCACGGTGATGCCGCGGGCCTCCATCGCGTGAACGTGATCTGCCAGAGGGCCCGGGTCGAGCCAGCGCGGGCTGCCGACGGCGATGTGCGCGCCATCGATGAGGCCGGCGATTCCCGCGCCGGCGGACTCGGTGACCGCCGATGCGGCGGTGATCGCTGCGGCCAGCGGGTGGGTGCTGTGGGTTTTCAGAGCGGCCGCCCAGCTCAGGACCTCGTCGTGGGCAGCGTTGCGGGTGGTGAGGACCTGCGTGACGGTGGGCTGGTTTCGGGTCAAGGTGCCGGTCTTGTCCACTGCCACATGCCGGAGGTAGCCCATGCGCTCGAACGCGGCACCGGATTTGATGATCACCCCGAACTTGCTGGCCGCACCGAAAGCGGAGATGACCGTGATCGGCACCGAGATCGCCAGTGCGCACGGCGAAGCTGCGACCAGTACCACCAGTGCTCGCTCGATCCACAGTCCGGAATCTCCGAAGATCGAGCCGATCAGGGCGACCAGAGCCGCCAGGATGAGAACACCCGGCACCAGCGGGCGGGCCAGGCGGTCGGCGATACGTGCCCGCTCCCCCTTCTTTGTCTGTGCCTGCTCAACCAGTTTGACCACTGTGGTCATGGAATTGTCTGTTCCTGCGGCGGTGGTCTTGACCTCCAGGACGCCGGAGGTGTTGATCGCGCCGGCCAACACCGCGTCACCGGGTCCGACCTCGACGGGAATGGATTCACCCGTGATCGCCGAGACATCCAGGCTGCCCTGTCCGACACGAACGATCCCGTCGGTGGCCAGGCGTTCGCCGGCGACCAGACGCAGCACATCGCCGCGTTCCAGAGACTCAACGGGCACGTTGCGGGCGGCGCCGAGGACGGTGGCACTGGAGGGGATCAGGGCCAGCAGAGCCCGCAAGCCTGAGCGGGCCTTGTCCATCGCCCGATCCTCCAGCGCTTCGACGATGGAGTACAAGAAGGCCAGCGCGGCGGCCTCCTCGATGAACCCGAGCCCGACCGCACCGGCGGCGCTGATCGTCATCAGCAGCCCGATGCTCAGCCGGCCCCGGGACAACAGACCCCGCACGGCGCTTTGCCTCCCCAAGGTGTGTAGCGAGACCCGCCGCTACTACCTCGCCAAGTCAATCACTCCAGACACCATCGCCAGTGACCTCACGTTCACAGTCGAGGACCTGGATGGTCTCCAGTTCGCGCTCGTGTCCTCGTCGATGTTTATCGCCTGGCAGAAGACTGTCGGCGGGCGGCTCAAATCCGACATCCGGTTCGCATCAACACTGACGTGGAACACCTTCCCCGTGCCCGTTCTCGGCGCCGGTACGCGAGGAAAGATCATCGAAGCGGGAGAGGGCGTGCGTGCTGCCCGCGCCTTGCACCCAGACCGTCCTTTAGCGAACGCCTACAACCCACTCGCCATGGACCCGGCCCTCATCAAAGCGCACGACAAACTCGACCGAGAGACCGACGTTGCTTTCGGCGCTGCACGTAAATTGCACACCGAGCGTCAGCGCCTTGAGGTGTTGTTCGAGCGGTATCTCGAGCTGACCCGCGGGGTGGAACCGATTCAACCTCCAGGGTCACACCGCCGATGACTCTGCGTTCCGTCCGCCTTGTGTGCCCGACCTTCGGATAGGCACTATATGTTGTGCCTTTATTCCGGCCACTTCCGTACATGTAGGGGTATAGTTCGAGTCTGTCACCGAATTGCGGGAGGGAAACATGGCCAAGGGCGATATCCACACGAGCAAACAGGGCGACAAATGGGTCAACAAGGCGGAAGGTAATACCCGGGCGTCCAACAATGCCCCCACGAAGGCCGAGGCGCAGGCCAAGGGTCGCGACATGGCGATTGACCGAGGCGTCGAGCACATTGTCCATAAGCAGGATGGGAAGATCGGCGAGCGCAACACGTACCCGCGCAGTCGCGATCCCCGCTCGTCCAAGGGGTAGGAGGAGACTGGAACATGCCTGAATCTAGAGCCCAGCCCCCGAGGTCAGTGACCGGTGGCGCCATGCCCCGCACGGATCCCCGGCGCGGCAACAACGGTGCCCAGCCCGAATCCCGCCCGACGCCACCTCCACCGCCTCCGCCTCCACCTCCCCGCGGTGGTAGCGGACAAGCTACTGGCCGTTGAGAACCCCGACCCTCTAACTGCTGCTGAGCGATGCGTCAGTAGCGGTTGAGCCGGGACCAGAGGCTACCCACTCCACTCGCTCTGGACCGATCAAAGGCACGTAAATCCCCTGGGATCCTTCGATTGGCGATAGGAACTCGCCATCCGGAGACATCTCCCACTGTTGCGGGATGAAGATGTCCCGAAGTTCCGGGTAGGTGGAAACGAACCCGGAACTCTGCGGCATGTAGCCGCCCACCCATTTTCCATCGCTCGTGTAGATGCGGACGTAGCAATCGGCTCGCGCAGGTGCTGCGTAGTCCCAGGCAGTTGGCGTGGAATGCCGACGTTCGACCAACATGAACGGCCACCGTCCCCGCCGGAACCTGACGTGGAAGATACCCGCTGTGAGCGCGGGGATCCCCACGGCCAGGACTAGGACTGTCGCCCCAGTCGCCCGAGGATCCTCAAGCGCGGCCGGCAACGTTGCGTCTCCGACCATCGCGAACCTAGAGACAATCCATGGGCCAGCCACGATCAGGTACAGACAGTCGAAAACGGCGCTGGCCGCAACGGCATGAATCAGACGGACACTGAAGTCTTTCTCGTCCGGCCCGGGCCCGCGCAAGTATCTCCGGACGGCGGTGAACACGATGCCAGGAACCACCAAGAGCAAGATGGCGATCACTTGGAACAGTGTTTGCGGCAGTGCCATATCTACCTTCCCGGCCGTCGGCTATCCGCTGTGAAGAATAGAGGCCGCTGTCAGTTGACGCCCTGATGGCTCAGCCCCGTAGTGGTGGCTACATGCTAGCGCATGAGCTAGCATGTTATGGTGACGAAGGCTGACAAGCTCCGGGCAGCAATCGAGCGAAACCCCAAGTCGGTGTCCTACAACGATCTGCACGCACTGTGCCTGCGAGCCTTCGGTGAACCTCGCCAGCAAGGAACGAGCCATGCAGTGTTCAAGATGCCCTGGCCAGGAGACCCACGAGTGAACATCCAGCGGGGAAAGAACGGGGAAGCTAAGCCGTACCAGGTCAAACAGGTACTCGCCGCGCTCAAGAAGATGGAGGAGCAGTCATGACCGATATCGACGTCCGTCGCTATTCGTACCGAGTTCAGTGGTCCCCCGACGACGACGAGTACGTAGCCACCGTGCTGGAGTTTCCGTCACTGTCCTACCTCGAGCAGGACCAAACGGACGCCCTCCAGGGCCTCGTGGAGGTCGTGGCCCAGGTCGTTAACGACCTCACCGCCGCGGGCGAGATGGTGCCGCAGCCGTTCGCCGAACGCTCTTACAGTGGCACCATTTACGTCCGCACCTCAGCAGAGGTCCATCGTCGTCTGGTGATGGAGGCAGCAGAAAACCACGTCTCCCTCAACCAATGGGCCGCCCAACGACTCGCCAGCGCGTAACCCGCCCCTGCGCAAGAGGGGCATGCGCCGATAATGTGCGTTACGCAAAGTTCGCAAGTCAGTCTCTCCACTGAGCACCTCAGCCCGGGGCGGTGAGAGATCGCGCCGTCGCCTGTTTTTCGGCGGCGAGAGCGCTGCTCGAGGACGGCTAGCCCCGCTGATTCACGGAGCGTGAGGATTGCTGCTGTCGGGTGACGGCGGGATCCATTTCGTGGGTGGGCGTGCAGGAGTGCCGGCTGGCGCTGCCGGTGGGCGGGTCTCCGGTGGTTCTGTCGTGGGCGGGTGGGTGAGGTTAGGCCGGTTTTGGGATCGCGGCGATCGTGTTGAACACTGCGACGATGGCAGTCGCCCAGGGC
>NZ_UNRI01000021.1:0-6741 GCF_900537145.1 Dietzia sp. Alg238-R159 | reverse complement strand
GCATCGACCCGTGCGCGCCCCGGCCGCGGATCGTGATCTTGAGAGCGTCGCCCGCCGAGAGCACCGGGCCCGCGACCGTGCCGATCGTGCCCGCCGCCCTTGGCATGACGTGCTGGCTCAGCGCCACGTCCGGCCGCGGGACCCGCTCGAGCAGGCCGCCGTCGACCATCGCCCGCGCGCCGGCGGCCGTCTCCTCCCCCGGCTGGAACACCGCGATGTAGGTGCCCAACCACGCGTCCCGGTTCTCGGCCAGGATGCGGATGGCACCCAGCAGCGCCGCCGCGTGCGCGTCGTGGCCGCACGCGTGCATGACGCCCTGCGTCTCGGAGGGCGAGGCTCACCGAGTGGGCGCAAACACAGCGGTTCCGGCGACGCGTCCTGGGAAAACGTGGGCAGGTGTGACCGCGCGATGGGACTGCTACGCGGTGGGCGCGGTCAAGCTGACTTCTTGGCCGGCGTCTTGCGGGCGGTCGCCTTCTTCGCCGGTGCCTTCTTTGCGGTTGACTTTGAGGCTGTCGACTTCTTGGCCGTGCCCGAGCCGGAGCTGCCGGAGTCCGACTTGGAGGACGTCGACTTCTTGGCAGTCGACTTCTTGGCCGCGGCCTTTTTGGCGGGCGCCTTCTTCGCCGCAGCCTTCTTGGCCGGGGTCTTCTTTGCCGAGCTGCTTCCGCTCTTCTTGCTGGCGGTCTTCTTGGCGGAGCCGGAGTCCTCGTCGTCCTCGTCGTCGTCCTCGTCGTCGGCGTCGTCCGCCTTACCGCCCCGGTCCTTCACACTCGCCCGCAGTGCCGCGAGGAGGTCGGCCACCTCGTCGTCGCCGTCATCGTCCGACGACTCCTTCTCCTCCACCGTGAACGCCTCGCCGCCGGCCGCCTTGGCTTCGATCAACTCTTTGAGCTGATTCTGGTAGTCGTCCTCGTACTTCTCCGGCTCGAAATCCGCGGCCATGGTCTCGATGAGCGACGCCGCCATCTTGACCTCCTGCGGCCGGACCTTCGCCTCCTTGTCCAGGCCCTCCAGGATCGCCGGGCGAATCTCATCCGGCCACAGCAGCGTCTGCAGCATCAGCACGTCCTTGTACACCCTGAGGGCGCAGAGGCGAGTGCGGTTGCGCAGCGTGAACGTGCAGATGGCGAGGCGGTCCGTCTGTTGCAGCGCCTCGCGCATGAGCACGTACGCCCGGTTGGAGCGCGACGCCGGCTCGAGGAAGTACGCGTTGTCGAACGCCACCGGATCCACCTGATCCGCCGGGACGAACTCCGTCACCTCGATCTCGTGGTTCTGCTCCACCGGCAGGCTGGCCAGGTCGTCCTTGGTGAGGATGACCATCTCGCCCTCTTCGGACTCGTACGCCTTGGCGATGTCGGCGAACTCGACCTCCTCGCCGTTGTCGTCCCGCACCTTCTTGTAGCGGATGCGGACGCCGTCCTTCTTGTCCACCTGCCGCGCGTGCAGATCGTGGTCCTCCGTCGCCGCGTACACCTTGACCGGCACGTTGACCAGACCGAACGAGACCTCGCCCTTCCAGATGGATCGCATATAGGGAGTATGCGACAGATGTGGGGCGGCGGCAGCCGGACGCGGGGCGCTGAGCCACGCAGCGCCGATACCCGCAAGGCGCTCGACACCACATCTTCGGCAGTCGGTGATACCGCACGCGCGCGGGTGCCAAAGAACTTGCGTCTAGCACGTGCCAACGCCGGTGCGCAGTGGCGACCGATGGGCACCAGCGAATAGGCGCCATCTACAAAACTGCAGTTCAACGGCATGCCACACCAGCAAAACCGGGTGGGACACTCTGTGCTCCCTACTAGGAAAGGAAGAAATCAATGCCACGTCGATGTGAATGTGAATTGCTCGAGTATCCGGACTACCGGGCCTGCCCGGAGTGCGAAGAGGGTTCGTCCCCGGAGGACTACAGCGACACCACCCTGCGGATGCGTCGCTACAAGTCGGGGCGGTCGTACCTGCTCAGCAAGGGAACTGCTGCTAGCGCGACATTCGCCGGAGTCCTCGGCGCGTTGCTCACCTTCTCGCTCGTCCCCGAGGGTGAACCGTGGCGCCGCGCTCTGATGTCCGTCTTTGTTCTCACGTTCATGGGGGGTCTCGCCATTTTCCGTTCCCGAGCCCAACTCTCTGCTCCCGCAGCGACGTTGTTCTGGGGCCGCGTCGCGGATACGGGAGACGACGGCGAACTGCATCTGTCGCGGCCGGTGGCCAGCTGCCCTTGGTGTGACGAGAACATGACCGTTCGGCGATTCTTCACCAGCCGGGGGTACGTCGACGCCTGGGTGTGCAGGAGTGGCGAGCGAGAGCACCGCCTGCCATTCGACATGGGAGACTTCACCGAGTTCGCGGAGTAGCCCGCTCGACGGGGACTAACCGCGCGTGGCGAAGTCAGGATCCGCGCGTCGCAAATCTGCAGCAGCCGGTCGCCTGCGCGACCGGCTGCTGAGGCGCCACCTGGCGAACTGTTCCCCTGACCGCCGGGCGGCACCTCTGTGGCCATGGCAATTCCATGGCCAATCCGGTGATTCCGGCGATGAAGAGCATCCCTACGATCAGCGGCGAAGCCCGCCCTCGGCACTCCGCTCCGTGTAGCAAGTCCTATCCGCCTCGGAATCGATCGACGCTCTCGCCATAAAGTTCAGCACCGCCAGACCGGCGCCCGGGCCGACTGGTAGTACAGCTGCCGCCATGGCGCCCCCGGATCCCCCCATCGGCTCGCAGAGGTGGTCCTGGCGGTCCCCTTCCCAGAGAAACGGGCGCCGTGGGGCAGTCTCGGCTGTCCGCGCAACCTGTTCAACTGCGTGCCAGCAATACCGGCCCACCGGGCAGCGAATGAGGGCCGAGATCGCTCACCTCGTCGTCGTCACATAGTCACGGCGACCCCCACCGACGCGCCAGGCGGCGCCAGCCCACCGATCGGCCGGCGGCGCTGCCGGAGGCACCTGGGATGCTGTTCTCCATGCCCGCCGACGTCGCGCCCCTTCTCCTGCTCGTGGCGGCGTCGGCCGTCATCCTCGGGACCGTGCTGCAGCGGGTCAGCGGGATGGGGGTCGGGCTCGTGGTCTCGCCGACGCTCGCGCTGCTGCTCGGGCCCGTCACCGGCGTGCTGCTGACCAACATCACGACCGTCGTCTCCGCCGTGCTCATCGGGATCACGCTGCGCCATGACATCGACTGGCAGCGGTACCGCCGCCTCGCTCCCCTGATCGTCGTGGGGTCCGTGCCCGGCGCGCTCCTGGTCGGCGCCGCGGACCGCCATTGGCTCGAGGTGATCATCGGCGTCGCGCTGATCGGCACGCTGCTGACGACCGCGATGGTGCGGATCCCACCCATGAGCGGTCGCCTCCCCGCCGCCGCGGCCGGCACCGCCGGAGGATTCCTCAACACCGCCGTCGGCGTCGCCGCGCCCGCGATGCTCGTCTACGCGCAGGCCACCAACTGGCAGCAACGCTCGTTCGCCGCGACCCTGCAGCCGATCTTCGGGACCATGGGCCTAGTGTCCGTCCTGGTCAAGGTCGGACTCGGAGCCGCGCCGGTGTCCGAGCTGCCGCTGACCGTTGTCGCGCTGGTCGTGGCGATGGTGCCGGTCGGCATCGTCATCGGCGGCCTGGTCGCGCGGCGGGTGCCCGCGGCCGTCGGGCGCAAGGTGGCGATCGTCGTGGTCACCGTCGGCGCGCTCAGCCTGCTCGGGCGGGGGCTGGCGGGCGTGATCGGCTGAACCATCCCCCGGTCGGTGGGCGGGTGCAGGGGCAACCAGGCTCAAGGCAGAGTCGATCATCTCGCTGATTCGTCTACTACACACGCGGCGATCCTCCTATTGTCGAGGAACCCCTTAGTTCCCCTCACTAGGAGCGCCATGACTACCCAGACCATCGACATCCCGCACCTCGGCGGCTCGACCATCGGCTACCGGTTCGGCCGTGAGTACGACCCCTCCCTGCCGACCCTGGTGATGATCAACTCCTTCACCACCTCCGTGGAGCTGTACCGGCCGCAGTTCGCCAGCGACGAGCTCGGCTCCCGCATGAACCTGCTCGCGATCGAGCCCTACGGGCACGGTGCCACCCGCTCCCGCTACCGGCACTTCACCTACTGGGACAGCGCGATCGCCGCCCTACAGGTGATGCAGGCGCTCGACATCGACATGGCGTTCGCGCTGGGTACCTCCCAGGGCGGATGGATCGCCACCCGCATGGCACTGCTCGACCCCGACGCCATCCGCGGCATCGTCGTGGTGGGCACCTCCATGGACTACGAGAGCCAGGCCAGCATCGAGCGCGGCTGCTGGGACGGCTCCGGCTTCTGCACACCCGCGATCGACGCCCTCGCCGCCCCCGTCGGGGACGAGTGGGTCGTCGACGACGACTTTGTCCTTGGCGTCCTGGCCGCCGGCCTCGGCGACGACGTCTCGGACTCCGAGAAGCAGTTCTGGCTGGACACGTACCGCCGGAACTACACCGGCGACGACGGCCGGCACCGCCTCCGCACCGCGTCGGTCAACCTGCGCGACCGCGACGGCCTGGAGGCCCGCCTCGGCGACGTGGTGTGCCCTGTTCTCTGGCTGCAGGGCACCGCCGACGCGGTCTACTCCGTGGCCAACGCCGAGGACGGCATCGCCCGGTTCACCGGCTCACCCTCCGCCGAACTCCAGATCGTCGAGGGCGGACAGCACTTCCTCACCGCCTCCGACCCCCAGACCGCCAACGCCGCCACCCTGGCCTTCGTGGAGAAGTGGTCCTAGCTCCCGGCGACTGCGGCGCGTGCCGGTTCCGCCCCCTCGGCGACCGCGGGCCGTGAGAGCGGGGTGACCTCGTCGTCGTCGTAGTCTCACACCCATGTCTGAGACCGCCGACCTTCGTCAGGAGCTCGAGGCCGCCCGGGACCGGTTCGAGCACTACCGCATCTCCGTGAGCACGGCGTTCGAGGATCGGCCCGCCGGCGAGCTGGCCCGGGCCCTCGAGGCCGTGCTCCCGGACCTGGCGTTCCACGAGGGGCAGGCGTACGCCGCGACCGTGGCCCTCGAGCGGCTGGACGCCGGCGCCGACCTTGCCGCGGTGGCGCGAGCGCTGGACCTCGAGCTGATCGAGCAGCAGGCCGCGCGGCGCAGCACGGACTTCCTGGCCGGTGTCGCCAGGATCCTCGCCCGCGCGAGGCGGGACGGGGCGGTCTAGCGGGACGGGGCTGCCCGGCCGGGCGGCCGGGCGCGCGCCGGCGGGGCGGCCGGGGACAATGGGGGCATGGCATCCCCGGATCAGCGCGCACAGTTCGAGCTCCTCGCCCCGCTCCTGGCCCGCGAGGGCGTCGATGTGTGGACCGCGACCGTCGCCGACCTCGACGCCGGGATGGACCGCGCCAGGCAGCGCCACGCTGCTGCGGTCGCCCGGGTCCGCGCTGTGCTGGACGCCCACGCCCGCGACGACATCTCGGCCGCCGGCGCGCTTCTCGAGGAGCTAGAGCTGACCGCTGAGGCCACTCCCCCGCCGATCCCCGACGCGCTGACCGTGGCGACCCGCTTCGCCCAGCTCGCTCAGACGGTGGCGCCGCAGCTGCCGGTCGAGGTGATCGACGCCGTGCGCGACAGCGCGCGGCTGCCCGACGTCCCCGACGGCATGGCCGCCCTGTGCGAGGCGACCCTGCTCGACTGCGACGCCGCCACCGGCCTGCGCACCGTGATCCGCGAGCACGGGCCGGCGGACGCCCTCTACGCCGCCGCGGCCATGACCGCCGCCGTGTTCCGCCACTGGGCCCGGCACACCGGGCAGGAGATGGGCGAGCTCGTCAGCGCGCACGCGTGAGGGGCGGGCGCGAGCGGCCCATTCGCGGTGCCGCGGGACCCGCGCAGCTCACCGAGTGGTCGCAAAGGCAGCTTTTCGGACCGCTCGTCCTGCGAGAACGTGAGCGGGTGTGACCACTCGGCGGTCCCCGCAAGTCCAACTTCTTTGCGGTCGACTTCTTTTGCCGCGGCCATTTTGGCGGGCGCCTTCGTCGCTGCGACACTTCCGGCCGGTGTCTTCCTTGCCGAGCCGCTCGCGCTCATCGTGCTGGCAGCCCAACTGGCGGACCCGGTGCGCTCGTCGTCGTCGTTCCCTACTCGCCCCGGCGCTCGGCGCCCAGGTAGGCCAGCGCCGCCACCACCTGGGCGCGCGTGGCGGTGAGCAGCGTCGGCCCCTCCTCCGGCGCGAAGTGCGGCGAGTGGTTGGCCGGGATCTCTTGGCTCACCGTGCCGCGGGCGACCGCATCCCGGTAGCAGGCGGGGTCGACCGAGCCGACGGTCCAGTACGTGTACGGCACCCCGAAGGCGTCCGGGATGAGCGAGAAGTCCTCCGACGCCGTCACCCGGCTGGCCTCGTACACCGCGCGCGGGCCGAAGTGCTCGACGAAGGCCTCGGTGACCGTGTCCGTGACGGCCGGATCGTTGCGGGTGAGCGGGTACTGGTCGTAGTAGTGGAACTCCGGGTCGGCCGGGGCGCCGGCAGCCGCGCACTCCGCGCGGACGATGCGCTCGATCGCCGCGATGACCTGCTCGCGCACCGCCAGATCGTAGGTGCGGATGTTGAGCAGCAGCTCCGCCGAGTCCGGGATGATGTTGGCCTTGGCTCCCGCGGTGAGCGAGCCGACCGTGAGCACTGCGAACGTGCCCGGCTCCACCTCGCGCGAGACGACGGTCTGCAGCCGCAGGACAATCGACGACGCCAGCACCACCGGGTCCACCGCCGTGTGCGGCATCGACCCGTG
>NZ_UNRI01000020.1:0-7413 GCF_900537145.1 Dietzia sp. Alg238-R159 | reverse complement strand
GTCGTAGATTGCTTGGTGCTGCCACCGGTCTGCACCCGGACGCCGAACTCGCCTGCGCGGCGATCAACATGGCCGTGGCGACCCGCGGCGGTATCGAGGAGGTCCACCAGTCTGGGTGGCGTGAGGACCCGTCGAAACGAGCCATATTTCACACCGATCGGGGCAGCACCTATACCGCTCACGCGTTCACGAAACTATGCCAAGACCTCGATATTCGCCAATCGATGGGGCGGGTCGGATCGTGCTTTGACAATGCTGCCGCCGAAGCATTTTTCAGCTCGCTGGAATGGGAAGTTTTGTCGCAACACACCTTCGAAAACACCCGCGCCGCCCGGGCCGCTGTGTTGGACTGGTGCTACGGATTCTACAACCACGACCGACGACACAGCACGATCGGAATGGTGAGCCCGATCAGCTACGAGACCGCCGCGGCGACCGAACCGGAAGCCGCCTAGGAAACCCTCCACGATTCGGGGGGAACCACATTTCAGAGCAAGTGCTGAACCAGCTCACCGCCGGGTAGTGCCCCGCGGGCCGGCCCTTTTCGCGGCGGGGGGCGAGTAATCGGGGCCGGGGGAATTCAGGTGGCCCGGCGGGCCAGCGTGGGGGAAGGGCTGCTTGGTGAGCGCCACCCACATGCTAGCCAGCACGAGAGCGATGCCTGCCCCAGCCCAGGCAGTCGGTCGTTCGCCGAGGACCACTATCCCGATCAGCAGACCGAACACGGGGATCAGGAACATCCACACCGTCAGGGAGGACAGCCGTGAGCGTTGAGCCTCTACGAACCAGGCCAGAGTGGTCGCTGCGGTCGCCACCAGGCCGAGGAATGCCAACACGATCACGAACCGCGGGGTCCAGTTAATGGCCGGGGGGCCTTCCACGGTGAGGGCGACCCCGGCCAGTACTAGCCCCCCGATCAAAAAGTGGGCAGCGCTGAGCACCACGACGTCGAGGTCTGCCAAACCGCGCACCATCAGCGTGCCCGCGGTTACTGCTGCGGCCGCGAGTAGCGAGAGTAGCGCTCCTGATCCGCCGCCTCCGGGTATCGAGACGATAAGCAGTCCGGCGAACCCTGTTCCCAGGGCCAGCCCGGTCCGTGCCGTGATTCGTTCCCCGAACAGCCACCAAGCGGGCAGCAAGATCAGCAATGGTTGGGCGTTGGCCAGTACTGCCGCGACCCCGGTGGACAGCCCGGCGACGCCAGCGAACATTGCGGCGAAGGCAAACGTGACGTTGACCAACCCGAGGGCCGTGATCTTTGCCCACGCTGTGAAAGAGGACGGAATCTGTCGTCGCTGAAAGAGGGCGACGAGAGCCAGGGCGCCACCGCCAAGTAGCGCCCGCAGGGCTGCAAACCGGCCCTTCCGGATTTAGAGTGCGTTGATCCGATTCTGGAGCTGTCCGGAGTGGATCAGTGACCGCAGGATGTAGTGCTTGAGGTTTCGGAAGCCCAGGGCGATTCCGCGGAGGTGCTCGAGGCGCCCGTTGATGGCCTCGACGGGGCCGTTGGAGGCGCCCACGTCGAAGTAGGCGAGGATCTCCCGATGCCGCTTCCACAGTGACCGGCCAAGTTGGGCCAGCTCGGGGAGTTCTTTCGGTACACCGGCCCGGATGGAGCGCAGGAGCTTGTACATCGCGATCTTGCCCTCCCGCTTGCCGGAGGCCTCGTAGGCGGCGATGAGTCGCTGGTAGACGCCGTAGGTGACCTCCACCGCCGCGTGTGCATCATGGGCGGTGAACGCCTTGAACAGGCGGGCCTTCTGCTTGTCGGTCAGCAATTCGGCGCGGATGCGCAGGATGCGGCGGATCCCGTACAGGGGGTCACCGGTGCGGCCCCGGTGCCCGGTGGTGGCCTGCTGGATGCGTTGGCGGCACACGGTGAGCTTGTCGGCGGCTAGGTGCACGACGTGGAACGGATCCATCACCGTCCGTGCTTCGGGGACGGCTTTGGCCGCGGCGGTGTGGTAGCCGGCGAACCCGTCCATCGTCACCACCTTGACTCGATCTCGAAACACCTGGTCGCGGGCGTCGAGCCACTCGGTGAGCACCTTCGCCGAACGCCCCGGGACCATGTCCAGCAGGCGCGACGGGCCAGTGCCGTCCACGACCGGGGTGAGGTCGACCAGCACGGTGACGAACGAGCTGCTGCCGTCGCCGCGCACGTGCTTCCACTTGTGCTCATCGACACCGAGAACGCGGACGCCATCGAAGTGTCCGGGCTGGTCGTAGACCATCGCGCGAACCTCCGAGACAGCCAGGTCATTGACCAGATCCCACCCCAGCCCGAGGGCCTTGGCCACCGCGGACACGCTGGTGCGGTCGATCGCCAGACGCTGCAGAATCCAGCGGCTGCAACGGCGGGTGGTCTTGGCCCTCGGCTCAGCCAACGCCGGCATCCGCTGCTGGAAGATGCGCGTCTCGCATTCGATGTTGTCGCAGGTGAAACGCGGTACCCGCACATGCAGCCTCGTGGGGTGACCCACGATCGGTAGATCCGTGGCCTTCCGCTGGACGTGGTCCCGAAGCCTCCCCGCGACACCGCACTCGGCGCACACCGGGTCCAGTGTGACCGGGGCGCAGAACAGGTGCGTGAGCTCGTCGGCCACGGCGGCTTCAGTGATGGTCACCCCGAGCTCGACGGTGCGGCAGATGGTGTCGGCAAGCAGGCTGGCGGTAGCGTTCAAGACGGGTCCTGGGGATGCGAAGTGCTGGTGTAGGAACTTGCATCTTCACACGCCCCAGGACCCCTACATCTTGTGCCTCACCGCATCACCGGCGAACCCCAGCTACGCACTCTAAATCCGGAAGGGCCCGCAAACCACAGCAGCGGCGCATCGCGCAGTCCCCATTTGATACCGAGGAAGCAGGCAGCCAGGGCGGCGGTGATCCATAACATCCGAAGCGGGGACGGTTTGCCGGTTAACGCAGGGGATCCGCCTTCGGCTCGCGGGGAGGTCATCGACGCCCCCGCGGTTGACTGTCTGCCGATTTGTCGCTCGGGCTGGCCATCCGGTCCGGGGGTCTTGAGCTACAAGAACTCAATCGGCGCGGGAGGGGAGAGGTGACGCTTTCAAGGGGAAGGGTCGCGAAGAGCCCGCTGGGTTTGGCCCACGCAAGGAGCTGCGAGCGAAGCAATAGGTTGACGAGCGGATCGACGAGCCCGCTGGCGGGCAGGCCGGCGAGCGGGTGGTCCTTGCCTGCCCAGTGGGAATTCTGCCGATTTGTGCCACCCGTACCGCGACCGAGGGGCAACCTCACCAGGGTGTGGTGTAGCTCAGAGCACCTCATCGCGTCGGTGACCTCTACTTCGGCAGCGGTGGCTGCACCGGCGGCGGGAGAGGACGCGATCCATGTATGCACTGCCTGGAAGGTCATCGCCTCTTCTGTTCTGTCGGACATCGGTAGCCTCCTCGCCGCGGTGGGTGGCCCGCGATTTTCTAGCTCGCATCCAATGTGACTGTATGCGGTGTTACGGCCGGAGTTGGGCAGAGCCTCCCTCAAAGTATGAATGTGAAGAATGCCACCGCCATAATCCCGGAGTGCTCTTTCAGAATGTTTATTGAACCTTCATCGGAGGTGACTCCAAACTTCATCTTTTTGCGAGATCATTACCAGTATTTGAATGAGGAGCAGATGTGACGGACCAGGATCCAATTACCGGCCTGCCTGAAAGCCCTATTGGGGAGACGGTGGTGTTGGCCGCTCACGGTGTGGCTAAGTCCTACCGAACCGGGTGGTGGCCACGACGGCGCACCCGACGCGTGCTGCGCGGCGCGGACATCGAGCTTCGACCTGGCGAGATCGTGGGTCTAGTGGGCGAAAATGGGTCGGGGAAATCAACTCTGATGAAAATTTTAGTGGGTGCTTTACCCCGAGATAGCGGCACCATTAGCCACACTGGGCCCATCGGATTCTGTCCGCAGGAGCCGATCCTGTACGAGAGGCTGACCTGCGACGAGCACTTCGACCTGTTCGGTCGGGCCTACCGCATGGACGACGACGAGATCGAGCGGTCCAAAGACGACATCTACACCACGTTGGGCTTTGTCGCGTGGAGGCACGCTCGCGTTGAGGCGCTGTCCGGGGGGACTCGGGCCAAGCTCAACCTCGGCTTGGCGCTGCTTCCGGACCCTGACCTGCTGCTACTGGATGAGCCCTACGCCGGGTTCGACTGGGACACCTACCAGCGGTTCTGGCAGTTGACCCGAGACCGGCGCGAGTCCGGGCGCAGTCTGTTGATCATCAGCCATTTCATCACTGACGCCGAGCGCTTCGACCGCATCTACGACCTGGTCGACGGCAGGACGATCTTACGATGACGACCCCATTCACTGTGTCGTTGACGTGGCGGTATCTGGTCGAGTCTGCCCGCCGTCCAATAAATTTGGTGCTACTGGGCGTCGTGCCCCTGGTGTTTGTGACCTTGACAGCGGACACGATTGCCGAGTTCGCCCGGATCCTGGGTGGGCAAGCCAGCCTCGGACAGTTGGAGGCGGTGACCGCCGGCTGGGCCTCAGCATTTCTGGCTGGCGTGGCGGGGTTCTTCCACGTCAGCGGGTCCCGTCAGGCAGATCGACGACTGGCTGCCACGGATTCCTCCCCGACGAGGGTCGTGCTGGCCAGGCTGGCGTCGTCTCTGGCGTTGGCGGGCGTGGCGGTTGCCGGTTCACTTCTGGCGCTGGCGCTTCGTACCGACATCGTTGACGTGGGCCGCACAGTGACAGCCACCGTCATGTTTGCCCTCATATACCTGGGACTCGGCACAGCGGTGGGTGCGCTATTGCGCTCCGAAGTCAACGGCTCTTTGGTGATCGTCTTCGTGTGGATGTTCGATGTATTCCTCGGACCGGCGATGGGTCCGTCCGACTCATGGATTACCCGCGTGTTCCCTTCACACTTTCCGACGTTGGTGATGCTCGATGCCAGCACTGGCCACGCGGGCCCGCTCAGTGACCTTGGCGCCGCAGCGGTCTGGACCCTTGGCGGGCTGGTGCTCGCGTTCGGTGTCCTCGTGTTGACTACCGGCCACCGCCGCACCAGTCGTCGTGCACCCGAGTCGACCTGGGGGCGCACACGGGTGGCGTCGCGGTTCGCCTGGCGCGAGTATCGACGCAACGTCGCACTGTGGGTTCTGCTTGTCGGTCTTCCCTTCTTTTTCATCTCTCTGTCGATCGCCATCACCCCTGATCAGCCCACCCCCGTTGCACTCACCGAGCGCGGCCAGGACACGATCGCCATTGTCTCGATGATCGATGTGCACGGAGCGATCATGGTGCCGATCACCGTGGCCTTCCTGGCCGGCCTGGCTGGCCTGTTCGTCGTGCTCGGATCACTCGAGGCCGACCGGCGACTCGTTGTGGCCGGCTACCGCACCGCAGAGGTGCTCGCGGCTCGTCTCGGGGTGATCCTCTTGGCCGCAGTGTTGGTCAGCGCGGTCTCCCTGGGCGTGACCAGCTTCAGCTTCCAACCGCGTTCGTGGGTGGCGTTCGCGCTCGCGACCCTGGCGGTTGCCCTGACCTACGCCATGCTCGGAGTGCTGATCGGACCTATAGTCGGGCGCCTGGGCGGCCTGTACTTGATGTTCATGCTGCCTTTCCTTGATGTCGGGTTGGCCCAGAACATCATGTTCGACGCCGCCCCACCCGACTGGGCGACTTGGATGCCCTCCCATGGAGCTGTTCGCGTCTTGACCGACGCAGCGTTCACCCCCAGTTTCGACGAGACCGCCGGGGCGTTACTGGCCCTTGGCTGGCTAGCTGGGATCACGCTCGCGGCAGCCATGGTGTTCCACCGGATTGCCGCACCGGGCCGCACCCCACTGAGGACAGCCAGCTAAACGTCGAAGACGACGTCGTGGTTCACCTCGTGCACGAACCCCTGGACTCTCAAGTGTGGTGGGAGGCAATTTGACAGGGGTGCGCGGCTCGATTTTTTGCCCCCCGCGACATCTCCCGTGTCAACCAGAATCCGGCGCCGAGCAGCAGTACAGCCCCGTAAATCGTGCTCCGCGCCGGAACTTCGGCGAAGACCAGATACCCCAATGTCGTGGCTACCACAGGGGAGACAATGATATCGACCAGCGAGTAAACATTGGCGTTGAGAACTTTCAAAACGATGGAGATGCCGAAATAGGCGAATCCTGTGGAAATCACGCCCAAACCCCCCACCCAAAGCATCACCGGCACGGAGATACCTAGCCCGGGATAGGAGATTGTGGCTGACACCTTGCCGGGCCCGACGAGCAGCAGCGAGGGCGACAGCACCAGTGCCGCGGCCAGGAGCGACCAGGCTATGTCGTTACCCGTCTCGGTCTTGCCCTCATAACGCATGTAGGTGATCATCGCCGCATAGATCGCCCCGGTTGCCAACGCCACAAGATTGCCCAGGGTGTGACCGCCGCTGAGCGGGTTAGCCACGGCGATACCGGCCAACGCAATGACGAAAATCCCGATGTAGCGCTTGTGCGCCTTCTCGCCAAGAAACAGTGCAGAAAAAATGAACACGAAGAACGGGGCAATACTCCAGAATATCACCGCATTGGCGATGGGCACCAACGTCATGGCGTAGTTGAACACTCCGCCCTGGGCCGCGATCAGCGCGCCGATGATGACCGTGTCCTTTACGTTCCCGCGCGGGAACCGGGGCCATTCCCGGCTCGCCAGTGCCCGCGCAATGAACAGAAACACCGCCGCGAAGGCCATCGCGTAAAACGTCAGCGTCTGGACGGGAATCAACCCGTCGCTAAGCTTGACAAATACGCCGATAGTCGCTTCAGACACGGTGATCAAAGCCAGCAGCAGTAGCGCCTTCATGTTCTATTTTTCGGCGCGGGCCGCGTGATGTCGATCGCTTCGGCGCCAGCCTCATCAAGGTGGCCGGTCTCCACTTGCAAGGTGGTGAAGAAGAACCCGAACTTGTTTTCGAGCACAGTGGAGGCTGTTTGCAGGACGGTTTGTGGATCGGCGCCCTCGACCACTCGAAGGTGTCCGGAGAAGATATAGCGTCCGCTGGTCAGTGCTGACGCGTGAACGTGGTGCACCCCTTGGACCCCCTCGGTGTCCTCCAGTGCTGCCGTGATCTCGTGAGGTTCCCCCGGATCCGTAGAGGGATCAGCTATAAGGGGAAGCGATGCCAGAGAAGCGCCAGAAGTACGACCGGGAGTTCCGTGAGGGAGCGGTCCGGATCGTCGAGGAGACCGGGAAGCCGATCGCCCAGATCGCCCGAGACCTTGGGGTCAACGCGGGCACCTTGGGCAATTGGGTCAATCAGGCTAAGGAAGCTCGGGAGGGCACAGAAGGCCTGTCCAGGGGCGACATCGAGGAGCTCAAGCGGCTGCGAGCAGAGAACGCGGAGCTGAAGATGGAGCGTGATGTCCTCAAGCGATCCGTGGTCCTGTGGGTCAAGGATGCGACG
>NZ_UNRI01000019.1:0-8197 GCF_900537145.1 Dietzia sp. Alg238-R159 | reverse complement strand
GGCAGCGTCAGATGTGTATAAGGACCRGGTTTACAATCCGAAGACCGTCATCCCCCACGCGGCGTCGCTGCATCAGGCTTTCGCCCATTGTGCAATATTCCCCACTGCTGCCTCCCGTAGGAGTCTGGGCCGTGTCTCAGTCCCAGTGTGGCCGATCACCCTCTCAGGCCGGCTACCCGTCGTCGCCTTGGTAGGCCATTACCCCACCAACAAGCTGATAGGCCGCGGGCTCATCCTGCACCGAAAAACTTTCCAACCCCCACCATGCGGCAGGAGTTCATATCCGGTATTAGACCCAGTTTCCCAGGCTTATCCCGAAGTGCAGGGCAGATTACCCACGTGTTACTCACCCGTTCGCCACTCGTGTACCCCCGAAGGGGCCTTACCGTTCGACTTGCATGTGTTAAGCACGCCGCCAGCGTTCGTCCTGAGCCAGGATCAAACTCTCCATAAAAGCTTCTCAGCACTACGAAAAGCACAATCCAAGCAAAAACAAACCAAAAACTGGCTGTTCAAACAAAAACGCGACCCCCACGACAGGGATGTGAAAGGGTCGCAACCAAACAAAAAATTTGGCACTATCACAAACAAAACACACTGTTGAGTTCTCAAACAACACCCACACACCACTCCCCAGTCATCCGAAGACAACCAGCTCGCGGGGTAGTCACTGCAATCCGCCACCCGCTCGGGGCAACTTCTCCAGCGTAGGTGACCCGCCCGCCCCAGTCAAACCAGGAGAACCGGACACCCGCACTTTCCCACCACCCGAACCAGGCCCTCGCCTCTCGGCTCCGGCCCGCTCCCTGGCGGCTCCGATAAAGTTACACGGGAGTGTCGACGAAACCAAATCGGGCCTGTTTCCGCAGGTAGGTCGCTTTTTCACTGCATCGAGCCGCGTCGGTCCGTCCGGGGCGCCGTTGGGATCGCGCTACTGCCGCCACTGCGGGCTCTCGAGTAAGACCCGCTGTATCGCCCGCCGAGTCCATCGGCGTGTCGCCTGCCCTGCGGATGTCACGATGTACGCCCGACCGGGCGGTGGCCGGCGGTTTCTAAAGAACCCAGCCCGCCCGGTGGAATACGGCTCGTTCGGCGGAGGGGCGATGCTGGCCCCTTCCAACGGACCCTTCACCGTCGTCCTGCTGCGTGGATACTGGAGGGCTCTCGTCGGAACGGCCTCGCTAGGTGAACAAGCCAGCCGAGATGACCACACTGGGCCCCGCGCCCAAGGAGGAGTCCCAATCGGGAACCGGTGTAATCCGTGGCGCCCGACCCCCCGCTCGGGACGGGGTGTCAAAGGCGGACGCGTAACGCCACCTACGTAGCGGGCGGCTACTGACCCCACCCCCACTGGTCGCGGGTCTGTGCGGTCGTGGTGTCGCGACACCTCCCGCCCGGGTGGGAGTGTTCGCCGAGCGGTCGGATCTCGGCATGGTGGACGAAGTTCGATATCCGCGACCGGCGAGACCGTCTCGGCGACGCTGTGTCCCCAGTCGCACTGCGCCCTCTTCGAGGCGGCGGGGTTCGACCTTCGCTCGTGACGGTGGGCCTCGAGCTGCCAGCGCCGTTTCGCTGCACCGGTGTCGAACGGGTATGGCCGACATCGTCGATGACGAGCGACGTGCGGGGCCGTAGCTCACTCACCTCGGATTCGAGATGGCTCTCGGTCTGCGTCGCAGGAAACCCGGACTGCCATACGTCCGCGGTGTCGAACTGCACTGGGTAGCCACCGGCGTTCGCTCTGAGTCCGATCGCGACAGCCAATTGGGTCTTGCCGAATTCGCGTGTATCGGGGAGGACGAGGCAGGCGGCCTCGCCGAAGTTGGTCCTGTTCGCCCGATGCGCGAGCACGTCCCTGCGCAGGAGGGGTTGGGGGTCTACGCAGCGGTCCCCGACCACTTGGTCCGGGGGCGGGCGACGCGCGAGTACACGGCCGGATGCCGGAAGCTCCACGGTGGCGACTCGGCCCGATCCCTTGGCCACGGACAGGGAGATCAACTGCCCGTCAGCAGGGAATTACGTGTCCGCCTACAGGGAGATTGGCTTGGCCGCTAGCACTTGGGCACGCCGGCGGCGTAACCGACCTGGGAGAGCAGTCGACACGATCCGGGGTCCACCGGCACCGGACCGCAATCGAAGAACCGGTGCATTCGTGAGTTCTCGGGACAGAGGATCTCAGCCTTCCGGGCTGTAGCCATGCGGCCGACCTGGTCGGGCATGCGGGAGGTACTCGATCGGGGTGCCGGCGTCTCGCTTGAAGCAGAGCTGGTCGGCCGTCTGCGACCCGTTCCGCGGCATCGGCTGGTACCGCGTGAGGGATGTCCCGCGCGCGAATCTGCTCGTCGGTCTGAGTTGTACGCGTCTCCCGCGCGCCGACCACAGACATGCTGGGCCCAACCACACTGATCGACCGCGGACGATCTTCCGTGACAAGTACGTTTGACACATCGCGACCGACGACACACCAAATGCCGGGGGAGGCCAGAGACGGTTTCGGAACACCGAGGTCTGCCGATCTGGAGACCGGGCGTGCCCGCCCTGGAAGCCGCACTCGACGACTCCTGGGAGACCCGACTCGAGAGCGTGCAGGCATTCGTCCGATCACTTGCCACGACGATAGACGTAGAGATCTGAGAGAAACCAGCATTCTCCGCGGTGTCGGTTGCACCGCGAGGTGGTCTGCACTGCGACCGTTCATCCGACCGGTCGTGATCATGGACCGCGCTGCGCTCATTCATGACGCTGGCGCCGATGATGCCGTCGGGCGAGAACGATCCGCGGTCACCGGGATCCGGGTCACCCGTCTCGTCGGCCCCGTAGTCCCCCGATCCGAATGGGAGCCGCGACCGGGACGCCGACCACCGGCACACCCACCCCCAACCCATCACGAGGGTGGGGCCAAATCAAAACAGCACAGCGGGGCCAATTGGGCTTGACCCTTGTCATTCTCAGGAACACGGCTGATACGCACGTACCATCGCCATGGCCCTCGAACTGGACCTCGATTCGGCCGAGACAGCCCCCGTGCGATGCGATTGCTAGCCCGGTGAGCTCGCCGTCCTCGGTGCTGAAATGTGGACCGGCGACTGCCTTCGTCCGATCCTGCAATGACGATCCCACGCGCGTCCCGGGGGTTCAGCCCGCCGTCACCGACCGCTGATCATGAGTCCGCGTTCTGCGCCGAGGGCGAGGGCACCGTCACGCTGCCGCCCGAGATCGGCTCGGCGGGCGCCCTTCTGGTGGCGGAGAGGGAGTCGAGGATAGAGGCGGCGCCAACATCAGTCCCGGCGGAATCTACATCCACAAAAGCGGTCCCTGCGCTCCCGTCCAGCCCGGCATCGAGCAGGGGCTCGAGCAACGCACCACTGTCCGCCGACTTCCCCATCCCATGTCCAGTGGGCCGTTCGGGAGAAGGAACACCGTTGTCCCTCCGCGCCGATCGGATCCCCTCGATCTCGGAGTCGCGGACGCTTCCGATCCATGGTTCTCTGAGCAAATCTCCCCGATCGGGGTTTACGAGGGAGTGTCGTCAGGGCCCCCCGGTTCGGCGAGGTGCCACGCTCGATCGATAAGTAGCGACCTCGCCGACGCCCTCTGGTGCCCCGGGCCATCCCTGCATGGAACAACTGCCTACTGCCGGATCCTCGCCAGGCGACGGTGCGACGAACCGCAAAGCGCCCAGCCTTGGCGGACATCAAGCACGGATAGTCGTTCAGACGCCTCCGGTAGTAGAGCAACCGCGGGAAATGAACACGATCTCTGAGGCGTCGCTCGGAGGCCAGGACAGTGTCCGTTCTTCGACCGCACTGACCTGCCGCGTCGATTTCGGACAGCGGAGTTGATGGTTTCTCTACGCTGCCGTTGCCGGCTGGAGGTCAGCGTAGTGCACCTCGTTCGGGCGCTTGTAGCCGAGCGCTGAATGGCGCCGTCGGGTGTTGTAGAACCCCTCGATGTAGCTGATGACGTCGCGCCTGGCCTGCCGCTTCGTGGCGTAGGCGGTTCGGTGGACACGCTCGTTCTTCAGCGCCGAGAAGAACGACTCGGCCATCGCGTTATCCCAGCACACGCCCGTTCTGCCCATCGACGACCGCATCCCCAGGTCCTTGACCAGCTTGCGGTAGTCGCCCGAGGTGTAGACGCTGCCGCGGTCGGAATGGAAGATCGCCCGCGGTTCGATCACCGTCGTCGCGGCGGCGTTCTTCAAAGCGGTCTCGACCAGTTCGGTGCGCATGTGGTCGGCGATCGACCAGCCCACGACTTTCTTGGAGTAGCAGTCGATCACCGTCGCCAGGTACACGAACCCCTGCCAGGTGTGGATGTAGGTGATGTCGCCGACGAACTTGACCCCAGGTCGTTCGGCGGTGAAATCGCGTTCGAGCAGGTCAGGCATGTCGGCTGCAGCAGCGTCGTCGGCTTCGGTGGTCACCCGAAATGGTCTCGGCTGGCAGGCCACCAGGCCCTCGGAGCGCATGATCTGACGCACCAACTCCTGGGAGCACTGGGTGCCCTCGTCGACCAGGTCGGCGTGAATCCGCCGATACCCGTACGTGCCGTCAGTGGCGGCGAAGAAGTGCCTCACCCTGGCCGTGAGCGCCTGTCTGCGGGCAGCTGTGGCCGAGGTCGGGCGCGAGAGCCAGTTGTAGAACCCGGAGGTCGAGACGGCCAGCCAGGCGCACATCTTGTAGAGCGGGTTGGTCTCGGACGGGTCGTTCCTAGTAGTGCCCCATAGAGTGGTGTAACTCGGTGGCCGAGATCGTCTCCGACATCCGTGTCGTTGACGGATGTAGAGCGGCCACCGCGTGATCTTTCGAGTCAACCGTCTAAAGAATCCTCGAGGAGTCATCGCGATGACCGCACCCCATATTGTCGACCCGGCAGGCCTGCTTGGCCAAGCCCTATCTGACGCGTCGCCGGATCTGATGCGCGAGCTGCTGGGAGACCATGATCAACGCACTGCTCTCCGCCGATGCCGACGCTGTGTGCGGCGCCGAGTGGAACGCCCGCTCGGCTGAGCGCACCAACCACCGCAATGGCTACCGCCACCGGCCCCTGGATACGCGGGTCGGCACCGTCGACGTCGCCGTCCCGAAGTTGCGCTCGGGCAGCTACTTCCCCGAGTGGCTGCTCGAGCGCCGCAAGCGGGCCGAGTCCGCGCTGATCACCGTCGTAGCCGACTGCTATCTGGCCGGGGTGTCTACCCGCCGGATGGACAAGCTGGTCAAGACCCTGGGTATCGACTCGCTGTCCAAGTCGCAGGTCTCACGCATGGCCCAGGACCTGGACGAGCAGGTCGCGGCGTTCCGGCACCGCCGCCTGGACGAGGCCGGGCCGTTCACCTTCGTCACCGCCGACGCGTTGACGATCAAGGTCCGCGAGAACAAGCAGGTCGTCAAGGCTTCCGTGCTGCTGGCCACCGGCGTCAACGGCGACGGCCACCGCGAGGTACTGGGCATACAGGTCGCCACCAGTGAGACCACGGCCTCGTGGAACACCTTCTTCGCCGACCTGGTTGCCCGCGGCCTGGGCGGGGTGCGGCTGGTGACCTCCGATGCCCACGCCGGGCTGGTCGGGGCGATTGCGGCGAACCTGCCGGGAGCCGCGTGGCAACGCTGCCGCACCCACTACTCGGCGAACCTCATGGCGGTGTGCCCCAAGTCCATGTGGCCGGCCGTGAAGGCGATGCTGCACAGCGTGTACGACCAGCCCAACGACACCGCGGTGCACGAGCAGTTCGACCGGCTCCTCGAGTACACCGAAGGCAGACTGCCCGACGTGGCTGAGCACCTCGGCGACGCCCGCGAGGACCCGCTCGCCTTCACCGTGTTCCCCGACGACGTGTGGCGACAGATCTGGTCCAACAACCCCACCGAGCGGCTCAACCGAGAGATCCGCCGCCGCACCGACGTCGTGGGCATCTTCCCCAACCGAGATGCCATCGTCCGCCTCATCGGCGCCGTCCTTGCCGAGCAGACCGACGAATGGGCCGAAGGACGCCGATACCTCGGACTCGAAGTCCTGGGCCGCTGCCGACTCACCCTGACCACCGACACCGACACCAGCTCGCAGACGGAGGTGACCACTGATGCACTGATGCAACTACCCGCCTGATCACCAACGAAGGATCACAATTCAGTTACACCACTTCTAGGGGCTTGACCTCGTTCCTGCAGGAGTCGATGTACTCGTATCGGCTCACGGTCGCTGCTCCCGCGCGAAGTAAGCCGCTGCTTTTTTCAGGAACGCCGTTTCGGCGCGGAGTTCGGAGTTCTCCCGCTCCAGCTCCTTGAGTCGTGCCCGTTCATCGAGCGTCACCTCGGTCTCGGTACCGCCGTGGGCCTGCCGGTACTTGTTCAACCAGTTCCGCAACGTCTCGGGGCCCACGCCGTAGGCCACCGCGACGTCCTTGATCGTCTTCGAGGTCGTGATGACCTCCTGGCACAGCTCATCCTTGAACTCCTGGCTGAACCGCCTGCGTGATGCACTCACTGCTGGATCTCATTTCGGTAGGCCCCTCACTTTAAGAGGGTCCACCGTCCGAGATCACCGCAGCAGGCCACACCGCCGGTTGGAGACGAACCCCTGCATCCGGCGATTAGTGGCGGCCGGTGAATGTTCCGGGGACGTCGGATGAGTATCCGAATTGGCGGGTGCCGTTGTCGGGTCCCGGTGGTGAGGTCGTGGGTGTGGAGCAGTTGCGGGGTTCGGCGTTGGCGCGTCGGGTGATGGGTGCCGCCGGCGGTCGGCTGGCCTGATGGCCGGGTCGGCCTGGTGCGGGCCGGCCTGGTGTGGGCCGGCCTGGTGTGGGCCGGCCTGGTGTGGGCCGGCCTGGTGTGGGTGCAATGACGAGAGCCCCGAGTCACCGGTGAGGGTGATTCGGGGCTCTCGTGTGAAGTTGTGTTCGGCGGTGACCTACTCTCCCACACCCTCACGAGTGCAGTACCATCGGCGCTGGCAGGCTTAGCTTCCGGGTTCGGAATGGGACCGGGCGTTTCCCTGCCGCTATGGCCGCCGTAACTCTGTGAAACAAGGCCCACGTGTTTTTGCGTGGGTGTGTTGTTTCAGATACTGCACAGTGGACGCGTTGCGATTCTTTAGGGGCTGTTTGTGTGTAAGCCCTCGGCCGATTAGTACCGGTCACCTGCACGCATTGCTGCGCTTCCAGTTCCGGCCTATCAACCCCATGGTCTGTGGGGGGCCTTAACCACGCGAAGGTGGTGAGAAACCTCATCTTGGAACAGGCTTCCCGCTTAGATGCTTTCAGCGGTTATCCCTTCCGAACGTAGCTAACCAGCGATGCTCCTGGTGGAACAACTGGCACACCAGAGGTTCGTCCGTCCCGGTCCTCTCGTACTAGGGACAGCCTTCCTCAAGTTTCTTACGCGCGCGGCGGATAGAGACCGAACTGTCTCACGACGTTCTAAACCCAGCTCGCGTGCCGCTTTAATGGGCGAACAGCCCAACCCTTGGGACCTACTCCAGCCCCAGGATGCGACGAGCCGACATCGAGGTGCCAAACCATCCCGTCGATATGGACTCTTGGGGAAGATCAGCCTGTTATCCCCGGGGTACCTTTTATCCGTTGAGCGACACCGCTTCCACTTGCCGGTGCCGGATCACTAGTCCCGACTTTCGTCCCTGCTCGACGTGTCAGTCTCACAGTCAAGCTCCCTTGTGCACTTGCACTCAACACCTGATTGCCATCCAGGCTGAGGGAACCTTTGGGCGCCTCCGTTACTCTTTAGGAGGCAACCGCCCCAGTTAAACTACCCACCAGGCACTGTCCCTAACCCAGATCATGGGCCGAGGTTAGACGTCCAATACGATCAGAGTGGTATTTCAACAACGACTCCACACACACTGGCGTGCATGCTTCACAGTCTCCCACCTATCCTACACAAACCGAATCGAACGCCAATACCAAGCTATAGTAAAGGTCCCGGGGTCTTTTCGTCCTGCCGCGCGTAACGAGCATCTTTACTCGTAGTGCAATTTCGCCGAGTCTGTGGTCGAGACAGCAGAGAAGTCGTTACGCCATTCGTGCAGGTCGGAACTTACCCGACAAGGAATTTCGCTACCTTAGGATGGTTATAGTTACCACCGCCGTTTACTGGGGCTTAAATTCTCAGCTTCGCCTTGCGGCTAACCGGTCCTCTTAACCTTCCAGCACCGGGCAGGCGTCAGTCCGTATACATCGACT
>NZ_UNRI01000018.1:0-11061 GCF_900537145.1 Dietzia sp. Alg238-R159 | reverse complement strand
GCCTCAAGGCGGCCGTAGCCAAGCAGTTTGTGGGCGCCTCCTGGCAGCGCTGCCGGGTGCACTTCATGCGCAACCTGCACGGCACGGTGGCGTCAAAGCACGCACCCGCGGTGACCGCGGCGGTCAAGACGATCTTCGCCCACACCGACCCCAAGGATGTGGCCGCGCAGTGGGACCAGGTCGCCGACACCTTCGCCGGCTCGTTCCCCAAGGCGCACCAGATGATGCGCGAGGCCAAAACGGACGTGCTGGCGTTCACCGCGTTCCCCCGCGGACACTGGCAGAAGATCTGGTCCAACAACCCCATCGAGCGGCTCAACAAAGAGATCAAACGCCGCGCCGACGTCGTAGAAATCTTCCCCAACCCGGAGGCCTTCCTGCGGCTGGCGACCTCGGTGGTGATCGACCAACACGACGAATGGCAAGTCGGTCGCCGCTACCTCTCAGAGAGCTCCATGGGCGAACTCCGAGCCGTCATCGCCGCCAAGCAGCACGCCCTCAACGCCAGCAACGGATATGATCAAAACACGGAACTCGTTGATCACTGCGACTGACCAGACGCGGAACCGATTCCCACCACATCACGGGGCACTATCTCGGAGATTGCATCAGCAAGCCAAGACAAAGACACGAACGCGTCCTTTCGACTGGTGGCCATGACCAGACTGATTGTCTGTCATGGCTACATTCGGCGACGGTTGGACCCACCGTCTAGGTGAGATGTGAACGGTTCGGGGGCATCACCCCAGCGTCATGACCCGCAACACCCTAGAGTGCTGTCATCAGACCAAAGTAGGGGTGCGAATGTCGATTGCTGTCTCTGACCCCGTCCACACAGCGGCGGGTGTGTCCTACACCGCCGAAGTTCAGCTCGCAGAGCCGGTCCGCGCGTGGTTGAACGCACAGGATGGCATCGTCGCTGTTGGCGACGAGATCGACGCTGGTCGCGGTGTAGCTGACCTCGTGGCAGGTTTCTCCGGCGACGCGTGGTTACCCACCCGGTCGACGTTCGCCAACCCACTCGCCCTGAGCGTTTTGGACAAGACTCAAGTGCCGATAGTGGAGTCGCAGCTTCGCGCATGGGCGCCCCATGGGTGGCGTTCGTTAAAGCGGCAGATCATTGAGCCTTTAGTCGCCGGCGGCCACTTGGAGGCGTTCTACTCCGAAGAGGAGTCGGCGCCGTCGTACCGAGCGACCCTCAATGCCGCTGATCCATTCAGCAGTTTAGTCGCGGTTGAGTTGAAGCTTAAGGACTGGCGTCGCGCTGTCGCGCAGGCTGGAAGGTATCGGCTGTTCGCCGAGCGCAGCTTCGTGGCGATGCCTGTGACCGTGATGAGCGCGAATCTGGAGACTGAGGCGCTTCGCAACCGAGTTGGCTTGCTGTCGATCGACTCCGCTGGGGGTGTCGAGGTTGTGCTGGAGGCGCCCACGAGCGGGCCGTTGCAGCCGCTTCGCCGCCGCTGGGCTGCCGAGCAACTGTTGAGCGCGGTGCGCGCTCCTACAACTAGGGTCGCGGGTAGCCCGATTCTCTAAATGAGCTACGCACCGCGGGCGAGCTTGAGGATGCTCAGCTGAGCGCCGTAGACCAGGCGGTGAGGAATGTGGCGGACTCTCCTGGTCCTGCAGGCGCGGGAAGATTGCTGAACGTGTGTTGCGCCGTTGAGACCAGAGCCCTCATGTACTTGATCCTCCCAGAGGCCTCCTGTCCCGCCAGGTCGCTGACCTGCGCGCGCATGGCGGTGATGTTGTGCTGCAGGAGCAGCACCCGTTGCTCGGTGCTCAGCGTGTCCAGGGCTGGGCTGGCGGAAAGTAAGGAGCGGGCCGCAGCCGTGCCCAGTTCGACGAGGTCAGGTTCGGCGGCAGCGAACTGTACGTAGGTGGACGTGGTCACGTACGTCAGGAGCTGAGGCACGTAGACACGATCTTGGGCGGCTCCGCCACTCTGGGTGGACTCCGGATGCGGGCTCATGTTCATTTGGACGCCCGAGACACCCGTCGTCCAGCCGGCCGCGCCCAGTGCGAGACCAAGCAGGCCCTCGGAGGCCCGCCGCCCCAGAACCACCGGAACACCGAACTCCCGCATCACACTCAGCACATCGGTCAGCCCGCTAAGCACGTCGCCATCGCCCAGGGGAGCGAAAGATGGTTGGGAAGTACGCACGAGCAGGTGCAGGGTGTCGATGGGCTGGGAGGTCAACATCGTCATCAGTTGGTCGCGGGCGTCGTCGTGAGTCAACCAGGACTGTGCCACCGCGACGGTGGTCCACACACGTTCCAACACGCCTTCGCGATCGGGAGCGCGGCGCTCAAGCAGATCGGCCGTCGCCGCTGCGCACAGAAGACTTTCGGCGATCCAAGTGCTTTCACCGTTGGCTGCGTAAAAGTAGGGCGCCAGCACAGCTGATGGCGCCGCCTTGAGCTGCATCTCGAGTGCTGACGCGCAGTAGGTTTCGCGGTCGGCTGAGGAGGAGAATCCGGTCAAAATCGGACCACGGCCATAGTCCTGCTTCTGGACGTAGGCGGGTCGGTGGTCGACGGGTGAGCGCGACAGGTATGTGCACGGATCGATCATCCGCTCGGTGACGCCAGCGTCAGTCAAAGCCATGAATTCTGCAACGCGGTCCTTTCCGCGCGGTTCGATGACGATGCCGTCGGGACGGAGGGAGCTCAAGAACCCAGGCGTAGAGGCGAAGCTCTTCTTATCCCCAATGGATAGTAGGAACTGAGGAGTGGTCTGCGGGGCATACTCGGGAATCGATAGCGCTGCTGCGACGCGCTCGATGTCGCCGATGAGCTTGGCGGTCTGGAGGAACCGCCGGTGCGGGGCCTTGGCAAGCATCTTCATGACCAGGTCGGCCAAGGCTGTCGGGATGGCGGGGTTAAGGTCACGGGGGTTACGCGGAGTCTGCCGGTCCGGCGCCATCCATGCTTCGTAAGGGGTGCGGTATGTGAATGGTAGAGAGCCAGTAAGCAGCCAATAGGCGTTGAGCCCCAGCACGAACTGGTCGGAGCGCCAGTCCCCGTGCGTCGGGTTCGCTCCGACCTGCTCCGGAGACATCCACCCGGGCGTGCCCGGCGTGGGCAACGTCGTGATGGTTTTGTCGTCAAGAGCGCGCGCCATTCCAAGATCGACGATGACGAGGTCACCGGCAGGGGTGATCATCATGTTGTTCGGGGTGAGGTCGCGGTGAGCGGTCCGCGCGTCCCACAAGGCAGCTGCGCCCGCAACAGCCTGCCGCACGAGATCTACTGCCTCGATCAGGTCAAAACTGCGTCCGCCGTCGATGACATTGCGCAGCGTGTCCCCGGCAACGAAGTCCATCTTGAGCCAGCGGTAGGTCACGCCTTCGAAGACCTGTGTGCCCGCTCCTTGGTATCCGACGATGTTGGGGTGGTTCACGCGCTCAAGTGCACTTAGCTCACGATCGGTGCGTTCAGCGCCGGCCTGGGCGGCGTCGACGATCTTAAGCGCGTAGTCGTCCCCGTCGGCGGTTTGAATGCGGAACGTGCTTGCGAACCCACCGGTGCCTAGGTGGCGGCAAGTCGCTGCGTCGGGAGCAACCTCGATGGCGACCTTCTCAAGTTGCACTCGATTAGCAGACATCGAACCTCTCTTCCATGTAGCGGCCGTCGTTCCGTGACCTGACTGTCGGGCGGACCCGCGCGGTGGAGTCATTGTGTCATCGAGGAGGGGTTGGACAACTTGAATGACGCCGCGCTGCCACGTGCGCGCGAAGTCGCGAGCAGTCTCTGCGGAGCGCGAGAGTAGCTTCTTTGGGGATCTCCTCACCCGGGTTCCGGGCGAAGCGTCCTGGCCAGCTCCTGGTTTCACTGTGTCAGTGGTACACCCGTGCGGGACGGTTGGTCGGGCAAAGTACCGGCTGGATCACAGGGTCTGTCTGCGCTCTTCTGACATAAGTCCATTCGGGCCTCGATGGCTGCTGAGACGAAAGGGAGTGCGCAGAAACGCTGACCTCGAGTTGCAAGGGGACCGAGATGGAGCAGCGGTTCGCCGCTGTGACTTCTACCCTGCCCGGGGAAGAAATTCGGCCGATTCAGCCGATTCTCAGCAGTCCCAACATTTCTCTTCAAATCAGCTCGAAAATCCCAACATCCCAACATTTCGTCCCAGACCTGACTTCCACAAGTTTTAGTGTCACCCTGCATTGATCGCGTCGATGACGGCTCGCGCAGCGTCCGGGATTGTGGGTTCGACGAGCATTTCGTGGTCGCCAATGGCGACGGTGACCGTGCGCAGGGGCCGCAGGGTGGTGACGATCTTCTTGATCGACATGCCGGTGACGTCCTGCAGGTGCCGGGCCACGGCCAGGGCGGCAAACACGACGGTCAGGTGAGCTTCGATCGCGTCGCGGGTGCGGTGGAAGATCGGCCGGGCCCTCAGGTCGGCCTTGGCCATGCGGAAGGACTGTTCGACTTTCCAGAGGTCGTGATAGGCCGCCACGACGGCATGGCCGTCCATCGCGGCCGGGGCGATGTTGGTGACATACCCCTTGTAACCTGCAGATTCGCGGGCCCGCTGGATCGAGGTCTCGTCCAGGATTACCTTCTGGTCGGTGACCTTCACGAACCGCTGCTTCTTGAGTGGTTCTGCCCGGTCGGCGACGCGTTGGGCGCGGTCGATCTGCGCGTTCAGCGTCCGCCGGTCTCGCTTGGCCCGCTCCCATTTGTAGTGCCACACCACCCGCCGGTCTCGCCGGTCCCGGCCCTGTCCCATTGGGCGGATCAGCTCCACGACGCCGTCGTCGGCAATCACGTTGCCGCGGCGGCCGAAGTGGTCCTCAAGCTCCTTGGGCGCCTTGGAGGTGCGGGAGCCGACGATGAACGACAGGCCCGCATCTTCCAGCGCATTGAGGTTGGCCGCCGACAGCATGCCGGCATCGGCTACCACGACCATGTCGCTGATCTGGTGGCGCTTCTGAAAGGCCGTGATGACCGGGATTAGCGTCTTGGTCTCTGCCTTGTTGCCCTCGAAGACGTGCACGTCCAGCGGGAACCCGTCCCGGGCCACCAGCAAGCCGACGGTGATCTGCGGGTCGACCTTGCGCTCTTTACTCATACCGACTTTGCGCAGGTCATCTTCTTTTTCTGCCTCGAAGTACAAGGTGGTCAAGTCGTAGAGCACCAACGCGACACCGGGGCCCCCGGCGCGGTTGACGTGGGCCCAGCAGGCGGTGGCGATCAGCGCGCGGTAGTCCCGGCCGACCACTCGCTGTAGACAGTTGTAGAGCGTGTTGACGTGCGGTGGTTTCGTCCCCAGTTCGCCCAGGACCCGAACCGAGTCCAACTTGCTGGTCGGCTCCACCGCACGGCACAGCACCAAGTCGCGGAACACCGTATCGCCCACCACGTCGAAGCCGAGCCTGGAGTACGTACCGGTCAATCCTTGCCACAAGATCCGCGCCGTGGACTGCTGGATCCGCGCGGCTGTCGCTGCCGGCACATCGATCACCGCGGCGCCGCGCTCGCTCAACTCCAGGTCAAACGCCTGCTGATCGCCCTGAATGCGCTGCTTGGCGACCTCGATCAACGCCGCCAACTCGCCGGGGGTGTGAGCCGAACCGAGGTGCTCGCGCACCACCAGCCGGCCGCTTACCCACTCGACCAACTGCACGCCCGTGGCCCCCGACCCCGTCGGCACCTTCCGAAATTTCAGCCCCACACGTCCAAGCTACCGGGCCGTTTAGTGTCACAAACGCCAGCCCCGAACTCGCCCTACCAGCGAAAACCGCAATCCCGATCCCTAGAACAGCGTCAACTTGTGGAAGTCAGGCCAGAATCCCAACTTTCGTCTTGCGCGGCAGCTACTGCCGCGCAAAGGCTGGTTTGGGATTGTGACCGTGCTAATCCCCGGAGCTGGGACGCTTCCGGGGCCGCGGTTTGAAACTCAGGCGCATAGGGCAGCCTTAGCTCTTTAATTTTGCCTGGGGCCCTTTCGTTCCAGATCAAGTGCAGTAGCTGTTGAGGTGCCCGATTCGTCGACGGTGCTGGCGTTCCAATTCATGCCGGGGGCACTTCCGGGGATGGCCTCGTTCACGACGTTCCTCCAGGTGGTCTGCCACTGGGACGGGAAGCAGGTTTGGAGTAGGTCGAGCATGATTGGGACTGCCGTCGAGGCCCCGGGGGATGCCCCGAGTAGGCCCGCAATTGTTCCGTCGCCGCCGACGATGAGTTCAGTTCCCTGCTGAAGTACACCAATGTGACGTCGGTCGGGGGTTACCAGTTGGGCGCGCTGACCGGCGGGCACGAGGTTCCAATGGTTGATGTCTGCGGCCGGGTAGAAGCGTTGTAGCTTGGCGAACTTCTTTCGGGGTCGGGCGGCGAGTTCGACGAGAAGGTAGCGCATCAGTGGAAGGTTCTGGATGA
This sequence comes from Dietzia sp. Alg238-R159, assembly GCF_900537145.1. NCBI lineage: Bacteria > Bacillati > Actinomycetota > Actinomycetes > Mycobacteriales > Dietziaceae > Dietzia > Dietzia sp. Alg238-R159. The sequence continues at coordinate 4,677 of NZ_UNRI01000018.1, read as the reverse complement.
GTGCTGCCGCGATGACGTGCAGGTTGTGCCAGCGCAGCGTGGTGAAGAAGTCTGTGAGTCGTCCCTTCTTGAGTAGCTTGGTGCTGAAGGTCGCGTAGGGGCCGAACATCAGGTGTTCGGTCCCGTCGATGAAACGCCTGTCTAAATGGGGCACAGACATCGGTGGCGCTCCGATCTCCGCTTGCCCGTAGACCTTGGCTTCGTGGCGGGCAACGACCTCTGGTTCCGAGCAGCGGAAGAAGGCTGCACCAACGGGCAACACGGCGTATCCGCGAATCTCGGGTAGGCGAGCGCGCTGCAGCAGGCGTAGTGCCATTCCGCCGGCCCCGACGAAGACCCGTCGCCCACGAAGCTCGAACGTGCTGCCATGTGCGTGTCCCCCGACGACCCATGCTCCATCCGGGGACCGGCGCAGCGAGCGCACCTCGTGCTCGAGCAGTACCTGCCCTCCGGCGTCAGAGACGATCTGAGTCAACCCTTCCGTCAGTGTGCCGAAATCGACGTCGGTTCCCCCAGGATGGCGGGTGGCCGCCATCGGCTGATGATCGGTCCGTTCCTCCATCATCAGTGGTGCCCACTCGCTGATAGTGGTGGGATCTTCGGAGTACGCCATCCCGTCAAACAGGGGATCTGTCGTCAGCGTTTGGAATCGCTGCCGAAGGTAGTCGACGTCGCGATGGCCGAAGACGACGTCCATGTGTGGGGTGGAGTGGACGAAGGTTTCTGGAGAAAGCAGTCCCGTGCGTACCAGGTGTGCCCACCACTGGCGGCTGAGGTGAAACTGCCGCGCAACCTTCGACGCTTTGTGTCCGTCTGAGGGGTCGGGCATGTAGTTGAGCTCGCAGAATCCGGAGTGTCCAGTGCCGGCATTGTTCCATGGCCCACTGCTCTCAGAGGCCAACTCGGATGCCCTCTCAAGCAGGACAATTCGCCAGTCAGGCTGCAGAACCGCCAGCATTGATCCCAACGTTGCGGACATGATTCCGCCGCCGATCAAGATCATGTCGGCGTCGAGCTTCGTGCCCGAATCCGGTCCAGCTTTCGATGCTTCCCTCATGAGTCACACGCTCCCGATGTAGTGGGTCCAGTGCTGTCAGGATCGCCTCGGCTGAATCGTTCCGTCCAATGAATGATTAGGGCATTACAATCCGATAATGGATCAATGGACAAATCGGCTGGCCCCCCACTTGCGTGCCCTGGTGGCACTTTCCGCTCACGATGGACATATGACGCAGGCCGCCGAGGCGCTCGGCGTGCCGCAATCGTCGATGAGCCGTCGCGTTCATGCGTTGGAAAAGGAACTAGGCATTCCGCTTCTCATCCACGATGGACGAATCGTCCGCCTCACTGCTGCAGCCCAGCGACTGGCCAAGCAGATGCGCGAGCCACTGCGCGAGCTTGATTCGGTCATTGGTGAAGTAACCGGAGAAGCCGACCCCGATCAGGGAACAGTGCGGTTCGGTTTCCCCCTGACGATGGGCTCAGGGCGCATCCCCGACCTACTCGCCGAGTTCCGACACCACCACCCCGGCATCAAGGTGCTCCTCAAGCAAGCGCACGGCTCCGCCCTGACTGCGGAGCTTCTCGCCGGCGATCTGGACCTTGCTGTCGTCATACCCGCTCCCGAACGGCTCAGGCACGTGCGAATCGGCACGCAGCGAATCCAAGTCGCTGTCCCCAGCAATCATCCGCTCGCTGCGCTAGAGCAAGTCGAGCTCGCAGACCTCAAGCACGAGACCTTCATTGCCAACCCACCCAGCTACAACCTCCGCCAATTGACCGAGACCTGGTGCAGGGAAGCGGGCTACACACCGGACATCGCGTTCGAGGTAACCGAGTTCGCGACTATCCGTGAACTGGTCAGCCGTGGACTCGGAATCGCTCTGCTGCCCAACGACAAACGGATACCTCCAAGCATGATCGAACTGCCGCTGGTCGGCTCCCAGTACCGTCGAGACATCACGCTCGTCTGGAGCGCTACAACCGAAGCGCCCGCCACCCGCCGCCTAAGCAGCTTCCTCCTCCACCAGCCCGGCTGACACCACAACTCTCTGCCTACTGTCTGCAGGCAACCCGACTGCCGATGGGTTCAGATCGTGGCCTCAATCTCACGGACGTCAGCAACTGTCCTCGAGACCCACTCGGCACCCCCGGCTAGATCAGACCGCGCTACGGCGGCGGATTGCCCGGACTATTCCGCAGAAGGCTCAGCTGACTCTCAGCAGTCCCAAGCACTTCCTTCAAAACGGCCCCAAAATCCCAGAATCCCAACTTCACGCCCGAAAATCCCAAGTTTCGCCTTGCGCGGCAGCTACTGCCGCGCAAGGCGAAAGTTGGGATTTCAACCAGCGCAAAAACACCTCTTGGGACGGTTCCAGCGGCGGTAGTTGGGATCCGGAAGTTTAGGTAATCCTTACCTCTTTACTTTCTAAACATTAGGGAACACCGCTCCAGTTCTTCAGGGGAGCTGTCGGGGCTCACCCGGGGTGCGGACCGTCAGCGGCGGTGGGATAGCCGGCCATAGTCAGGGCGGGGCTCCGTTCTACTCCAGGGGTGGGATGCGATCTACTGTCGCGTCCCCGCTGACTGCGGGGCTAAGGAGAAACTCGTAAAATCTGGAGATGGATTTCTCGGCGTTCCCGTGCTCAGCAATGAGTTCGTTCGGTTGGAGCCGCTAGACGAATCGCATCACGATGACCTGGTTGATGCCGTCTGGCTGAATGATCTCTGGCGAACCTGGTACACCCACATCCTGGACCGTTCCCGCTCTGGTGGACACCCGGAGATGAGCGGTGAGTTCCCCCGAGATAGAGGGAGCGGATTATGGGATCTACTCGTCGGAGCTTCACTGCCGAGTACAAGGCCAACGCGGTAAGTTTGGTCATCGATGATGGCCGTGCGATCGCCGAAGTTGCACGCAGTATCGGCGTTCACGAGATGACGTTGGGGAAATGGGTGAAGAAGACTCGAGACGAGGGAAACGGTGAGTCTGACCGCCCGTTGAATGAGGACGAGCGGGCGGAACTCGAGCGCCTTCGCGAAGAAGTGAAGCACGCCCGGATGGAGGTGGAGTTCGCAAAAAAAGTAGCGACCTGGTTCGCGAAAGACCCGCGGTGAAATTCGCGGCTATCGCGGACTGGGCTGAATCCGATTCATATCCGGTCACGTTCATGTGTGCTCAACTCGGCGTCTCGACTTCTGGCTACTACAAGTGGCGCGGCAAGTCGCGCTCAGCTCGAGACCTCCGAGACGACGAGTTAACCGCGCTGATCGAGTACCACTACGAGCACCTCAACGGCCGTCCCGGCGTACGGCGCATGCGTGCGGAACTCGCCGCCGGCGGCCACCGGATCTCGCACAAGCGGGTGTGGCGGCTCATGAAGGTCGCAGGTCTGGAAGGCCGCCACCCGAAGGCGTGGAAGCGCACCACCGTCGCCGGAGACAGCCCCGTTGGGGCGCCTGACCTCATCGGCCGCGACTTCACGGCGGCAGAGGCGAACACCAAGTGGTGCGGCGATATTACTTACGTACGGACCTGGAACGGCTGGGCGTACCTGGCCACCGTCATCGATCTGCACTCCCGGMTGGTCGTCGGATGGGCCGTGGCCGACCACATGCGCACCGAGTTGGTCACCGACGCACTGGACATGGCCATCGCTCGTCGTCGACCACGCGGAAAAGTCATATTCCACAGCGATCGCGGAACTCAATACACGTCCACCGACTTCGACAAGTACTGCACGAAAAACAATATCCAACGATCATTAGGGCGCACTGGCATTTGTTTCGACAACGCAGTCGCAGAATCATTCTTCGCGAGCTACAAGAAAGAACTCATTCACACGCGCCCATGGCCCACTCTCAAAGCACTCAAAAAGAGCACATTCACCTGGATTGAGGAGTACTACAACAGAGCCCGACGACATTCCACACTGGGCTACTTGACACCAGCCGAGTACGAACTAGGATTCAGAGACATATACGAACTCGCCGCTTAATTGCAGTGGCCACTTTAGCGGGAACACTCCATCTCTTGTCGGTTGCCAAACAGTTTGTCAGTTTGCCAACTGCGTGTCAGTAGCGTGCCACTATTTTGTCAGCGAAGGCAGCCGGCCGAGTGTCGATGAATCCATCTTCGCGGTGAGACATCGGCAACGCGTCCCGGCTCTCTGCCCGGCACGGGTCAGCCAACGAGGACGGCGGAAGCCAGCGCAGCCATCAACCCTGCCAGCGTGGCCACCACGCTCCCAGCAGGCACTGCCACCCCGGCGGAGCGCTCTCTCACCAGATACCGAGCTCCAGCCCCTACTGCACCTACAGCCTCCAAGCCGGCGAACACCGAGAACACCGAGAACACCGTCAAGTACAGCGTCATGCTGAGTATCGCCCCGGGAACAGCCCCAGGGCCGCTCCCCGTACCAGCTAGAATCAGCGGAAACTGCCAGGCCCAGGGCACAATGCCCGCGGTCGGCGCCCGAATCCCGAGACTCTGTGGCGTGACCAGCGAGAACCCGAGGCGCTCGGCGAACGCGGCCCGGCTTATCTCAACTGGGCGCGAAGCCGCCCACCTCGATGGAATACCTACATGAGCCCCGAGTATCGCCTTCCTCGAGGCTCCAAGCTAGGTGAACCACAGACAAGACGACCGGCACCGCATCCCCGTTCTCCAGCTAAGCC
>NZ_UNRI01000017.1:0-24487 GCF_900537145.1 Dietzia sp. Alg238-R159 | reverse complement strand
CCATATTTCACACCGATCGGGGCAGCACCTATACCGCTCACGCGTTCACGAAACTATGCCAAGACCTCGRTATTCGCCAATCGATGGGGCGGGTCGGATCGTGCTTTGACAATGCTGCCGCCGAAGCATTTTTCAGCTCGCTGGAATGGGAAGTTTTGTCGCAACACACCTTCGAAAACACCCGCGCCGCCCGGGCCGCTGTGTTGGACTGGTGCTACGGGTTCTACAACCACGACCGACGACACAGCACGATCGGAATGGTGAGCCCGATCAGCTACGAGACCGCCGCGGCGACCGAACCGGAAGCCGCCTAGGAAACCCTCCACGATTCGGGGGGAACCACATCCGATGCGCCGCCGACTTCCTGCACTGGCTCCAAGACCGCGACACCGACCTCGCCCAAGCGACCCAGTACGACGTCGACTCCTGGCTCGATCAAGGCGCCACCACCCGCCGCCGGGTCCGCGACTTCCTGACCTGGACCGCTGGACGCGGGCTCACCACAGACCTCCACGTGCCGTGGCTAGGCACCGAGGGACTTCCCGGGCACGTCCTCGACGAAGACACCCGGTGGCAACTCCTGCGACGGTGCCTCACCGACCCCTCCCTCGACCTGCGCATGCGTGTCGCCGGCGCATTGGTCCTGCTGTTCGGGCAAAACCTCATCCGAATCGCAGCACTACGCGCCGAGGACATCACCACCGCAAGCGACGACACCTACCTGACACTTCGCGACCACCCGGTCCTACTGCCACCAGTCCTGGCCACCCTCGTCACCAACCTCGCAGCACAACCGGCACCCATCGACGATCCCCGCCCACCAGACACCCCGACCTGGCTCTTCCCCGGCCGCAACGCAGCCCATCTCGACCCCAGCCGCCTGGCCCGGCTTCTCAACCATGACCTGGATCTCGACGCCCGCGCCGCCCGCGGCGGCGCGCTGCTGGCCCTGGCCGCGGACCTACCCGCCTCTGTCCTGGCCGACCTGCTCGGCCTGTCTATCGCCGCCGCCCTGCGCTGGAGCGCCCTGGCAGCCCGCGACCAGGGCGTCTACCTCGCCGCACGGCTCGAGGATGACAACGCCGATGTCGGAGGCGACACCTATCCTCACCCCACCCGGTAACAGCTCCCCGACCCCTCGAGGCCACCATGACCGCCGCCCTGTTCCCTCTACCCGAAGGAACCGACACCCAACAGCTCTCCCTGCTCGGCGACCCGCGCCCGGTGCGCACCCCAGCAAAGCTGTGGCGGGTCTGGCTCAGCGACCCCACCACCCGGCAGAGGTTCGAGAACAAGCGCTACCGCCGCGGCACTGACCAGTGCTGGCCCTGGATCGGCGCCATCTCCTCCACCGGACACGGATCCTTCCGCGCAGCCAGCCAGCCTGCCCGGGTTATCCCGCCGCGGCACCGTCCCCGCGCACCTGTACGCCTACCAACTCGAACACGGCATCATCGACCGACTCGGCTGGAGCGCCCTGACCGACCCCATCCTGTGCCACCGCTGCGACTACGCCGGCTGCACCAACCCCCACCACCTACGCCTAGGCACAGCCGGCGACAACCGCACCGAATACCTCGCCCGCCGACACGGCCCAAACAGCCCCCTGGCCGACACCCGCGGAACCGCCGGCCTCTCCCGCGCCATCGCCGACACCATCCGCACTGGTCTAGCTGCAAACGAACCGCCGAAAGCGATCGAGACCCGTATCTTCGCTGCGTACACTGCTGGTCGCCCGTGGGTGCTGTGGTGACACGTGGCAGCCAGGAGAACCGTCTATCGCTGATTCGAGGGGCTACAAATGTGGATAGAAGGCGCCGCACCGGTCGACGATCCCACCGAACTGGAGTGGCTTCTGCCGCGGTTCACCGGCACTCACCGCCAGCTGACGATGCACGTTCCCGACGGCTACCCGGCGCATTGCCGCATCCTGCACCGCCCCGACCCACAAGGCGGCCCAGACCGCCCACCGCTTCGCTGGGCCGATATTGCCGCTCACACCGGTGCGATCATCCACCCGGGAGTGCAATGGCATCGACTCATCGGCAGCGCCACCACCGATAACGATGCAGAAACCCGTTCCGGGGACCTGTACGCGGAGTGGAACGGGTACGCACCGTCGATCGGGCAGTTAGATACCACGCAATTCCACATCGTCGCCGACATTCTCACCCAGCACACCGACACCGCCGACGATGTCTTCTTCGGCTTCTGGGAAGGCAACGGACGCATCAACGTCAACGACGGCACATTCTTTCCGAAGGTTGACCCGCCGCGATTTCGGCTCGGTGGACGCGAGCAAATCGTCGTACGAGGTGATCTATCCGCAGTGTCACGCGTGAGGCCGGTCCCGTGGCCAAATCCGAACGCTATGTGGCCCGCCGATCAGTCCTGGTATCTAGCCACCGAGGTGGACTTCGACTCAACCATCATCGCCGGCGACCAAAACCTCATCCACGACCTCCTCGCCCACACCGAGCTCGAGGCCCTCCAAGCGCCTCTCGACCTGGATTTAACCTGCTACGGCGACACGATTAACTAAGCAGCTACCGCGCCAATTGCACACATCCCGAATACCTACGGTCTGCCAGCCATCACCTGGCGACAAGGCGGCGTCAGCAGAACCGAGTACGCACACCGCTTCGCGCTCCTGGTCGCCGGCCAACTGACCGCCGAGGCGATCGGTGAGCACCGCTGCAACGAACCCTTGTGCGTGCGCGTAGACCCGAACCATCTCATCGCCTCAACCCAATCAGCGAACCTGCTCTACGCGGTCGCCTGCGGACGCACCGGCATCATCCGCAACACCACCGAACGCCACGACCGGCACGCCCGCTCCCTCGCCGTCCGCGACGCGGTCGCCGGCGGCTGGAACCCCAAGGCCTACGCCCAAGCTTGCGGCGACACCGCACCGCTAGAAGAGCCGCCACTGTTCTAGAATCGTCTCCAAACACCTACAGCAATGGCCCCACCAAAGAGGTGGGGCCATTGCTGCTTCGGTCGGGTGGGAAGTGTCAGCGGGCTTACGCGATGCGTCTTTGGCGGCGCAGCTGCCAGTAGCGCGGAATCGCCCACCGCAACGGCGTCTTGTCGATCACCACCAGCGCCAGACGCGACCGGTAATGCACATCGTTGCGCACGGCGAACGACCAGTGACCGACGAACCACGCCACCAATCCCAACGCCATCACCGTCGGCGCCCAGGAGCTCGACTGCACCACCCCACAGAAGCCGATCACGGCGCAGATGCCTCCGATGCCGCGCGCCAACGGCGGCACCAGAAGCGAGGCCACCGCGACCACCGCCACGGCCTGTACCGCGGTCTGTAGATCCCACATGACACCTCCCGTGTTGGCGTTCCGGCTGTTACGACCCGAACTCAACCGGCGGAGCTCCGGGCCGCTTGTTCGTTGCCTGTCCTGCTTTGTCAGTGTGCTCGCCCGGTCCGACACGACAAGACCATCACGGTGCGGATCGCTACCTGTCCTCGGGGGACTGTGCGGAAGAACGAAACGCATCCAACAGTTCACGCAAGGTGTCCGAGGTGGCCTCGGCGCGCACCCGGGCGCGGTCGGCCTCCTCGGCCTGGACGCGCGCCTGCTCTGCCTGACGCTGCATCGTCTCGAGTTGCTGGCSGACCTGGGCCAGCTCGGTGCGCAGCTGCTCGGCGTCCCGGACCGCCTCATCTCGGGCCGCGTCGGCGTCTGCTTGTTGCGCGGTGGCGGTCTCCGCCGCGGCGAGGGCGTCGGCCTCGCCGGCGCGCGCGGCATCGAGCGCCACCGCGGTGGCCTCGTCTGCCTGCTCGGCGGCGCGCTTCCACGCCGCCGCCCACACCGAGGCCACCATCGCCGACATCGGCTCAGACAAGTCCGGGGCCTCGGGAACCTCGCCTGCTGCGCCCGTGGCGTGCTCGCGCATCCACGCCGCTACCTCGCCGATCCGCACCCCCGCCTGTTTCTGCACCGCCCGCACGGTGACCTTGTCCCCCCGCGCGACGAGTACGCCGTAGGCGTGAGCGATCTTCTCCGACGTCGACATGGCAGCCCTTCCAGATTCAGCGTCCGGTAACCGGTAATCGGTAACGTGTTTTGTTTCCGACGTTACCCATTCTAGGTGACGCCCGCGCCCATGTCGAGGATCGAGCGCTGACCGCTGCTAAGGCGCCCGGCGTCCGGCGGCGAGCACACCGGCGGCGACATGAGCCGGGTGGACAATTCCACGTACCAACGACTGAACGGAGAAGATTGTGGATGCAACAATGCTCGCGCTCACTCTGAGCGTGTGCGCGTACTGCGCGATCGCGGTGACCGTGATGGTCGCCGTGCCCGCCGGTCGCGGACATTACATTGGCCGTCCGGGGACGTTCGTCGGCATCGCCTCCGGCGTGACAGGCCTGGGACTGTCCGGAGTCGCCGTCCTGGCGTCGTCGGCGATCCTGCCCATGGTCGCCGGAGGCGCCATCGGCGCCGGCCTCATCGGCGGCGGCCTCGGCTTGGCCCTGAGCCAGGCGGTGAAGGCTCTTCCCGCCGGCAGGGATTGAACTTTGAGGGCCMGGCCCCGGCGAGTCGCCATTGACGGGCCTGGCACATCTGCAGCCGGTTGCTATCCAGCGTGCCGGGGTAAACTTGTCAGGATGGRCGGGTGAMCTCCCGGGACCTGGACCTGCCATCCAACTATGGGCGCCTCGTCGAGGATCTCAAGGACAGGGTCCGACGAGCACAGGTCACCGCGCAGCGAAGGGTCAACACCCAGCTGATCGAGCTGTACTGGTCCATCGGACAGGCTGTGCGCGAGGAGAGCGCCCGGCAGGGGTGGSGTAGCGGTGTGATTCGCAGGCTCGCCGAGGATCTTCGGGCCGAGTTTCCCCARATGAAGGGCTTTTCTGCCCGAAACCTGCAGTACATGGCGACCTTCGCCGGCGCCTGGACTGCCGGACCAATCGCGCAACAGCCTGTTGCGTACTTGCCCTGGGGGCACGTGACTGTCCTGCTGGACAAGCTCAGCGCTCAGGACGATCGAGACAAGTACGCAGCCGCGGCCGTCGAGCACGGCTGGTCGCGCAACGTGCTGGCCAACATGATCGCCAGCAGCGCCCTCGAACGCCGCGGGGCGGCTCCGTCGAATTTTGCGCAACAGCTTGTTGCGCAAGATTCCGAGCTTGCCCAGCAGATCGCCAAGGACCCGCTGATCCTTGATTTTCTGGACCTGTCCGGCGAGGTCGCCGARCGKGASCTCGAGGAGTCCCTGACCGACCGGWTCGTCGATACGCTGCGCGAKCTCGKMSMGGGATYMGCYWTMRKGGGAAGACRAGTGCACWKMGAMGTCGGCGGCGAGRACTTCTACGCTGACCKKCTGTTCTTCCACGTCGAGCAATTGCGGTACGTCGTCATCGAACTCAAGACCGGCAAGTTCAAACCCGAACACGCCGGACAGCTGCAGTTCTACGTCGCCCTGGTCGAGGATCGCCTGCGCCGCGCCTCGCATGCCCCAACTGTCGGGATCCTGGTCTGCGGCAGCCGCAATGATCGTGTCGTCCGCTACGCACTGAACCAAGCCGGCGCACCCCTGGCCGTCTCAACCTTCAGCTATGAGGCCCTACCCGCCGCAGAGCAAGAGGCACTACCCAGCGAAGACGACCTCACCGCAGCCCTGGCCCAAATCACCGAGAACGACCAAGACCACTCGTAAACAACGCTGGAACACACCGTAGCCCCAAAACAGGGCCCGACCAGCCATTATGTTAACGCCGATAACTTATACTATGTAAAGTTAAGGTTGTCGGATTTCCAGCAGCGCAGACTCGACCGGTGCCATCGGGGACGTCGTTCGGTGCGCCACTGGCGACTTGAGAGCCCGGTCTGCGATCTGGCTGGGCGGTCGGAGTTGAGTCGCCTAGGCGGCGCAACTTTCCGGGTCACACGTCACCAGGCTGTCGGACTGTGCGGGCAAGGTGCCGGGACACCGCGGCGCCCCATGGGGTGGTGAGCCTGGCTGCGGCGAGAAGTTTCTCGTCGTGCAGGAGCCGGTGCGCCGGGCCTCGGGTGAGGGTTCCGTTCGACAGGACTACTGCTTCGTCCGCCCAGGCCCAGGCCAGGTCGACGTCGTGAGTAGCCATGACGATCGCGGTCCCCGCGCTGCATAGACCTTCGAGCGCTGCGAGGAGCTCGCTGCAAGAGATCGGGTCGAGGCCGGCGGTCGGTTCGTCGAGGAGCAGGACGCGGGGCCGCATTGCCAGCGCACCCGCCAGGGCCACTTTTTTGCGTTGCCCGAAAGACAGATGGTGGGGGACGCGGTCGGCGAGGTCAGTGATTCCCAGCGCTGCCAGCGTCTGGTCGACCCGGTGTGCCACCTCGTCGCGGTCCAATCCGAGGTTCACGGGGCCGAAGGAGACGTCGGCCCGCACGGTCGTGGCGAAGATCTGGTCGTCGGGTTCCTGGAGCACCATCTGCACCGATTGCCGCAGGCGTGTGCGGTCGGCGCGGCGGTCCCGGACCTGTTCCCCGTCCAGCTCCAGGTCCCCGGCCTCGAGGCGGTTCAGGCCCACGAGCAGCCGCATCAAGGTGGTCTTACCACTGCCGTTTCCGCCGAGAAGCGCCACTTTCGCCCCGGCGGAGATCGTCAGATCGGCGCCGTCGAACACGGTGTGGGGGTGGTCGTCGGCGGCGTCGAGACGTCGGTAGCCAAACCGGGCACCGCGCAGCGCCAAGATCGTCACGTCATCACCCCCAGTAGCAACACAGACACGAGAACCAGGCAAATCACGAGCACGCGGGCGGCCGAAACTGGAGTCGCTTCGGTGAGAACTTCGGTGTGGCCGCGTTCGGCGCGCATGGCCATGGCGTCGTCGATCGCCCGTGCCCGCCTGATCGACAGGACGAAGACGGAGGCGAACTGCGTTCCGATAGAGGTGATCGCGGCTTGGGCGGTGCGTTGCCCGAGTCTGAGGTCGTGGGCATGTCGCAGCGTGCGGGTGGAGTCGAGCAGTAGGCCGATGAGTCGGTAGGTGGTGTCCACGATATGCGCCAGCGGGGCGGGCAGTCCGGCCCGCCGGCCGGCGGCCAAGAGGTCGGCGACGGGCGTGGTGCACGCCAGGGTGATGGTGGCGGCCGTCGCGGCGATGGCCCGGCTCACCGTCCGCCAGGCGGTATCGACCCCGGACGGATCCACCACCAGTCGCCAGCCCACTACGTCCAGCACGAGGGGACCGGTGCCCAGGACGAGGAATGCAACGGGGGCGAGCAGCGCCGCGAGGTAGATCCTGGCGGGGACGCGTGCCAGCGCCAGCGCGCACAGGCAACAGACGGCCAGGATCGCGGCGTGGCCCACTGGTGGCGGCACGAGCAGTGCTGCCACCAGCAGACCGCCGAAGAGCAGCAGTTTCTCCGCTACCGGGAGGTCCGTCCAGCGGTTGTGGGACGCCGCGAGTTCGAGCGGGTTCACCTAGTGCCCGGTCGGGCCTGGGGTCGTCGCCTTCGCCTGGTCGCGCTGCTGTCTGCTGCGTGTCCGCAAGACGCCGAGTCCGTATCCCACAATCCCGCCGCCGATCCCGGCTTGCAGGGCGAACACTCCCGATTCGACCTCCCCCGGCAGCTCGGGCAGAAGCGGCTCGAACCACGGCTCATAGCCGGGAGCGATCTCGCTGATGGTTCCTTCCGCCTGCCCGTCCGCGCCCTCGAACTCGCCACCCGCCCCTGCGCCGTAGACCAGGGAAAACACAGCGACTGCGAACGCCGCGGCGACCATTCCCATCAGCACCCACACGCTGAGATGCTTCATCCCGCTCATCGCACCGACTCCGTGCTCTCAACCCGGTCGCCACTGTCCCCGAGACCGGCGAAGCTTCCCGCCCCGCCCAGCCGCGCCCTGCGAAAGAAGCCCACTAGGTTGAGCTCACGGGAGGCGATTCGCAGCAGCACGCTGACGATCACCACCACGATCAGTGCCTCAACAACAGCCAGTGGGATCTGGGTGATCGCGAAGACGGCCAGGAACTCGGCCATCGAGTGCCACAGGCCGTGTTCGGCGCTCGGGAACGCCAGGGCGAGCTGCGCGCTGGTGACGAGATACGTCACCAGGTCCGCCAGGAACGCGGCGACGAAGACCGCGCCGAGCAGCGGCACCGTGACCCGTCGGCACAGGACGAACGCACCGTAGGCGACCCACGGTCCAGCGATTCCCATGGAGAACACGTTTGCGCCGAGCGTGGTGATGCCGCCATGTGCCAGCAGCAACGCCTGGAAGATCAACACCACGGTGGCGACGAAGGCCATAACGGGGGGACGGAAGATGATCGTGCCCAGCCCGGTCCCGGTGGGATGCGAGCTCGAGCCCGTCACCGACGGGAGCTTGATGGCAGACATGACGAACGTGAACGCCCCGGCCACGCCGAGCAGGACGCCCGCCTCCGGTGTCTGACGGACGGTCCTGATGGCCTCGCGCGCGCCGTGGATCACGAACGGCGCCGCGACGGCCGTCCATGCCACGGCATGGGCCGTGGGAAGGAAACCCTCTGCAATATGCACTTCTTCGAACCTCTCTGCCCGTCACCTCGCGGGCACTTGTGGTGGAAGCTACGGCCGGTCTCCTGGCTCGCGGACTCCACCGGCAGACCCCCGTCAGGGACGCACCGGATCGCCGCCGATCCGCCTTCCCACCCACACAACGCGTGCGAGCAGTGACATAAAGGACCAGCAGCATCGTCCGTTCACAGTGGCGAGGGCCGCCCCGGTCTCACACCGGGTTCCCGAACACCGCAGCTGAGCAGATCCTAACCCCCGCCGCCCAGGAGAACTCACCTCCCATAGACGCTCCGTCCGCGTGACCTCGTCCGCGTCCCTCGCTCGGGTAGGCATCTGCAGCAGCGAGCCGACATCAGGGTGTGTTCTATGCTCACCACGTGTCGGCTGATCGGCTGCGGTCTGAGCTCCCCCCAGCGCTGAGCCGAGGGGCACGAGGCCCGAGTCGATCGCCCGCGAAACCGGTCGGATCGCCTTGGGCACGGCGTCCGGACGTCGTCCGCCAGCTGGTGTGGAAGCCCGATGCGCAGGGGACGCCGTGCCGCGCGCGGACGCGTAGATCGCTATCTTAACCCTAAAACCTTATCACAGTTTGGGGGCGTCAGGCACCGCCTCTGACCTGCACGTTGAACGCGCCGATAATTTATCTTATGACAAGCTAATGGTGTCGAGTTTCCGATCGCGCGAACTCTGTACCCCACCGAACCGTTCCCCACATTCGTATCGGTCAACCCCAGCGCGACCTGCGCGTGGGTGGATCTCGGGCCTGCGCTTCGTTGCTTGCGCCACCTTGACCGCAGGGAAATGACGGAATGGTGGAGCAGGTCGCCACCTGCGGACCGTTGTCGAGACTCGTGTTTCATACCACGCGTTCGCACCACGCGGAGCCCCTCCGGACGGTGCAACATGCCGCAGCAACAATGGTGCACCATAGGGTGGTGTAACTCAGGCAATTCCCGTCTCGAGAGCCACCAGCGCGACATTCAAAGCAATGATTACAGCAGCGATCGCCCAGCCCAGGAATGTTGTTTCGCGCGCATTGACCGAGGCGCCCATGAGGGATTTTCGGGAAGTGAGCCACACCAATGGCACCAGCGCAAACGGGATGCCAAACGACAGAATTACCTGGCTCAGAATCAGCGCGTACGTGGGATCAACCCCGGCTGCTAGCACAATAATGGATGGGATAATGGTGATGAGCCTGCGGGTGAGGAGTTTCATCCGGGTACGAAACAGGCCCCCCATGATGTCGCTGCCCGCGTAGGCGCCAACGGCAGTTGATGCGAGCCCTGAAGCCAATAGCGCGATTGCGAACATAAGACTGGCTGTCGTGCCGAGGGTGTTCTCGATCGCAGCGTGAGCCCCTTCAATAGTCTCAGTGCCCGCCACTCCGGGGAGCACTGATGCCGCCACAAGCAGCATCACTAGGTTCACTGACCCGGCGATCGTCAACGCGATAGTCACATCTACCCGAGTTGCCCTGATTAACCGGGAAAGCGGGTAGGTCCTCTCTGTACCGAACCTGTCACGGGCGAGTGAGGAGTGCGCGTAGATTGCGTGCGGCATGACCGTTGCCCCGAGAATACTTGCTGCCAGCAACACCGATTGGGCGCCGTCGAAGCGGGGGATCATGCCACCTAGTACTGCACCAGGCTCGGGCGGAGCAATGAACAGGCCGTAACAGAACCCGATGACGATCACGAGCATGAGGCCGATGATCGCGAACTCAAACGTTCTCGCTCCACGTTGAGCTTGCAGCAAGAGAAGCCCTGTGGAGATGACTCCCGTGATAACAGCACCGGCGACAAGGGGGACATCGAACAAGATCCACAGCGCGACGGCGCCCCCGATGACTTCAGCGACATCGGTAGCGATCGCGACGCATTGGGCCTGCAACCCATACAGGACACGCCATGCCCGGTTGGCGATGCGCTGACCGAGAAGCTCAGCCATGCTCGACCCAGTAACCAACCCGAGCTTGGCCGAAAGGTACTGGACCAGCCACGCCGCTGCGTTCGCCGCAACAAGCACCCATACCAACAAGTACCCGAACTGAGCCCCGGCAGACATGTTGACGGCAACATTTCCAGGGTCAAGGTAGGCCACACCCGCGACTAGGGCCGGGCCCAACAGCCATGCTCGGCCCGATCCCCGAGCTCTCAGCTGCAGTTTTGTCTGTGTCCCCACTGTACGAGCCCCCTTATTCCACTCCCTCATACATTCTTCGGACGGACGTCTACCCGAGCCCGTTGTCGCCTAGCTGTACTGACCACGGACGTTGTGTCTCCGGTCGGCATGGCGGGATGACATGAGGAAGACCTCCGTGTGAGGTGTGAAAGCGACCAAGCGAACACATCCACAACGGAGGTCTTCATGTCCCACGCTAACGCCCCGCTGACTCCGACGGGAAGACTGCGTCTGGCTCGGTGTGTCGTCGAGGACGGCTGGACTCGTCTCCGCGCCGCCGAGCGGTTCAACGTCTCGGTGGGCACCGTGCGCAAGTGGGTGAACCGGTATCGCGAGTACGGCAAGGCCGGCATGGTCGACCGCTCCAGCCGCCCGCACCACAGCCCGACCCAGACGCCGCGTCGGCGGGAACGCCGCGTGCTCGGTCTGCGCGTATCCCGCCGGTGGGGCCCGGCCCGGATCGCCTATCACCTGGGCATGCAACCGTCCACGGTGCACAAGATCCTGTCCCGCTACGGCTGCGTCAGGTTGGCGTTCACCGACCCGGCCACCGGCGCCCCGGTCAGGGCACACACACGGCGCCCGCATCGCTACGAGCACGAGGCGCCGGGCGATCTGGTGCATGTGGACATCAAGAAGCTCGGCCGCATCCCCGACGGCGGCGGACACAAGATCTTGGGCCGCGCCAAGGGCAAGCGTGACCGCAAACGCGGGATGGGCTACTGGTACATCCACAATGCCGTCGACGACCACTCGCGTCTGGCCTACAGCGAGCTCCTAGAAGACGAGCGCAAAGAGACCGCCGCCGGATTCTGGCACCGGGCCCACGCCTTCTTCACCGACGCCGGGATCACCGTGCGCCGGGTCCTGACCGACAACGGCTCCTGCTACCGCTCCCACACCTTCGCCGACGCCCTCGGCCCGGAGATCAAGCACAAGCGAACCCGCCCGTACCGCCCGCAGACCAACGGCAAGGTCGAGCGCTACAACCGCACCATGCTCGAAGAATGGGCCTACGCCGCTGCCTACGTCAGCGAATCCGACCGCGCGGCTCGCCTACCGGCGTTCCTGCACCACTACAATTTCCACCGCGGCCACACCGCGCTACGAGGCGCCTCACCCGCAGACCGCGTACACAACCTGCGTGGGCAGTACACCTAGCCACCAAGACGTATGGCCAGATCGACCGTAGCGCACGGACCAGCAACGGTTTGACCTGCGATGTTTCAAGTCTCCGGAGATCGCGCAAGACAAGACGATATGAAACTGTTACCGTTTCGAGAGTAATCGGAGACCGCCCGCGGCCAGCCGGAAGCATCACCACGTCAAAGGAATCAGCATGTCGAACTCTTCGCGGGCTGTACCGTTCGCCGATCTCATGGTCTCGCTCGGTGTCGAGACCACTGCGTCCCCTGCCGGCCGGCATCGGGCCCGCCACTCTGCGGGAATCGGCCGCATGGCTGCCACCACCCTGGCCGGTGCGGCGATTGCTAGCGGTGCAGCACTGAGCGCCACGCCTACCGCCTCCGCGCAATCGTCTGATCTCGACCAGGTCGGACAGATGGTCCAGGAGGTCGGCGCTCAGCACGGCATCGGGGCCGAGCAGGTCCGCGCGTACGCCAGCCAGATTCCCGGGCTAGATCAGCTCGGGCTCGGTTCTTTGCAGCTGCCTGGCAGCGTCGACGCACACAAGCCGACCGACGGTGTTGTCACTTCGAGCTTTGGCCCCCGGTGGGGCTCCAACCACAGTGGCACCGACTTCGGCGCTCCAATCGGTACTCCCTTGTACGCGGCCAAGTCTGGCACTGTCGTGGCTTCCGGGCCCGCCGCCGGCTATGGGCTGTGGATCCGCATCCAGACTGACGACGGCTACCTCCTGGAGTACGGCCACAACAACGCCAACTACGTGTCCGTGGGCGAGCGGGTCACTGCCGGCCAGGTGATCGGCGAAGTCGGCAACCGGGGTGACTCGACCGGCCCGCATCTGCACCTGGGCGTGCAGAACCCCGCCGGCCAGTGGATCGACTCGGTGTCGTGGCTTGCGACGAACGGTGTCATCATCTGACGGATGCGCCCACCGCGGCGGTCTCGGCGAACCGGAGGTCCCAGATATTGACCGCTTTGGTCCCGGGTCTACCGTGAACGGCGTGCAGAGGTTCTTTCGTGCGATCACGTCGGGATGGCTGATCGCCGTTATCGCCGTCGCGCTTTTTGTGTACGCGTGTTTCACGCTGCTTGCACCGTGGCAGTTGGGCAAGAATGAGGATCTACAGGCACGCAACTCACAACTCCGTGAGAGCATCGAGGCCGATCCGGTGCCGCTGGCGGAGCTGACGACTGGCAACACTCCGCTGGAGCAGTCCGAGTGGCACCTCGTGACGACGACTGGCCGCTACCTTCCGGAGGCAGAAGTTCTACTACGCCAACGAGCGGTCGACGGTAAAGCCGTGTACCAGGTCTTCGCCGCCTTTCGAACCGAGAAGGGCACTGACCTTCTCATCAATCGCGGGTGGGTTCCAGTCGGCGAGAACAATTCGGTGCCGGACTACCCTGCGGTACCGGCTGATCCCGTGACCATCACCGCCAGGCTCCGAATGGCTACCGATGCGCCAGCAGAGCCCATCGTTTTGCATGGTCGACACATGGTGCGCAATGTCGAAACCTCCGCAATAGGTCCGCTTGTGGGCCTCGACCTCGTGCCGCATCACCTCCAACTCCCCGGAAACCAACCCGGGTCGCTCGAGCCGGTGCCGACGCCGTCCATCGAGGCGGGCAGCTACCTGTCCTATGGGTTGCAGTGGCTCGCGTTCGGGGTCCTAGCACCAGTTGGCTTCGGGTACTTCCTGTGGAGCGACATCCGAGAGCGCCGCCGCAACCGTGCCGATGGCATCGACCTCGAAAACGACGCCGGCGAGGGCCCCCAGGGGCGGACCGACGACGGTGACAATACTGCTACCGACGCATCAGGCCGTCCCGTTGCTACTACCGCCAGCGGACCCATCTCGCATGAGCGCCTCATCGAGAAGACTGTTCGCGATCGCTACGGCACCAGGTTCGACGCGGAACGACGGCGCCATCTGCGACAAGGTAACCGTCTCGATTATTGAGTGCTGCTGCCTCAATGTGCTGACCGAACCTTTCCTTTCCGTCGCCGTGTCCCGCCAGGCGGCTACCCATCGACCTCTCGATTGACCTCGAACGACTCCGGGGCCTTCGAGGTGCAACCCGAAGCCTGGTTGGCGACGGCCTCGGCGGGCCCCGCTAATTTCCCTGGCTCCGCCGACAGCAGGACCCCTTGGTCGCGATCCCCCTTCGTCCATTCCGGTTCTCGGGGTTGAGCTTTCTATGATGAGCCCATGAGTTCTCCTCTGGCGAGCGTGCGCCGACCTGTCTGGCCGGTCATTCTGGTCCTGCTCGTCATCGGTGCCGCTCTAGCGGTCATGCTGTCCGGATTATCAACAGCCCAGGCCCTGGTCCTTTTGGGTATTCCCGACCCTGGGATCCTCACCACTGCCGGGCTACCTGCCACACGGGTAGTCGCCGAATTGCTCTGCGCAGTCGCGGTGGGCACCGCGATGTTCGCGGTGTTCTTCACACCTGCGGCACCCGATGGGACCCTCGACGTGGCCGGGTATCGCGCACAGCGACTCTCATCGTGGGCGAATCTGGCATGGGCGGCCTCGGCCGCGCTGCTCATCTTGCTCACCCTCTCGGACACTTCGGGCAAACCATTATCCGCCTCGCTTCCGCCCGAGCAGTGGATTCTCGCCGTCGAACAGATCGAGGTCGCCTCATCGTGGCGGTGGGCTGCGTTGCTGGCTTTGATTGCAGGCATCGGCCAGCGCTTCAGCCTCTCGTGGCGTTGGTCGGCGGTGTGGCTCGCCGTCACCGTATTGTCACTGCTGCCGGTCGCGGCGACGGGACATGCGGCAGGCGCGGTGGCGCACGACATCGCCACCAATTCGCTGATCCTTCACCTCTTTGCCGCCGCGGCATGGGTCGGCGGCCTCATCGCCGTGCTTGTGCACGCCTGGCGGGGAGGCAAGAAGGTCGCGCTCGCACTGCGTCGATTCTCTGCGGTCGCGACCGTGGCGATCGTGGTGATGGCACTCAGCGGCGTCATCAATCTCTTCACCCGTTTGCGCCTGTCCGACCTGCTCACCTCCACATACGGATTGCTTGTCGTAGCTAAACTGTTCGCCCTGGCCCTACTGGGCTTGTGTGGTTTGCTGGTACGCGCCCGCATCCTCGCCGATCTGGACAGTCGGGACCCCGACGCACCGCTCCGACGGCGCATCCTCATTCGTATCACCGGCATTGAGGCTGGATTGATGGCCGCGACTATGGCCATCGCTGTATCTCTGGGCCGCACCCCGCCGCCGGCACCTCGCTACCTCCCGAGCGTTCACGAATCGCTGATCGGCTTCCAACTCTCCGGGCCGATCACCATGGCCACGATCGTCGGGCAATGGCGGTTCGATCTACTCTCGGGAACACTGGCGGTCGTCGCGCTCGGTCTTTACCTCTGGGGCTTACGAACGCTGCGAAGGCGAGGAATCGGATGGCCGACCGGTCGCACCATCTCGTGGGTGGCCGGCTGTGTGTTCCTCTTTCTGACCACCAGCTCGGGCTTCGGCATGTATGCGAGAGCCGAGTTCTCCGCCCACATGACCGCACATATTCTGCTGTCCATCGTCGTGCCGATATTCCTCGCAATGGGGGGGCCGATGACCCTCGCCCTCCGTGCTCTACCTGCCGCTGCACCCGCAGATCCGCCCGGTCCGCGCGAATGGTTGCTCGAATTCATCAACAACCCGATCTCCCGGCTTCTCACCCACCCGGCCGTCGTCGGGGCGCAGTTCGTAGCTGGTTTCTACCTCTTCTACCTCGGAGGCATGTACGAGGAGCTAATCTCCGAGCACCTGGGCCATATGTTCATGAACGGATTCTTCCTGGTCAGCGGTTACCTGTTCTTCTGGGTGATCATCGGCGTGGATGAAACACCCACACCTGTGAGCCCTCGCACCAGATTCCTGATACTCCTGAGTTCGATGTCGTTTCATATCCTTTTCGGGCTTATGCTGATCAACTCGCAAACGATCCTCGCCGAGGCTTGGTACAGCGATCTCAACCTGCCGTGGATCCCTGATCTTCTTCGCGATCAGCAAGTCGGAGGTGGCATCTCCGTGGCCGCGGGCGAGGCGATGCTGTTGGTTGTCCTCCTCGCCCTCGGTCGCAGATGGCATTCCAGTAGAGGACAGACGCGGGAACGTGCCCACCGCGCCACGGCGGACAAGCGTGCCGAACCGCGCTCCGAGAAGGTGCTACAGCAGGGCCCGAGCTCGAACTGAAGCCGAGCTCCTTGAGGCTGCCCCGCATGCCCGCGGGCAGCAGCCAAACGACCCTCGCACGGGGGAGCCATCTTGCCCCGAGGTTTGCAGTGGCCGAATCGACTCGACTACCTTCGCACGGGTAAGATCACGAAAGCATCACGGCGCAGCGACAGAGGGGACACGGCGGCAGTGAAGAGAAGGCGCGCTCGCCGCAACGGAGACTCGCTCACAGTCGACCATTGGGGGCTCGACGGTACGGTTCGGCATCGCGGGGAACATCGCCGCCCCTCCCAGGCAACCGCCGTCCGCGATCGGGTCATCGTGGTCGCGGTTGCTGCAGGGGCGGTCACCTCGTCGGGCAGCGCTCTGGCCACCCCGCATGAAGACGCCTCCGGTGAACACATCGACCTGATCGCTCACCAATCGACGATCAGTCCGAGCGCGCCCGAGGTGCCTCCCACTGCGTCTGACCAGGCAGAGGCGCCCGTGCCACTTCCTGGCAGTCCTGAGCCCATCACCCCACGGGAGGACGCCGCGGACGAAGGTGCCGCCTCCATGGTCACTTCGCTGATGACCGGCACGGCCATCGATACGTACCGACAGGTCACTGAGGAGACCGCGCGTCGTCCGAAGGCAGCGATGCCGACGAGCGGTTCGCTGACCTCCGGATTCGGCCAGCGCTGGGGGGCACTCCACGGCGGTGCCGATATCGCCAACGCCATCGGCACTCCCATCTTGGCGGCCAGCGAGGGCATGGTCATCGATGCCGGGCCAGCGCAAGGATTCGGCAACTGGGTGCGCATCATGTCGGATGAGGGCACGATGACCGTTTATGGACACATGGAGGAAGTCCTAGTGTCCACGGGCCAGCGCGTACAAGCAGGGCAAACAATCGCCCTAATGGGAAATCGCGGTTTTTCCACCGGGCCTCACCTGCACTTCGAGGTCTGGACAAATGAGGGACGAGATCGAGCGGATCCCCTGGAGTGGCTCCGACAGAAGGGCGTCGACCCGTACTCCAACAATTCGCTTGCCGTTCAGAGCTAGCTCTGAACTGTTCTGAGGAGCTGGCGCCCTCGTGTGCGGTGCGCCGCCTCGGGCTGTCAACCGACTGTCGATGCCATTGGCCAGTACCTCGGACGGTTATCCCTCCACCACTCCTTGGCCGATATAGCCACCCTCCTGGCATCCGGGCGGAATGGCGAAGACAGCTGATCCGATCGGCACAGTCCAGGTGTTAAGCATGTCCTGCTCGGCGAGTCGTTGCTGGATCGGGAGATACTGCCGTACCGGATCGGCTTGGTAGGCGGCGAACAGCAGTCCGGAGTTGCTGATCTCACCTGGCTGCGGGGTGTCGTCGTAGTTGTACGGTCGACGTAGGATTGTCTCGCTTCGGTTGCGCGAATGCGCACGGGCGATATGCGATTCGGCGGGAATGACGGGCAAACCGACCTCGTTCATCGCCGTGAAGTCTGCGGGGTCGTGCTCGTCTGTGCCAGTGAGCGGAGCACCCGTGTCCAGTTTTCGTCCCACCGAAAGCTCGCGGCTGTTTCGGTCGATCTCCTCCCACGAGTTCATCGTCATCCGGATGCGGCGCAGCACCAGCGACGTCCCCCCACGCATCCATTGCTGTTCCGCGCCGTCTGAAAACAGCAGCGCCTCGAAGTCGGATTCGGCGGGGGCGGGGTTGACGGTGCCGTCAAGCTGGCCAAACAGATTCCGCTGCGTCCGGCCGGACGGATCGGTGCCAACTGCCCGCCGGAATCCGCGCTGGACCCACCGCTGGGTGGCGACACCACGGACACCGGAGGCCAGGACGCGGGCGGCGTGAGCCACCGTGAGTGGGTCATCCGCGCAGACCTGAAGCAACAGGTCTCCGCCGGACCATCTGTCCTCGAGACGGTCAATCTGCGGGAAAGCGGGGAGCGGTCGAAGCCACTGCGGACTGCGGCCGCCCAGTCCGACTTTGCCGAGCAGGTTGGGACCGAAACCGATGGTGACTGTCAGTCGGGCAGGATGCTCTGCCAACTCGGGCTGGAGATCGGCAAGTCCGCTTCGACCCCGCGCCAACCGGGCGGCGTCGTGAGTCCAGGTGCGCAGCACTCCAGTGAGGTTCTCTCGGTGCGCCTTCTTGCTGAGGTCAAAGGCCAGGAAGACCGCGTGCGCCTGCGGCGCGGTGGTCACTCCGGCCTGTCGGTCGCCATAGAATGGCTCCGTCGCGTCTCCGACCGCGCGAGAATCGGTGAGAACAGCCCTGTCTGCGGAGCTGGAAGTGGCGGTCCTATCGGCGACACCGAATCCTACGACGCCGCCGGCCAGAGCGGCGCCACCGGTCAGAAAGCCCCGGCGGCCGAGTTGTGGACCACGGTCAGACCTCGCCACCGTCGTTCACTCCCCGCCCTGATATTTTTCGTTGCCCCCCTCGAAGGATCTCCCTGAGACGACCATCTCAGTGCTGTTGCCATCGTCGAGTTCGAGAGTGATCGTCACCTGTTGGCCTGTGGTGATCGGGCCACGCAGCCCGATGAGCATGACGTGATTGCCCCCCGGCGCCAAAATGAGTTCGCCGCCCGGAGGGATCGCAAACCCTTCCTCTCGCTTCTGCATCGTCGCCGCGCCGGTCGGGCCGGGCACAGTCTCGTGCAGCTCGGCCTGCTCGGAAACGTCGGAAGAAGCACCGATCAGCCGAAGGTCGGAGTCGGACTGATTTCGCAGGGTTCCGAACACCGGCGTCATCACCTCGGCCTGGCCATTCATCTCGCCACCGGAATGCTCAGTTTCGGCGCCATTCGGGTCAGCTGCTTTGACCCAGACATCTTCTGCCGCCAGCGGGGCAACCTCAGCCGGCGCCGATGACGTAGCCGTAGCGTCGCCCTGGGAGTCTGCAGTGCAGCCGGACAGCAGCAGAGTACCGGCGGCGATCGCCGCAGCGAATACCGATTTGCGCATTGTGTTCACTCGAACTCTCCCCCTCCGCAGCACGGAAGGTTGGGGCCACCTTCGGCGTTTGGCAGGCACCTCGCACTCACATGAAGGACCATGGTGAAGCGATTCGAACCGCGGAACGTTAGTGCCAGTGTATTATGCTCCGCGCTGTCACCTGTAACTGGGCGCGGTCGGGTGTGCGGGCGCGGCCCCGCGAGCGATGATGAGCGGCGTGTTCGCGGTGCTTGGATCACTCAAGTGGCCCAAGGAGTTGGTGCTGACGGTTACATCAAGCTGATCCAGTAGTCCCAGAAACGGGCCGCGATCAGTGTGATGACGAGGAGAACCCAGGCGGTGAGAAGTACGCCGTGGTAACCCGTGGCGATCTCAATGCTCTGTCGCGCCCATCGCGGCGTGGACCCCTGGAAGTGCTGGAGGTTGTACACGGTGGTGTACCAGAATATCGGGATTGTCACCGCCCACACGACCATGCAGTACGGACACAAAGCGCCGATTACGTAGAGACTTTGATAGATCAGCCAGTGGACGAACACCACCGCGAAGGTGACACCGACTTGGGCGCCAACCCAAAACCAGCGGCGAAATCCACTGCCGGCCAGGACTGCCCCACCGACGACAGCGACCGCGGCGAACCCTGCGATTCCGATAATCGGGTTCGGGATGCCGAAGGCCTCAGCCTGGGGTGTGGTCATGACTGAGCCACACG
Organism: Dietzia sp. Alg238-R159; assembly: GCF_900537145.1. Classification (NCBI taxonomy): domain Bacteria; kingdom Bacillati; phylum Actinomycetota; class Actinomycetes; order Mycobacteriales; family Dietziaceae; genus Dietzia; species Dietzia sp. Alg238-R159. Next base: position 4,799 of record NZ_UNRI01000017.1, on the reverse strand, counting down.
AGAGAATCGGGCTGACGTCGCAGGTGGGTATGTAGTCAGGGTTGACCAGTAGTTCGAGTTTCTCTACCAGCAGCACGATGGCTGCGGCGAGCCCGATGAGCCCTGCACCGATCAGCAGTGCACCGAGCCGACGGGCGCCCACCTGGACGTGTGCGAAGTCAGCCTCGGACCCTGCCGCGGTTTCAGTCATTCAGGGCTGCCTCGATGCTGGCTTCCAGATCGGCAACGCTTGTCGGCTCGAGGCGTTGGCCGTCCAGAAACAGCGTCGGCGTGCCGGTAACTCCGAAGGCTTGAGCGTCTTGTCTGCTCTGTTCGATGCTGGCCAACGTGGCCGGATCGTTGACATCGGCACGGAAACGGTCGACATCTAGTCCCAGTTCATCGGCGTAACCGACGAAAGTTTCCGCCTGGGAAGTGGATTGGTGGCCCCACTGGTCAACGGAGTCGAACAGTCGCTGATACATGGCCTCGAACTCACCCTGTTCGGCCGCAGCTTCCGCCGCCAGTGCTGCATTGACCGAGTTATCGTGCAACGGCATGTGACGCACCACGAATTCAACCCGATCCCCGTACTTGTCCCGCAAGTCCTCGATCACCGGGTACAGAGCCAAACACCCTTCACATTCGAAATCGAGGTACTCGACGAATACTGCTTCCTCACCCTCGGACAATCGGGGGCTGTCCTCACGCACCAATTGCGCGGTCGGCTCGTCCCCGACCGCCTCAGGGGATGACTCGTCTTGACTGTTCCAGACCAGCATGCCGGCCAGGATGAGCCCGACAACACCGATCAGGGCCAAGGACAATGCCAGGTTCTTACTCAAGTGACTTCCCTACTTTCAGAGGCTGTGCAACCAGACGACCGGACACCGTCTCGCACGGAATTCTGAGCATTCCCGGAGGCGTGCCGACGGCTCGCGACCGACTTCTGGTAACGCAGAGGCACGGTCAGGTACGGACAGCAATGGTGGGCGGCAATGACGGAGCCAGTGTGCCAGCGACGGTTCGGGGAGCGGTAGCTCCGATACGAGCAGCCCACAGACCATTGATGATGATGGCTGCCAGCGACCGGACGACAATCTGCGTGCGCACACTCCTAACTCAGATCGGCAGCGTGGTGTCGGAGATGGCGAAGTCGCGAAGCCAGTACACGAACTGAGTCCAAAGACCACTAAGCAGCAGCAAACCGACGATGATGAGCATGACGCCGCCGGCGATCTGAATTTTCCGGGTGTGTCGTTGCAGCCATCCGACGGTGCGGATGGCCCTCGTCGACCCAAACGCCACTACCACGAAAGGCAGTCCAAGCCCCAAGCAGTACGCCACAATAAGGAGCACTCCGCGAGCCGCGTCGATTCCAGTCCCAGCGGCCACTGACAAGGCCGCCGCCAGCGTCGGACCAAGACAGGGGGTCCACCCCAGAGCGAAGACGGCCCCGAGCAACGGTGCGCCCGCCCAGGTCGACAGAGCTTTGGGCTGCATGCGGGTGTCCCTCTGAAGTACGGGAACGACCCCGATGAACACCAGCCCCATGAGGATTGTGACTACTCCGCCGAGCCGCTGCAGTAGCTCCTGCTGGGGGGCGAGATACTGCACGGCCCCCAACACCATCGCCGACAGCAGGACGAACACCACCGTGAACCCTGCCACGAACAGCAGAGCCGCCAGAACCACGCGTTTGCGCGATGACGATCGGTAGCGCTTCTCCTCAAGCGTGAGCGTGCCCGATGCGGCGCGACGTTGTTCTGCCGCCTGCACTGTGACTGCCGGGCGCTCCGCACCGACAATGCTTGCGAGATAGGCCAGGTAGCCGGGCACGAGCGGAACCACGCACGGCGAGGCGAACGACACGAGCCCCGCGAGCATGCACGCACCTAGCGCGAGCAGAAGTGGGCCGGAAGCCGCTGTCTGCTGAAAGGCCTCACCAATGGACTGCGCGAGCAACACCGTGCTCATCAAGCGTCGCTCCCGACCGGCTCCGCGAGCAGCCTCTCGATGAGCGGCTCCAACTGATAATCAGTGATCTCCGCTAGAAACACCGCAGCCACCCGATGTTGCTTATCGAGGATCAGTGTCGCCGGCACCACCGACGTGGGAAAACCGTCCAGTGCCGCGACCGCAGCCTGGGACGGGTCCCAGATCGAGGGATAGGTGACCCCGTTGTCCTTGACGAAGTCAACGGGTTTGTCGCGATTCGGGTCACGCAAATTGACGCCGACATTGGTGAACCCTCGGGATTCGTACTTGTCCTGCAAGCGTTGTAGATCGTCGATCTCCGCTCGGCACGGCCCACACCATTGGCCCCACAGGTTGATCAGCACCACATCGCCGGGATAATCACCGACGGCCACGGTCATCTCGGGGTCGAGCAGGTTCGGCCCAGACATCGGCGCGATCTTCCTACGCTCCTCCGGAGGGTCGTAGAAAATCTCCAACTGGCCATTCGGGCTGACGAAGTCGAACGTCTCGCCGGTAGCGACAGCGTCAGCTCCGGTCGCGCAGCTTGTCAGCGTCAGCATGCCGACTATGGCTGCGGCTACTGTTCCGATGGACTTGCAGGAAGTGCGGTTTCGGCGACCGCGCACTGCTCTAGGCCTTATGGACAGTCTCGCCATGCCAACATCTTCCCTTCGAGGACCCCCACCGTGGCTGACCATACTGACCGGCTCGGTGATCACCGAACTCGGGCAAGCGCCGACCAGGTCTTCATCCACCAAGGCGAAGCCGGCCGGGCGGGCTCCACTGAGTTAGATCATGCATTTTCAAGACGTCGGCGCATATACCCGTGTTCGGTTCCCTATCTCCCGTACTTCAGGGGTGCCGCGCGACCGGGGGTTCGTGATCTCGGTGGTGCTGGGTCTCAAGCTGGAAGGTGGTGTGCTCGATGTGGAAATGCTCGGCCACACAGTGCCGCACGGTATCGAGGATCTCCGGGGCATGACCGTCCTCGAAGCACTCATCGTCAAGAACGACATGGGCAGACAGTGTGGGAAGACCGGTGGCGACAGTCGAGGCGTGGAGGTCGTGGACCTCCCGCACGTGGTCGATCGCAAGGATGTGCGCTCGGACCCGGTCGAGGTCGAGGCCAGCCGGGGTGAACTCCATGAGGACGTGGGTAGTTTCTCGCACCAGAAGGAAAGCCCGGGGAATGATCATGAGCGCTATAGCGACAGCGGCGATGGTGTCGGCACGCTGAAACCCGGTGGTCATGATGAGCACGGCTGAGACGATGACCGCCAGCGTTCCCAGCGCGTCCATGAGGACTTCCAGGAACGCGGCGCGCATGTTGAAGTTCGCGCCGCGGCTGGACGCGAGCACGAGTGCGGCAGCGATATTGAGAGCCAACGCGACGACGCCGAAAATCAGCAACTCTGCACCCGCGACTTCTGGAGGGTTGCTCCAGCGCTGGACTGCTTCGACAAGGGCGTAGACGCTGACGCCGGCCAGGAGCAGTGCCTGGCCGAGGGCCGCCAAGACCTCGATGCGGCGAAAACCCCAGGTTCGCCGCTTGTTTGAGGGACGAACCATCAGTACCGCCGCGACCAGCGCGACGAGCAGCCCGATGGAATCAGTCAATGAGTGGACGACATCAACGAGCAGCGCCAGGCTGCCGGTGATCCAGGCGCCGACACCCTGAGCAACGACGATGGAGAAGACCAGCGCGAAGGCAATGCCGAGCTTTCTACGGAAGTCCGGTGCCGACGCGGCTTCCTCCGAACTCGGTCCGTGACTGTGTCCAGCACTCATAGTGGTTTCAGACCTTTCCTCGACTGGTGGATGGCTGCGACAATTGGGGCACTCGCATGACAGTCTCGGTCCACTGAGCCGCATCGCGATCATGGAGATCGCGGTGCTCGCGCAGCGAAAGCGTGGTCCCTGATGCGCTCAGGAGCGCCGCTGCAGACTCGATCAGGGCTTCCAACCGAGTTGGGTCCGCCAGCGAGAACCAGGAAGCCCTACCTTCGATCCGAACAGTCACAAGCCCGCAGTCCCGAAGACAGGCAAGATGCTTGCTCACCGTGGACTGAGCCAAGTGCATGTGATCAACCACATCCCGCACCCTGTGCTCGCCGCTGCCCAAGTGCTCAAGAATCGCCAACCGCGTCGGCTCTGCCAAAGCATGGAACAGCGCCGCGTACGCCCCGCAATCAACCGGCTGGAAGGGCTCGCCGACCAACTCCTCCGGGACCCCTTTAATCGCCATTGAGCGATAATATCACGCGCAGGCGATTAAGGGGCCGCAATACTTGTACGAGATTGAGCGGGGAGAGCCAATCAGGGGCGCTGCGTCAGCACTGTCAGAGTCCGAATGCTCCGCCGCTGATCAAAATGAAGGCGCCTAGGCCGATTAAGACAATCGGGAACAGGATGTGCTCCCAGCGCTCCAGGACTTCAGCGATCGGCCGGCGGGTGGCGACGAACCTTGCCAGGCCCACCAGTCCTGCCACCAGCACTAGGAACACGACGCAGTAGGCGACTACGGCTCCCGGGCCCACGTTGAGAAAGACGGGGACGTAGACGCCGATGTTGTCTCCACCGTTGGCGAAGGTTACGCCGGCCACGGTCCACACGGCGACGTTCTTGCCCTCGATCTTTGCGTCGTCGTCATCATCRTCCCCGCGCCAGGCCTGCCACGCGGCCCACAGTCCCAAGCCGAGTGGGATCAGCCCGAAGTAAGGGATGGCCTGCGGGGGCAGGAAGGCTCCCGCGCCCAGGGAGACGAGCACTGCGGCGCCGAGGATGCCGATGAAGCCGAGGTACTGGCCGACCAGGATGCGTGCGGTGGTGCCGCGTTGGCC
>NZ_UNRI01000016.1:0-20640 GCF_900537145.1 Dietzia sp. Alg238-R159 | reverse complement strand
TCGACAACTGAGCACCCGGGTGGGGCCGTTCGCGGCGGACGATGACTCGCATTCCGTCTGGCCACTTGGCGAGCATCCTGGGGCTGAGAAAGCCGGTCAGTTCGGCAACCTCGGCCCCGTCTCGGATGTCGCCGGAGGGAGTCAATGCCGGCCCCCCCGCCGCCCCTGGGCCGATCGCGATGGCCCGGCGTAGCGGGGCGGTGATTGAGAACCCGACCGAGTACTCCACCCGTCGACCGCGGATGCCGTTCTGTTCGGTGATCCAATCCAGAAGGTCATGGGAGGCGCCTGCACCGTCGGATCGAATCAGCAGGTCACGGCGGTGAGCGGCGGGGATCTGCGCGATCGCCTGGCCCAGGACGTCGATGTGGTCAGCCGCGGTGTTGGACCCGGCATTGCCCGGGCGCAGGCTCGCGGCGAGGAACTCCTCTGTGTTGTCGCACCACACACCGATCGGGTGGTACCCGAACGTGCGCTTGTACGTCGGTGCGGCGTTCTCTTTTTCGCTGTGGGTGACCACGATCGTGGCGTCCACATCGAGCACGACCGTCGATCCCAGATCCCGCCCCGCACAYGCCGATGCGGGCACCCCGCCGGGCAGGCGGGACCACACGTGACGGCGGGTGCGGGCACGCGCTACCTGGATCTTCTTGCGCTTGCCGGCAGTGATCTCATCGAGTGTGCGCCACACCGTCGGGGCCGAGGCGACCGGACCCAGGGCCTCGGATTGGTGGCGCAGGACGCCGATGTCGGAGATGGATTCGCCGCCATCGGCGAGCATCACCGCGACGTCGATCAGCACCCGGCCGCGGTCGTGGATCGGGATGAACCGGCGGCGGGCCATGGCCCCTGACAGTTCAGTTGTCAGCCCCACCTGATCAGCCAGAAGGCGTGGTGCGATGGCTCCGGCGTGGGCGATCACCCCGACACCATCAGCAGTAACGGACAGGCCGGACGACCACGAAGTACGCTTCACCTACCGAGTGCTTTCTGCTGGCGAACATGGAACCTTAGACAAGTCCCAGTTTCCCCTGTTCAGGAAGCACTTCGGTCTATTTTCGCCCAGCGATCCGCAGATCCCCGTGAATCACCCGGGCTAGGCTCGTCGACCTCGAGCAACGGATCAATTACTTGAGCCGGCACTGGAACGCCGCAACCCGCTCACGAAACTGCCTGCGTCTACCTGCAGCACCGTGGCAAGGGCGGCAATATTCAGTAGCCCAATATTGCGTTCACCGCGCTCGACCGACCCAATGTAAGTCCGGTGCAGGCCTGCGCGGTGCGCCAACTCTTCCTGTGACAACCCGGCCTCCTGGCGAGTGCACCGGATCCGGCGCCCAAACTCGCCCAAGACTTCGTCATCACGCATACCTGCCACTTCAGGCCATTGATGACTATAAGTCTACAGACTATAAGTATCATCGAGGGCGAATCTCAATGAACGGAAAGGACTCAAGTGGGCAAGCAGCGACGCTCCCGCCAGCACAACTCGGCAGCGAAGAAGCAGCGGCGAACGAAAAGAGTCACGAAGTCTGCAGACTCCCCCAGTGCGGCACCTCGAGTGCAACTCACTGTTCCAATCTGGGAGTACCGCGCTGCTGCACGACTGCTCGCCGAACGGCTACCCGGGATGACGACCGCTGACGCCCTGGACTACTTACTCACCGAACCTGTTAGGTGGCAAGCCGACAGTGGTCGGGTCAGCTCAATCATCCCTGCCGACGTCGTCGCCCTCACTGGTGAATCTGTCGAAACCTACATCGCTTCTATGAATGTCCTGCACGACCTGGGGCAGCTCGCCTGGGACGCCAAACGTCGCGTCCATATCCAGACATTCCCCGACAGCGACCCCCTCGTCCCCTGATGTGAGATTGCGGCGCTGGTCGACCTTCCATAGCGACCGCGTAGCGCGTTGGCGGGAATCAACACTCACAAGAAAGCGGCGGCCGCCCCCACCCGGCGGCGTTGCAATGACGCCATAGCTGTCACCGCTTTGATAGCTATGCTTGCTATCTCATTGGCGCCACGGTTCATGCACGTCAAGGAGGCGATCACGCAGGACCCTACGCGAGCTATCCGAGCGTTGCTCGCTTTGCTAGCACTGCTGCCTGGTGTAGCTCTGATAGACATGCCGGCACTCATAGCTCCGCGAGTCGCTCTCGCTAAGCGAGCTACAAGTAGTAGCGTTGCTTGAACTGACTTGCCGCATGCGACTCAAGAATCACAGTTGTCCAGCCAGCTAGTGCCCGCCACAAGTTGGTCGACACTTAGGGAGGAACGCAAATGGTCCGCAAGCTAGCCCTCTGCAATCAGAAGGGCGGAGTCGGAAAAACTGCCACGACGCTAGGTCTAGCGAGCGCTCTGAGCAATAAGGGACTGAATGTTCTAGTTGTAGACGTTGACCCGCAGGGAAACTCCACCACAGGACTCGGTATCGAGGTTACGGAGGGGATGAAGACCACATTTGACCTTATGAACCGGACGGCCCCTGGAACTGCAGCCGATGCGGTCATCGCCACGCCCTGGGACCGAGTTGACCTCATCCCCTCTGACGAGGCATTAGCCAACATCGAGTCAGATGGCTCCAACGATCTAATCTTCCGCCTCGACATCGCGTTTGAGGGGCTCGACCTGTCCGCGTACACCGCAGTTCTCTTCGATTGCCCCCCGTCACTGGGGAAGTTGCTCTTTGCCGTTCTGTGCGCCGCCGACGGAGTCATCGCCGTCACTGAACCAACCATCGACAGCGTTCGAGGTATCGAGAACCTGCAAGAGACGATCCGCAATGTTCAACGGCGGCCTAACCCCCGACTCGTCCTGGACAAGATTGTCCTTAGCCGGCGACGCGCGACGGGGGAGCACCAGTTCCGCGAACGCGAACTGCGCGACACTTATGGAGATCTAGTCGCGAGAACCGCCATACCGGAGCTTGCCGCCCGTCAAGATGCCCATAGCACGCACACGCCCATCCACGAGTTTGCGGGTGGCAAGTCATTGGCTCTCCAGGTCGCATATACAGACCTACTTTCGGAGCTGGAACTCGACCTCGAAAGATCCCCAGCATGAGCGTTCAGCGCGAACCCGCAATTCGACGGGTTGCACACCCCGCAGCCGACTTGCCTGAGAGGCCCACTCCGGCTTCCCGACCGGAAGGTGCAGCTCTGCCGCCAGAGCCTTCGAACGCTCGGGAGCAGGAGCGGCTGACCGAACAGCACAACGTCCGGCTGCGCCCGTCAACCAAAGCACGGCTGCTACGCGCCGTCGACAAACTGCGGTACGAGACCGGTGATCGAACCATTAGCATTGCTTCGATTACCGACAATGCGATCGTTGAGTACTTGGAATCAAAGAACTGCTGATTGGGCAGTTCCGGCTAGTAGGAGATCGCTCTTCGTGCTCCTGCGCCGCCACGACAGGACGTGATGGAAGTAGAGAGACGAGCACACGAGGATCCAGGCGAGGATGGCGGACGTCACCAGCGGTCAGCGACGACGTCCGCCGACCAACCCGTCCGCTATCAATGCAATATTTGACGTCGTGAGCGTGTCGTACCCATTTCTGACGTCAGGCATGCCAACTTTGTCGTCATGGCGACCTCACGTACTGGGCCTGGCAGACCAGCCCTAGGGGAGCGGACACGGATGACAGTCCGCGTACCTTCAGACGTTTACGATGCGCTTCGACGCGAAGCTAAAGCGCGAGGCATTTCTATGAACCAGTACGTAGCCGAAGTCGCCGCGGCCCATCTCGGCATGCCCGAAGCGGTGTCGAGTTTCGATGACCAGGAGGCGATCCCAGCGTGAAGTAGTCACCAACATGACTGACAAATGAAGATCACGCAGCCCCAAATGACTGATCCCGGCCCACTGGCCGGTGGACCGGGATCGAAAGTCGAGAGTTCGAGTTGGCGCTCAAACTCGGTGTTGCTCACCAATTAGGAGAGCTGTGCTTCCAGGCACCTCTCAGAGTAAGTCATACCCATCGGATGGTCCAGTCGATCCGATCGGCGTGTCTCGCTCTGACCTCGATAACCTCACAACCCGAGATTCCACCTGGTGGTGGGACTCTGTGGTGTGCGCGTGGAGTCCGCGCCCGTATGTGCGTGTCGACTCGCACAAGGCGCATACCTTCGCCGTCACGCGACGTCTCACCGACGGAGTGCCGGGGGAGGGGACACCTTTCGCGCTGCACTTGACCGATGAATCGGGCAAGTTTCGGCTCCTCGCCCTCGATTTCGACGCCCACCATGCCGGCTCAACCGCGGACAAAGACCTCGCAGCGTGCACATCTGCCTTAACTGCCGCGGGCATCGAGCACCTGGTGTGCTCGTCAGGACCTGCTGGGGGATACCACGTATGGATCCGGCTGAGCACCGCCGTCTCCGCGCACCGCCTGGCACCGCTCATCGACGCTTTCAGCGCCGCGTGGCCCTCGCTGGACCGGGGCCCGCTGGCTAACTCGCGCACGGGTTGTGTCCGCGCCCCGGGCTCGCCCCACCGCGCCGGCGGCACATCGATGCCCCTGACAGATCCCCATATCCGGCCGGTGTCCCTGCGGGCCTTGCGCACAGTTCTCACGCAGCTGACACAACCCCCTCAGAGCAAGGGCGCCTCCGCCACCGATGCTGGGATCGCCCCGGTTCCTGTGCACGTCGATGTGCAAGGCCATCCATACCTGGCCGGGCCCAAACGACCCCTGAACCCACAGATTCGTGCCCTTGCCCGCGCCCCGATCACCGACCGCACGGATGCCTCCGCGGTGGGGTGGTCGATCCTGCTAGCCTGCGCCCACGCCCGGATGCAGTATCGCGACCTGCACGAGGCTGCCTTAACTGACCGTTGGCCCGGGTTGGAGTTCGTCCGCACCCACCGCATCAACGCAGGGGAGCGCACCCCCCGGTTAGACGCGACCGCCGAGTTGGCCCGCCAGTGGGCCAAAGCCGTCACCGCAGCCAGCTACACCCAGTCCAGCACTGCAGGACCCTCGCCCGCCCGCCGCGCTGCCGAGACCACTGTCGCCGACCTGCTCACCCGCATGGACTCCCAACCCCACCGGTGGTCCGGCAAGACCGGAGCCCAAGACCGCCTCGTGCTCCTGGCACTGGCAGCCCGCACCGTCGCAGCCGCGACAGCGGAGGTGCACCTGTCCGAGCGCGACTGGGCCCTGGCCGCAGGTCTGACCAGAGACACCGTCGCCGACCGGCTGAGAGCGCTTGTCCAGCAGGGGTGGGTCGCCCGCGTGCAGCGAGCAGCCGGCCCCTGGGCGGCAGTGTGGCAGATCGTAAGACCCGGGGGCGGGGAGCGAAGAAGTGGCGCAGTATTTACCCCGGAGATGCAGAGCCAGCTTGACGCTGAGCTCGAATGCGCCCGAGAGGACATCTGGCATGCCCGTGCTCTCGGGGTGCTGGGCATGCGCGTGTGGACCCACCTGGCCTCTGGCCGCCTGTCGGTGCGTGAGCTGGCGACCAGGCTCGGGATCTGCCCGGCGACGGTGCGCAGCAAACTGCGCGCACTGCGCTCTCTGGGTCTGTGCACCGCTGATGGCCGCGTGTACCGGGGTCGGTCGCGGTTAGCGCGAGCGGCCGTTGCTGCTGGTGTTGATGGTGCGCACGCTGATCGGGTGCGCCTGTACCGGCTGCATTCGGCGGTGTTCGTGTGGTGGTTCACCACCCGACACCAGCCGCAGCGCTCCGACGCGCTGGCCGAGTGGGGCGAATTTCCCAACCCTGCTGAGGCTGAGCAGATCCACCCGACTGACATTGCCCTGGCATACGGCGCCACCTCGACCGGCCCGCCAGTATCAGCCACCACTTGGGGCGCGGCGATGGCTGCCCAAGATCTCCATCGCGAGGCCGATCCCGACAGCTGGTGGGAACTAGTCGCCGCAGCCCGCGCCGCACTACCCGCTCCCGACATGCTGCTCGCCCCGCACCAGTGGGCCCGCACCGCAGCCTGACCACTGGCGCCTGACGGGCAAGGGCGAGTCACCACAGGTCGGGGGAGGAGTCGGCAGATGGCCATGGCGAGCTCGTCGTGGGGTGAGTGTCCGGGCCGGGTTCGTGTTCTGCGGACCGGGATGCGAGGTACGAGTCGACAAAGTCCTCGGCAGAGAAGGACCCCGCACGGGCTACCGCCTGGGAGGCAGGGTCGGCGGTGAGGGCGCGGTGGGTCTCTGCGAGCCAGGTGGTCAGTTCGGTGTCGCATCCCGGGGCCGCGGGTGGGGGAGTGGGCAGGGTGTTGGTGTCGGTGGTCTCACCGGTCGCGTGGCGTATCCGGTGGGCGATGACGGTGCCGGGCTTGTTGGCAGTGTCGAGGGTGTCGGTGGCGTTGTCCCATTCCTCGCGGGGGTCGAGGCCTCGGATGGCTGCGTCGGTCCACGCGCCTTCCAGGGCCTCGTATTGGTCGGGGTCTGTCTCGAGCTGGTGGGCGTAGGCACGGGGGAGTGCGTCGATGTAGGCCGGGAGGGTGGCGGCGGTAAAATCGCGGGCGGCGAGGTCCACGCCGTGGCGGTAGAGCTGGGCGAGCCGTTCGTCGCTGGTGGCGGCCGCGTATTCCTGGCGCAGGGTTTCGGTGGCCGAGGCCTGGTGGGTGTCGCGGGCCAGCACCCCGGTGAGCACCTGCTCGGGTGTGGGGGCGTGGTGGTCGCCGGCGGAGTGCATGTGTGCGTCTTCGGCGCCCGTGTCGAGGGTGGGTTCGCATACGGCGTAGGCGTGGTTTTCTCGTCTGCCGCGGGTCATGGCGACATACAGGCCGGCACGGTCCACGCCAGCGTCGATGACGGCGTGGACGGTATCGACGGTGGCGCCCTGGGCGCGGTGGATGGTGGCGGCGTAGCCGAGGTGGATGCTCTTGTCGGCGTAGCTGGCGGGGATGAGCATGTCTTGGCCGGTGGAGGAGTCGCGTACTGCCAGTGAGCCATCATCGGTGATGCCGGTGACGGTGAATAGTTGGCCGTTGATGACCCGTCCGAGGTAGGTGCGGTTCTCGGTGTAGAGCGTGGAGTTGGTGCGGGCGATGACGGTGTCGCCGACACCCACGGTGTCGCCGCGAGCGACCCTGGTGGTGTGTGCGTCGTCGACGAGGCCGTGGGCGATCCGGTCGGCTCGGATGACCTCGTTGAGGGTGTCGACATCGGTGTTGGTCGAGGCGATGATCAGTGCCTGGCGGCCAGCGGCTGTGTCGGCGAGGAACGCCTCGGCGGCGTCGGTGAGCATCTGCTCGCGGTGCCCGCCGGTGATCCATCCGCGCTCGTTGTAGAGAGCCAGTGCGCCGGGATCGCCTTCGCGCAGGCCCAGGGTCGCGTCGGCTTGTTCGGTGTCTGAGCCCATGCGCATGACCTCGCGCAACTGAGGCGTGCCTGGGGTGCGGGTCAGGTCGGCGAACAGACCGCCGGTCTCGACTGCCGCGAGCTGTTTGGGGTCGCCGATCAGGCGGAGGATGGCCCCGGATTCGGCGGCGATTTCGGTCAGTGCTGCGAGGTTCTCGGTGCTGGCCATGCCGGCTTCGTCCACGAGAAGCATGTCCCCAGGTTTGATCGTGACCGGCAGTGCGTCGAGGGTCTTTCCGGGCAGGGTGGGGTGCTTGCCCATCCAGGTGAAGGTCAGAGAGTCGATAGTGTGACAGTCGGTGCCGATGTCGCCTGCGAGGACGCTGGCCGCTGCCGCGGAGGGAGCAAGGCCGATAACCGACCGGCCGGTTTGTTGCCAGGTGCGGGCCACGACCTTCATGGATGCGGTCTTGCCGGTCCCGGCCGGACCCACCCCGGCGGCCAGGAGCGTTCCGGCACCGATGAGGTGCTGCGCCAGAGCGGTCTGTCCGGCATTGAGGGACCAACCCTCGGCGTCCTCGTGTGCCTTCAGCGCACGGTCGAGATCGGCGCGGGTAGCGATCACCGCGACCGGGGTGCCAGTCGCTACCAGGGTGGCGGTCTCGGCGTCCAGCACCGCCTGAGTGGTGTACTTCTCGGCGCCTGCGTGCCGGTCAATGCCGGCACCTTCCGGCCCGGTCAACGCACCTGGAAGGTCCAGAATCTCCGGCGGGGTCAGCTGCACCACGAGTTCTCCCATGGCGGTGGCCATGACCTGTTCGTGCGCCCGGTCCAGGGCCTCGGCGCCCTCGAATCGGTAGCCCTTGAGCAAGGTGGAAACGGCGGTGTTGATGTGGGAACGGCGGAACTGCGCACGGCGTGCGGTCACTGCCGCCACCGCCTGCTCGGCCACCTGCCGGGCGTGGACCTGGGCGTCGAACAGCTCCCGCGACACCTGGCTTCGGCCCTGCCCGGTGACCTCCCCAACCACGCTGTCCACCGCGTGCGCACCGACGACGTTTTCGGCCATCTGCCGCCAGGTGGCGCGGTGTTCGGCCAGTGATTGGGCGGGCTTCTTGGCGTCGCGGGTGTCGAGGATGGCCTTCTGCCACAGGGCGTAGGACGCCCGCTGCGAGGGTTGCCGGTTGTTCTTCTCGACGTACTGCGCGACGAGTCGGTCGTAGACCGGGCGGGCCAGGGTGCGTCGGGAGGAAAACGCCTCAATCAACCGGCGGTCGATCCCAGAGATCTCCCAGATCGGAGCCTTGTCTGGGTGGGGGTAGTGGGCCTGGAACTCGACGCCCATTCGGCGGGTGAGCTTGTCGTGCAAGATCGCGTCATACCGGGCGGATATGGCTTGGTGCATCTGGAAGATCGCACGTCCATCCAGTGACAGCCAGCGCCCGTCCGGGCCTTGCACTTTGTTGGCCAGAAGCACGTGCGAGTGCAGGTCCGGGTCGCCCCCGCGGGTATCGAAGTGAGTGAACTCAGAGGCGACAATTCCGCGGGTTTTGACCTGCTCGATTCCCTGCTTGCCGACCCGTGTGTAGATCGCATTGTCCTCGGCCCACGCCAGTGCCTCCGCGACGGATTCGTGGTGCAACGCGGCGACCCTGGACGATGTCTGCTCGTCTGCCAGTGCCCACAGAACGCTGACACTTTTCACCGGGGAGAACGTGAAGTCGAACCCCGCGATCGCTTGCTTGACCTGGTCACGCTCTCGGTTGACCCAGGCGATGACGTCCTTGCCGGAGGCGTGTTCGTAGCCGAACTTCTCGGTATAGAACGGCCGGCCTATCTGCTCGGCGAGCTCGCTTCGCTCGGCTGTGGTCGGGTGGCGATTCTCGGTCTTGAGGAAGTCCCGCTCGGCCGCGGCGATTGCGTCCAGGACATCGACGCCGCCGGTATAGAGGGGGAAGGATCGGCCGAGTTTGCAATCCTTCAATGCGGCCCCGGCGAGCATCTTGGCGTCGGTGTCCGGGTGCAGGCCCTCGCCATACAGGGCCGCCATCTGGGCTTCGGTGACCACCGCCCCGGCGGTGGCTGCCTCCGAGTCCAGACCGTCTAGACCTGAGCCGATCCAACGACCGGGCGGGGTGCCCTTGGCGGCGTAGTAGTCCGACAACGACTGACCCTTCGGGTCGGCGTCGTGGGTGGCCACCGAGCGCAGCAGGTACTGGTACCCAGTGCCCGCGTGTACGGCTCGGAGGGTCATCACGATCACCAGCTTATGCGGCATAAATGGGCGCGTCTACGCGCCGCAGTCCGCAGGCCTGCGACCAGAGGGTTCCCGTCGTTCACTAGAAGTGCATACTGTGTGTGGCAGTTTGTGGCGAGCGACAGCGAGGATGATCTAGCACGGCCAGTGCTAGATGTGGTGCGGAGATCGGGGACCAGGACGGCGCGACGATGACGGCGGCATGGTGGTTGGGGATTGCGGCACGATGGGTGGGGCAATAGGGTCGATTACATGGCGGCTACCAAGACTGATTCACGTTCACAGACCGCGCGGGCCAGGGCTCGTCAGGCGATGGCCGACGAGCTGGAGCGGGCACGCAAGCGTGAGGCCAAGTTGGTCGCGGTGTTCTCGGCGATCGATGCCCGCGATGACGCGCAGATCGCCCTCGGTCAGGCGCTGGTCGAGCTTCGGGACCTGGGCGTGGTGCAGGCCGATCTGGCGGAGATGACCGGACTGTCCGCCCGCGAGGTCGGGGCGGCGATCCGCGCCGCCAAGGACAACACCACCGACACCGACGACACGGTCAACGATGCCGACGGCGGTGACACGCCAGCGGCGGATCAGACCTCGGCGGACACCAACGGTGASCAGCAGCMCTGAGCCTTCCYCGGGCCGGTGGTTCGAGGACATCCCGCTGCCGGGAATGGACGCCCGTCCCCGGCCCCGGCCTGCCGCGAGGCGGTCCAGGCCGTACGACTCGACGCTGCCTCCGACCGAGGCGGCGATTGCCGCGTTTGGCTCCCGTGTCGTGCGCGCCCCGGGCAGTGGGTGTCACATCTGGACCGGCGCCATCTCCGACGGGTACGGACGGTACCGAGCGAAGTTACATCTGGTCGACTACTCGACCTCATTGTGAACCCGCTGGACGCCCATTGGAACGCGCTTCCCAATCACACTGGCGTCGCTGGACCTCCACTTTGGCCATTGCATTAGACGACTCGATGTTGCATCGTGTGCAACATGGTTGTGAGGGGTGAGCTCCCCGGTTCCGCACGCCAGGCCCTACCGGACGGCGTGACGTTCCTCGACGCCAAACCCGCCGTGTTCGAGGCAATGCTCGACGGCTGGGCGATGCAACAGCGGTCCCGATTTCTCAAGGCTAAGACGATCGAAGTACGTATCGCTTTGATCCGACGCTTCGCCATCTTCAGCAACGACTACCCGTGGGCCTGGACATGCTCAGACGTCGAAGCATTCATCTCCGACCGCCGGCAAGCAGAGCATCCAATCGCGATGTCTACCGCGCGGATGTACGAAATCACGATCCGGATGTTCCTTACCTACATCACCGATCCCCGGTACGGCTGGATCGGAACGTGCGAGCAGCTCTTTGACGCGGTCCCGCAGCAAATCCTGCACGAGTGGAACACCATCGTTCACACCACCGACTACGAAGGCGCCCCCGGCCGGCGGCCACTGACCTACGACGAAGTGCAGGCGCTGTTCGATGCCGCCGACGGACGCGCCGAATCCATCCCAGGAACCGGACGCAAAGGCGCTTTGACCGCACAACGCGACGCCGCGCTTCTGAAGACGATCTACGCGTTCGGACTCCGTCGCCAGGAAGCGTGGGGCTTGGACGTGACCGACCTGCAGCACAACCCCACCACCCCGAACTAC
This sequence comes from Dietzia sp. Alg238-R159, assembly GCF_900537145.1. Classification (NCBI taxonomy): domain Bacteria; kingdom Bacillati; phylum Actinomycetota; class Actinomycetes; order Mycobacteriales; family Dietziaceae; genus Dietzia; species Dietzia sp. Alg238-R159. Next base: position 9,476 of record NZ_UNRI01000016.1, on the reverse strand, counting down.
CGCAACTGTGGCGCTCTGTTCGTCCGGTTCGGCAAATCCAGCAGGGGAGGGGCGGCTAAACGCCGCACCGTGCTGACCGTCCCGGAAATGGACTGGATCGTGCCGGTTCTTGAGCATTGGCGAAACGAAATCCGGACCCTGCTGGGATGCCGATCCCATCCAGCGTTATGGGTCACCGAACGCTCAGACCGCATCTCCATGCGCCGCATCAACGACGCATTCACCACCGCCCGCGACGCAGCCGGCCTGGACCCAGTGCTGGACCTGCACTGCCTGCGCCACTCCTACGTCACCCACTTGGTGGAGTTCGACTACCCCGAACGGTTCGTCTCCACCCAGGTCGGGCACTCCTACGCCGCGACCACCGCCATCTACACCGGCGTGTCCGACGAGTACCGCAACCGCCTGCTGCGCCGATCCTTGAGCCGCCACCCCGACCTCTGGGAGAGCCCATGAACAAGAAGATGAGCTACACCTGGCACCTGCGCACCCTGATGGCCGAACGCGGACACTTCGCCACCAGCGACCTCGTCCCGCTACTAGCCGAACGCGGCGTCCACCTCTCCCGCGAACAGGTCTACCGCCTGGTCACCACCACCCCGCAACGCCTCAGCTTGGACGTGTTGGCCGCACTGTGCGACATCCTCGACGTCGACACCTCCGACCTCATCGAAATCACCACCGCCAACGTCTCGGTCGCCAAACCCGCCAGCGCCACTGACGCAGGTCACGCGCCGCCCGTGCGACGCACCACGATCCGCCGACCCACAGGCTCATGAACGACCCCACGACCGCCCTGGCGGCCGTGCTCGCCGTCCTCGACCCCGATCACAGCAAGGCGGCACATCGCGCCGCGATCACCGCCGCGGAACTGTTACCGGACGAGCTTCAACACGTGCTCGACTACGTGCGCCGCCACCCCGAAGCAGTGCGCACCCGCCCAGATGACGCACCGCCCGGGCTACACCGGGTACTCGACCAGGTCGCGGCGCTTCCGACCGAAGTGATCACCCCGCCACAGTGCGCAGGATGTGGCAAACAGCGTCGCCTGCGCTACCGCGCACCGAGCGGGGGACGCTGGTGCCTGTCCTGCTACAACGCCTCCCGGCGAACCCCGTGCCGGCGATGCGGAACCCTGGCGGTACCCGCCGCCCGCGAAGACGACGGCGTGCTCTGCGCCTCGTGCCGTCGCGCGGATCCTGATCGCCGACCACCATGCTCGCGCTGCCAGCTGCACCGCCCGGTGGCCTACCGCATCGATGGACAACCCCTCTGCCAGGCCTGCGGGCCCAAAAAGCTGTACACCTGCAGCGACTGCGGACGCCCCGATCAACCGGCCCACGCCATCACCGACACCGGACCGCTCTGCCCGCGCTGTTACCACCGCAGCCGCCCCCGCACCTGCCACCACTGCACGCGATCTACGCCGCATGCCCGCCGCGACCCTGACCTCCCAGGCACGTGGATCTGCTACCGCTGCTACACCCCACCGATCGCCGAGTGCACCGTCTGCGGCCAAGAGAAACCCTGCGACAGGGGAGTGCCCACCGGGCGACCGATCTGCTCGTCATGCCGATCCAAACAACGACCCCACCGGCAGGCCAGGCCCGCCACCAAAGAGTGCTGCACGGTATGCGGTCTCACCCGATCAGTGCGCATCACCCTGCCGCTCGGGCCAGTGTGCGATCCCTGCTGCCGCCAGCTGCGCGAAAACCCCATCACCTGCACTTCCTGCGGTCACCAACGCCCCCAGGCCGGACTCGACGCCCACGGCAACCCGCTCTGCGGCCCGTGCTCTGGCGAGCACAGGAACTGGTACTGCCGCTCCTGCGGAACCATCGACCTCCTGGTCACCGCCACCGACTGCCTCGGCTGCCTCAACACCGCCCAAGTCGACCACGCCCTGCAGTGCACCCATCCGCACCTACGCGCTCAAACCCACTCCATTCGGGACCTTCTACTCAAGACTTACCCACCGAGGCGCACCGCGTTACTGCTCGCCAGCCGACAGAGTTGGTTCATCCTGCTCACCACCCTCATCGCCGAGGACGAACCCCTGACCCATGCGAGCCTGGACCGCACGCCTCCAAACACCCGCACCCACCATCTTCGGCGGCTACTCATAGCCCTGGAGGTTCTGCCCCCACGAGAGGACATCATCGACGGACTCAACCTATGGATCGACGCACTGCTGGCCGACCAACCCCCACCGATCGCCGTCGTACTTCAGCCCTACGCCACCTGGCACGTCACCCACCGACTGCGCCGCGCCCGCGGTAACAGCCCCTCCTCAGGTAAATACGCGCGAACCCGCATCCTGAGGTTCCCCCGGATCCGTAGAGGGATCAGCTATAAGGGGAAGCGATGCCAGAGAAGCGCCAGAAGTACGACCGGGAGTTCCGTGAGGGAGCGGTCCGGATCGTCGAGGAGACCGGGAAGCCGATCGCCCAGATCGCCCGAGACCTTGGGGTCAACGCGGGCACCTTGGGCAATTGGGTCAATCAGGCTAAGGAAGCTCGGGAGGGCACAGAAGGCCTGTCCAGGGGCGACATCGAGGAGCTCAAGCGGCTGCGAGCAGAGAACGCGGAGCTGAAGATGGAGCGTGATGTCCTCAAGCGATCCGTGGTCCTGTGGGTCAAGGAGGCGACGAAGTGAGCGTGGCACGTTTCATCGCCGACCTWSAGGACCAACTACCGAGTGCCACACACTCTGGTGTGCGCCCTGCTGGGCGTGTCGCTGGCGTGGTTCTACAAGTGGCTCAAGCGGGCCACCGGGCCGGAGGCGGCCAGCGGTCTGCACACCGAGCGTGACCGCCGCCGCGAGGTCGTCGACCAGGCGGTCGCGAAGGCGTTCACCGCCGCAAAGGGCCGGCATGGATCCCCTCGCCTGTACTTCGACCTTCGTGACGAGGGCTGGCAGGTCAGCGAGAAGACCGTGGCCGACTCGATGCGCCGCCAGGGCCTCGTCGCACGCCGCATCAGACGCCGCAACGGTCTGACCAGGCAGGACAAGACGGCCCCGAAGTTCCCCGACCTGCTCAAGCGGGACTTCACCGCCGACAGGCCGAACGCCCGGTGGGTCGGCGACATGACCGAGATCCCCACCGTCGACGCCAACGGTCGGCCCGGTGARAAGCYATATCTGGCCACTGTGATCGACCTCTACAGTCGTAGATTGCTTGGTGCTGCCACCGGTCTGCACCCGGACGCCGAACTCGCCTGCGCGGCGATCAACATGGCCGTGGCGACCCGCGGCGGTATCGAGGAGGTCCACCAGTCTGGGTGGCGTGAGGACCCGTCGAAACGAGCCATATTTCACACCGATCGGGGCAGCACCTATACCGCTCACGCGTTCACGAAACTATGCCAAGACCTCGATATTCGCCAATCGATGGGGCGGGTCGGATCGTGCTTTGACAATGCTGCCGCCGAAGCATTTTTCAGCTCGCTGGAATGGGAAGTTTTGTCGCAACACACCTTCGAAAACACCCGCGCCGCCCGGGCCGCTGTGTTGGACTGGTGCTACGGAATCTACAACCACGACCGACGACACAGCACGATCGGAATGGTGAGCCCGATCAGCTACGAGACCGCCGCGGCGACCGAACCGGAAGCCGCCTAGGAAACCCTCCACGATTCGGGGGGAACCACATTTCGTCGGGATGCAACGCACCGTGTAGGCCCGGCCAATGCCCGGTCAGCTCCATTCGGCCGGTCAGCTCAAAACCCACCTGTTCGACCGCGGTGAGGGTCTGCGCCAGGCTGTTTTCGGGAGAAGATCTGATCGTGATGACGGACTGCCCGTCTTTGATGAGGTCGACTGACACCCCCTCGACTTCGGGTAGCCCCCATAGATGCTCGATCATTCGCGCGATGCACTCACCGCAGGTCAGTCCCCTGACGGTGTAACTCATCGTGCTAGTGGCCGCTGCAGCCATCTCGGTGTCCTCCAGCCTTGGAAATCGCGTCGTGCTCGCTCCTGGTCGGTTCAATGCTGAGCCGATTGGATCCCAGGAGCGTGTAGTGGCGGGTTAATGGCCGTGGCCACCGGGCATTGCGAACATCATCAGGCCCATCATCGCCACGCACAGCGCGCCAAACACGATCACTCCGGTGCCTGCGACCCCGGTCACCAGCAGGACCCCGACAAGAACGAGCATCGGGACACAACACGCGAGCATCATCCAACGATGACCGGAGCGTCCGGGCTTCGAGGGCTCGGGCGGGTACTGCTCTTCCAGAGGCCCATCGCTGTAGGGGGAAGCCGACCCCGCAACGGGGGGCTGATCAGGGGGCGCGTCTAGTGGCTGGCGCCGTCGCTCCTGGGGTGATTGCTCGCTCATGAGGGGTGTCCTTTCCGAAGCGGGAGGCGGCCCAATTTTTTGTACAGTGGACAGTGCCCGGTCCCACCAGTGACGATCAGGTCCAGACCAGCCACGATCAACAACAGCTCCACGATCACCGCGCCCGTGGAGTCCGCCTGGCTGAGCAGAATTCCTCCGCCAACGACACCGAGAAGACCCAACACGATGCGAGCGCCCCTTTCGATAGGGGTGATGTTGATACTCCATCTCGCCTGCATCGTTTCCTCCTGGGTGCTCGATCCAGCCCCGAGTGCACGGGACCATTGATCGGTACACCCCCAATCTGCCAAGTGTTTGTGAAGGACGAACTGTCCTTCACGTGAAGGTTCGGTGGAGCCGGTACGGCGTGTGCCACAAGTGTGGGGAGATGCGCGCCTCAACGCGCTCAGCGGACGCGCGTCGTGCGGCCTGAATCGCGCTGGGTTGGTTGGAGTCTCTGGTGTGCTCTGTGTTCTCACTGGTGTTGGTGGTGTCGCACGGCGAGCCACTGGGCGAGGACGATGGCTAGGGCCACTAGCGCGGTGATGACGAGGGTGAACGGGTCCGATTGGCTCTTGGTGAGCAGGAAGGGCACCAGTACCGCGAGGTCAAGGATGATCGCGAGCAACGGGATCCAGGAGTTGGCGGCGACGTCGTTTTTGAGACGGCGGATGATCCCGAAGTGGATGGCAATGTCCATGGCCAAATACAAGATAGCGCCAAGGGAGGCGATCTGGGAGAGGTCGAAGAAGGCGGCCATCACGATCGCCAGCCCGGCGGTGATGTAGAGCGACTGATGTCCTGGCCGGCCGGGCAGGCCCGGGGCTTGGCCCATTTCTCGGAGCATGTCGTAGAGCTTCGAGGCTGAGAATAGGCTCGCGATCAGTCCAGACAGTGTGGCGACCACCGCGATAAGCACGGTTATTCTCATGCCCCAGTCGCCGAACATCGGCTGGGCTGCTTCGGCCAGTGCGTAGTCGCGGGCCTCGATGATCTCTGGCACGGTCAGGCTCGCAGTGACTGCGACGGTGATCAATAGATAGAGCGCCGTGCACAGGGCGATGGAAATAATGATTGAGCGGCCGATATTGCGCTTGGGGTTCTTCAGATCCCCGCCGTGGTTGGTGATCGTGGTGAACCCCTTGTACGCCAGGATGCATAGGGTGACACCGGCGAGAAAGCCCACCCATCCCTGGTCTGGTGGCGTGCGTCCAGCGGCGGTAATGAGCCGGGGCAGGGAGGAGAGTCCCGCGGCGAGGATTCCCGCGATCGCCAGCACCGCGATGCCGACGATCTTGAGCGCTGCGGTGACCGTGGCAGAGCGCTCCACTAGTTGGTTGCCCACCAGGTTCACCAGTGCGGCGCCGGCGATGGCGAGGACGGCCAGCACCGGGACCCACACGTCGGAGTCCTGCATCCCGAACGGTCGCAGCATGTAGGTACCGAAGGTTCGGCCGAGAAGGGACTCGGCGAGGATCATCGACACGTACATGAACAGCGAAACCGAGCCAGCCACGACCCCGGGTCCATACGCGGCTTTGAGTTGCATCGCGATTCCGCCCGAGGAAGGGTTGGTGGCTGAGTAGTGGATGTAGGAGTAGGAGCTGAAGGCCACCACCACTGCCCCGGCAAGGAAGGCCCACGGCATCCACCCCCCGGCCAGCTCGGCGACCTGCCCTACCAGGGCGAAAATGCCCGCCCCGATCATCACCCCCGTCCCGAGCGCAACGGATCCAGTGAGGGTCAGTGAGTTCGAGGACTGGGCGCTGCGATCCATGCGGTACCGTACTTTCTTCTCGTCGGGCGGGGTTGGCGGTGTGCTTGCGGTCGGGTGCGCCGAGTTCAGCGGGCCAGGATCGTGCCCATCATGCCGAGGTCCTCGTGGTCGAGGATGTGACAATGGTAGACGGTGCGGCCGACGATGTCGTCGAAGGCCACGCGGATGGTGACGCGGCCGAAGGCCGGAATGTTGACCACGTCCTGCCAGGTGGGTGACTCGCCGTCGTCGAGGACTTGCATGGGCCACACGTGCAGGTGCATTGGGTGGTCCATGGGGCTGGTGTTGGTCAGGGTCCATTCCTCCACAGTTCCGGCGCGGACCGTGATGTCGTTTCGGTCGGCGTCGAACTGTCGGCCGTTGATGGTGAACGACATCATCGATTCGGCTCCGCGCATCCCACGGCCCATGCCCATGCCCATGGCGAATTCCAGGGTTCGACGGGCAGTTACCGGTGCGGTGCGCAGGTCCCGCAGGGCCGGTCCTGCGGGCACGGGATCGGGTTCGTCCGCCGGGGGCCCAGTCACGTCCAGCGTGAGCAGACCGATCGGCTCGTCGTCCGCCGGGAACGCACCGGCCATGGGTCCGCCCATCATGCCAGGCATGGCGCCGCGGTCCACCGGGATGCTGAGCAGAGTGGAGGTGCCCTGGCGAGCGTCCACCAGGAGTTCGACTCTGTTTCCGGGAGCCAGCGTCACCTCGGTGAGGTCGACAGGTTCGGGTAGGCGGCCGGTGTCACGGCCGAGCAGGCGCAGAGACTGACCATCCAGGGTCAGGCGCAGGTAGCGGGACGGGCAGGCGTTGACGATCCGCCACTGCTCTCGCTCTCCCGGCGAAGCGGTGGCCCGGGGCCGAACCTGGCCGTTGACCATCACTATCTCGCCTTGACGGCCCATCATCTTCTCGGGCGGGGACGCGGCAGCCGGGTTGCCAGTGCCGTCGAGGGTGATGTCGGAGACGACCAAGGTGCGCTCACGGGACACCGGGACCGGCTCGGGGTCCTCAACAACGATCGCTCCGTAGAGTCCGGCCGCCAGTTGGTCAGCGACATGGCCGTGGTGGTGGGGGTGGTACCAGAAAGTCCCGGGCGGGTGGTCGTTTGGCAGGACGATTTCGTAGTCGAAGGACTCGCCGGGGGAGATGCTGACGAAGGGGTTGTCGCCATTGCCCTCGGGGGAGACGTGCAACCCGTGTACGTGCAGGTTGGTCGGGGTGTCGAGTTCGTTGGCAATCGCCACTCGGATCGTGTCTCCGCCCCGAACGCGCAGGGTGGGGCCTGGGAGTGTGCCGTTGAACGCCTGCACGTTTGCGTTTCGCCCGCCGATCTTGACCCGGGCGGGGGCGGCGACCAACTCCAGATCGAGCACACCGTCCCGACTGGCCACCACGTCCGGCTCGAGAAGGTCGTCACCACCGTCGGAGAAGCCACCACTGTTCGTGGTGTTGCCCTCACTGACGGTCCACCACAGGCCGGCCCCGCCCACGGCGGCGGTGCCGGCCCCTGCCAAACCCAGTGCGAGGAGCTGCCGTCGGGTCAGCTCGCTCACTGCCGTCCCTCGCCCAGAGTGTGTAGTCGCTCCCGGTACTCCTCGGTGGTTAGCTCTCCACGGGCGTAGCGTTCGTCCAGGATCTCTCGCGGCTGGCGCGGGCGTTCCCCGGTTTTGACATGCTCATGCCCTCCGGACTGGCCCCGGCCGCCGGTGAACGCTTTCGCCAGGACGACGGTGACCACCACCGTGCCCAGAATGACCAAGAGCCAGAAGATCCACATCCAGCCCATTCCCGAACCCATCCCGTTGTTCCACATCATCGCGATCGTCCTTCGCTACTTCTCAGTCCCGAGCGTGTGGCCCGCCGGTGTCTGGGGGGTGGTGGCGCCGGGTGCGGGGCGTGGCGGTCGGTCTGGAGACCGTGGATCGGCATCGGCACCGAGGGTCTGGGTGTGGAGCAGCACGTGCAGGATTCAGCGATCGCTTCCAACGGAAGGTTACTGCGAGGCTGGATAGACATCTTCTCCTCTTCATATTCGTTGCTGGTGCTCACTGGAACACCTCCAATTATACCCCTATGGGGTATGTGGGGTAGGTGGTTGAACCCGGCTCACCCATCGATTGGTCCCTGGGTGTCTCACGCCTGGGGAGCGGTCCCTGTCAGGGCGACAATGAGGCAGAGCACGCTGGCCCAGAACACGCCCAGGCCAATGGCCACCACGGTTACACTCGCCCACTCCATACCGCGCCCCTGTCTTCCGGTCGAGTTCCACATTGGCCGGTACGCCCGCGTATTTGTGTGGAGATCAGGTGGAGGTCTGATCAAGAATTTCCGCTGGCGAGCTGACACTCAGGACAGGCTGGAACGATCGAGACCATGGTGGAGAACCCTCGTGCCCTCGAAGATGGGGGAAATTTGGGGAAGGGTGAGTTCGCAGAAACTACAGCTCGGCATCGTTTAGTGGCCCTTCATAGTGAAGGGCCCGTTTAGTGGAAGGTCTGCGTATTAGCTCCGGGCGTATTCGCGTCCACCGGCTGGTTGCACCAGATGTCGCGCACCATCTTGCGCACCTGCTGGCTGCCATTGTTCGTTTGTGCCGGTGGGGCCGCCAAAAACGAATCCGGCGAGACTCCCTCGTCCATGAACGTCGAATGTCAGGAAATTCAAACGTCGATCAATGACCACGGAAGAGTGTGCATTTTGGCTATTCCCGCGCTCGCCGGACGATTTTGGCCTGGCCTTTGGTCGAGGTCAGAATAGTGACTGGACCCCTCAGGCCTGATCGGCATTTCCGGCACGCCAGGTCTCCCACGGGATGTTCCAGTCGCCCAGTCCGTCGGTCCCAGGAAGTGTTGGTCCGACGGTATTGATGACTTTGTGGTTCCCCCCGAATCGTGGAGGGTTTCCTAGGCGGCTTCCGGTTCGGTCGCCGCGGCGGTCTCGTAGCTGATCGGGCTCACCATTCCGATCGTGCTGTGTCGTCGGTCGTGGTTGTAGAACCCGTAGCACCAGTCCAACACAGCGGCCCGGGCGGCGCGGGTGTTTTCGAAGGTGTGTTGCGACAAAACTTCCCATTCCAGCGAGCTGAAAAATGCTTCGGCGGCAGCATTGTCAAAGCACGATCCGACCCGCCCCATCGATTGGCGAATATCGAGGTCTTGGCATAGTTTCGTGAACGCGTGAGCGGTATAGGTGCTGCCCCGATCGGTGTGAAATATGGCTCGTTTCGACGGGTCCTCACGCCACCCAGACTGGTGGACCTCCTCGATACCGCCGCGGGTCGCCACGGCCATGTTGATCGCCGCGCAGGCGAGTTCGGCGTCCGGGTGCAGACCGGTGGCAGCACCAAGCAATCTACGACTGTAG
>NZ_UNRI01000015.1:0-21086 GCF_900537145.1 Dietzia sp. Alg238-R159 | reverse complement strand
GCCATGCCGTTCCGGTCGCCGCGGAATCGGACCGAGCGGGTGGCGGCCGCCGCGGCGGCGGCGTCCTGCGCGGCAGCCGGGTCGTGTCGCTCCACGGCGTCATCGATCGCCGAGTCCACTGCGTTGCGGGTCGGCCGGTCGCCACCGTCGAGATCGTCCGTGAAGCGCGCGACCACCTCGTCCTCCACGGCCGACACGATCGCGTCCGGCACCTCCGCCAGGCGACATGCGATATCGACCGCCAACTGCTCGGGCAGCAGCCCGCGGTCGACCGTGGATCGCAGACGGGGCAGCCGCCGGTGGATCTGCGTCCCGGCCGTCACCAACCGCGCGGCGTGCCAGCACGTGAGCTGGCACGCCGCCACGAGGTGATCGCGGGCCCGGGCCTCCGGATCCAGCCGGGCGTACGCGGGTCGGCGTGAACCGGCGCCGGCCTCGTCGGCCTGCTCCGCCTGTGCCTGGGCGGACCGGGCGAACTGTTCGACCAGGACATGCGCCGCCTCCAGCCGTGTGGCCCCGGCGCGGTTCTGCGCCAGCGTCGCGGCACGAGCCGCCTCGCTGACGGCCTCCATGTCGACCATGCCGAGGGACTCGGGTACGGCAAACAGTGCACTCGTCGTCGTCACCATTCCACCCCCTCCGCCACCGACATCGAACTTATATTCGATACTACCCGCGCGGAACGACTAGCACAAGGGTTCGATCACTCACCCCAACCTGGAACCCACCCACTGCGCCAGGGAAACACTGTCGCCTGCACCCGATCGACCAGACCGGCGGCCATCAGCGCCCGGTTCATCGACAAGCTGCCGTGCGAGCGCAACGACACGTCGGATTGCTGCTTCAAGCGAGTGACCACCTCGACGGCGTCTCCGCTGACGATGGCCGCGTCCGGCCAGTCGAGGGGACCATCCAGCGTCGTTGACACCACCGTGGTCAGCAGCGTGGTCATCTGGGTGACCCAGGGGTCGAACACGCCGGAGTAGTCAGTAGCCGCCCCAATCACCGTTGTCGTTGTACGACCCGAAGCCGTCTCCCATGGGAGGCGTCCGGAGGTCAGCCGGGTTGGAGTGTCCGGAAATCGCCTCGGTCGAAGCTGATGTGGAACCTCCTCGAGTCGATCCGCCAGCCCTCCGGCGTCCGGGTCCACAGGTCCGAGTACTCGCCGAAGCACTCGTAGGACAGATCGGACTGGTCCCCGGCACCGAGGTGGAGGACACGCGCGTACGTGAGGCTTCGTGCCCGGTCCTCGTCTCCGTGGAAGGCGAGCTGGACCCGATGGTTGCCCAACAGGTGCTGGGACGGTCCGCAGCCCCCGAGGTGCTCCCTGACCCTCTCGATGATCGCCTGCCGACCGGTCGCGCCGTACCCGGTGGCGGACTCGGTGAACAGCTCGCCCAGCCCGTCCCAGTCACGTGAGTCCAACGCTGCGGCCACGTCGGCCAGACGCTCGATGATCAGGTCCCTGTCACTCGTCATCTCCCCTTGGTAGCAGGGATCGCCGGGGGATCTCAGCTGTCGTCGCTAATCTGGCCGCCATGACCGACGTCGAGATCGCGCTGTCCACCGGCCGCGTGAAGGGCACCGATCTGGGGGACGTGCTCCGCTTCTACGGGATCCCCTACGCCGAGGACCCCGTCGGCGACCTCCGGTTCGCCGCCCCGGTCCGCCGCGAACCGTGGCCCGGCGTCCGGGACGCGACCAGGCCCGCCGCCACCGCGCAACGACTGCGCTTCGATCCCGATCCGGCGATCCCCGAGCCGATCGTCGCCGGCACGGACATCCTGCACGTCGACGTGTGGGCTCCCGCCCAGGGCACGGGCCACCCGGTGCTGGTGTGGATCCACGGCGGCGGGTGGGAGTCCGGGTCGTCGCACCAGCCCTGGTTCGACGGGACCGCCTTCGCGCGCGCCGGGATCGTCGTGGTCTCGGTGGGCTACCGCCTGGGCGTCGAGGGGTTCACCGCGTTCCCCGACGCCCCGGACAACCGCGGGGTGCGGGATTGGATCATGGCCCTGGAGTGGGTCCGCGACGAGATCGCGGCGTTCGGCGGTGACCCCGGGCGGGTCACGGTGTCGGGTCAGTCGGCGGGCGGCGGGGCGGTGCTCTGCCTGCTCGCCTCGCCGTTGGCGGCCGGCCTGTTCCACCGGGGGATCGCCTCGTCGCCCGCGGTGCTGCGATCGCCCGCCGCTCAGGCCCCCAAGGGCACGGCCGCCGCGGAACTGGCCGCCGGCGGCCGGGGCGCCGTCGACGAGTTCCACCGGCGCCTGCGCAAGGACAATCCCTTCCTCATGCCGTTCCGGCCGACGGTCGGCGACGACACCGTCCCGGTCCCGCCCCTGGAGGGCATCGGGAGCGGTCCCGGGCTCGACCTGCCACTGCTCATCGGCTCCACGGCCATGGAGTTCGAGGGGGTCGTCCGGGCCCTGCCCGGGGCCGCGTTGGTGCCGGGTGCCGCGATGATCCTGCGGTCCCAGGAGCTGCCCACCACCGGACTGCGCGCGCTGGCCAGACAATCGGCGGGCAAGTCGCTGCGACGGGCGGTGGGGGCGGTGGTCGACGCCGCGACCATCCACTCGACCGTCGTGCGTGCGGCCGAGACCCGGGTGGCCGCCGGCGCGCCCACCTGGGTGTACGACTTCCGCTGGTCCGAGGGTCGCGGCGCCGTGCACTGCGCGGACCTGCCGTTCTTCTGGTCGGTTCCGGAAGCCGCGAACGTGCGGGCCTACCTCGGAGCGGATGCGCCGCCGGGGCTCGTCGACGCGATGCACCGGTCGTGGGTCGACTTCGTCCGCTCCGGGGACCCGGGGTCCCCGCCCTATGCGCCCCCCGGGAGGCGCGTGCAGGTGTGGGATGACCCTCCCGCTGTCGTCGAGGACGGACTGGCCGACGTCCGCGCGGTCTGGTGGCCCGCCGGAGGCTCCTGACGCCTTGCTACGATTGCGCCGCGCGTGCCGGTGACGTTCCCGGCGCGTGCGGGGGGCTATAGCTCAGTTGGTTAGAGCCGCGGACTCATAATCCGCTGGTCGCGGGTTCGAGCCCCGCTGGCCCCACCACTGCTCGACCCGCCACTATTCTGCGACGCCACCTCGGACGTGAGTCGGCCAGTCAGCCCGGTCAGGCGGGTCCGGAGCGCCCGACTAGGATCGATCTCCATGGTCGCCTCCCTGCTCGTCGCCGGTACGACCTCCGATTCCGGAAAAAGCGTCGTGACCACCGCACTGTGCCGGGCGTTCGCTCGCCGCGGCATCAACGTGGCCCCGTTCAAGGCCCAGAACATGTCCAACAACTCGATGGTGGTCGCCGCCCCTCGCCGCACAGGTCCGCACAGCACAGGCCCGGACGGCACCGCCGAGATCGGGCGCGCGCAATGGATCCAGGCCCTCGCAGCGGGCGTGGCCCCGGAGCCCGCGATGAACCCGGTGCTCCTCAAGCCCGGCGGGGACCGGCGCAGCCACGTGGTGGTGATGGGACAGCCGGCCGGGTCGGTGTCCTCCCGCGACTTCGTCGACGGACGGGCCCACCTGGCCGACGCCGCGTTCGCCGCCTACTCCGACCTGGCCTCCCGTCACGAGCTCATCATCTGCGAGGGGGCCGGCAGTCCCACCGAGATCAACCTGCGCTCCAGCGACTACGTCAACATGGGCCTGGCCCGGCACGCGGACATGCCCGTCGTCGTGGTGGGGGACATCGACCGCGGCGGCGTCTTCGCCGCCCTCTACGGCACGGTCGCATTGCTCGAGCCCGCCGATCAGCGGCTGGTCGCCGGGTTCGTCATCAACAAGTTCCGCGGCGACCCGACGCTGCTGGCCCCCGGGCTGCGGCAGATCGAGGACCTCACCGGCCGGCCGGTCCACGGGGTGCTGCCCTGGAATCCCGACCTCTGGCTGGACTCGGAGGACGCCCTCGCGGTGGGTCCCCGCGCCGCCGACGCCACCGCGACCCTGCGCGTGGCCGTGATCCGTCTGCCGCGGATCAGCAACTTCACCGACGTCGACGCCCTCGGCCTGGAAGCGGACGTGGAGCTGGAGTACGTCACGGAGCCCCGCGACCTCGCGGGGGCGGACCTAGTCGTCGTCCCCGGGACCCGCGCCACCCTCGACGACCTCGCCTGGCTCCGCGCCCGGCGCCTCGACCGGGCGCTCACCTCCCACGTCGAGCGCGGCGGCGCGGTGCTGGGGATCTGCGGCGGCTTCCAGATGCTCGGCGGGGAGATCTCCGACCCGGACGGCATCGAGGGCGAGCCCGGTGCGCGGGTGACCGGCCTCGGACTGCTTCCCGCCACCACTCGCTTCGGCGCCGAGAAGGTCCTGCGACTGCCGACCGGACGCGCGCTGGGTCAGGACGTGGGCGGGTATGAGATCCACCACGGCAGGGTGAGCGTCGGCGGCGGGGCCGAGCGGGTCGACGACGACGAGGAGTTCCCCGGCGGAGCCCGGCGGGGCCGCGTGTTCGGCACCATGTGGCACGGAACCCTCGAATCGGACGGCTTCCGGTCGGCGCTGCTGGCCGAGGTCGTCGGCGGCTCCGGCGGCGTGGGGGAGGGCTCCGGCGGCGCGGGTCGTGTGCGTCCGGCCTCCGGGGTGAGTTTCGCGCGGGCCCGCGAGGCGCGGCTCGACCTGCTCGCCGACCTCGCCGAGGAGCACCTCGACCTGGACGCGCTGCTCGAGCTGGCCCGCTCGGGCGCTCCGGAACTGCCGCTGCTGCCGCCGGGGGCGGACCGATGAGCGTGCTGATCCTGGGCGGCACCGCCGAGGCCCGCGACCTCGCCGTCCTGCTGCAGGAGCGCGGCCTGCGGTTCTCCTCGTCTCTGGCGGGCCGGGTCGCGCGGCCGCGGTTGCCGGTGGGGGAGGTGCGCGTCGGCGGGTTCGGCGGCATCGACGGGCTCCGGCGGCACCTCACGGAGGCCGGCGTGACCGCGGTCGTGGACGCCACCCACCCCTTCGCCGCCGGCATCTCGGCCAATGCCGCCGCCGCCTGCGCCGCCGCGGAGGTGCCGCTGCTGCGGCTCGAGCGGCCGGGCTGGGCCGCCGCCGCGGGGGCCGATCGCTGGCACTGGGTGGACGACCACGACGAGGCCGCCGCTACTGCGTCCCGCGTGGGCCGGCGGCCGTTCCTCACCATCGGCCGGCAGTCGCTGGACAGGTTCGTCGGCCCGCTCGCCGAGCACCACGCGCTCGTCAGGGTGGTGGACCCGCCGGAGGTGGAGCTGCCCGCGTCGTGGCGACTGCTGCTGAACCGCGGCCCCTACTCGGTGGCGGGTGAGCGTGAGCTCTTCGCCGACCACGGCGTGGACGTGCTGGTCACCAAGGACTCGGGCGGCGGTCACACGTGGTCGAAGATGGCGGTGGCCGACGAGCTCGACGTGCCGGTCGTGGTGGTGCGACGGCCCGGACCCGCACCGGGCGTGCCCGTGGTGGACAGTGCAGCAGCCGCCGCGGAGTGGGCCGGCGCCGCTGACTGACCAGGCCGGCGCCCCGAGGACCGCGGTTAGAGCAACTTGATGTGGATCTCCCGGATCCGGTCGTCGTCCACCGTGTAGCGGCCGCGCAAAGTCAACGTCATGGTCTGCCCCTCGTCCAGCGACATCCCCATGAAGTCCTTCACGTCGGCGCGTGCGGTGAGCGTGTTGATCACCGTGACTATGGCCGTGTCGCCGTCGACCTCGATCTCCTCGGGGGTCATGCGGTCGACAAACGTACTGGTCATCGCGCGGTAGGTGTCGAGGTAGGCGGAGATCCCGTGCTGGGTGCCGGCGGCGGAGTGCAGGACGACGTCCTCGTGCAACACCGCGGCCAGGTGGTGGGGGTCCTCGCTGTTGTAGGCCTCGTAGTAGGCGGTGATGACGTCGCGCACGGTCATGAGGTCTCCTCGGTGGTCGTTCCGACCCGGGCGGTCAGCGAACCGGATGCCGGGTCTACGCCTATTCGGCCAGAACGCGCCCGCGACCGCAAGGGGCCCGGTTAGCCGAGTCGGGCGGGCCGACGCGCGGTGGCGAAGCGCCGCGCGTGCGCTGCGAACCGGGCCGCCATCGCCGGATGCCCCGCCCAGTGCGTGTGTAGGTAGGACGCGTGGACCGACCCGCTGACGAACCCCTCTGGTCCGGCGCTGCTGGTCCAGGCGGGAGCCGCGCCCGGTTCGTCCGCGCGCGAGCCCGCCGCGCCGGCGGGCGGGTTCACGGCCGTGCGGTGGAACTCGTGGCCGGTGACCTCGGTGCCGGCGGTCGCCAGGACACTGTCGGCACCTGCGGTCGAGCGGCGATAGGCCAGGGTGAGCCGCGGGGCCATGGCCGCGTCGGCGTCAACAGCACCGACCATGGGGACACCGTCGAGGGTGCGACAGAGATAGAGCAGGCCCGCGCACTCGGCGACCGTTGGCGTCCCGGCCATCGTCGCCGCCCGCAGTGCGCGAAGCATCTGCTCGTTGGCGGCGAGGTCCGCGGCGTGGACCTCGGGGAACCCGCCACCGAGGTAGATTCCCGCGGCGGTGTCGGGCAGTGCCTCGTCGGCCAGCGGGTCGAACGGCACCACCGAGCAGCCGGCCGCCTCGAGCAACTCGACCGTCTCGGCGTAGCGGAAGGTGAAGGCCCGGCCACCGGCCACGGCGATGAGGGGGCGTGCCTCGTCGTCGTCGACCCCAGGCGCCCGGCCATCACCCGGGGCGTCACGACAGGCGCCCCCGTGATCAGCGCCGACGCCCCCCAACGCCGCGCGCGCCGACCACGCCCCGCCCGCCAGCGGCGGCGCCTCACGCGCGATCCGCATGACGGCCTCCAGGTCGATCGACGCGGCCACCTTCCCGGCCAGGTGGTCGAGCGACCGCGCGGCCTCCGGGCGTTCGGCGGCGGGGACCAGGCCGAGGTGTCGGGAGGGGGCGGTGACGTCGTCGTCGCGCTGGAGGACACCCAGCACCGGGATGCCGAGGGGCGCCAGCGCGCGTCGGACCTCGTCGGAGTGGCGGACCGAGCCGGCCTTGTTGAGCACCACCCCGGCGATCCGCACAGCCGGGTCGAAGGAGGCCATCCCCAGCACCACCGCGGCGATGCTGCGCGAGGCATGGGAGATGTCCACGACCAGCACGACGGGGGTTCCGGTGAGCGCGGCGACGTGGGCCGTGGAGGCGAACCCGTCGCCGCCGATGTGGCCGTCGTACAGGCCCATCACGCCCTCGATCACCGCGACGTCGGCGGGGCGCCCCGCGCCGATCCCGGCCCCGCCCGCGCCGGCACCGTGCAGCAGCAGCGGCACGATCCGCTCCTCGCCCACCAGGTGCGGGTCGAGGTTGCGGCCCGGCCGCCCGGTGGCCAGAGCGTGGTAGCCGGGGTCGATGTAGTCGGGGCCCACCTTGTGCCCCGAGACCTCCAGCCCGGTGCGGCGCAGCGCGGCCATGAGGCCGGTCGCGACGGTGGTCTTGCCGTGCCCCGACGCCGGCGCGGCCACCACGATCCGCGGCAGCGCGGTCACCATTCGATGCCCCGCTGACCCTTCTGCCCGGCGTCCATCGGGTGTTTGACCTTGGTCATCTCGGTGACCAGGTCGGCGACCTCGAGCAGCCGGGGGTCGGCGTCGCGGCCGGTGATCACCACGTGTTGCCGGCCGGGGCGGCTGGCGAGGGTGGCGACCACGTCGTCGACGTCCACCCAGCCCCACTTCATGGGATAGGTGAACTCGTCGAGCAGGTAGAGGTCGTGCCGCTCGTCGGCCAGGCGGCGTTTGATCTCGGCCCAACCTTCGGCGGCGTCGGCGGCGTGGTCGTCCTCGGTGCCGTCCTTGCGCGACCACGACCACCCCGAGCCCATCTTGTGCCACTCCACCGGCCCTCCCTCGCCGGTCTCGGCGTGCAGGCGGGCGAGCCGTTCCATGACGGTCTGCTCGCCGATGCGCCACTTGGCGGACTTGACGAACTGGAACACCCCGATGTCCCAGCCCTGGTTCCACGCGCGCATGGCCAGCCCGAACGCGGCGGTGGATTTCCCCTTGCCGGGCCCGGTGTGGACCATGATCAGCGGCCGGTTGCGGCGTTGGCGGGTGCTGAGCCCGTCGTCGGGCACGATCTCCGGCTGTCCCTTGGGCATCAGGCCACCTCGTTCCGGGGGTCGACGCCCCGGGGGCGCGCGGTGCGGGCGCGGGCTGTGTGAACGCCGACCGTGTCGGTGAGTCCCTCGGCGGTGACCTCGCCCAGCGGCACGTGGTCGGCGCCCAGGTGCCCGGCGAGCTCGGAGGCCAGGCCCAGGCGGAAGCGGCCGGTCTCGCAGTCCACCACCACCGAGGCCACGCCGAGGGAGGCCAGCCCGGTCGCCGCGGTGCGGGACCTGGCGAGGGCGTCCGGGCCGTGGGTGGCGCGGCCGTCGGTGACGACGACGAGGAGGGCCCGCCGCCGCGGATCGCGGACGCCCTCGATGCGCAGGACCTCAGCAGCGGTGATCAGTCCCTCCGCCAGTGGGGTCCGGCCGCCCGCCGGGAGTTCCGCGAGGCGGGTGGCCGCGATGTCGACCGACGACGTGGGCGGCAGGGCCACGTGGGCCGCGGCCCCGCGGAAGGTCACCAGTCCCACCTTGTCGCGGCGTCGGTAGGCGTCCAGCAGTAGGGAGAGGATCGCGGTCTTGACCTGCTCCATCCGGGTGCGGGCGGCCATGGAGCCGGAGGCGTCCACGCAGAACAGCACGAGGTTGGACTCGCGGCCCTCGCGGACGGACGAGCGCAGGTCCTCGGCGGCCAGCCGGAGTCGGCCACCGTTTGGGCCGGCTCCGCGACCGCGGGCGGATTGCTGCGGCGCGGCGGACCGGATCGTGGCGGGCAGGTGCAGGTCGGAGCCGGTGAACGCGCGCGCGCCGATGCGGCGGCCGCTGGTGGTGAGGGCCCTCGACCGGCGGCCGGCAGCGCCCTGGCCGGTACCGGCGACGGCGAGCAGGCGGGTGCGGTACGGCGCGGCGGCCGCGGTGACCGTGCCTGGCTCGGGCGGGGTGGGCCCGGGTGCGTCGGGCCCGGCAGCGTCGCCGGTGGAGTCATCCCCGGCCTGATCGCCGGGCTGCTCGTCGGCTCGGCCGTCGGCGTCGTCGTTCGATCGGCCGCCCGCCTGGTCCGGGCCCGCGGTGCCGGAGTCGTCGCCAGCGCCGGGGCTGTCCTCGGTCTGCTCGGTCTGCTCGGGCGAGTGCTCGTGCCCGGCGTGCTCGGCCGAGGCCCGCGCCGGGGTCGACTCGGCGTCCGGGGTGTCTGCCGACGCGGACTCGTCTGCGGACTCCGACTGTTCGGCGTCGTCGGCCGGCGCGGTCTCGTCCCGGGGGTCGGGATCGGGCTCGTCGTCGTCGCCCAGGAGCCGTTCCAACAGGTCCTCGTCGAGGCCCGGCGCATCGAACGGGGCACGACGGCGGCGGTGGGGCAGTGCCATGCGCGCGGCGACGCGGATGTCCTCGCGGGTGATCCGGGTCCGGCCCTGCCATGCGGCATGGGCGGCGGCGGTGCGGGCGGTGACGATGTCGGCGCGCATGCCGTCCACGTCGAAGCCCGCACACACCCGGGCGATGGTCGACAGCGCCCAGGGGGTCAGCGTCACCCGGTCGAGCACGCGCCGCGCGGCGGCGATCCGCTCGCGCACTGCGGCCTCGTCGGCGGCGTGGGCGGCGACGAACCCCGCCGGGTCGGCCTCGAACGCGATCCGGCGGCGCACCACCTCGGCGCGCAGTTCCGGGTCCCGGGGCGCGGCCACCTCCACGGTGAGGCCGAAGCGGTCCAGCAGCTGCGGCCGGAGCTCGCCCTCCTCGGGGTTCATGGTGCCGATCAGCACGAAGCGCGCGGCGTGCTCCACCGAGATGCCGTCGCGCTCCACGGTCACCCGGCCCATCGCGGCGGCGTCGAGCAGCAGGTCCACCACGTGGTCGTGGAGCAGGTTGACCTCGTCCACGTAGAGCAGTCCGCGGTGCGCGCGGGCGAGCAGGCCAGGTTGGAACACGGTCACACCGTCGGCGAGCGCACTCTCCAGGTGTAGTGATCCGGTGATGCGGTCCTCGGACACCCCGATCGGCAGCTCGACCAGGCGGACCGGCCGCTGCTCGGTGGGCGCGTCGTGGGGGATACGCCCGTCCGGGGTCTCGGAACCGCGGTCGTCAGGTGCGGAGGAGAACCGGTCGCCGGTGACGACCTCGACCTCCGGCAGGATCCCGGTGAGGGCGCGGACCATCGTGGACTTGGCCGTGCCCTTCTCGCCGCGGATCAGCACGCCGCCGACCGCCGGGGACACCGCGGTCAGGGTCAGGGCCAGCGACATGTCGTCGGAACCGACGACAGCGCTGAAGGGGTAGTGCAGTGGCATGGGGGCTCCCGCTCTCGTCTGCCAGGCTGGTCAGCGCGAGGCCGGTCTCCGGACTTCCCGGCTCATCTCGGACGTGCGCGCGGGGCGCGATCGTCTGAGAGGCCGGGTTACCGTAGCGGGCCCTGTGCCGGATTCTCACCGGCTTCCCTGATTCTCCCCTCCGCTCCGCCTGTGGCGGGTCGTGGGGCACCTCGTGCTGTGGGGTCTGTTCGGTTGTGTGGTGCTTCAGGCTAGCCCAACGGCCTGTCCCGGGGCGCCTCAGGTGTCGCGGTAGGGTTCCGCGTCATGAATGCACGGGTGGTGGTCGTCGGCATCGGCGGCGACGGGTGGGCGGGGCTCGACGAGGCCCGCCGTCGCGCCGTCCTGGGCGCCGAGGTGGTGCTCGGCGGTGAGCGTCATGTGGCGATGATTCCGGGCGACGTGACGGCCGAACGGGTGCCGTGGCCGCGGCCGCTGCGGGACGGGTTGCCGGAGCTGCTCGAGCGGTTCCGCGGGCGGTCGATCGTGGCCCTGGCCTCGGGTGATCCGCTGGTTGCCGGGATCGGCACCACCCTGATCGATGTAGTCGGCGTGGACGCGGTGGAGGTGCTCCCGGCGGTGTCCTCGGTCGCGCTGGCCCGCGCCAGGATGCGGTGGCCGGCCGAGTCCGTGGTGGTGCTGCGTGACCACCGCGCGCTGCCCCGGGAGCTGGCGCCGGGGCGGCGGGTGCTGGTGCTCTCAGCCGACCGGGACACGCCGGGAGAGGTCGCCGCGGTACTTGACGGCGCCGGCTTCGGGAGAAGCTCGCTGACGGTTCTGTCCGATCTCGGGGGCCCGGCCGAAGCGCGTTTCAGATGCCCGGCACGCGACTGGGCTGCCGACCGCGAGGCCCCCGCCCTGCACGTGTTGGCCATCGAGTGCGTGGCCGACCCCTCCGCCCGCCCACTCGGGTTGGCGCCGGGATTGCCCGACGACGCCTTCGAGAACGACGGCCAGCTCACCCGCCGCGACCTGCGCGCCTCGGCCCTGTCCCGACTCGCGCCTGCGGCGGGCGAGCTCCTCTGGGACGTGGGCGCCGGCGCCGGGTCGGTGGGCATCGAGTGGATGCGCGCCCACCCGTCGTGTCGGGCTGTCGCTGTGGAGGCCGATCCCGGGCGGGCCGCGCGGATCGAGCGCAACGCGGCCGCCCTCGGGGTGCCCGCGCTGAAGATCGTCCACGGCCGGGCGCCCCAGGCTCTGGACGGTCTGCCGCGGCCGGACGCGGTGTTCATCGGCGGGGGCGGCACGGCCCCTGGCCTGCTTCGACAGTGTTGGGACGCGCTGGCGCCGGGCGGCCGGCTGGTCGCGCACGCGGTGACGCTGGAGACCGAGCGCGCACTGATCGACGCCCGCGCCGAATTCGGCGGGGAGCTCACCCGGCTGCAGGTCGAGCAGACAGATTCGATCGGCAGGTTCACCGGCTGGGCGCCGACGCGGGCCGTGGTGCAATGGGCCGCCGTGAGGCCTCGCTCGCACGCGACTGGTGTCCAGGAGACAGGGGAAACTTCGTGACCGTTCACTTCGTGGGAGCCGGGCCCGGCGCCGCGGACCTGCTCACCCTGCGGGCGGCCGCGGCGCTGGCCGCGGCCGACGTCTGCCTCTACGCGGGGACCTACCTCGATGATGGTGTTCTCACGCACTGTCGGCCGGGCACCCGGTTGGTGGACACCCAGCACCTGGACCTGGACGGGATCATCGCGGAGATCGTCGCCGCCCATGCCAAGGGACTCGAGGTGGTCCGGCTGTGTTCCGGCGACCCGTCGCTGTACTCGGCTCTCGCCGAGCAAACTCGCCGCCTCGACGCGGCCAGCGTGCCGTGGGACGTGGTTCCTGGTGTTCCGGCCTATGCCGCCGCAGCCGCCGAGTTGGGGGTGGAGCTCACAGTTCCCGAGGTGGTGCAGTCGGTGGTGCTCACCCGTGTCCAGGCTCGGTCGACGGCGATGCCGTCGACTGAGTCGTTGGAGAATTTCGCCTCCACCGGCGCGACGCTCGTGTTGCACCTGGCGATCACCCGGATTCGCGAGCTCGCGGAGCGTTTGGTTCCCACGCACGGTGACGACTGCCCGGTGGCGGTGGTCGCCAACGCGAGCCGCCCGCACCGCGTGGAGCTGCGCGGCACTCTCG
Source organism: Dietzia sp. Alg238-R159 (assembly GCF_900537145.1). NCBI lineage: Bacteria > Bacillati > Actinomycetota > Actinomycetes > Mycobacteriales > Dietziaceae > Dietzia > Dietzia sp. Alg238-R159. The sequence continues at coordinate 8,636 of NZ_UNRI01000015.1, read as the reverse complement.
CTGACATCGCGGACGCGGTCGAGGCTGCCGGACTGAGGCAGGCTGCTGTGATCCTGGTCGGCCGCGCGCTGGTCAGGCCGGGCGAGGCTGAGTCGTGGCTGTACGCGTCGAGCCCGGAGCGGGAGGCGAAGCGGCGGAGTGCCGCCGATCAATTCGGAGGGGCTTGAACTCGGACGGCGCCAGAGTTGTGACTACAGTTCCACATAATCCAACATTATCGGCACCTCTGTAGATGACCAACGAACTTGCCCGCGGGGCCTTCTGATTCGAACACCCTTCGGCGCGGCCGACGAGGTTGGGGATCTTGCAGATGGCACTGTTGCGGGTGAGGAAGCTTCCTACAGCGTGGTGCCGCTTGCGGCAGAAGGAGTCGAAGTGTCGCTGGGAGACTTGGCAGCTCTGTTTGATCACTTTGTAGCCGAATGCCGGACAACGCTGGGGGTTGCTGGAGCGTCTTTCGAGCTAAGCGTCACCGGGAAGCTGGACAACTTCCTCACGAAAGCGTTCTCCGGTGAGAGCGTGCACACTCTTCACCTTTCGCAGCAAACAAGCACAGGCTTTGGCGTTCCTGACTTCCGAGTTGATGCGCCCGAGGGGCTACTCGGCTGGGTTGAGTTTAAGGCCGTAGTTGGCAAGGACCTTCGGTCCTTGAAGGGCCACGACAAGAGGCAGCGAGAGTTGTTCGTGGCCGGCCTGCACAACATCATTCTGACGAACGGGTGGCAGTGGGAGCTCTATCAGGACTCCAGGAAGATAAAGACCGTTACGTTCGATTCGCAGCTGTTTACCGCCGACACAATCCCCATGATCGACCCGGGCAGGATCGACGAGCTGCAAACTCTCCTTTCCTTGTTTCTAACCTTTAAACTGGGATTCTACGAGACGACCGACACGGCTGTTAGTGCGCTGGCCTCAAGAGCCAAGGCGTTGAAGCTCGCGCTCATCGAGGTGGGGCCGTCAGGTGCGGGCACACATTTGAACCAGCTTCGCGCAGATTTCCAGGCGCTTCTTTACCGAAACGGTCAGCCGTTCACCTGGGAAAAGTTCGTTGATTCCTATGTTCAGATTGCAGCGTTCGGCGCATTGCTCTGGCGACTCGAATCTGGTGCAACGATCAGCTTGCAGCATCAGGTCGGACTGAAAGTCGGACTTCATCCGCTGCTATCCCAGTGTCTTGCGATCTTGTGGTCTCCGCAATCTCGCATACCGACCCTTGAGTCCCTTCTTGAAGAACTATGTCGAACGGTCAACCTTATCCCCTTGGACCTTTTCGAGATCGGCGGACAATCGAGTCGCCGAAGGAAGTATCTTCCTGATCCGATAGTTCATGCGTACGAGCCGTTTTTTCGGAAGTACGACCAAGCGGCCCGCGAGGCGAATGGTGTTTACTACACGCCTGTAGAAGTCGTGCAGCAGATCGTCTCTGGAACCGATGAGCTCCTGCGTAGTTCTCTAGGAAAACGCGCAGGCATTTTGGACGAGGCCGCCCGGTTCCTAGACCCGGCCACGGGCACCGGGACATTTTTGCTGGGGCTCGCGAACGAGGTGGCGCTCGAAGCGGAAAAGGCCGGACTTCCGACTGATCAAGTGGTCAAGGAGGTCCTGACCGAACGGACGTCAGCGTTCGAGTTGTTCCCAGGGCCCTACACCATCGCTCATCAACGGCTGGAAGCCTTGCTGTCCGCACACGGGGCCTCCCCAACGACTCGACTTCCCATCTATCTGGCCGACACTCTTGCCACGCCGGAATCAGGCGAGCTGCCGCTGTCAGGGTTCGGACCAGCGGGTGATGAGATATTGGCCGAGCGTGAACGCGCTGACTGGGTGAAGACCGGCGAGGAGATACTCGTCGTGCTCGGAAACCCGCCATGGGAAAGAGTGAAAAAGTCAGAAGGCGGGTGGGATGTCTTCGCCGATGCGCTGATGCAGCAAGTCGTCGACGCGACCCCAGCTGACAAACGCGCAGATCTAAAGTCCGCAAGAGATCTCTACGTCGCGTTCTGGGCGTGGGCCCTGTGGGTCCTTCGGAGCCCCGACGACCGACGGGAGACCGTGCAATCGCCAATCGTCGACACCACCAAGAACCACGGGATCGTAGCGTTCGTAACGAACCGGACTTGGGTGGTCGGCCCCAGCCTGGTGGGCCTTCGTACGCTGGTCCGGCGTGGGGTCAAAGAAGTCTGGGTGTGTGACCTTGGGGGAGACGCACGTGGAGGAGCCGGCGCCAAGTCTTTCGCTGGCGGGGATTCCAACGTCTTCGCCATTCAGACCGGCGCCGCGATAACCTGGCTGGTCTTTGAGCGCGATTATGTGGGCGAACCAGTCGTGAAGTATCGACGAATCACGGGAAACAAGCCCACGAAGCTCGACTTGCTAGCTAACCCTTTTGACGCTTCCTTGTTTGACGACGTTCAAGGGGACAACTACTTCCTCCCCGTGAACTGGTCTCCTGAGTTGAAGGTAGCGCCATCCCTTCCCGACCTCTTCTGGTTCGAGCCGTACACAGGGATTCAGTCAGCTCGGGACACAAAAGAGTACTCGCCTTGGGCCGTAGATCCCGACGAGGTCTACGCGGAAACACGAACACGGCCGTCTGCTTCTCCGGTGCGGTCTGGGGCCCTAGGCCGCTGGAGCCAGCTCTCTGAGGCACAGCGCCGCGCTGCTTGGGCGACTGCTGCCTCAACCAGGTCGAACAAGAAGGTCCCGCGCAAGGAGTCGCTAGATCCGCGCAAAGTTAGAAAAGCGCTCTACCGTCCGCTCGACTTCCGCCACGTTTATGACGACCCCGCCTGGATTGACTGGTACCGAGAGGACCTTCATCGCATCTATGCCGACGCAGAAATCCCGACCTTAATCTCACTCCCTAGAGATTTCGGCGCCGGACCCTTAGTCATTCACTCGGACCTCATCCCAGAGCAACACAGTTTTCGTGGCAAGGCCGGAGGCATGGCGGTGTTCCCACTGTGGCTTCCCGGAGACGGGCGTCCTGACGACGGGCGAACGGTGGTCAACGGTCGTCGATGCGGCTTCGAGGACAGCACCCTTGAGTGGGCGGAATCGGTATTCCTGGGCTCCTCCAACCTTGCTCAAGACACGTATGACTACGTGCTGGCGCTACTTTCCGCCCCGCTGTACTCGAAGCGATACTGGCCCGAGCTCGAAGCGGTCTCTCCTCGCGTCCCGCTCGTTGAGGACCAAGACATTGCTCAGGAGGCTCTCGCCCTCGGTCGGCTAGTTCGCGCCTCCTGGAGGCGCGAAGTGCCCACAACGGGTTTGAAGTGGGAGGCGGCGGGGAATGGACCACTCGGTCCCGCGGTGCTGCACGGTGGCGTTCTGCGGTTCGCGAATGGCCGAACCATCACCGGCATCCCCACCGGAGCGTTGGAATACAAGGTCAGTGGGTACAACGTGCTTTCCGAATGGCTCGCAGCTCGGGAGCACTGGGTCGTGACGATCGCCCAGGCACAGGAGACCCTTCAAACCATCGCGGCGATTGGCGGACTGGTCGAGTTGAACTCAAGCCTCGATAGCCTCTTCGAGAAGGTGGACCAGCTCAAACCTGTCGGCGACGAGTAGCCCGACTGGAGTGTTCCCGCTAAAGTGGCCACTGCAATTAAGCGGCGAGTTCGTATATGTCTCTGAATCCTAGTTCAAACTCGGCTGGTGTCAAATAGCCCAGTGTGGAATGTCGTCGCGTCCTGTTGTAGTACTCCTCGATCCAGATGAATGTGCTCTTTTTGAGTGATTTGAGAGTGGGCCATGGGCGCGTGTGAATGAGTTCCTTCTTGTAGCTCGCGAAGAATGATTCTGCGACCGCGTTGTCGAAACAAATGCCAGTTCGCCCCAATGATCGTCTGATATTGTTTTCACTGCAGTATTTGTCGAAGTCGGTGGACGTGTATTGAGTTCCGCGATCGCTGTGGAATATGACTTCTCCGGATGGTCGACGGCGAGCGATGGCCATGTCCAGTGCGTCGGTGACCAGCTCGGTGCGCATGTGGTCGGCCACGGCCCATCCGACGACCATCCTGGAGTGCAGATCGATGACCGTGGCCACGTACGCCCAGCCGTTCCAGGTCCGCACGTAGGTGATATCGCCGCACCACTTGGTGTTCGCCTCTGCCGCCGTGAAGTCGCGGCCGATGAGGTCAGGTGCGGCGACGGGGCTGTCTCCGGCGACGGTGGTGCGCTTCCACGCCTTCGGGTGGCGGCCTTCCAGGCCTGCGGCCTTCATGAGCCGCCACACCCGCTTGTGCGAGGCCCGGTGGCCGCCGGCGGCGAGCTCGGCGCGCATGCGTCGAACGCCGGGACGGCCGTTGAGGTGCTCGTAGTGGTGCTCGATCAGCGCTGTTAACTCGTCGTCTCGGAGGTCTCGAGCTGAGCGGGACGTGCCGCGCCACTTGTAGTAGCCAGAAGTCGAGACGCCGAGTTGAGCACACATGAACGTGACCGGGTAGGAGTTGGATTCAGCCCAGTCCGCGATAGCCGCGAATTTCACCGCGGGTCTTTCGCGAACCAGGTCGCTACTTTTTTTGCGAACTCCGCCTCCATCCGGGCGTGCTTCACTTCTTCGCGGAGGCGCTCGAGTTCTGCCCGCTCGTCCTCATTCAACGGGCGGTCAGAATCGCCGTTTCCCTCGTCTCGAGTCTTCTTCACCCATTTCCCCAGTGTCATCTCGTGAACGCCGATACTGCGTGCAACTTCGGCGATCGTACGGCCATCGTCGATGACCAAACTTACCGCGTTGGCCTTGTACTCGGCAGTGAAGCTCCGACGAGTCGATCCCATAATCCGCTCCCTCTATCTTGGGGGAACTCACCGCTCATCTCCGGGTGTCCACCAGAACGGGAACGGTCCAGACCGCTATCAACGGGTCGCTTCTAGCGCAGATAGAGATTCATCGAGGTGTAGTGGAGCTGGACGCTACGAGCAGGCGCCCAGTCCCGAGCTGTCCTGTTGGGGTACACGGCAGCGGGGCATCGCTCCGCTTGGGCTTCCTCCTGTATGAATCTCAACTTCGATTGGCGGGATTTCGCAGCTTCGTTTGGCGGCCTTTCCGGATTTAGAGTGCGTTGATCCGTGCCTGGAGCTGTCCGGAATGGATGAGTGTTCGCAGGATGCAGTGGCCGAGGTTCCCGAATACTAGGGCGACCGCGCAGGTGCCCGGGCTGGTCGTAGACAAGGGCTCGGATCTTGGATATCGCCAGGTCATTGACCAGGTCCCAGCCCAGCCCGAGTGCCTTGGCCACGGCGGACACGCTGGTGCGGTAGATCGCCAAGCGTTGCAGGATCCAGCGGGTGCACCGCCGGGTGGTCTTCGCTCGCCGCTCGGCCAGCAACGGCAGGCGTTGCTGAAATATGCGGGTGTCGCAGTCGGAGTTGTCGCAGATGAATCGCGGTACTCGCACATGCAGTCTGGTGGGATGCCCGACGAGCGGGAAACCAGTGACCTTGCGCTCGACGTGGTCTCGGAGGCGGCCCGCGACCCCGCAGTCGACGCAGACTGGATCGAGGGCGACAGGGGAGCAGAACAGGTGCGTCAGCTCGCCGCGACAGCGGCGTCGGTGATGGTCACCCCGAGCTCGACGGTGTGGAAGATGGCGTCGGCAAGCAGGCTGGCGGTAGCGTTCAAAGCGGGTCCTGGGGTGTTCGATGCGCGGTGTGAGAACCTGCATCTTCACGCGCCCCAGGACCCCTTCATCTGCGCTTCACCGCGTCAGCCGCGAGCCCGCTACACACTCCGGATCCGGGAGGGGCCAGGAAACGTCGCCTGTCGGGACACTCGCCCCGTACTAACCCCGCTGATTCACGGGCCGGTGTGACTGCTGCTGTCGGGTGACGGCGGGATCGATTTCGTGGGTGGGCGTGCGTGTGTACCGGCTGGCGCTGCCGGTGGGCGGGTCCCCGGGTGGTGATGTCGTGGGCAGGTGGGGTCAGGCTGGTTTGGGGATCGCGGCGATCGTGTTGAACACGGCGACGATCGCGATGGCCCAGGGCCACGTTTGGGGGATCTTCACTTTTCGCCGTCGGCCGCTACGGGTCAGCCGGGCTGCGACGTGCAGGAAGCGGTAGCGCAGGGCTTTGGGCTCGCACAAGGCGAGGGCGGCGGCGTCGCCGGTGCAGGCCAGCATCCGCGTCCACGCCACCAGATCTGCGGCGATCATCACTGCCACCAGCCAGGCCTGGTTGAGCGCGAACTCGCGTGAGGGGAGCCGGCCGAGCCCGGTGTCTTTGGCGTGGCGGATCCGGTCCTCGACCCGGGCGTGAGCCCGATGCCTCGCTTCGAGGAACTGCAGCTGCCCGGCGCTGGTGTTGGTGACAAAAGCCTGGTAGCGCCACCCGTCGATCTCCTCGAACATCGACAACTGGGCGCCGGGGTGGGGCCGTTCGCGGCGCACGATGACCCGCATCCCGTCTGGCCACTTTGCGAGCATCCGTGGGGAGAGGAACCCGGTCAGCTCCGCGATGTCGGCCCCGTCGCGAATGTCCCCGTTTGGGTTGAGCGCTGGTCCCCACGCGGCTTCGGGGCAGGTCGCTATGGCCCGGCGAATCGGGGCAGTGATGGAGAAGCCGACCGAGTACTCCACCTGTCGACCGCGGACGCGGTTCTGCTCGGTGATCCAGTCGATCAGGTCGTGGGAGGCGCCGGCACCGTCGGAGCGGATCAGCAGGTCACGCCGGCGGGTGGCGGGGATCTGCGCGATGGCTTGGCCCAGGACGTCGATGTGGTCGGCGGCGGTGTTGGACCCGGCGTTGCCCGGGCGCAGGCTCGCGGCGAGGAACTCTTCTGTGTTGTCGCACCACACGCCGATCGGGTGGTAGCCGAACGTGCGCTTGTACGTCGGCGCGGCGTTCTCCTTCTCGCTGTGGGTGACCACGATGGTGGCGTCCACATCGAGAACGATCGTCGATCCCAGGTCCCGGCCCGCGCACTTGGATGCGGGCACCCCGCCGGGCAGGTGGGACCACATGTGCCGCCGCGTGCGAGCCCGCGCCACCTGGATCTTCTTGCGCTTGCCGGCGGTGACCTCATCGAGTGTGCGCCACACTGTCGGCGCCGAGGCCACCGGGCCCAGGGCGCCAGACTGGTGGCGCAGGACGCCGATGTCGGAGATGGACTCGCCGCCATCGGCGAGCATCACCGCGACGTCGATCAACACCCGGCCGCGATCGTGGATCGGGATGAACCGGCGGCGGGCCATGGCCCCTGACAGCTCGGCGGTCAGACCGACCTGATCAGCCAGAAGGCGTGGGGCGATGGCCCCGGCATGAGAGACCACCCCGACACCATCAGCAGTAACGGACAGCCCGGCGGACCACGAAGTAAGCTTCACCTACCGAGTGCTTTGTGCTGGAGAACATGGAACCTTAGACAAGTCCCAGTTTCCCCTGTTCAGGAAGCACTTCGGTCTATTTTCGCCCAGCGATCCGCAGATCCCCGTGAATAACCGGGGCTAAGACGTCCACTATTTCGGCGCTGTCCCGCGCGGCTGAATCTGTCGCCTCGACCTATCAGGCCAACAAGAGAATTCTCGTCGTAAAATGTTCAGGCGGTGGGCACCCAACCATTTAAGAGAGCTCTCGCAACCCGGGTGCAATTCGTCATCAAAGATTAATCAAACTTCTTGTGACGATAACGAAGATAGGCCGTCCCAGCAATCATGTACACCGAAGCGATGACCATTGGCGGAATAACGGAGCCCCAGAAACCGAGATCTGTCGTGAGGTGAAATACTGCTCCTGCGATTGCGATGACCACTAGCAGGATTGGCCAACTCACGGACCAGAACTTCCGGTCGAAGTCACGGTTCTGCATCTCAGTCCAATGGCCTTCCGTCGACATCTCGGTCTGTACTTTCTGCTCAGGGAGTGCAGTTCCCTGCTGGCGGGACGGGCACCACTCCTTGCGTGGTCGGAAGAATCTGCATCTGGTAGCAGGTCCCTCCGTCAAGATTGCCTGCGGTTGCTCCAATAAGGTTCACGACGCTAATGAGGTTCCAACTCGCCACTCCGCATACCGCACCTACGAAGTAATTCAGAGGTACCGGCAGCCTGCCGGCGACGCCGCAGCCGGCCACACCTCTCGGTAGTGATCGACGTAAACACCTGAACACCTATTGGCTCCAGCCGTCAAGGAAACCCCCATGGGTAAGTCCCCTGGAGTGGTGGGGTTTGGGGGCCGGGGTTTGGGCTGGCGACGGTGTGGCGGCCCGCCAAGGGGGTGGGCCATCGCGTAGTGGTCAATGAGTTACGACCAAGTAGCTCACGGAAGGACACACCACGCGATGACCCACTCCCATTCTGGCGTACACGCCCAGTTGGATGCACTCCTGTCCGCCGATCCGCAGGCGATGTTCGCCGAACTGGTGCGGGCCGGCCTGCAGGCGCTGATCGAGGCTGAAGCCTCAGCCAAGATCGGCGCCGGCAGGTACGAGCGCAACGAGGACCGCACCACGCACCGCAACGGGTACCGAAACAAGACTGTCTCGACCCCGGCCGGCGATATCGAGGCGCGGATCCCGAAGCTGCGATCGGGGTCGTTCTTCCCCGCTCTGCTCGAGCGGCGCCGGCGCATCGACCGGGCCCTGTACGCGGTGATCATGCAGGCCTACGTACACGCYGKCTCTTATACACAT
>NZ_UNRI01000014.1:0-67902 GCF_900537145.1 Dietzia sp. Alg238-R159 | reverse complement strand
TGCGGGAAGGTCGTACCGTCGTCCGCGCTGGCGAGCGGCCAGGGCACTGACCATGGTGATCGGGCCGATCCGGCCCAGGTACATCAGTCCGATCAGTATCCACTGACCCCACTCGGGAAGCCGCGCGGTGATGCCGGTGGACAGCCCCACCGTGGCGAACGCGGAAGTGACCTCGAACAGCAGTTCATTGAGCCCGAACGGCGTCCCCGCCAGGAGCACGATGGTCGAGACCGTCACCAATCCGATACCGATGAGTGCCACGGCCAACGCCTGGCGCTGGACGCGGGTGTCCACACGGCGGTCGAAGATCGTGACCGATTTCTCGCCCCGCACCTCTGCGACCATGACGAACAGCAGAAGTGCGAAGGTCGTCACCTTGATCCCGCCGGCGGTGCCTCCGCTGCCGCCTCCGATGAACATCAACACGTCGGTCACGAGCAGGGTCGCCTCGTCCATCTGCGCGTAGTCGACACTGTTGAAGCCGGCGGTTCTGGGCATCGTCCCCTGGAACGCGGCCACCAGGACCTTGTCGGCGAAACCGAACGATTGCAGCGTGCGGGTCCACTCCAGCGCCAGGACCGCCGCGAACCCCGCCAGCAGCAGGATCGCCGTGACGTGCACGGTCAGCCGGGTGTGCAGGCTCCACCGCGGGTGCTCCCGGGCCGCGGATCCGGACCGGCGGATGCGCCGCCCCACCTCGAACAGGACCGGGAAGCCCAACCCGCCCAGGATCACCGCCACCATCAACGGCACACAGATCCACGGATCGGTGGCGAAGCCGATCACGTTGTCGCTGTACAGCGCGAACCCGGCGTTGTTGAACGCCGAGACCGAATGGAACACGCCCAGCCACAGCGACCGCAGCACCGGCTCGTCGTACCCGACCGCGAAACGAATCGCCAGCGCCGCCGCGGTGACCGCCTCGATCAGCAAACTCATCCGGACCACGCCCACGACCACGCCCCGCACGTCGCCGAGTTCGGCCGCCCGGGCCTCGGCGGCGGTGTTCAACCGTGCCTTGAGTCCGATCCGGTGCGCCAACATCAGCCCCACCAACGAGGCCATGGTCATGATCCCCAGGCCACCGACCTGGATCAGCCCCAGAATGACCGCCTGACCGAATCCCGACCAGTGCACAGGGGTGTCCACCACGATCAACCCGGTCAAGCACATCGCCGACGTCGCCGTGAACAGCGCTGCGGTCACACTGGTGGCGCCCCCGGACGCCACCGCCGCGGGCAGCAGCAGCAACCCGGTCCCCACCGCGATCGCCGCAGCGAAACTCAGGGCGACGACCCGGACCGGACTCAACGTCGCCCAGCCCGCCCACCGCCGCATCACAGACGGTGACACCCGCCCATACGCAGTCACGAGAAACGACAATAGACCTGCCACCGACGACCGCCCTTAGAACCGTGAGCTAATCAGGTCGGATAGTCGGGCGCCCTCGCCTTGCCACGACTGTCGCAGCGACGGCCGCGAGAACAGCAATCGCGGCAAGTGCGCTGGCGGCGAAGGTCAGGCTGGATGCGCCCAACTGGCCCGCGATCGGGTAGGTGAGGAGAAAGCAGGCGTGCGATAGTGCGAACTGGGCCGTGTAGACCAGATTGCGGTTCCGGTCGCTGGAGGCGTCGGCGAGTAGGCGCGATGACGGCGTGTTGATCAGGGACGTGCCTATGCCCAGCGCAAACCATGTTCCCAGTAGCCATTCCCACCCGGTGCCGGTCGATTGGACAACGACGGTGAGCGCCACGGCCGCTGCCAGCGACATCACGGTCACGGCGATACCGGCCGACATGGTGCGGATCACCCCGATGCGTTCGACGACCCGCGGGGTGGCCACCGCGACCAGAAGGGACCCCATCCCGTAGCACGCCAAGGCGAGGCCGAGGGCGGAGTCACCGCGGTTCATCACCCCGCGGACGTAGACGACGGTATTGACCATCACCAGTGCTGTGCCGGCCGCGACCGCGACGTTGGCGCACATCAGAAACCACAGGGTTCTTGTGCGCGCGAATACCCCGGCCCCTTCCCGGAGCCGGCGCCAGAACGGCAGCTCCGAGGAGGTGGCCGCTGCCGCTGGCAGGTGCGCTAGGAGTACGAACACGATGGATCCGGCGAAACCGATCGCGGTACCGACGAACAAGTCGTGGTAGCTCACCACGGCCAACAGTGCGGCGGCGATAGCAGGCGACAGCAACGATTCGAGGTCATACGCCAACCGCGAAAGCGACAACGCACGGGTGTACTGACGCTCATCCGGGAGGACCGCCGGAATCAGGGATTGAAATGCTGGGGTGAACGTCGCCGAAGCCGACTGCAATACGAACACTAAGACATAGATCTGCCACACCTCAGCGACAAACGGCAGGAGTAACGCGACCGCGAACCGGATGAGGTCCGCCCCCACAAGGACGGCCTTTTTCGGAATCTGATCCACCAGCGCCGCCACCACCGGCGCCACACCCACGTACGCCACCATCTTGATGGTCAACGCCGTACCCATTACCGCGCCAGCATCGCGTCCAGCCAGGTCAAACGCCAGCAATCCGAGGGCGACCGTCAGCAAGCCCGTACCCAGGAGCGCCACCACCTGCGCGATGAACAACCGGGCATAGGTCGGGTTCCGAAGAACTCCGACCATCAGTGCGGCCCAGTCGGTACCGCCGGCAGCCCACCAGTTCGGACTTGGTGATGGCGAGGAGTCCCCCCGAGGGCATGCTCTGCCTGGAAGATCGCGTCGGAGACCAGTTGCGAAGCATGCTCATTGGCCAACCGGTAGAACACCCGCTGGCCCTCCTGTCTGCTCTCGACAATGCGGGCCAGTCGCAGCTTCGCCAGGTGCTGCGAGATCGCCGCTGGGGTCTTGTCCGCCACGTCGGCCAGATGATTCACCGACATCTCCCCGGCCTGCCGCAACGCGAGAATGATCCGCACTCTCGTGGCATCGGCCAGCATCGCGAACACCTCCACGGCCAATTCGACGAACTGGCTATCCGGATCGAGCCCGCATATCTGCGTATCTGCGTCCATGCGCAGATTATTGCATACCGCCAACTGCAGATCTCCAGCTTGTCCGAGAGGATGTAACCGTGGTTTCATTTCGGGTGTGGACAACGCGATCTCCGCCACACGCGGCCAGTGGGTGCTGCTGAGTTATCGGTTGCCTCGGGAGCCGTCGACGCCGCGGATTGCGCTATGGCGCAAGCTCAAAAGACTCGGGGTGGCCCAGTTCGCCGACAATGTCGTTGCCCTGCCCGACGACGCCAGGTCGCGGGAGCATCTGGAGTGGCTTGCCGATGAGGTCCTCGAGTGGGGCGGCCAGGCCGGGGTCTGGATCGCGTCGGCGACCACCCAGGCCCAAGAGCTCCAGCTCATCGAGCAGATGCGATCCGCCCGCGCCGCGGAGTACGCCGATCTCGCCGCCCAGGCATCCACGGCGCTGCACGCAACAGAGGCGGAGCGAGTGAGTAGCCTGCGCCGCCTGCGCAATCAGTGGCGTCAGATCACCAGGCGCGACTACTTCCCCCCGCCTGAACGCACCGACGCCCACACCGCCCTCCGGCAACTCGCCAGCCCCGATGCGCAAGCCGCAGATAGAACTCAGACGAAGGGATCGTTGTGAAGTGGAGTACTCGCACCGGGATCCACATTGATCGCGCTGCCTGCGCGTGGTTGATCACCCGGTTCGTCGACAGCGAGGCCGAGTTCATCTTCGTGACCGGACCCGACGACGTGCCAGCAGACGCCACCCCGTTCGATATGCGAGGTGTGGATCTGTCCCACCACAACGGGGACTGCACGTTCGAGACGATCCTGCGTCGCTACGAGCTGGCCGACCCCGTCCTGTGGCGCATCGCCGAGATCATCCACGAGGCAGACCTCGAAGACGACCGGTACGAGGCCCCCGAAGCACCCGGCCTCGACACCGTCCTTCGCGGACTGTCGATGATCGGCGACGACCACCACACGATGGCCGTCACCGCGCCGGTCTTCAACGGACTCTACGAATACTTCCGCCGGAGCCTGCTCGGCGGGCGGCCCGCCTGATCTCGCCCACCCCATTACCGAAACCAGGACTCCCAATACCATGACCAGCGAAAACACCGCCGACATCCCGGCCGCTACCGAAGGGCCCCCAGCGCGAATCCGACCTGCGAGCGGCGACGCCATCCCGCTTCGCGTTGCACTGCGCACCTGGTTCGCCATCAGCCTGCAAACCTTCGGTGGGCCGGCCGGACAGATCGCCGTGATGCAACGCGCCCTGGTCGATGAGAAGAAGTGGATCGGCCAAAAACGGTTCCTGCACGCACTCAACTACTGCATGCTTCTGCCCGGCCCGGAAGCGCAGCAGTTGGCGATCTACACCGGTTGGCTGCTTAACGGCACACGGGGCGGCATCGCCGCCGGCACTCTTTTCGTCCTGCCGGGCATGGTGGCGATGCTTGCCCTGTCGGGTATCTATGTGGCGTTCGGCGACACCACGGCCGTCACGGCGATCTTCGCCGGCCTGGCACCCGCTGTGGTGGCGATCGTCGCCCAAGCCGTCCACCGGGTCAGCAGCCGCGCCCTGGCCAGTCGGGCACTGGTGCTGCTGGCAGTGGCCTCGTTCATCGCGCTGGCGGTCTTCTCCGTCGCGTTCCCCGTCGTGATCGTCGCCGCTGCCGCCATCGGCTGGCTATTCGGCCGACTCCGGCCCGACGCGCTGCAGAGCAAAGCCACGCCACGGGCCACCGACGCTGACGAACCGCCGCCACTCATCCCCGACGACGTCCTGCACTCCGAGCGACCGACCACAAGACGCGCAGGGATGGTGCTGGCGATCGGTACCGCCGTCTGGGGGATACCGCTGCTCGCTGTCGCACTGCTCACCGGCACCGACAGTGTGTTCACCACCCAGGGCATGTTCTTCACGGGCACAGCGCTGGTCACATTCGGCGGCGCCTACGCGGTCCTGGCGTACGTTGCTCAGCGCGCCGTCGAGGTCTTCGGCTGGCTCGCCCCCGGGGAGATGGTCCGCGGTCTCGCCCTGGCCGAGACCACTCCCGGTCCGCTGATCATGGTCGTGCAGTTCGTCGCCTTCGTCGGCGCCTACCGCAACCCCGGCGGACTGGACCCGTGGATCGCAGGAACCCTCGGCGCACTGATCACCACCTGGGTCACCTTTGTCCCGTGCTTCGTGTTCGTGTTCCTCGGCGCCCCGTACATCGAACAACTCCGCAACAACAAGGCGCTCTCCGCAGCACTGACCGGCCTCACCGCTGCCGTCGTGGGCGTCATCGCGAATCTCGCGCTCTACTTCGCCTTCCACACCCTGTTCGCCACCACCACCGCACTGCACTGGGGCCCGATCCGGCTCGAACTGCCCGACCTGTCCACCTGGCAACCCGTCAGCACCGCCATCACCATCATCGCGTTGATACTGGTCTTCCCACTGAAATGGCCAGTTCTCCGCACCCTGGCAGTCTGCGCAGCACTCGGCGCAGCAGCAGCCGCCGCCGGACTACCTCTACCGTGACACCGACCGCCACAACCATCGGACTCACAACGAGTTCTCCAACCACCATCGCGCGATGATGCACGTGGTCCTGGCGACAGCGGCCTCGCGATTGATCGGCTGGGCAAGCTACGAGGACTGCAGCGCTCGACCGAGGGACTGGGCTGCCGCGGTGATCCAGGTGATGTAGTCGGTGTTCTCGGGCAGGGTCTCGGTCACCTCCACGACGGGGATCCCGGACTCCTCAGCGGTGGCACGCAGATTCTGGGAGACGTCGTCCTGCGTCTGAACGTTGTAGATCAGGGCGCGGACGCGCTTGTCGCCCATAAGTGCCAGGGTTTCAGTGATCGCCGCGGGTGAGGGGTCGGTGCCGTTCTCCATAGCCCGCTCGAACTCGGCCGGGGTCGCGTTGTCGAGACGCGCGGCCTCGATCAGATAATGAGCGATCGGCTCGCTCTGCACGACAACAGCGTCGGCATCGTCGGCGGCGATCGACGCGATCACAGCGTCCACATCGGTGAGTTGCGCGCGGAACGTCTCCGCATTGGCCGTGTAAGCGGCAGCATTGGCGGGGTCGATCCCGGCGAGCTGCTCGGCGATGGCCGACGCCATGGCGCCTGCCACGGCAGTGTCATACCAGACGTGCTCGTTGATCGACCCGTGCGCGTGACCAGCGTGGTCGTCGTGGTCATCGTGGCCGTCGTCGTCGGCGGCAGCTTCCTCAGGCGTGTCGGCGGCGCGTTCTGCCAGGGAGAATGCATCAACGGCAGGGATCGCGCTGCCACTGCCGCCAAGGACGTCGTCGACGAACTTGTCATAACCGCCGCCGTTGTAGACGACCAGGGAGGCATCGGTGATGGCGGCGGCGTCGGCGGGGCTGGCCTCGAATGAATGCGGATCCGCGGACGGCTCATCGATGATCGCGGTGACGGTGGCATGCTCGCCGGCCACAGCCTCCGCAACGCTGCCCCACACATTCGTCGAAGCCACCACGCTCACCTGCGCAGTGTCGCTGGCGCCCCCATCGTCGGTGCTACTGCAGGCAGTCAGAGCGACCGCCGTAGTCAGTGCAACTCCAGTCAACGCCATCGTGCGTCGTACTCTGCCCACCGCGGACTCCTCAAACAAACAGTAACGGGATTCATTTCCATTAAGGATGGTAGCGGGCGCCCGTCACTGACGCGCAGGACGGCCCGCTACGCCAGGTCCACATCGGACGCTTGGCAGCCTCACGCGTCCGGACCCTGAACCGACAGCAACAATGCGGCGACCACAGACTCCGCGCCGACCACATCACCGGGCAACTGGAGGGCTCGGTCCGGGCGGGTAGCCAAACCCTAAGCCGCACCCGATGAGCTATGCAGTCGCCGCCGGTAACCAGACCTTATGACAAGCCAGGCGTGCCGAATCTAATGCAAGACAGAGGCCTAGCTTCAGTACCAATGGACAGGTGTCGCGCTCCTTGTCTGAAGGCGGGCCCGCGCTCGTTGGGCAGGCCGAAGCGCACTAAATCGTGATCTCACGTTGTCGTAGACGTCGGTTGCCCCAGACTCATCGATCACAGAAATGAGGAGAGCGAATGGAATCTTCGTCGGCGAGTTGTCCAGCGCACCGCTTCGTCGAGCAGTATAGGAGAGCTCGATTCTAGGCAATTCCACCTCTCCAGCTTTGACCGATACACGATAGTGACGTACGGTCTCCCACTTTCCACTGTCACGTAACTGAAACTCCGGCTTTCCCTTCTTCGAATTGCTAAGAGTTTTTGTAACGGGTTCTTGGCTCTGAGTCCAACCTTCAGAGAGCAGGGCTGCCGCTTCGCTTCCACCGATATCCAAAACTCGGCTCTTTTCCGAAATGTTTTTCGGGGGAGAAAGCGAATAGAGGCGATGATGAGGTCGGAGCACTAATTCGAGGGAGGCACTGGTGTACTCGGTCGGCTGAGTAGGGTCGACAGGTGAAGCATAGGCGAGCGTGATATTTAGTTTTATGTCTCTAGTCGCAGGATCCGCAACTGGCACTTGATATCCGAGGAGATCCCCTCGTTCGATTTGGTCGACATACAAAACATGCACCTCATGCGGGGCGCATTCGAGAATCTCATCGTAAGACAACGGTTGACGCCCATACCCGACTTCGTCTCGAAGTTTGACATGCTGTCGTGGTCGCTCCGCAAAGTGGGTGGCGAAAGCCCTTAAGACGCTGCTGTTGACACGCGGAAGACGCGTGATCAGTTTCGAAAGGGCATGTGTTGTCACGGGCGCAGCGAAACTCGTTCCAGTGGCGGCCAGAAAACTCCCATCTGATCGGACCACATCAAAGAGTCGACCTTCGGCGCCTCCGAATTGAACGCCGAGAGGCTGAATTCGCGAACCATGTCGACCAGGCCCCATCGACGAGTACGGGGCTCGACCCCACGGAGCTTCTGGAGCGGGCGTGTCGCAAGCCCCAACGGCGAGACCGTTAGCCATATCAGCTGGCACTTGTACCCGGTGGAGCCCAGCTTCTTGGTCCTCCTCCCCGTCATTTCCAGCAGCCACGACGAACAGGACATCCTTGTCCCAGGCCAGCTGATCGAGTTCACTCGTCCACCGGTTTGGTTCCATGTCATCTTCAACCGCAAGGGTGGGACCGAGACTCAGATTAACTAGGCGATGCCCGTTGTCTTCAACTGCCTTCTTAATCTCATCGAGAACCCAGTATCCCTCCAGGTCTCCGGGGATCCCGGGAGCCGGCAGAACGCGGTAGCTCTCGACCGGGAGGGGCGGTATAGGCGCTTGCTGTCCAGGACCCACAAGGCCGTACAACACAGCGCCAGTGACCCCAGTTCCGTGGTCGAGGTCATCTTGCTCTGGGGCTTCGGGGGTGAGGTGGTGTGTAGGAATATCAAACAGATGACCGCTCCTACGAGCGGTGTCCACACCACCGTCAAAGACAGCTACGGAGACTGTGTTTAGTACAGGCTCGTGGGTAGCCGGCGCAACAAGCCGCTGTGCACTTCGGGTCCCAAATCGGGGTCGCGGCCGCATAGCAGGCATCGGACGCAACACCCGCAATGGATTGAATAGCGCGATGGACGACGCCGCCTGGGCCGAAAGGCTGACGGGGCTGAATGTCAGCCCACCGACTTCTCGGATGTAATCCTGATGTACTTCGCCTCCCGCGGTTGCAACGAGGTTGAACCACCTACCAAGCGTCTCTTCATCTATCTGTACGGGGTCACCAAATCTCGATCCACGCGGATGCAACACCGCTTCCCAAGTAGCCAAGGGGGGCGACGCCAGATTTCCCTCATCCGGTTCCAGCGAGCGAAGCACGTCTTGTTCGCGAGGGAGCGATATTTCGCTGAACTCGCGGATCTGAGTAAAGGCCTGTTCTTCGGTTCGAGTGCGGCCGCCAGAACTAATCAGAGCCTGCAACTCGCGAAGACCGCTGTCGGAAACAGTGAAAACTAGCCGTCGGGTCTGCGCCTCGACGTCCCTCGTCCTCGTGACGTACCGACCTACTGCCGACCGAGATCCGACAGGAGACGCACCAATGTGTGCCAAGAGCTCTGTGGGGAAGTACGAAGCAGCGAGGTAGTTAGGCAGTAGTTGCGCCTCGACATAGACTCGATCCGGCGCCCGCAGTCTGGGTGAGAGCGTAGCTACAGCCTCTACCGCCGCCGCGACCTGAGGCGCCAGCAACTGTTGAGCTTGCTCGACAGTCTGGGGTTCGTACTTATCTCCCCCACCCGAGTTTGGGGCCTGCACATCGAGTTTCAGCGCCTCACCATTGACTAGAAGTGGGCGCCGTACAGACCCATCACTCTGCGCCTCCGCCATAGCCAGTTCCTTCGGCTCGTTTAATTCCTGCCGCCACTGTGGGGTGACTTACCCCAGTCACGCTTGCGATCTGTCGGTTCGACATCCTTAAAGTGTCATGCATTGCAAGAAAGAGCCTGTCACGGCTTGCCCCGGATCCATCGAAGACACGCGCCAACTCACTGAGAAGTTCGTCGCCGAAACTTGAATCATGGATAATCGAGCGCCGATAGGCCAGAGACCAGAACCTTGCCAAATCGGAACCGCTGTACTCTTCTGTCAAGTCTGCGATCAAAGCAAGTTGTTCGACCGCTACACCTTCGAACCCGTCAGCCAAGGCTCGTAGAGTCGATAGCCTCTGCCCCCGGTCCGGCAAGGGAAGTTCAAGTGAGCGATCAAACCGACGCTCAACCGCTGCGTCAAGCAGTTGCGGGTGATTGGTGGCCGCCACGAGGAGGCTGACATCTGGCCATCGATCAAGCTCAACTAGAATCACATTCACTATCCGTTTGAGCTCGCCAATATCAGAGTCGTCGTCGCGACGTTTAGCAATCGCATCAAACTCATCCAAAAGAAGGACACATGGCCCGCTCTTTGCATAGTCAAGGACTGATTTGATGTTACGGCCAGACGATCCCAAGTAGCTGGAGACCACAGTTGAAAGATCTAGCGACAACAGTGGCAAATCGAGCGAACTTGCGAGCCATCGCGCAGTCATAGTCTTACCTACACCCGGAGGGCCACTCAAGAGGAGCGTTCGAGTTGGGCTGACCCCAGCTTTCCGCAAGTCCTCCGCACGACGCCGTTCCAGAAGCACCTCGTTGAGCTGACACATTACTTCGTCACTCAGGACGAGCTCCTGACTGTCAGGAACAAGGTCGATATCCACAAGGGGCTGCGCGCTGTCACCCTCAGTCGGCACCGACCCGGAGACGTACCGCAACTCGGTCGAGTCCGACCCGGACGTCATGGCGCGATGGACTGCGTTGCGGAACTGCTCGACGTCCTCAATCTCGGTCGGCACTGATCTCATTAGCCGGGACGCGAGCTGCCGGACCCCAGCTCCGTGCCCTCTAGTGCCCACGCGCACTAGGTCGACTACTGCCCGTTCCAAACCGCCATCATCGCGGTAGCTGGACTTAGATGTGGCGGCCATGCTTACCACCCTACTCGCCAGCCTACCCCTGGGAGGAAGGGCGTCTGGTAAACAGATCCGAATCGATAGTTCCCCTTACCGTACCGCCCACCTGGCGCCGCACCCTGTCGCCAACGACACCGTTTGGCCGACGCCAAGGCATCTGCAAGTCAAGACACTGACTACTCTGCCGGGCATCGAACCCCGGCGAGGATTGCGATCGTCGACGCCTCTCGTCCCGGCCTCCTCGACCTTCTACTGTGTGTGGCGTTGGAGGGCGCGGTACAGCGTGGACCGCCCGACTTCGAGATCGCGGGCGATCACCGTCGGCCCCTCCCCTGCCTCGATGCGGGCACGGGCCTTGTCAATCTGCTCGTCAGTCAAGACGCGTTTCCGTCCCTTGTACTTGCCCTTCGCCTTGGCGATGGCGATGCCCTCGGCCTGGCGTTCGCGAATGATGGCCCTCTCGAACTCGGCGAACGCCCCGAGCAGCGACAGCATCAGGTCTGCCCGAGGATCTTGGGCGCCAGCAGCGTAGGTGGCACGTTCGTGGACGAACTTCACACTGGCCCCCTTGGCGGTGACCTCGCCGACGATCTGCTTGAGATCAACCAGGGAACGGGCGAGTCGGTCCATCGACGCGACAACCAGCTCATCACCGTCCCGCAGGTACCTGATGCACTCTTCGAGCTTCACCCGATCAGCACGCGAGCGAGCGGACTGCTTTTCGATATAGACCCGGTCGCACTCCCCTACCGCCTCGAGCTGACGCGCCTCATTCTGATCCGCGGCCGACACCCGCACGTACGCCACCCGCTGCCCACGCGGACGTGAGGCCCGGCGAGCCGGCTTCGGATCCGGCTTTGGCTTTCGCTTTGGGTTCCGCTCGATGACGTTCTCCGAGTCCGTCGACTCCACCCGAAAGTTCCAACCCGACTCGTCCCGTCGCCGGAACCGAGTCCGCACGCTCCCGCGGCTGACGATGAGCACCTCCTCGCCGCCATCACCCGAGCGGTTCAGCAACGTCCCGATCCGCTCAGCCATCAGAAGTCCCTCTCGCCCGGTCTGTGTATCAATACACCCTAGACCCGACGGGATGGCGTTTCATAAGTATTGAACTAGACCCTGCGACACAGCGGCGACGGTTGGCGGCGTTCCGTCCCGCACGGGTGTACCCATCCGGCACGAAGGCCGCTCGAGCGCACCGGGCAGCCGCGGTGGCAAGCCTCGCGAAGACGATTTCATCCGCCGCCTGGCTCACAGTCTCACCTAATGGGCTACTGACCCCGTGCTTGCACCCACCGCTCCACTGACTCACGTGTCCATCCGCGGGTGGGCTTTAGAGTTCCGCGTCCAATTTCAACATCAGGCGCTGGCAGCTGACCCCGTCGGTGCATCGAGCGGATCGTCTCGACCGGCATCCCAGCAAACTCGGCAAACTGCCCGATAGACCAAGCTTGGATCGTCATGCGTCGAACGTAACAGCGGCGACCCTTACCGGCGCGAGCGCACAGTGCCTATCGTTGTTCTACCGCTTGACTTCTGCACCGATACCGGTGCAACATTGTGGGAGTTCAAGCCTCGCTACTCTGCGGCGGCATCAACAAGGAGAGAATCATTACTGAGACCCCCCGGCAGGGACGCACCCCGGACCGCGTACCAACTGAAGCGCTTGGCGCTCATGTTTCCGCTGGGTCAACTCCTCGGGATACCGTCAAGAGCATGACCTCTATGCCAGCCACCGACACGCTCTTCGACGCAGACAAGGTGATCGCTCCGCCCAAGAAGCGTTCGGCGGCGCTGCGCTATCCGGGCAGCAAGTGGTCACTCGCCGGCGAGATTGCCAACAACTTCGGCGACCATTATCACTACGTCGAACCCTACTTCGGCTCCGGAGCAGTCTTCTTCACCAAGGACCCCAGCGGGCACGAGCTGGTCAATGATGTCCACAGCACCGTCGTCAATTTTTTTCGAGTACTGCGCGACCGCACAGACGAGCTGCTATTCGCTCTGGAAACGACGCCCTGGAGCCGCGAAGAGTACAACCAAAGCCACCTGGTCACTGGCGACGAACTGGAAGACGCTCGCCGCTTTGTGACACGAATATGGCAGGCTCACGCATCCGACCTTGCGAAGAAAACCGGCTGGAAGAATCGCGGATCTCGGCAGCGCGCAGGCGGAATGTCACTGCGATGGCAGCGCGTACCCGGCGAGCTGTCCGAACTGGCGATGCGGCTCAAGGATGCCGAAATCGAGAACCGACCGGCCATCGAGGTCATCAAGCGATTCGCAACGCCGGATACGCAGATCTATGCCGATCCGCCGTACCTGATGGAGACCCGTACGCAGAAGATGTACGCCAGCGAGATGTCGGTCGATGAGCACGTCGAGATGCTCGAGACGCTCGTCGCACACCCCGGCCCGGTGGTCATCTCCGGTTACGCCAATCATCTTTACGACGAGAAACTGGCCGGCTGGGAGAAGATACTGATCAAGCCGCCGAAAGTCGAAAAGGCAGCTACCCGCATGGAAGTACTTTGGGTCAAAAGGTGACTGGGCTCGACGGCTCCCCCTCAGGCCACAAGCCGGGCCAATATTCCTCGACCTTAGATTTGAGGTCCTTGATAGGGCAATCTTCGAGCTCGAAAGGCCCAGTCCGCCAGTCCTCCCAACCCATCGGAGGATAGTATTTTAGCTGCCCGCCAGAACGTGCAAACCACTGCCAGAGCCGGTGCGGTTCATCCCGCCCGTCACGCTCGATATAGCCGGCAACTGACGAAGGGCTGCTCGCGCTACCCCCTTCGGCGACCCATTCGATATCACCAGCCAATTCAGAGACGATAACGTCGATGTCGAAGCATGCGATCTCGAATTTCCGCCAATTTGAGTCGTGAGTCAGCAATAGATACTTGCTGGAATCAACATCGTAGTCACTGCGAACAGCGTCGTGCCATGAGACCACAGTCTCAATCAAGTTCGGTCCCGCCTTGCCCGGCGACTTCCTCCAATCAATACCGAGGTCCTCCTGGGCGTCGGTCAACTTCTTTGCCGAGTTAGAGAGTTCCATGAACCAGGTTTGGTTCTTCCAAGTTTGATCCGTGGTCATTTTGCACGACACCCCCCAAGGCTTGCCGCCGGGGCGGGGCACGACAACGTCGAAAATTCCCTTGTCCTCGTTGGTGTTCCCGTTCAATACAAGTGCGGTGACTCGCTCGAACGCAAGATAATCGGGCATATAGCCCGCCTTCTTCAGCCGCTGGCCTGAACCATCGCGAAAAGTGCTCAATAGCAGTCGAATCTTCTCAACCTCGACATCACTGAGTTTCCTGTCCCGTATCGCCTGGCCGTTGTCCATAAGGGAGACCGTATCAATTAGCAAGTTCCCTGAATGAACCGCCCACGCCGACCTTCACCAAGAGACACACAGCGAGTCATCTCCGGTGACCCCAGGCGTGTACGGGGACAGCGAGGAGGAGGGTCGAACAGAGTGCCCGGCCGCGAACCCGATTGAGGAACCTCGGACGCGACCAGTGCCTCCCGGCCAGTCCTCACGTAGGTGCGCCGATAATGTGTGTTCCGACGTAGTTGCTGGCCAGAGCGGTCACTCGCGGTGGTGGTGATCGCTGACGGTTCGTCCCGCGCGGTAGCGAGGTTTACCGTCGGCTCCGTGGCGGTAGCGGCGTGGGTTGCGGCCTGTGTTTCGGAGGTCATGCAGCAGCTCGACAGCGCGGTTCTCCCCCAGTGCGGTGATGGCGTCTCGGTAGGCGCCCTGCTTGGTGGGGTCGATGTCCGCGAGGCTGGCGACGACGCAGTGCCAGCGTAGGAGCTCGAGGAAGCGCCGCTCCCCTGCCTGGTCGGCTGCTTGTCGGATTCGGTCTAGCAGCTCGTCCATGCGGCGCAGAGTATCGCCCAGGTCCGACGGGCGTTCTAGTGCATGTCTCGGGCGGCTATGAGTCCGGCGATGAAGTCGGCGACGCGGTCGGCTTCGGCGTCAGTGAGGTCGAACTCTTGTCCGCCGACGACGGTGCGGGCTGGCCCCAGCGGGTCCAGCCCGTAGAGGACTCGCGTGGTCGCGGACAGGGCCGCCCGGTCCGCGATGGACTCCACGGTGCAGTCCAGTGCGCCGGCAATCGCGGCGAGCTGGTCGCGGCTGATGGCTACGGGTGGTGCCGACTGTGCGTAGGCAGCGGGTTGCGATTGGCCACGCTCCCACGCACTGATCCACGGCGACTTCACGCCGACAGCAACTGCCAACTTGAGCTGCGTGAGGCCCTTCTCCTGCCGTGCAGCCCGTATCGAGCGGCCGAGCGACCGAGCCTCGTCTGGAGTCACAGGGTGCAGGTCACCGCAGTGGCGGTGTCAGATCCAACCCATAGCCGCCTGCTGTCGGATGTACTCGGGGATCAAGCCGAGTCCCTCCGGCCCGGAGTTCCGGAGCATGTCCAGGGTGTTGCGATTCATGTCCTGCATAGATCCCTGAAATCCGGGGATTGAGTCGTTCAGCATCTGCGCGAATGGGTCCATGCCCTGCCCTTTGCCTTGTAGATATTCCGCCCGCGAGGCTAACAGCGACAGCATGTTTACAGGGATGCTTCTTGGCCTGATCGCCCCAGGATGCAGGCAACGACGGTGTCGATTACTTGGGTAGCGGTCTGGTGATCGAGGGCTGCCCGGTCAAGAGAGCGACTTTTTTCGGGTGCGGCTGGCCGGGTTAGGACGTGGTGCCTGTGTCGGGGCCGGCGGTGAGAGAGGCGCGGCGCTTGGTCTCTCGGCGCATGGCGCGGCCTTCCTCGAGCAGGATCTCGAACAGGTCGTTGGTGGGCGCTTCGGCGCTGGCGCGGGTGAGGTGGGCCGCGGTGCGGGCGAAGCGGCGGCGGTAGGAGGCGTCGAGAACGTCGGCGGCGAGGGTACGCACTCCGACGGCGGGGGTTCCGAGCAGGGCGACGACCTGGAGTGCGTCGGCCAGGAGCTGACCGTGGTGGCCGGCCATTCGGCCGGCATTGGTGAGTGCGGAGAGCACTCGGGTGGCGTGGTGTGGTTCGTCGGCGGCGATGAGGTCGGCGATCACGCTGTACAGGTCGCCGTAGCGGGGGTTGAGGAAGTCGCTTGCCTCGAGGTGTGCGGCGATGTGGCGGGCCTCGGCGGTGTCGTTGGTGTGCAGGAGCGCGCAGAGCAGGGCGGCCTCGGGGTCGAGCTCGGGGACGGTGGGAGCAGCGTCGGCGGCGGCGAGGTCGTCCACGTCGACCGGGTCGGCGCTGGCGTGCTGCTCGGCGGTCATGATGCTCATTGTCTGTCCTGTCTCTGCGGTGTGGTGGGTGATGCCGGTTAGGCGAACAGGTCGAGTTGTTCGGGTTCGCCTTCGATGGTGGTCGCCGGTTCCCAGATGGGTGCGGCTAGGAGTCGCAGCTGCGCTTCGAGGTCGGCGATTGTTTCGCGTTCGGCGTCGGTGTGGCAGTACAGGGCGCCGGGGGTCTGGTCTCCGACCTTGGCGTGGCACCACTTGCGGTCGGTTTCGCGGAACGCGTTGGTGAAGTCTTCGGTGACGTATCGGCTGATGTGGCGGCGGATCTGGGTCCAGGTGATGTGGTGGTCCGGTTCGCTGTTCCAGGGACGGTTGGTCCCGGTCCAGATGGACACCCCTTTGCTGCGGTATTCGTATGCGAGGCCGCCGCCGTATCCAGAGGACATGCTGGCGACGATGTGGGGGATCTCGGTGTCCGGGGATGCGGCGAGGCGTCCGAGGCCGTGCAGGGAGTTTGTCTTGAGGAGGAAGCGCAGTTCGGCGTGGTTGAGAGCGTGCATGGTGGTGGTCCTTTCGGGGCGCCCGTCTGCCTCGCGGCGATGGGCAGTGGGTCGGGGGGAGGTCAGCCGTAGATGACGTCGCCGAAGATGCCCATCTGGAGGGCCATGTCGGCGTTGCTGGCGTCGATGTCGCCCCGGTCGCCGTTGGTGCGGTTGGCCTCGCGGAAGTCGTTGACGAGGTCGTTGTCGATGCTGCTCTTGGCGAGCAGGTTGGCTCCGCGGACGATGGTGTCGAGGTTGACGTGGTGCTCGTCGCCGGTCTCGTACTCGCGGACGGTGGCGGTGTAGCAGTCGCCTCCCGATCCGAGCGGGTCGAGGTTGTCCCCCGCGGGCGTGGTCCCGGTCTGGTCCTCGACGTGAACGGTCTCGGCCCAGTAGCCGATGCCGGTCTCGACGGCGGTGCTGAGAACGTCGACCAGGAACTGCGTGCGTTCGGGGCTGCGGGCAGCCGTGGGGGCGAGTGCCTTGATCCGGTCGGGGCGATGGCCGGCCCAGTTGTCGGTGTCGGTGACGATGACCGGGGCCTGGCAATGGCCGAGGGTTCGCACGTATTCGAGGGCGTCGGCGTCGGCGGTGAGGTCGACGACCTTGTAGGCCAGTCCGGCCTTGTCGAGGGTGCGCGTGGTGGCGTCGCACTGCACGCAGTCAGCCTTGGTGTAAACGGTGATGCTCATGGTGTTCCTCCTTGGGTTGCCGGGGGCTTCCTGCCCTCTCGGTATGGCTCCATACTAGCACTAGTGGCACTAGTGGTAAAGCCTTTTCTGTACTTTGACCTGGCTTTTTTGGTTCGTCGTGGCGCTCGTGTCGGACCGTCTCGCGCATGGTCCCCCTTTCCCTGACACCTGCCGAAATGGCGCGGAGCGGACGGGGTCAAGAGAGGGGACGGCGGTGGAGCCAAGAAGGTCCGGGCGAAATAAGGGAGCGCAGCGACCGCGTCCGGGGCTTGTTGGCGGAGCCGGCGCACCCGCAGGGTGCCGACCTTGACGCCGGGAGTGGAGCGCCAATGATCGGCGTGGCAGGGAAAGAGGGCCTCCCACCGGTTCGCCCCAGCGGGCTCGTGGGTGTTGTGACCGCGTTGGGGCTGGCGTTCGGTAGGCGCCAAAGGGCGTTGCACGCGGGAGCTGGGGCTAGAACCATCACCCCGGTCGGGCAGATGGTTCTTTTCCTGCTCTTACTGGCTCGTCGGTTCGTCCAGGTCGGCGGGTGCGGGCGAGTAGTGCCCGATCCCTTCGGCGGTGAAGTAGCCGCCGGTGTATTGGCCGTCGTCGGAGGACATTCCGTGCGCCAGCGCGTAGACCTGGGCGGCGAGGTCGTCGGCGTCGAGGTTTCCGTCGGTGTCCATGTGCGGGGTGAGGATGGCGCGGTGCCCGTTGATTTCGGCGGGGCGTGCTCGGTGGTCGCCCGCTCGGGCGTGGTTGAGAGCCTTGCGGGTGACGTCGTCGAACGTGCCGCTGATCGGTTCGGTCATGCTCGTGAGGGTGCCACGTCCGCTGCGGGCCGAAGGCCCGCGGAGAACGTGTGCGGCCTCTGCTGTGGATTGCGCGGGGGGTGTGAAATGTAGTGGGAGGCTCGCCCTTCTGGGCGAGCCTCCCGTGTCGGTGTCGGTCACAGGATGGTGAATCCGGTGAAGCGGTAGCGGCCGTGGTGGTCACGGACGATCGTGGCGGCCAGGGCGCGGTACCGGGTCCCCCAGGTGATGATTGCCGGGACGTAGAAGGTGGTGCGGCGGGGCTCGCGGACCGCCTGGGCGTGCTGGCGACGGATGGTCACGGTGGTGTTGGTCTGTGCGGCGGCGACGCAGTCGGCCGCGGCGTTGATACCGGCCAAGCCTGCGGCGGTGGCGAAGTGGCGGTCGAACAGGTCGCGCAGTCGTCCACGGCGGCCGTTGACGACGGCGAGTGCGACGGTGAGCATCTGGTGAATCGCCGCCCACTCCTGGCGGGTGGGGTCGAATCCGTCGCCCTCCGCGATGTCGGGGCGGTTCGTGCGGGGCGGCACGGTTTCGGCTTCCGTGCGCTGTGCGCCGATGGTGGCGACCATTTGGGTGAGCCACTCGCGGGCCGTGTGGGCGTCGACGTGAAGGCGTGCCAGCTCGTCGTAGGCGGCGGTGATCTGCTTCCGTGCGGGTTCGAGCAGCCCGTTCGCGGCGCTCGGATGCGTGGGATTGGCGGTGCTGGCGGGCTCGATGCTGGGCAGTGCTCGCACCGTGAAGTCTGTGTCTGTGCTCATGGTGTTCCTCCTTGGGTTTCCGGGGGCTTGCTGCCCTCTCGGTATGCCTCAATAGTAGCACTAGTGGCACTAGTGGCACAAGGTTTGACGTCCTTGAACTGGCTTTTCTTTGCGTCGGACGTGCTCCGCTGGGCTTCACGCATGGCTCCCCCTTTCCCTGATACCGGCCCGATTGGTGTGGAGCGGACGGGGTCAAGAGAGGGAACGGCGGCGGAGACAAGAAGGTCGGGGCGAAATAAGGGAGCGCAGCGACCGCGTCCCGGGCTTGTTGGCGTAGCCGGCGCACCCGAAGGGTGCCGACCTTGACCCCGGCAGTGGAGCACCAAGACTGGCAGGGGCAGGGAAAGGGACCACCCACCTCAGTCAGACCGCCGCGCTGACACCTGGCGGGTCAGGTCTCCGGCGCAAGGTCGGGGGCTGGCCCTTGTCTTCCCCCGCCCGACCCGTCGGGGTCCTCCAGGTTTGGGTCGTCGGGTTCCGCACTGTTCCTGAGGTAGGAGTTTCTGATCATGTCCATTGTGCTGGGCGCGTCTGGATTGGGGGCGCTGAGTTGTTCGCGTGCCTCGATTTCTCGGTGCCACATCATTTCGCGGACTTCGTCGCTGGTCTCGAAACCCAGTTCTTCAATGAGCGCGGGAGTCGGGTTCAGCATGAGAGACCAGCCGTCGGTGCGGCCCTTCATGAGCATTCGTGTGTCGAGCTCAGCGCGGGCGTGTTTGGCCGCGTCTGAGTTTTCGTAGGCGGCCAGTTGGTCGTTGAGCCCGTTGAGTTCGGTCTTCATCGCCTGGAGCTTGGCCGCGTCGGGGAACGGTTCGTCCGGGGTGTTGCGCAGCTCGTCCACACGTTGACGGTCAGTCTGTAGCTCGGTGCGTGCGGCTTCGACCTGGCGTGGGGCTCGTGCGATCGCGTTCTCAATGCGGGTCATGACGCCGTTAGCCATCGCGGCTCTACTGGTCCTGGCCTCGTCGACGTCGCCGTCGAGTGTTGCGTCTTGGCCGCTTCCCCACACGCCGAACCTGCCGTCGTCGCGCGGTGGCCACAGTTGATCTTGGGTGATGCTTAGACCTGCCATCGGGAGGTCCCCGAACCGCAGGATAACCATGTCGTGTTCCATGACGCGGGCGACGTGCAGCGGCACGTCCGCGAATGTGGCGACGTGGGAGGACTCATTGGGTCCGGCGCCTCGAAGCTGCACGTAGGCCTCACGCAGTCCTTCGAGGAGCTGGTCGGAGGCGTCTTTGCGGACGCTGGTCGTTGTCGTTCCGACGGTGTAGGACTTGTTGTCCTGTTCAGCCCAGGCTTGCATGGCTGGCGCTGAGGCGTCGAGCTGCGCGAGCCGCTTCTCGTCGTTGGGGATGGACCGGGTGAGGGCGGCGATTTCGTCCCGCCGGCCGCGGGTTTCCGCGACGTGGCTTTCGCGCCGGGCGGCGAGTCCTTCGATCTCTCGTTCCAGTTCGACCCGGCGCATGTACCGGGTGTCGCCGGTGGCGATGGCCTTGACTAGGGCGGTGGACTCGGCGAGGTTGTCCGACGACAGGTCCTCGATGCTGCGGATCGAGCGGTCAGCTGCGTAGAGCTGCTCAAGGAAGGCCGCTTTGCGATTGAGGGTTTGCCACATGGCGGTGTCGTAGGTGCCGGTGGCGACGTAGTTGTAGACGGAAACCTCGGCGCTCTGGTTGCCCTGGCGGATGATCCGCCCTTCGCGCTGTTCGAGGTCAGCTGGCCGCCACGGCACGTCGACGTGGTGCAGCGCTACCGCCCTGGTCTGGACGTTGGTACCGGTGCCCATTTTCTCGGTGGAGCCCATCAGGACGTTGATACGGCCGTTGCGGCACGCCTCGTACAAGGCTGCTTTGTCCTCGGGTTTGGGGTGGTCGTGGACGAATGCGATCGTCTCCGGGGCCATACCTCCAGCAATCAGCTCGTCCTTGATTCCGCGGTAGATGTTCCAGCGGCCGTCCTTCTTGGGCACTGAGCGGTCGCAGAAGACGATCTGGAGGCCGCCGCGCACCTCGGACTCTTCGCCAAGGCCATCGCGGTAGATGTTGTCGCGGGTCGCGGCATGTTCGGAGAGGATTCGGGTGGCGACCTCTCGGGCGCGGCCTCCGTCGGCGGGTGCGGCAAGGTGTGCGCTGCGGGGGTCCAGAGAGACGTTGCGGCCGTCGTTGGCGATCTTCAGTGCGTTGTCCAGGTCCATCCTCTTGGGGTCGACGGTGTCGGCGCGGTAACCGAGGTCCTGGATGAAGTCGCGAACTTCCTGGCTGGGCTGAAAGTCCACGACGATGTTGCCGCCGGTGCGTTTGACGGGCAGGTCGACGGGCACCTGGTCGCGAGTGACGGCATCGGTGAACTGAGCGACCATGCCGACCAGGTCGCCGACGTTGGCGAACTGTCCGACGCGGGTGACCGAGCGCAGTTTGGTGCCCGAGGCGTTGAGTTCGACCGTCTCGGTGGTGTCGGTGAAGTTTTGGCCCCAGGCGTCGATGGGCTCGACTCCCGCGTGGTCCAGTAGGTCCGGGCGCAGGTAGGTCTGCATCACCCAAAGTTCGGCGAGGCTGTTGGCCACGGGGGTGCCGGTCGCAAACGTGCATACCCGTTCGACGTAGGCGTCGGCGGGAATGCCGGCGGTATCGGCGTCTTGGCGCTTGCGGTTGCGGAGGTAGTCGAGCTTGAGCTTGAGGTCCATTGCCTGGTCGGAGCCGGGGTGACTCAGCTCCTGGACGCCAGAGGTCCGGGCCAGGTTCTTGTAGAGGTGCGCCTCGTCGATAAACAGGTAGTCGGCGCCGCTCTGCTCGAAGGTGATGCCGTCGTCTTTGTGTCGGTCATCGAGTGCCCTGTCGAGGCGGTCGCGGGCCTTGGTCAGTGCCCTCTCGATCTGTTTCATGCTTGCGGCCGAAGCACCGTCTGTTCCTGCCTCGACAAGCGCTTTCTCCATCGTCGCGATCTGGCCTTCGATGAAGGTCGCGCGGGTCTGGGCTGACGTCTTCATTCGGGTGAACGCTGACAGCGGCACGATGACCATGTCCCAGTCCTGCGCTGCGGACTGAGCTAGGAGCGCCTGGCGGTCGTCCCGATTGGTGCGGCCTGCGCCGGAGAGCACGTTGGCGGCCGGGTACCACTGGGCGGCCTCGCGGGCGATTTGATCCACGATGTGGTTGGGAACGACGATCCACGGTTGACGCACCAGGCCGAGGCGTTTGAGCTCCATCGCGCCCATGAGCATCGTCCCGGTTTTTCCTGCCCCGACCACGTGGTTGAGCAGGACGGTCGGTTCGTTGACGATGCGTTCGACGGCGTTTCGTTGGTACGGGTAGGGCGAGAACGTCTTACCTAGGCCGGGGAAAGTGCGGACAGAGCCGTCGTAGGCGGGTGCGACGGTGGCGTTGAAACGCCAGTTGTACTCCGTCAGCAGTCGCTCGCGCCGCTCGGGATCACTGTGCAGTGCCCAGTCCGCGAACGCCTCCTGGAGTCGTTCGGCACGCTGTTTGGCTGCCCGGGTAGCCCCGGCGTGAACCTCTCCCCCGGTGGGGACGGCGTCCTTGTACTCCTTGGATCTGTTGACGGTGATGGGCCGGGAGTTCATCAGGCATTCGAGTACCTGCCAGTGGTCAAATGCTCCAGAGCGATCTCTACCGAGGGAAACACCCTGATTGGTGAATCCTTGCTCGCGCTCGGTGCCGACGAAGTTGTAGCCGATCCCGGAGTAGCTGCCCTTTTGCGGGACGAGGCCGTAGGCCAGCGCGTCGGCGTTGTAGCCGTTGTAGTAGGTGTTGCCCTCGATGACCCATTCGTTGTTGACATAGGTGACCGTGGCGGCCGACTTGTCGATGCGGAAGGTGTCGGCGATGAACTGCTCATAATCGGCGGGGTTGACCCAGGTCACGCCGAGGCGAGCGCGAATGCCGTCTTCGATCCGGGCGGGAATGACTGCGCGCAGCGCTGAGGCGTTGGTGCGGTAGCGGTCATCGTTCTGGGCGGCTGTCTCGGCGTCGGCGAGCTTCACCCGGACGTTGCCTGACAAGTAGCGAGTGCGGGGAATCCAGGTCGTGGGGTCGGCGGTCGAGCGGAAGGCCAGGCCCTCGGACTGGAGCTTGGCCTCCACGTCGTCGGTGTCACTGCTCAGCAGTTCGGCGATACGCGCGACGTTGACCGTGGCACTTTCGTCCATGCACAACGCGAGAGCATCGTGGATGGTCTCGGCGCGCTCGGCGGGTCGGGCAGGTTCGAGAACGTCGGTGGTGAACACGGCCGCTTTGCGGGCGATCATCCGCTGCTCGTCGAACGACTCAAGGGAGAGGATCGACTGAAAATGTGGATCCTTACGGATCGCGCCGACCAGATGCGGGGCCTTTTTCGTGCGCGAGCTGGTGGGGATCCAGGCCTCGTCGTCTAGGCGCTCGTACACATGGTCTGGAACGTCGGTCCGATCCTCAGCGTCGACGGCTCTACCTTCGGTTTTGACCCAGGTGTCGAGTGCCTCTTCCAGTCGCTTGTCGTGCTGAGCTTGGGTGACCGGTCGTGGCTCGTTCCAGGTGAACCGGTTGATAAAGCCGTAGCGGGCGACGTAGGCGTCATGGCGCTCGTTCAGAGCGGCCCGGAGGGCGTGCTTGTCCTCCGGGGCTCCGCCGTCTCGCTGGATCGCCACGAGCGACAGGAAGGTGTCGCGCAGCTCCAGCAGTGATCGCCATTCGGCGGTGCGGGACTTGGGGCATCCGCTGTCGGACCACCCGGAGCCGTTGAAGCGCTCAATCAGGTCTAGGTCAGCGTTGTGGCGCAACGTGTCGATGGCAACCTCGCCCCGCTGTTCGATCGGAGTGACCAGGCCCCGTCCTGTGTCCAACGAGGTGTCGTAAGTGAGCGCAGTGCGCGAGGCGGTCATGCCGCGACCCTCGAGGACCGCGGCGTCGATGACCGGGCCGAGAGCATCGGCAATCTGCCGATCCAGCGGACTGCCGGCGTTGGGTAGGACGCGCTGCTCGTTGTTGCCGTACATGCCGTGTCCAACAGAAAGAGTCCCCAAGACGTGCGCGGGGTTATCGAGAAAGTAGTTATTGACCGTGATCGGCACAGGCCGGGCTTCACCGTCTGCGGTGGTCAGCTGGACGGGCACGTCGGAGGTGCCGATGAACTGCCGAGTGGTGTCGCTGGGCTCCTGGCCCTGCTCACGGACACGGAAAACCAGCAGGTCGGTGATGACTTCAGTCCCGGCGACTCGCCGGAAGGCTCCGGTGGGTAGACGTACAGCGCCGATGAGGTCGGCCCGCTCGGCCATCGCGCGGCGGGCGTCGGGCTTGGCTGCGTCGGCAGTGAAGCGACTGGTAAGCAATGCCACGTAGCCGCCGGGTGCCGTCAGGTCCAGGGATTTAAGGATGAAGTGGTTGTGGATGGAGTGCTGGGCTCGGTTGTGGGCGTCGTCCCACAGTTTGATGTCGCCGAACGGCACGTTTCCCACTGCCGCGACAAAGGCATTGTCTGGGACGGAGGTGTCGGCGAACGACTCGTTGCGAACTTGGGCACTCGGGTAGAGCGAGGCTGCTATACGGGCTGAGAGGGTGTCGAGTTCGACGCCGACCATCTGCGCGTCGGCTGGTGCGTGGCCGATGAAGGTTCCCGACCCACTGCCCGGTTCGAGAACCAGTCCGCCTTGGAAACCTGCGCGACGGAGCAGGTTCCACGTCTGCGCGACGACGGCGGGATCGGTGTAGTGGGCGTTGAGGATGGTGTGGCGGCTGCGGTTCCACTCGGTGGAGCTGAGCAGCGATTCCAGTTCGGCCCGCTCGGTCGCGAAGTCTGCGCGTCGGGGGTCGAACACTTCCGGCACCGCTCCCCAGCCGGACCACTGGGCGAGGACGTCTTGCTCATCGGGCGTGGCGTACCGGTCGTCGAGTTCGAGTACGCGCATCGTTTTGATCGCGGCGATGTTCGCCGCGATTCGGGCCTTCTTGCCCGAGGGCACGGTGACCTCGCGGCCGGGACGATAGTCCACGGGGTCGGGCCGCAGGTCAGGTTTTTCGTCGACCCCTCCCCCACCGCCGACGCCGGCCAGGGCCATGTTCGCCGGCTCAGGGGCCGGGTCGCGGACCGCTGCGGGGTCAGGCAGCGGCGTTGAGTGGACGTTGATCGTCGCCGGATCGACTGGGGCCGCCCCGGCGTCATCGAAGACGAGGTCTAGCTGCTCTGGTTCGCTTCTCTGAACTCGGACAGGCGTCTTTCGCTGCGCTCCAGCTCCGCGGCGACGAGGTCCGTGAACGATGCTTTGAGCGGGTCGGTCGGCGTCTCCGGGATCGGCTGAGAGTCCTCGGAGCGTGTCTGCATCAAATAAGCCGCCATCACCCGGAATCGAATCGTCTGCTCCGGCCACACTTCGTCCGTCAGTGCGTCGATTTCCGGTGTCGGATCGTCCATCAGATCCTTGCTGGTCTTCCACCGGTCCGGACTGTCCCGCCAGCTCTGGTCCGCCAAGGTCTCGTCGTCGATCACCGCGAGTTCCACCTGCTCGCCCAGCTCCTGGTGCAGGATCGTTTCCTCTGCCTGAAACTGCGCCCGGTTGCCGATCTGCACCGCTTCCAGAAACGGCGGGTGATGCCCCTGGTTGCTCGCTCGGAACTGCGCGATCCCCTGGTCTCTGAGCCTCTGGGTCTCGTCCCCGATCATCTCGTCCAGGCGCTCTGCCTCGACTTCGATCGCTTCCGTCAGCGCGTGAGGGGTCTGGAACTGCTGGTCCGTGCCGATCAGCTCCCACGCCGCCTGCACGGCCCTGCGCGTCGTCTCCGACATAACTCTCTCCCTGGGTGACATCGTCGTCAAAGCTGAATAGGTCGGGCTGATCTGACAACGGTGCCTCCACGATCGGCTGTAGTTTCGCTTCACCATACGATCCTGAAAATGCCTCATGCGGGACGCGCAGCGCGTCGGTCTTCTCTCAGTCACGTGCTTCGGCCTCCTGCCAAACCTAGTGTCCTTGCGCGATCGGCTCCATTGCCCTCTCTCCGTCGCGCGCTAGTGCTGCCCACTCGAGAGCCGACTCCAGCGAGGGCCCGGCACGCTCGACGCTTGTGCCACAAGGGACGCTAGTGCCAGTAGTGGAACTAGCGCTCTCGTTCGAGCTGGTCAAGCTTCTCGTCGATCGCTTCGCGAACGAGGTCTGCAATAGCGTCGTAAGTGGTGGCGTTGCGCTTCCACGAATCTTTGAGCCTGGCATGACGCTCCTTGCCGAGAACGACCGCGACCTGGCCGGATCGGTCCCATCCCTTTGTCTTGCCGCCTGCAACGTTCTTGGTCGACTTCTTCGGCACCTGAGTGATGGGCGAGCTGGGAAGATCGGGCTCCTGAGCGGCCCGCTCCGGTGCGGCCGGGGGTGCCTGTTCCGGGGACTGCTGCGCTGTCGCGGTCAGGTCACTCCAGAGTTCCCGCTTCTTGCGGGCGGGTGCAGTTGGTCCCTGTGGCAACTTGTCAGCCATCATCAGCCCTTCCCTGTAATGGTGGTGAGCATGTTGTCGAAAAATCGCGCGACTTCAACAGCGCGTACTTCGGTCAGTTCGTCGAACCCGTACCCTGCGGCGTTTGCTCTTTGGATGAAGCTCAGTAGAGGTATCGGGCGCCCAAGGACAGGAATCTCCGCGTCGCGGGCGTAGTTCCCAATCTCAGTAACGAAGGCTTCTTCAGCCTTGATGCCGGTCCGATGACCGTTGATCACGATTCCGCCAATCTCGATCTCCCGCCCTATGACTTGACCCAGTTGCTCATTGGCGGCGTCGATAGTATTAACGATCCGTCCCACCCCGACGAAACCTGCCGACGACGGGTCGGTGACGAGGATGACCGAATGTACGGCGGCGAAAGCGTTAGTCAGCGTCAGCCCGAGTGCAGCGGGGCAGTCGATGACCACAAGGTCGTATGCGTCGTCTGGGAGCCGACCTAGAGCCTTGCGCAGGGTCAACTCCCGCATCATCGCTCCGGTTAGCGACATCTCGACGGCGACGTAGTCATCCAGCCCGGAGGGCACGAGGTTGATGTTGGCCCGCCTGGTGAGCACGACCGCGTTGGCGATCGGGGTATTCATCGACGGATCCATGACATCCGCGATGGTGAGCTCGAACCAGTCGTCGGCGTTCTTGCCAGTGAGTTGCTGCGTTAAATTGCCCTGCGAGTCCAGGTCGATGCCCAGCGCCTTCTGTCCACGAGCTGCCGCTGCGTGCAGCAGGGACTGCGCTACCGAGGTCTTCCCCACCCCGCCCTTGAGGTTCGCTACTGCGACGATCTTCATGATTCCTCCAACTAGTGGCTTCAGTGACTCTAGTGCAACTAGTGGCACGTGTCGTACATGCGCCACTAGTTGCACTGGGGTTTCAGGCTAGGCGCGGCGAACGCTGTCGAGAACGATCCGACCGGGAATATGGCGTGCGGCCCAGTCGGTCATCTCCCTATCCAGCTCGAGGCCAAGCTCTCGCATGGCGTTGCTCAGTCCGCCGGTTTCGAACTCGCGCACGTGGAGGGGAGCACTCTCGATGCCGCACTCGGAGAACTCGTCGAAGTACTCGATTTTGACCGAACCTGGCCCGGTGACCACGGGAGAGGCCACTGCTCGCACCTCTTCGTCGCCGTGGATGATGCCCTCCATGACCCACCGGTAGGCGGTGTCGTTCCCCGCGGCCTGGAACAGGCGGGCGATGATCATGACTTCACGGGCCGTCAGGTGGGAAGTCAGCGCTTGCAGCACGTAAGAGTCCGCGAGCAGCGCCGCGACATCCGACACTGCCACTTCGAGTTCTGCAAAGCTCTTGCTCGAATCACTCATGGTGTTCCTCCTGGGGTTTCCGGGGGCCTGGTCGCCCTCTCGGTATATCCCAATAGTACCACTAGTGGAGCTAGTAACACTAGCGTTTGGGTCCACATGCCATATCCACCAATGCGTGCAGGGTTAGACGCGCCGCCGCGCCTGGGCTCGTGTTGCTCGCCCCAGATCTATTCCGTGGACAACGAGGACTGCCGTCCCGTCGGGTTTGATGTCCACTCGAACCTCATCTTCGGCGTAGACCAGTACGTCATCTCCCACGTGGAAGGCCTTTTCAATCGCAGTTGACCACTCGGACAACTTGGAGTCCACGAACTGGACTTCGTAGCGAGTTGGGGATGGCCGGGAGGCTGGCTGACCTCCGTGACGGGCATGGGCCTGCTCATCAACTACCCGAAGTGCAGTGAGGATGGTCGTTCCCCGCTTGGTCGGGATTGCCGCCACGTGGATATGCGCAATTTCGCCGCGAACGATCACAGTGTTCCTCCTGACACCTGGCCGCCGGGTGGTGGCGCTTTTGCTGTCGCGATGCCGCCTGTCGGACCCGTCAAATCGGTAGTCACAGCACGAGCGTATGAAGCGTGGGGGTCGACCGGGCTCTCGGGGCTACCGCATCAACTAGTGTCACTAGCGTCTGGCGCAGGCTGAGGTTGCGCGATTGAGTCGCTTTTGCTGTCGCCCTCGCAACGTGAGGTGCTGTCGGCGAGTGCTCCCAGGTGGAAGAGTGACACGTGGGGGAAGTCGAGATCGGGCTGGCGTCCATAGAGACGGGCGCGGGCGGCGTTCGGGACGGGAAAGGTGTGCCCAGCGCCGTGGGCGCGGTAGAACCACACGTGATGGTGCGACCCCGCCCAGTGGGTGAGGTCGATGGGGCAGCGGCCAGGAATAGAGCGGTGCTCGACGAGGTCAGCTTTCGCTACGTCGGCGATGGTCTTTGCGGTCGTCTCAGCTTGCACCGTGGGGCCGAGAAGTCGGCTCAGCAAGCGGGGGGAGCCTCCTTCGACCGGAGATAGCAGGTCTCGGGTGCCCGCGAGTTGCACCATTGAGACTGCTTGGGTGGGTGGCGGAGAGCCTTTCGCGAGGCTGGCCCCGCTGATTGCGATTCCGTCGAACAGCCCTGGTGCGTCGGTGGCCGCTCGGAGCAGCAGGTGAGCGCCGTTGGAGTAGCCAATTCCGAGTAGCGTGCTGCCCTGCTGGGGCCGTAGGTCGGTGACGATCTCTTCGAGGTAGGCCACGTCGTCAGCTCGGCGCTTGCGCGCTTTGTAGGGAAGCGGGTTTCGGCTGTCATTGAAGGTCCGCCCGATCCCAACGCCGTAAGCCAGGGTGAAGGCGTGCTCCCGGGCGAGCTGCTCGAGGCGGTAGCCCGACAGCGCCCGGAAGTCGTCTACGGTTTCGCCTGCACCATGGAGCGCGATCACAACGGGTGCTCCCGGTCGGCCTCGGTGAGCGAGGACATATTCTCGACCCGTCGACAGTGCCTTGCTCTCCACGCTGCCCTCGGGGTGCGGAGGGGTCGTCGTACGTAGTGCTGCGTAGAGTGACCCGATTCCAAGACCGGCAGTGATAGACCAGAGAATGAATGGTGTTAACCGCATTCGTTCCGTCCTTGATCGTGGGGCGAATAAAAAAAGGGGGCGAAGATGTCGGGGCAGTGGGTGCTTATAGACACCATGTTGGCCGAGCCGGCGGCGGTACTGGTCGACGGCGTGCCGCCGGAGTCATTTCGCAAGGCCCTGCGTGTGCTCTCGCAAGTGGACCGTCGGGCCGCTCCGCTACTCCTGGGAATCATTCAGCGCTGCATGGACGAGCATCAACCAATGAAGTGGTCCGGTGACAGCGGCGGTCGGCTGGTTTATCTAGAAGCCCGCACGGCGGTTACCCACAAGGGGGAGGTGTGGGCCGTGTGGGCCTGGGTGGGGGACACCCCACCGGCACTGGAGCCCTACGCGTGTGGGGCGATCGTCTGGGATCAAGTGGCCAGACTCGCGCACCCCTCCGGCACAGCACTTGCGCTCCTGGGGTCTGGGTACGAGGGACGAGTGTCAGAGCGAGGCACGCTCACCGCTACGCAGTTGTTTTCGGATACCGGCGAGATCACCGACTTCGACTCGCTGCTGTCGTTGTTGCTTTACCCGTCGGCAGGACAACGATGGATGGGATGGCTCTGCCCGCAGGGGTCCTCATCGCCCCTGCGACTAGTCATGTACGGGCGAAGCCAGACGGAAGTGGCCGGTTACTTTCACGAAGCGAGCACTGGCGCGGGAATCAGCGCAACGGTGAACGTCAGTGACGCGACACTGCGTGCCTTACGTTCGACGGCCGCCACGCCGTCACTGGCACTACTGGATGTGGAGAAAGCGCGGCTAATCAGGTGGATCACAGACCCACCTGAAGGTATCCAGTGGAAGGGCCTGGTCGACGACCGTGACACGCCGCACCCGGATGACGTGGCGCGTATATTCGCGGCCGCTGTCGAACTCATCGAGTCGGGTAAACCCGTCGACCTGCGTGATGTTCGATTGCGCCGGCGGGAGGGCGGTTGGATGGTGGTTGCTGGTCGAGGCTCGCTGCTGCCTTCCACGACAGGTGTAGAGCTGGCGCTTATTGAGATTGTCGAAACGGGAATCGACCTCGACACTCCAGACGATATAGCCCCTCACGACCGGGGCTCCACCGACACCGACCCGCTGGGGCACTGAGACTGAAGAATCGCGCGAAACGTCTGCATGTGTCGCACTAGTCGCCTCGCCGCGGGGAGTTGTTCTACGCGTCTCGCGCTTTGCTGCGAGCATCGCCCGGAACTCGGCCATTGCTGATCGGACGGTGTCAGGTTTGGCTGCTCGTGCTTGTGCGTCATGGTGCTCCTGGCGTCGAGCGTCTTGCTCAGCTCGAATCCGCTCAGCGTGTGCAGCTGCGACTTCGCTTGGACTGGGGCCGGACAGCTCGATGGCGAGCAGCTGCAGTCGGTGCCTGAGGAAGGCGGCGGGTTTGTCGATCTGAGCCGGCCAGTCCACCCCTCGCCGGCGGGCATCGACATTCATCAGCTCGACGAGATCGCGGCCGGTCCACCGGGTGTAGTCGACTGTGTCAACGATGACGTCGACGATGGCTCCAATGTGTTTGGTGTCCAGGCTGGGAACACGGGCGACGAGCTGGGCTGCAACGACCTGGGCCCCAAGGGGCCGATTCTCTCGTGAGATTCGCCCGAAGGGCGCCCGCGTGCGCTTGCGCGCGCGTGTGGGTGAGTACTTCCTACAAGAACCTTTTCTAGGAGTAGAACTCCTAGAGGGTAGATACGGATTTTTTGGGTCTGTACCCGTTGACCTGCTGGGACTGGTCAACGCCCAAACCGATGCAGCGCGGATCTGCTGGCCTCCGTGATGCGCTCGAGCAAGAGTGCGCTCGGCCGCGGTCAGATAGCGCCCCTGGAGAACTTCGACGGCAAAGCCCGCAGCGGCGAGGACCCGACGTGCGACGGCGACTACGTCGTGGCTGTAGGGCTTATCGCGTCCGACGATGCGGGCGGCGAGACGGCCAATCGACCGGTTCGAGGCAGTCACTGAGCGACCAGTAGACGAGTCGGCGTATCGAGCGACGGCCCGCGCTACCGCCAGACACGTCTTCGGGGACAGCCGTCCGGCCTTGCACTGCTCGCGGCCTTCACCGCAGGCAAGGTAAGAGGCAACGCTGGTGAGCCAGTGCTGTCGTGATGTCCAGACGCGTGGCGGCTTCCGAGTCGGCAGGCTCCAGGAGTGGCCAGACTGTCCGAGCGCCCGGTTAAGGGCAGCCGAGGCCGCAGCCAGCTCGGTCTCGGTCGCCGTCGCGGTCTCGTCCACGGCCTGGGCCTGGGCCTGGGAGAACTTCGCCAGTGCCGCATCAAAGCGTGCTTGTGCGGCAGCGACATCGTAGGGATTAGTGGGTAGATCGGGGGTCGAGGCAGCATTCGGCGCGTCGAGCAGCATGGTGCTGGACACGGCATTTGGGTATGCGCTACTCTCGGAGCTGTCCCTCAAGACAGTTCCCTCCTATGTGAGGGAGCACTCGGATCAGGAATGGTTGGTAGCCGGCCTGATCTTTGACTTCGAGGTCGCCACCCGGTTCCAGTCGGGTGGCGACCTTTTTTTGTCTCTGGTGCTCCTATGAACGGTGCTCGCGGGTCCGGTGGTAAGGCGGTCCTGCGTTGTTCGTCGGGCTGGAGCTGGCCCCCTTTCTCTCGGTGTTAGTCGTTAGCCGGCGCGGAGTAGGTCTTGCTGTCCGCCCCGGTGGTCTTCGGGCTTCTCCCTGTATGCCTCGACTCCGAGGCGCACAATCTCCTCGATCACCTGCCAGCGCTTCGGATTGCCCGAAGAGCGCCACAAGTGCTGAACCTCGTTGAAGAGGTCTTCGTCGATGAGGGCGCTGAGCTGTGAACGTCCCTCTGTGGTGCGGGGAGGAGCCATGCAATAACGTTATCGCACTATGAGTTACAGCGGTGTCATTTCCGTCCTGTAGCGGCGTGTTGCCCGGAATTAGGTTCCGGCGCGGACTTACACCATTACCGTACAGGTCCGAGCGTGTCGCGGGAACGCTGCCAAGCGTCGATCACTTCATCGGCCGTCACCTTGTACGTCTCCGCCAGGGCAGGGATCAGTGCCTCTGGCAGTTCGGAAACGCCGAGCTCGTAGTCGGATAGAGACGTTCGGGAAGTGCCTACTCGCGCGGCAGCCTGAGATTGATTGAGCGCGGAATGGATACGCAGGTCGGCGAGGGTCTGGAGCGTTGAAGGCACTCCCGTTAGCTGGGCCGGGTCGAGATCGAGCGCGGTGGCGAGGGCTGCAAGCCGGGAGGGGCTTGGCGCACTCCGCCCGCCGAGCCAGCTGCGCACGGTGACGGCAGAGACGCCGACCTGCACTGCCAGACGCTTGACGTCGAGGCCGCGGCGCTCCATTCCACGACGAACGGCCAGCGCATTGAGGAAGCCGGGCCGCTTGGGCATCGATCCTCCTGGGTCGTTCTCGTGATCGAGAAGATCATCCCAGCCCATAGCCACCTCCACCCCTTGCGCTGTCATAAACTTTCGACATAAGCTTACGATATGAACGATCAGGAGAGTGTCTCGTCAGCCAAGTCACATCAGTGTGACTCCGAAGAAGTAGGGGTTGATGAACATGGGAGCAGTCACCTAGGCTGTCGTCCGCGCCCGTACTTCACGTACGGCCCCGTGGCGGTTGATCAGTCCCGCCACGACGAAGCGCAAGCACATCTGTGCGCCGTGCTGTCGATTTCCGGCGCTCGACTGGTCCTCGAGCCCCTTCCTCGATTGCGCGTGTTCAAGTCCGAGGCAGGGGTCTCATGAACCAATCCAGAAGCAATTTCCGCTCGCTCGTCAGGGGCGGTATCGGTGGTGCGTCCTCGTGGGCACCGTTGAGCCGGATCGGAGTAACCGCAGCCGTAGTCGCATCTACGACCGTGTGCGGTATGTCGGTCGCATCGGCTTCACAGTCCGGGGTCGGTGAGACTGTGGCATCTCCCATCGTCAATGGGTCGGTGTCGCAGCTCGGAGTGAGTGAAGTCGTTTTCTCCTCGGTCACTGAGACTCCGAATGCTCAGCGAGTGGCCACCGCGGGCACTGCGCGAAAGGAACAGGCCGGCCAACTGGGTGTGTCCGCGACGGTGGCGGCAGACGCCCCGAAGGACGATGGGAAGGCCGCAGCCGAGAAGAAGGCGAAGGACGGTCGCGAGGACGACCGGGAAGAGGGAGCCGCCGAGGCGGCCCCCGACCCGGCCCCGGAGCGTCAGGCTCCCGCTCCCGTAGCGGTGCAGCCCGTCCAGCAGGCTCCGGCCCCGGTGCGTCAGGCGCCCGTCCAGCAGGCTCCGGCCCCGGTGCGTCAGGCGCCCGTCCAGCAGGCTCCGGCCCCGGTGCGTCAGGCGCCCGTCCAGCAGGCTCCGGCCCCGGTGCGTCAGGCGCCCGTCCAGCAGGCTCCGGCCCCGGCCCCGGCGCCCCAAATCCACATTCCGAAGGCGCCCGTGGTCCCACAGGCGCCGATTGCCCCTATGGGAATCCGACTGGGCTGACCGCAT
Source organism: Dietzia sp. Alg238-R159 (assembly GCF_900537145.1). Lineage (NCBI taxonomy): Bacteria > Bacillati > Actinomycetota > Actinomycetes > Mycobacteriales > Dietziaceae > Dietzia > Dietzia sp. Alg238-R159. The sequence continues at coordinate 34,585 of NZ_UNRI01000014.1, read as the reverse complement.
CCGGCGGTCGCTCTTCCACCACCAGAAAGAGGAAACAGCATGGGTACAGCACTTTTGGCAGCGTCTGGGGCGATCCTCTCCGCACTGGCCGCACTGGGTCCGATTGCCGCACCGATCGTCGGCGCCGGCCTCGCTGCCGGACCGCTTGCGACCGTTGGCACAGCCGCTGCGGCGCTGGCAGGGACCGGCTCCGCGGCGGGCGGGTCCGCCGCTCTCGGAGCGGGGGCCGGGGCGATCGGCGCTAATCCGCACGCGGCAACGGGCGTCCAGAACGGCCTGAACGACGCGTGGAACAACGCGGTCAGCGGCTCGGCGGATGCGATCAACAACGCGAACATCCCCGGCGTCCCGCCGATCGTCATCAACTGACACAGCACTTCGAGGGAGGGCGACTGTGAGCACAGAGAATCAAGGCCACCAGCGGCCCAAGCTGGGCCCGGTCCCGGACCCGGCGCCCGAGAACGACTGGACCACCTTGTTCGATGTGCCCACGGATGATGCGTCTTCCGCGAGTGACGCGACAGCCACCCCAGTCGCCCCGGCTGGGGTGGCGTCAACAACTGACGAGCGGTCCCGGTTGCCCGCGGCGCCCTCTCAGCGCAGAGCCAAGTGGCTGTTCGCGGGAGTGTTCGGGCTTGTGGCCGCGGTCGTCATCGGCGGGGGAGTAGCGGCGGTGAGCGCAGTGTCTGGCTCGGATGATCCGCCGGCCTCGCTGCTGCCCGAATCGTCGTCCGTGGCCGCCCAGGCGTGTGAGTCCTCCGTGTCGGGGTCGATCACGACCGGTAATGGTGCGGGCGATGCCAAGTCCACTGCCGGGGCGGTGTTGGCGTTTCAGTACGGCTACTACGTCCAGCGCGACGCCGACGCCGCTCTGGAGGCGGTCGCCAAGGACCGCGTTGTCGGAGACGCGAAAGCGCTTCAGAAGGGCATCGACGCGGTCCCGGAGGGCACCACACACTGCGTGTCCATCACCACAGGCGACAAGAACAGCGCCGAGGTGGAGATCACCGAGACCCACCCGGACGGCACCGAGCTTGTACACGACCAGACGGTGACGACCACCCGTGACGGTGACCGCGTGGTCATCGAGACAATCAAGGAGAACAAGTGAGCGTCCGAGTGTGGGCCCGAACGGCGGTGGCGTGTGCCACGAGCACCGTCCTGACAGTGACGATCGCCGGTACGGCTGCCGCGCAGACCAGCACCACGGCGCCTTCGACCTCGAGGGCGCCGTTGACCTCAACGGTGCAGGTGCCCACGTCGGCCCGGTTGTCCTCGGAGGCCGCGACCGCGACGGTGGCGCTGCCGGAGGGTCAGGCGTGCCCGGCGGTGCAGCTCGTGGCGATCAACGGCACCACGGAGTCGTCACGCAACTCCCACGCCGATGCCGATACAGGGTGGATGGCCAGGGTCGCCCGCCCGGCGGTGCAGACCGCGAACGCTGACGGTCAGGAGCGGATGACCCGCACCTACGTGCCCTACCCAGCGTCGTTCGGCGGGCTCGTGCCCTCTGAGGATCAGTCGAGCTACGCCGAGAGCGTCACCACCGGCATCGAGAACGGCCGCACACTGATCGCGGAGACGTTGGACAAGTGCCCGGAGACGAAGATTTTCCTGTCCGGGTACTCCCAGGGCGCTCAGGTGGCCTCCGCGCTGGCTCGTGACATCGGCGCCGGTGACGGGCCGGCCGAACCCGAGCAGCTGGCCGGTGCGGCGCTGATGAGTGATCCGACCAGGGCGCAGGGCGCCCCGATCTTCCAGGACGATCCCGCTCGCACGACGCCGGGCACCATCCCGGGCACCGGCGGGGACGCGGTGGCCTCGATCGACGCCGGTCGTGCCGCCCCCGCCCCGGAGGGACGGGGGATCGCACCGAACACCTCCGCCCCGGACTTCGGGGCTGTGGCCGACCGCGTCGCCTCGTTCTGCGTGCCCGGCGACCTGGCGTGCGACACCCCGCCGGGATCAAATCTGCTCCAGGTCGTGGCGAATATCGCCGGTCAAAGCGATGTAGCCGGAGGCGACCCGGTTCGCGCTCTGGCGGATGTTGCGCAGGTGACCGGGCAGTCAGTGCTGTTCACTGCCGCCGAAACGATCGTGGAGGACGTCGACTATTCCGATACCTCCGGCTTGACGATCGCTCCCGCTACGGCGGGTAACACCACGTTGTCGCGCATGGCTCGCTATACCGATCCGACTCGATCAGACAACCCCGCCGATCAGACCGAACTGCTTATTCAGGCAGGAACCAAGCTGGCGGGGATGGCGCTGGGTGCCTCGATCACCGTGGCCAAAAAGACACTGACAGTGGAGAACATCGCGCAGATCGCCCTCGCAGGGGCGGCGAACCCGGCCGCCGGGGTGGCGGCTCTGGTGGCCAAGCTCGCGATTGCCGCCACCGACATTATCTCCCCGGCCACAGTCCAATCCGGGATGCGGCGGGTGGCCGGGGAGATCGAGCACACCGTCACCGACACCGCCGGCCTGGTCGAGATGGCGACCCAGACCCAGACCTGGGACACCATCAACGCCCACGGCATGTACGACCGCACCGCGTTCTCCGCCTCCGGGCAGTCGCCGGCCGGGATCGCTCAGCAATGGGCAGTCGCTGCGGCGAGCGATGTCGCCGTCTCACGCGGGTTGGACCCGGTGGACCAGATCGAGGCTTCCGCTGACCGGATGGAGCTCGTCCGCTCCGGTGCGAGCGAGGACCAGATGACCCAGCTGGCTGCATCCGCGCAGAGCGCCGACAGCACCGCCCTGTCCGAGGCCTTGGCCTCGGTCACCGCGTGAGCCGCACCGACAACGACAACGACAAGGAGGCCACCATGACCAGCGCACACAAGCTCGACCCCGAGCACTCCCAGAGCCCGGTCCCTGGCTGGCTGGCCGTACCGAGCAAGGACCGTAGCGCCCCGATCTGGGATACCCCGGTGCCGCGCCCCTCGGGTCCGGCCCCGGTGATCTGGCTGCTGGGGGCGCACGGAGGTGCCGGGGTGTCCACCCTGGAGTCGGTATGGGCACCGGCGGCCGATAGTCGTCGCGGCTGGCCCGCCGCCGATGCCGCACCGTTCGTGGTGGTCGTGGCACGGATGCACGCCGCCGGCCTGGACGCTGCGCACCAACTGTGCCTGCAACACCAGGGCGGCGAAGTCGGCGGCTGCGAGCTGCTGGGCCTGGTCACCGTCGCGGCGGCACCAGGAAAACCAGCAGTGTCGCTGACTCGTCGCCGCGAGCTGGTGGCGGCGGCGGCAGGGCAGAGCTGGCATATCGACTGGGTGCCCGAACTGCTCACCGCCACCACCGCCGAGCTGGCCGGGTGGACACCCGGCTACACCGCGCCACCGGCCAAGCGGCTGTCCCGGCCCGCCCCGGCGACCGAAGCGGTACCGCCGTCGATGGCCAGCGCCGCGACCGAGCTGTTCGACGCCGCCGGAAACGCCTGGCGACGCCGTACGCACCCCTGACTCACCTGACCCCACCAATCACCATCCCAACAAAGGAGTACCCGATGTTTGTCGAGACAATCCAGGCCGCCGGACCCGTGGCCGAGCAGATCATCGCCGTAGGGGAGAACCTCTCCCCGCAGGAGATCCCCGGCGCCGGGGAGAAGGTCGATACCGCCCTGTCCTACTTCATGTGGGGCTGCATCGCCCTGGGAATCATGGGCGTCATGGCCGCGGGCGCCTACTTCATCATGGCCCGCTCGTCGGGCCGGGGCGATGAGGTGCAGAGCACCGTGGCCCGCATCATCGGCGGCTGCCTGGTGATCATGCTCGCCGGGCCCATCGTCAACGCGCTCGTGTCCTGACCCCATGTTTCTCGACGTGGTGACCGTGCTGGCGCAGGCCCCTGGCGCGGTCCTGCCCCCAACCAGCCCGGTTGCCCCACCACAAGAGGCGATCGCCCGGTTCGCTCAGGCGGTCGGCTGGGTCAAGTGGGGGGCCACCGTCGTACTGGTCGCCGGAGTGCTGGCAATCGGGGCCCTGCTGACGATCGACAACCGGCTCGTGGACACCTACGGGCCGTCCATCCAGGCGATCACCATCAAGGTGATTGCAGGATGCCTGGTCGTGGCCTCGGCGGGCCACATCACCTCCGCGTTCATCTAGAAGGAGACACCCCATGACGGCATTCCGACGACGCGCATTGGCCGCCCTCGCGGCGACGATGCTGCTGACGGCGGGCACCGCTTGCTCAAATGATGAGCAGGCCACCGACCCGGTTGCGGATGTCAACTCCGCGCCCGCTGACCTGGTATGGCGCACTGTGGCCGGACTGAAAGTGCCCACCTCTCGGACCGATGGCCCGGCCAAAACTTCGCCGCCGCAGGGCTACAGCCACACCCCGCAGGGAGCGGCACTGGCCGCCGCGAACGGGCAGGCCGTGCTGGCGACCGCCCCCGATGCCACTTGGCCCGAGGTCGTGCGCACCGTCACCGCGCCCGGACCGGGCCGTGACCAGTTCGCTCAAGCCCGAACCCTGATGAGCGTGTCCGGCTCCGTCGCAGACGACGCTGCCACCACATTCACCGGATTCAAGGTCACCGAGTACTCAGAGGACAGAGCGATCGTGCTGCTCGCCACCACCACCCCGCCCGGCGCCAACGGCGGGGTCCTCCAGACCGCCTACCCGGTGCAGCTGGCCTGGACGGGAGGCGACTGGAAACTCGTCCTGCCCACCCAGGCCGACAACGTCGACGCCGCCGAGATCACCAACCTGGATGCCTTCACCACATGGGATGAGGACCAATGACCAAGAGGAACTGGATCAGCATCGCCGCTCTGATAGCGGTCGTCATCGTCGTCCTGGTGATCGTCGTGGCCGTGACCAGGGGCGAGGACGCGCCCGCACCTTCCTCAACCCCCGCGCAGGCAGACCAGCCAGGAAGCGCGCAGCCAGCGTCGCCGCCGGCACCTGGCGCGGTCGAGACCGACCTATCGGGTCGGCAGGTCATCATCCCTACCAACCAGTCCGGAGACATCCTGTCGACGAGCACTGACGACGGCGGCACCTGCGAAGACATCCGCAGCCCCCGAGGGCTCCAGATCCAGCGCATCAACCAGTACCCGATCCTGTTCTCCACCGACACCGGACCGACTCGGATTCAAGGATCGGTACCCACCGGATACGCAGACGGCCCACGAGGTGCGGTCCTGGCCGGCGCCAACTACCTGTGGCTCATGCAGTCCGGAGGCACACCGGGCAAAGACACCGTTCGCAACCATATGGTCGTAGACGACGTGTTCCGGGAAACGATGGAAGCCGAACTAGCGGACGGGTTCAACACCGAGCGCAACAACCTCGGCGCACCAATGGCGTTCAAGGTGCGCAGCTGCTCCGATCGCGCGGTGGTCATCGACTACGCCTACGACCTGTTCGGCGATGCCACCGGAGCCTTCCCCGAACCAAAGTGGATCGTCCAGTCGATTCTCATGGTCCGTGACAGCAACGAGTGGAAGCTGCGGTTCGCAGAAGGCACTCACACCAGCCGAGGCGTGACGGAAAACCGCGAGGGGTTCACGACATGGGACATGTGAGCCCCTGGCGCGGCACCCCGCAGCGCATCATCGTCGCGATTGTCCTGGTCCTCACCGGCCTACTGGTAGGGGCCGGAACCGCTGCCGCGCAAGACGCCCCAGTGACCAGCAACGGCACCGAGTACTCCGATTCCTACGAGCAGTGCATCGCTGACGCGAAGACAGGAGACGAACCGGGAACCGGGTTTGATCGCAGTGCGAACAAAGCGCTACGTGCATTGGGTGCGGACGGTGTCGCGAACCTAACCAACATGGCCAACTGCGCAGGTGATGCGATCTCGGTTGATCCCGGGGGAGCGGTCTCGACGGCTGCCGGAAATGCGGCCTCGGCTTTCTGGGGTGATCCCATCGGGGATTTCGTCAAGTCCCTGCTGGAGGGTAACGCGCAGGCATTGGCGCTGATCATGACGATGTGGATCAAGGAGTCCCCGTTCTCCGGGGCTGACTTCGCGTCCTCGGTGGAGGGTGTGTTCAACCTGACCCTGTGGGCGCAAGCCCTGCTGTTGGTGGTGTCGCTGATCGTGGCCGGGACGCGGATGGCCGTGGCCCGCAACCGAGGGCTTGGTGATGGGTTCGAGGACATCGGGCAGGTGATGTTCAACTTCATCCTCGCCGGTGCGGCTCTGCCAGCGGTGATCTTGTCGCTGCACATGGCCACCGACGCAATCTCCACCCAGTGGCTCGAGGAGGGGCTCGGCGGCGACCCTGCCGCGTCGATCAACGCGGTCGCGATGATCGACGAAGAAACCGGACTCGGCCCCGCCGCCGTGCTGATCCTGGTGGTCTTCGCCCTGCTGGGGGCGTTGGCCCAGATGGTGGCCCTGGTGATCCGGGAGGGTTTGCTGATCGTGGTGGTGGGTTTGCTGCCGCTGGCGGCGGCCTCGTGGTCACTGAGCACCGGCAAGCAGGCGTTCAAGTCGATGGTCGGGTTCGTGGTGGCGGCGCTGCTGTTCAAGCCGATCGCCACCTTGCTGTACCTGGTGGCGTTCTGGCTGTCCTCGGGCAACGAGGCGCCGTCGGTGATGGAGGCGGTGTCCTCGATGCTGCTGCTGGCCTCGGCGGGCCTGGTTCTGCCCGCACTGATGCGGGTGGTGGCACCGGCGGTGTCTCAGTCGGTGGCCGGCGGTAGCGCAGCCGGGATCGGGGCGGCGGCGGCCGGGGCCACCGGCGCAGTCGCTGGGATGGCCGGGGCTGCATTGGGCCACGCGGCGCAGAGTTTGTCCGCTTCCGGTGGCGCTCAAGGTGCCGGCGGCGGCAGCGGTGGCGCGGCCAATGGTGCGGCGTATCTGGGTCCGCACTCCTCCGGGGGAGCGGCCGAGTCCGGGCCTTCGGGCGCCTCACCCAGTGGCGGTGGTGGCGGTCCAGCCGGGGCACCTGCCGGCGGTGGTGGCGGTCCAGCCGGGGCACCTGCCGGCGGCGGGGCGAGTCCGGCGGGTGCTCCTGCCGGTGGCGGCGGGGGATCGACCGGTGCGAGTGGTGGGGTTGCTGGAGCGATGGCTGGCGCGGCTCGCGGTGCGGGCGCGGTGGCGGGTCTGGCGGCCTCCGGCGCCGGGGGCATGGGCAGGGCGGCGCAGGGCGCGGCCCGCGTTACCCAGTCGACCGAGCAGATGCTCTCTGGCGCTCTGGCTGCCCATCCCACTCCCGACCACTACCGCTAGGAGGCCTGGCTGATGTCTATGGCAGGTGATGACACCGAGCTTCGGCTCTACACCCTGGGCGATAAATCGCAGCGCACGGGCATGTTCGGGCTGCCCATGCGCGCCACGATCATCGCCGGTATCGCCTTCATCGTGGCGATGCTCGTGCTGATGCAAGGCGGATTGGCGGCGGGCGCGACGATCGGTCTGCTCGCGACGGCGTACTTAGTTCCCGCAGTGATGCGGATTGGTAATCGGACTCTCTATGAGGTGGCGCAGATGAGGTTGCAGTTTTGGCGGGCACAAGCGGCAGGGGCAACGATTTATCGCTCCGGGCCGAATTCGCGGGTTCCCGGTGGGCGGTACCGGCTGCCGGGAGCTCTGGCTAAGACCGAGCTGCATGTTGGCCGGGACGTGGCTGGCAACGATTTCGCGTTGATCCGCGATCGGGCACTGAACCAGTACACGGTGCTGATGCACGCGTCTTCGCGGGGTCAGGAACCGCTCACAGTGGGCGATCGCAACTCCATGACGGCGGAGTGGGGGGCGTGGCTGGCCGAGCTGTCCCTCAACGACGACGTCGTCGCGGCGACGATGACGGTGGAGTCCTACCCGACGACGGGCCAGGACCTCATCGCGGCGGTGCGGGACTCGGTGGTGGAGTCCACACCGGAGATCGCCCGACAGATTCAGGCCGAGTCCGCGGTGCAGTTCGCTAAGGGCAAGCTCGTGACCCGCTCGTGGATCGCGGTCACCTTTAAGGCTGCCACGGCGATGCAGCGCAAGGACCCGGAGGCGATGGCCACCGATCTGGGGTTCCGTCTCCCGGGGCTGTACCAGCGCCTGGAGTACGCCGGGGTGTCGGCAACGCCGATGAGCCCAGACGATGCGATCGGTCTGGTGATGCGCTGCTACCGGCCCGACCTGGAGGAGGCGATCACTCACGCCCGCTTGGCAGGGGAGCCCTTGGGCGTGGACTGGGATGACGCTGGTCCGGCGGTGGCAGTGGCGCGGTGGGATTCCTACCGCCACGAAGACTGGGTCTCGCGGACGTTCGAGATGGCCGCGCCACCGGCGGCGGCGTTCCCGGACCACGTCCTGCGGCCTCTCATCGAACCGAAGGGCGATATTCCGCGCAAGCGCGTCACGCTGGTGTACCGGCCCATTCCGGCAGGGGACGGGGTTCGTCAGGTCGAGAAGGAGCACACCGACGCGGTCAACGGGGCGAACAAGACCCGCACGGTCGGCAAAGCCTCAGCCGGTCTGCGCCTGGAGCGGACCGAGGCGGCACGGCAGGCGCTGGCGCGTGGTGGCCAGCTGGGCGAATATTCGCTGCTAACCACCCTGACCTTGCGGGACCCGGAGCTGCTGGACCAGGGCGCGGCGATCGTGGGCCAGCTCGGCAACCGGTCGCAGCTGCGCCTGCACGCGTCCAACGGGCAGCAAGATGCGGCGTTCGCTGCGAGCTTGGGCCTGGGGGTCTTGCTTGACCAGAAGTCGACCATCTCGCAGTTCGCGAAGGCCGAATGATGGCGCGCGCAACGCGGTCACTGGGACCGGTGCAGCTCGAGGAGCTGCACGCCCGCATCACCGCCGGGGACACCGAGCAACCGTGGGTGTTCACCACCACCGGGCGGGCCTACAAGCGCTGGTGCGCCGAGCATCCCGAGCGGGCAGAGCAGGCCCGCACGGCCCGCAAGGCCTCCCAGGTGCGCTACGGAAAGCCCCGGTTTGCCACCCGCTACGGCTCGGTGGATGGGCGCGGGTTTTCGGGCCTGTTCTCGGGGCGTATGTCGGTGATGTCGGCGCCCGCGGCCTCGCAGACCTCCACCAACTTCGGATGTGGGTTCAACCCGTGGGTGGTGGGCGCGATTGCCCCGGCGGTGGGGGTGCCGCTGGGCGTGCACGTCCTGACCGGCCAGGACGTCTCCGGTGACGTCCTGTCGTGGTTCAAGGCCGGGATCATCGGCAATCCGTCCGCGTTCGTGCTTGCGTTGCCGGGGCTGGGCAAATCCACGTTGATCCGGAAGCAGTTCATCGGCGCGATTGCCCAAGGGCATGTGCCGATCGTGGCCGGCGACCTCAAGGGCGAGTACGTCGCGGTGACCGAGGCGATGGTCACCCCGGCAGGAAAACGCGGGCAGGTGATCCGGCTCGGCCACGGCCACGGCCACCTCAACCCGCTGGCGGCCGGTGCCCTCGGGGAGGCGATCCCGATCATGGAGGCCCGCTTGGCCCAACTTCACGCTCGGGGGCAGGACGATGAGAAGTTGCGAGAGGCGATCACCGAGACCAAGGAGTCGGTGCACTCGAGGCAGGTGACGATGGTGGTGGCGCTGGCTGAGCTGATCCGCGGCACCCCGCTGGCCGATTTCGAGGGGCTGGTCATCTCGACTTCGCTGCGCCGGATGCGTGAGGACGGATTGTTCTCGTTCGCCTCCCCGCCGCTGCTGCGCGACCTCGTGAACTTCATCCGCGAGGGCAACACCGATCTGACTCGGGCCTTGTTCGCTGGCGGCGCGGACGAGTACCGGCACACCGTGCGTGCGCTCGTGCAGACGTTGGAGTCGCTGACCGACGGGGTGATGGGGCAGGTGTTCGCCGAGCACACCACCACCAAGATCGACCTCAATGCCCCAGCGATCTGCATCGACGTCTCAGCGATCGCCCGCGGGGACCAGAAACTCAAAGCCGGAGTGTTGCTCTCGTGCTGGTCCGATGCCTACGGGGCGATGGAAGCCGCGCACGTGCTGGCCGATCATGACCTCGCGCCGCAGCGCTACTTCCTGGCGATCCTCGACGAGATGTGGGCAACCCTGAGCGCCGGGGCGGGCATGGTCCAGCGAGTGAACGAACTGACGAGACTCAATCGCCAAGATGGCACCGGCTTGTTGATGATTACCCACACTGGGCGCGACCTGGAGGCGCTGCCGAACGAAGTCGATGTGAAGACGGCGATGGGGTTCATCGAGCGGGCCGGGATGGTCATCTGCGGCGGGCTACCTGCCGGGGAGCTGGACCGGCTGGCGGGAGTTCTTCAGTTCTCCGCCGCTGAGGCGTCGATGATCACCGCCTGGTCCAAGGGCGCCCCGATCGAGCGCACCGCCACCCGGCAGCACCAGAAAGCGCCGCTAGGCCGGGGCAAGTTCATGCTCAAGCCCTCGAAGGACGGCTCGGCTGGCATCCCTATCCAGGTGGAGCTCACCGACACCGAGAAGCGCACCAACATCCACGACACGAACGTGCGCCTGCGGGAGTATCTCGACGGCCACCGCAGACCTGAGGCGGCAATCGCATGAACACCTCCCCGTATGACAGCGACTTTCGCGACCAGGTCGTCGCCCGGTTCGTTGAGCTCGAACCCCGGTTCCCCTCGACCTCGGCTGCGGCCGAAGCCGTCGCCCGGGAGTTCGAGATCAGCCGAGACTCGGTGCGCCGCTGGTCGGTGGCTGCCGGTGTGTGGCAAGCCCACAACTCGGGCACCTTGCGGGCGCTGCAAGCCGAGGTCGACTCCCTGCGTGCGCAGTTAGGTAAGTGAGTAACCGATGCGTGCGGGCAAACTCGCCGTGGGCGTGATCATCGGCTTCATTCTGTTCACGTTGATGGTCGTGGTGATCTTGTCCCCGTCCGGTGAGGACCCCTGCCGCCCCGACGGCGGGGTTGCCGGCGGCGGTGGAGTACCGGCCGGTGAGCTGAGCTTGCCGCTCGCCGAGGGCGATTACACCGTGTCCTCGACCTACAAGAGCGCCGACCGTCCCGGACACCGGGGCATCGACCTCGCCGCCGCCGACGGCACCCCGATGTACGCGATGGCCGGCGGCGTCGTCACCGCTGCCGGACCGGCCTCCGGGTTTGGCAACTGGATCGTCATCGACCACACCATCGACGGTGCGCCCTACTCCACGGTGTACGGGCATATGTGGGACGACGGTGTGGCCGTCAAGGTCGGCGACACCGTCACCGCCGGTCAGCACATCGGCGAGGTCGGCAACAACGGCCAGTCCACCGGCGCCCACCTGCACTTCGAGGTGTGGCAGGGCGGGCGCCTGACCGGTGGGAGCGAGACCGATCCGCAGCCGTGGCTCGACCGGGCCGCGAACCCGGGCTCGGGAGGCAGTGAGCCGCCCGCCGAAGAGCCAACGACCTCCCGTCAGCCACCTCCGCCCTCGGCCGGGGAGATGCCCGATTCGGACAAGATCGCCTCCAAGGAGAACTTGCAGGTCGACTCGATCCGGGTGGCCCGTGCCGTAGCGCAGCGCTTCCCCGAGGTGCAGTCCATCGGCGGATGGCGGCCGGTCGATGCCTATCCAGACCACCCGTCGGGCCGAGCGGTGGACATCATGATCCCGGATTACGAGTCCACCGAGGGCCGTGAGCTGGGCAACCGGATCAAGAACTACCTAATGGCGCACAAGGACGAGTTCAACATCGACTATCTGATCTGGCGGCAGATGTATATCCCGGCGCAGGGTCAGCCCAACGAGATGGAGGACCGGGGCACTCCGACTGAGAACCACTTCGACCACGTGCACGTGACCACCGACGGCGGTGGGATGCCCACGGCGGGCCAAAAGTACGGATCGGCCCCCACGGGCGGGGACAACGACTCATCAGAGTCCGCGGGCGGGACCGCCGCTGCCGACTGCGCCCCGGATTTCGATGACCGGAGCCTGAACACCGGCGAGATTCCGGAGGAGCTGCGCCAGTGGATAGCCCTGGGCGGCAAGGTCTGCCGCGAAGTCGATTCCCCGCTGTTGGCCGGGCTGCTCTACCACGAGTCGGCCGGGTTCCAGGCAAAGGCTGTGTCTCCGGTGGGTGCGCAGGGATATGCGCAGGCGATGCCCGCAACGTGGGCGTCCCGAGGGGCCAAGGTCGACGGGAACGGCCAGGTTGCCGGTCCACCAGGTTCCGGCTCTCCCTCAGACCCCGCAGACGCAACGATGTTCGCGGCCCGCTACCTGTGCGAGATCGCCGAGGGCCAACGCGCTGGGATCGCCGACGGCACCCTGTCCGGCGATCCTCAGGCGCTGATGCTGGCCGGCTACAACGCCGGCCCCGGCGCCGTGCAGCAGTACGGGGGCGTTCCGCCGTACGCCGAGACCCAGAAGTACGTCCAGATCGTGCCGGCCGAGGCCGAACGGTTCGCTGCCGCGTGAACGCGGCCACCAAGAAGAGGGAGCACCGATGATGCGATCGAGAATCGCCCTGGTCACCGCGCTGGTCGTTGCGGCCATTGTCGTGGCCGTGGCTGTTGCCGTGGCCCTGGGGCGCAGCGACGAGCCGGGCACTGATGCCCACGCCCACTTCGACCCGATCACCACCGCCGACGAAGTCGCGGTGGCGGTCATGGCGGGGGTGCATACCTGGACTCCGGCACAGCAGCAGTCGCCATGGGATGCGTTGCACGCGGTCTCTGACCGGCTGACCGGCCAGATGGCCGACGCCGCGGCCACCCGGCCTGACCCGGACCCCACGCCACGCCAGTGGGCCGCTTGGGCGCGGTCGGGTGATCGGGTCATCGGTGCCACCGCGCCTGCAGGCGATCAGGCCGAGGTTCCCTCAGGCGCCACCGAGGCCACCCGCGTGGTCGAGGTACGCCAGAAAGTGCTGCACCCGGACGGGGCGACGACACCGCTGGAGCAGATCACCGTGGCCGTCGAGCTCGAGCTCGTGGGCCAGCAGTGGAAGGTCGCGAGCTACCAGTACCAATCCGTCGGCACCAAGTAGATCCACACCAGGACAGGAAGGCCCATGATGGCTGGCAAGGACGTAGCAAGGAACACCAACACTCGCGAGCCCGGACCGGCGATCGTGTTGGCGACGATGGGGATCGCTGCGGTCGCGGTGCTCGGGGTGTGGGGCTCGGTGGTGCTTGGGGAGAAGATCACCGACACCGGCCAGGACGTTCCCGGGAACCCGGTGGTCGCGGTGATCGACCTGGTCCAGGGGCAGGTCCAGTGGTCCACGGGCGCCACGATCGTGGCCGCGCTCTTCGGGCTGGTGGTGGTCTCGGTGGTGATGATCGCCGCCAGTCTGCTCGGTCGCCGCCACGCCGGGCGCACCCGCGTGGACCAGGTGACCAAGAACCTCGCCGGCCGCGCGGACGTGCAGTCGCTGTCTCGAAAGGCCGCGATCAAAGCCAGCCGGGACCGGGGCGAATCCGTCGACGTACCGGGGATCTACATCGGCAAGGAAGTTGCCACCGGCACCGACCTGTGGGGCGGATGGGAGGACCTGCACCTGGACCTGTGGGGACCGCGCCAGGGCAAGACCACCAGCCGGATCATCCCGATGATCCTGCGGGCACCCGGTATCTGCATCTCGACCTCGTGCAAGCGGGACGTCATCGACGCCACGATCGGCGTGCGCTCGGAAAAGGGGCGGGTGTGGGTCCTGGACCCCCAGGACAAAGCCGTCGGCCTGGACACCTCACGGTGGTATTTCGACCCGCTGGACTTCGTGCGCCGCGACCAGTGGTGGGACGGCAACGCCGAAGAGCTGGCCGAGATCTTCAATGCCGCCACCTCCAAGGGGCAGGCCGGTAGCGACCCCAACGCCTATTTCTACTCCCAGGCTGTCGACCTGCTCGCCGCTCTGTTTCTGGCCGCCGCGATCAAGCAGCGCCCCATCACCGATGTGTACGCGTGGGTGTCGGACATGGAGGACCCCACGCCACGCCAGATTCTCGCGGCCAGCGAATGGGTACCGCAAGCCGCCGACCTGGCCAGCAAGTACGCCGCCGAACCACGTACCCGCTCCAACGTGTTCTCGGCCGCCAAGAACATGATTTCGTGTTTGGGTCGCCGGCAGATCGTACGGTGGCTCACCCGTCAGGCCGGTGCGGAACGCTTCGACCCGGACGCCTTCGCCGCCTCGGCCGGTGACACTCTCTATCTGGTCTCCGACGAGGAGAACCCGGTAGCCCGCCCGTTGACCTCGATCCTGACTGTCGCAGTGTTCAAGGCACTGGTCGATCGCGCGGACCAGTGCGAGCGCTCCCGCCTGCCAGTCCCTGTCACCGCCGCCCTGGACGAAATCGCCAACATCGTGCGCTGGCCGCGCCTGCCGGACTACTACTCGACGTTCGGTTCTCGCGGCATCATCTGCGACACGGTCCTCCAGTCCTACGCCCAAGGCGTGGAGCTGTGGGGCGATCAGGGCATGAAGAAGCTGTGGTCCGCCGCGTCCATCGTGGTTGTCGGGCCGGGGCAGAAGGACGACCGCTTCCTCGGAGAGCTGGCCAACCTCATCGGCACGCACACCGAGCAGCAACGCTCGACCTCGCGCTCCGCTGGACAGGGGGGCCGATCGGTGTCGACGCAGACGGTGGAGAAGCAGATCATCAACGTCGCCGAACTGGCGGCACTCCCGCGCGGCCGCATGATCGTCCTGGCCACCGGACGGCGCCCGATCCTGGCGCGGATGATCCGCTGGGACGACCAGAACCTCCCCACGCCCGAAAAGGAGAAAAGCAGCCATGAGTAAAGCCCTGGACGAGATCATCCTCAAGGCGTTCAGTCCGGCGTTGGCATCGGTGGCCGAGCACGCAGTGCCGGCTGCGGCAAAAAGGGCGCTGGCCACTAAAGGGATGCAAGACCTGCTCACCGCGAAGATCGAGCACGAAGTGCGCCGCTTCGCGGAAAACGAGATGGGGATACCCCCCAAGCTGGCCTATGCCGATGAGTTCGAGTTCTTCGACAAATACCTGACCCCGGCATACGAGACCGGCGGTGCCAGCCAGGAAATGGGGTGGTGCGCCCAGTGGTTCGAACACCGCTCGGTACGCGTGCGTATCCGCGCCATGTGGCAGCGCTACGAGGTTCTCGCCCGCACCGATCCGGGCAGCTGCGACGAGAAGTTTCTGCGAGAAGTGGGCGATCACCACATGGACCGCCTGATCGGGGAGCGGTCCCCGATGTTCGCCTGCCAAGTCAAGCACCAGCCGAGCAAGATCCTCAAAACCGCTGCGATCGAACACTCCACCGACGCCGAAGGAGAACTGCCGTGAGCTCACACCCCAGTGATGCCCTGATGGCCAAGCTGATCCGACACGCTCGCACCACCGCCGCACACACCCCGCCACCCACACGCACTCGCGCGTTGGGGGAGCACGGTCTGCGCCAATGCTCAGCGGGGCGCCTGGTCGTCGAGGCCGCGCACTGCGACGCAGGCGTCAGCGACAGCGTCGGACAGAGTCGCCGTGAGACGGTGGCCGCCGAGCTGGAGCGCCGCCGGATGACCGATGCCGCCGAGGCAGCTCGCGCCCAGGCCCACGACGATCGGGCACGCGCAGAACGCGAACGTGAGGACGCCTGGGCCCAGACCCGCCGTCACGATGGTCCCGCTCCCGACTTCGCCACCCTGGCGATTGTTGCGGCCACCACCGCCACGATGAGCGAGCACCAGCTGGCCACCGTGATCGACGCGGCGGTAGGGAATGAACCCGGTCTGAGCCCTGCCGACAGCGCAGAGCTCAGAGGCGAGCGTCGCGTGGGACTCTCACCCTCGCAGGTGGCCGAGGAGTTGGCCGCAGCTGGCGCGAGCACCGCGGCAGTCAAGGGACTTCCCGACACGGGCGTACACGACATCTCGCCCGCCACGCTTGTCGCGCAGAGCAGTGAGAGTGCTTCCGCCGAGTCCGTCTCCCCGTCTATTGCGGTGGAGGTGGATACCTCACCCGAGGTCGGGTGAGGTCTCCGGTCGGGACGAGGGCGAGCCTCCTCGTTCGTCAGGGCCGTTGCCCGCATCGCGGGCAGCGGCCCTTTCGGCGTCCCGGCCGGCCCGGTACGAGGCGGCCAAATCCTCCTGAGTGATCGTCATACTCGGCGTGACGAGCTGGGCTAGGTCCACCTCGCCGTCCGGGGCAGCACTCGGGCTCGCCGTGACGAACTGGGTCAGGTCCAGCTCGCCGCTCGGGGCGGGCTCATCGTCCGTGGTGGGTTCGTCCTGCGACCTGGTGAGTTGCTGGTGGGTGTTGAGCAGCCACACATGCAGTTCGGTGTCGGTCGCCGGAGCAAGCGGGGGCAGGGACGGTAGATCGTCGGGTGCTCCGGTCACGTGACGGAGCCGGGAGGCGATGAGTGCACCGGGGGCGGTGGCGCTGTCGAGCTTGTCGGTGATCTCTATCCAGTGGTCGCGGGGATCGTGGCCGGCCTTAGCCGCGGCGGTCCACGCCGATTCCAGGACGGAGTACTGCCCGCTGCCGGCCTCGACGGCGTGGGCGCGGGGCAGAGCATCGAGATAGTCGGGCAGGGTCGCGGCGGTGAACGCCGCTGCCGCGAGGTCCACCCCATGCCGGTACAGGCTCTCCAGGCGTGCGGGGTCGGTGGCCGCCTCCAGCTCCGTCCGCAGAGTTTCTGTCGCGGTCTGGTGCCGGGTGTCGCGGCCCAACACGGTGGCCAGCACCTCCAACGCTTCGGGGGCGTCTCGGTCGCCTGCGGAGTGCATGTGGGCGTCCTCGGCGAACGGATCCACGACGGTCTCGCACACGGCGTAGGCGCGGTTCTCGTGGCGGCCTCGGGTCATGGCCACGTACAGCCCAGCCCGGTCCACGGAGGCATCGACCACGGCGTGGGTGGTGTCGACGGTGGAGCCTTGGGCGCGGTGGATCGTGGAGGCGTAGCCGAGGTGGACGTTGCGGCGGGCGTAGTCGGCGGGGATGAGCTGCGCATCGCCGGTGTTGCGGTCGACCACCGTCAGATCGCCGCCGTCGGTGAGGCCGGTGACGGTGAACATCTGGCCGTTGATGACCCGACCCAGGGCGCGCCGGTCTTCGGTGAAGAGCAGCTGGTTCTTGCGGGCGATGACCACATCACCGACCCCGACCGCATCGCCGCGAGCGACACTGATCTCGCGGCTGGTGTCCACCACTCCGGCGGCGATCCGGTCCGCGCGGATGATCTCGTTCATGGTGTCGACGTCGGCGTTGCGGGAGGCGATGATCAGGCTCTTGCGGCCCTCTGCGGTGTCGGCGAGGTAGGCCTCGACGGCGTCGGTGAGCATCTGCTCCCGGTGCCCACCGCGCACCCATCCACGCCCGGAGTACAGGTCGAGGGCGTCGGTGTCGCCGTCGCGCAGGGCGAGGGTGGCGGCGGCCTGGTCGGTGTCTTTGCCGGTGCGCATGACCTGGTCGAGTTGGACCGTTCCCGGGGTGCGGGCGACCTCACCGAACAGCCCGCCGG
Source organism: Dietzia sp. Alg238-R159 (assembly GCF_900537145.1). Classification (NCBI taxonomy): domain Bacteria; kingdom Bacillati; phylum Actinomycetota; class Actinomycetes; order Mycobacteriales; family Dietziaceae; genus Dietzia; species Dietzia sp. Alg238-R159. Next base: position 17,227 of record NZ_UNRI01000014.1, on the reverse strand, counting down.
TCTCCACGGCGGCGAGTTGTTTATGGTCGCCGATCAGCCGCACCACGGCCCCGGACTGCTGGGCGATCTCGGTCAGCGCCGCCAGGTTTTCGGTTGAGGACATTCCCGCTTCGTCGACCAGGAGCATGTCGCCGGGGCGGATCTTGGTCGGTAGCGCGGACAGGGTTTTGCCCGGTTGGCTGGGGTGCAATCCGCGCCATGTGAAGGTCAGCGAGTCGATGGTGTGACAGTCCACGCCGATCTCCTCGGCCAGCACGCTCGCGGCGGCGGCAGAGGGTGCCAGACCGATCACGGTGCGGCCGGTCTCGCGCCACGCGGAGGCGACCACGGCCATTGCGGTGGACTTGCCGGTGCCGGCCGGTCCGACCCCAGCGGCGACCAGAGTGCCGGCGTTGACCATGTGCCGCGCCAGGGCTGCTTGCCCCTCGTTGAGTGCCCACCCGTTGTCCTGCTCGTGACGGGCCAGAGCGTCGTCGATGACCTGTTGGCCGGCGAACACCGCGACCGGGGTGGTGGCCGCATCGAGGGTGGTTTGCTCGGCGTCCAGGACGGCGCGGGTGGTGAACTTCTCCGCGTTGGCGCGGGCGTCGATGGCGGCCCCTGAGGCGGTTGTCAGCGCCTCCGGCAGGGGAAGAACTTCCCCCGGCGTAAGGCAGATGACCTGCTCGCTCATGGCACGCTCCATGACCTGATCGTGCGCCGCAGCACGGTCTGAATCGGAGGCGAACCGGAACCCTTTGAGCACCGTCGACACCGCGGTATCGACGTGCGAGCGACGGAACTGCGCCCGCTTGGTTGTCACCGCGCCGATCGCCTGGGCGGCCACCTCGCGGGCATGGGTGTCGGCGTCGAACACCGGCCGCGCTTGGCTCTCGTGGGCGTGCGCGCGCACCTCGGTCAGGAGCCCCTCGACCTTCTCGGCGCCGACGGCCTCGACGGCAGTTGCCCGCCATGCGGCGCGGTGCTCGGCCAACGACTGGGCGGGCTTCTTCGCGTCGCGGGTGTCCAGGATGGCTTTCTGCCACAGGGCGTAGCCGGCCCGCTGGGAGGGCTGGCGCCCGTGGTCTTCGAAGTACTGCGCGACCAGCTGCTCGTACACCGGCCGGGCCAATGCACGACGGGAGGAGAACCGCTCGATCAGCGACCGGTCGATACCCTTGATCTCCCACACCGGGGCCTTGTCCGGGGTCGGGTGGTGGGCGTCGAACTCCACACCCATCTCGCGGGCGAGGCGGTCGTGCAGTGCGGTGTCATACCGTGCGGAGATTGCCTGGTGCATCTGGAAGATCGCCTGCCCATCGAGGGACTTCCACGTCCCGTCGGGGGCCTGGACTTTGTTGGCGAGCAGCACGTGCGAGTGCAGGTCCGGGTCCCCACCTCGGGTGTCGAAGTGGGTGAACTCGCTAGCGAGAATCCCCTTGGTCTTCACCTGCTCGATCCCGCCCGCACCCCGGCGGGTGTAGATCGCATTGACTTCGGCCCAGGCCAGCGCTTCGGCCACGGCTTCGTGATGAATCGCGGCGATCCTCATGGCCGTCTGCTCGTCGGCTAGCGCCCACAGGACGCTGACACTTTTCACCGGGGAGAACGTGAAATCGAACCCGGACACTGCCTGCTGCACGCTGTCGCGTTCGCGGTTCACCCACGCGATGACATCGGCGCCGGAGGCGTGGTCGTAGCCGCCCTGCTCCAGGTAGAACGGTCGCCCGATCTGCTCGGCCATAACCGCCCGGTCACTGGTAGTGGGCAGACGATTGTTTTCCTGGCGGAACTGCTTCTCGGCGGCGGCGAGTGCCACCAGGACCGGCTTGTCTCCGGTGTAGGTGGGCAACGCTCGACCGAGTTTGCATCCGGCCAGTGCGGTACCGGCTGCGAGCATCTCGTCGGTGTCCGGGTGCAGACCTTCGCCGTACAGCGCGGCCATCTGCGACTCGGTCACCTCTGCCCGGCTCTGCACCGTAGGGGAGGCAAGACCGTCGAGCCCGGAGCCGATCCATCTGCCCGGTGGGGTGCCCTTGGCGGCGTAGTAGTCCGATAGGGATTGCCCCGACTCTCGGGGGCCGTCATGGGTGGCGACAGAGCGCAGCAGGTACTGGTATCCAGTCCCGGCGTGCACCGCCCTGAGGCTCATCATGGCCCCCAGCCTATGGGCCAGAAATGCCCGCGTCCACGGACGTGGGCGGCCCCGCCGTCGGCGGGGCTCTGACCAGGCATTTCCCCCCACCACTTGGAGTGCATACTGTGTGTAGCTGTTTGGTCGAGTGGTAGCGAGTGTTGGGTCTGGCCGCGGCGGTGGCTGCTTTTTTGCGGCCAGAAGGAACGAAACGGTGGTCGGGCGGGGGAGTGGTTGGTGCTCGTGGGTGTCGTAGGGGTGCTCTAGGGTTTGGGCCATGGTTGCTACGAAGACTGATTCGCGTTTCCAGACCGCGCGGGCCCGTGCCCGCCAGGCGATGGCTGACGAGCTCGAGCGGGCACGCAAGCGCGAGTCCAAGCTTGTGGCGGTGTTCTCCGCGATCGACGCCCGCGCCGACGCCGAGGCCGCCCTGGGGGAGGCACTGATCGAGCTCAAGGACCTCGGTGTCGCCCAGTCCGATCTGGCCGAGATGACCGGACTGTCCGCCCGCGAGGTCGGCGCCGCGATCCGCGCCGCGAAGGACCGCACCGCCACCGGGGACTCCACGCCGGAGACCACTGACGAGCAGGCGTCGGACACGACATCGGACCACAACGGTGACCAGTCACACTGACCTGCACGACAGCCGCGCGGGCGTCGAGGTCCCCCTGCCGGGCCTGGAATTGATCGCGCCGGCTCCCGTCCCGGCTGGCGCGGCGCGGCGGTCGCGTCCCTATAGCGCGACCCTGCCGCCCACTCAGGCGGCAATCGACGCGTTCTGGTCCCGCGTGGTCAAAGCACCCGGGGACCGGTGCTGGTTTCTCATCTCAGCGATCAGCGGTGTCGACGGGTACACGCGCCTGACGTGGAGATCAGGCGGGGTTAGCCGCACCGAGTCCGGGCACCGATTCGCGCTCCTGCTCGCCGGCCAACTGGCCGATGGCGTGGTGGCCGAACACCGCTGCAACGAACCCCTGTGCGTGCGTGTCGACCCGGGGCATGTCGTCGCCTCCACCCAGTCAGCAAACCTGCGCTACGCCGTCGCGTGTGGTCGCACCGGAGCCATCCGCAACCCCGACCAACACACCAACCGCCACGCCCGGTCCCTAGCCGTGCGAGACGCACTCGCCTCCGGCTGGGACGCGCGCGCGTACTCCCGCGCCTGTGGCAACGCCGCGCCCCCCAACACGCCGCCGCTGTTCTAGAGCTTGGGAGTACAGTCGTCCCCGAGAGATGGCCTCGCCGGGTGGCGGGGCCATCTGTCGTTGGCGGACCGGTCAGGATGTGTCAGCAGGCCACTGTTTGTCGACGTTGGCGGCGCAGCTGCCAGTACCGCGGGATCGTCCACCGCAGCGGGGTCTTGTCGATCACCACCAGGGCCAGCCTCGACCGGTAGTGCACGTCGTTGCGCACCGCGAACGACCAATGACCCACGAACCACGCCAACAGCCCCAGCGCCGCGACCGTCGGCGCCCACGTACGGCCTTGCAGCACACCGAGCAGCCCAATCAATGCGCAGAACCCACCGGCCCCACGCGCGAGGCGGAGGCACGGCCAAGGCGCCGCCAGCGACCACCGCGGTAGCCTGCAGCGCCGTGGTCAGATCCCACATCAGGACTCCCCCTTGCCGCCCGTCTGCTCGCAGCAGAGCACCCATTCGTGGGCGCGGCTCGGGCCGACCTGTTTTCGGTCGACCTACTGTCAGTGTGACTTCTCCCCCCGACAGTCAGTGCCCCACGTGCCCTGGCGAGCTCCGCTAGGACTCGCCCGGCTGGTCCGGCGTGCGGGCGGCCTCGCGCAGCGAGTCCAGGACCTCCCGCAGTGTGTCTGAGGTTGCCTCCGCCCGGACCCGTGCCCGGTCGGACTCCTCGGCCTTGGTGCGTGCGACGGCGGCGTCCTGGCGCGTTTCCTCGAGCTGGCCGCGCAGCTGCTCGAGCTCGTCGCGCATTCCCTCGAGCTCGCCGAGTGCTCGGTCGCGGGATGCGACCGCCTCGTCACGCTCTGCGGCAGCCTGCTCGGCCGCCTCCAGGGCGTGGGCCTCACCCGCGCGAGCAGCATCGAGCGCCACCGCCGTGGCCTCGTCCGCCTGCTCCGCGGCCCGCTTCCACGCCACAGCCCACACCGAAGCCACCATCGCCGACATCGCCTCCGACAAATCCGGCGCCGCCGGCACATCCCCGGCCGCCCCGCCGGCATGCTCGCGCATCCACGCGGCCACCTCGCCGATCCGCACCCCCGCTTCGCGCTGCACGGCCCGCACGGTGACCTTCTCGCCCCGCGCGAGGAGCACCCCATAGGCGCGAGCAATCTTCTCCGACGTCGACATGACAGTCCCTCCGATTCAGTCAGACGGTAACGGGTGATTGGTAACCGGTAACGTTTCCAGTTACCGACGTTACCGCAGCACGCGTTTGGCGGGTAGTCCAGGCGAGGCGTGTCGCGGCGACCGTGGGGAATGGGTGTCCGTCGGTGCGGACACCTTCGGCGACGAGCCAGATGGGGCCGCTGGGCGCCGGCCGGGGGCGCGCGGCGAGTGGGGGCTGAGGCTATCGGGCGGTGAGGTTGTAGATGTCCAGCACGGCTGCCAATGCGGCATTGTCGGCCGGCGGCGCGACCGGTTGGCCCGGGCCTGCGTCCAGAGCCCCGGCGACGTCGTCGCGCAGCCACACCGCCCAGCAGGACCAGTGCGTGCCGTGCTTGGAGAAGTAGTGGATGCCCAGCGCTCGCAGGCCGCCGGCGAGGGGGGCGGCTGCCAGCGTGGCGGCCAGTTCAGTCGTCAGATGACGGTCCCCGCTTCGCGTCTGCGCCACGGTGATCTCGTCGATCCCTCGCTCCCACAGTGACAGCGGGATATGCGAGGCCAGGTAGGTGATGGTGCGTGCGTGTTCGATCTCCACGAACCATCCCGATGCCGGCAGTGCCACCGTGTACAGGCGGTGGGCGTACAACCAGTGGATGTCGACCACGCCGGGTGGCCGAACCCCCAGATCGTTCCAGTCGCGTGCGATCAGAGCGTAGAGATCATCGGCGCCCGGATTATCGAGATACTCCTGCGCCTGGTAGGGGCCGCCGACCTTTAACGCGCCCAGCAACTCGCCGTACGCGCCCTCGGCGCTACTGGCGCAATAGATGGTCTGCTCGCCGGGCAGATCGAAACGGTTACGGCTGCACTTCCACTTGGCGTTGCGGTCACTTGTCAGGTTCAGTCTGTTCGGTGCTCGGATCTGGATCTTCTTCCGCCACAACATCACCTTTTGTGGGGAGAGCTGAGTCGTCGAGTTGGTCAGGCAGATTCGTCCCGAGGACCGCACTGTTCAGCTGCTCACTCCAGTTCGTCCCGAGGACCGCACTGTTCAGCTGCTCACTCCAGTTCGTCCCGAGGACCGCACTGTTCAGCTGCTCACTCCAGTTCGTCCCGAGGACCGCACTGTTCAGCTGCTCACTCCAGTTCGTCCCGAGGACGGCACTGTTCAGATGCTCACGGGAGTTTTGACCAACGATGAGGTTGTTCAGCTGGTCAATCACTTGGGCGGATGCGTCAGCGCGTTCCCAGGCGCGGAGCTGCGGATCGTCGGCCTTCGTCTGGATGGATTCAACCGTCAAGGCAGACACGTGGCTGTCGGCGGTGAGATCAATACGACCAGACAGGAGGAGCGGTTTTCTCTCCACCGCAACATCACCCGATCTTCTGGTGACCTCGATGGTGGCCTTGACCTCGCAGGTGAACCGGGCTGTCCAAGCGCCGGCTGCTCGTTTCGCGGCCTCGGAGAGACGCACAGCGTCACTTGCGCGTATGGATGCCGTCACCATCGCGGTCGTCGTGTCCAGGGGAAGTGCGGCAGAGCGGGGGTCGACTGGCGTGGAGAAGAGAGCCAGCGTCATGTGGTGATCAAGTTCGTTCTGATCGACAGTGCCCCACAACGCATCACGGTCCGCGGTCGAGAGCGGTGAAAACGTCGAGAGAAGGTGCTGCTCCAGTCGACTCAAGCTGCGTGCGTAGAGCACCCGACCCGCCAGGCCCATCTCGTCCAGCTCAGGCGCCAATTCGGAGTGCCAGTCCAACGGATACTCCGCTGTATCCCGGGAGTCCTTAATGTCTGGCTTCGCGCCGAAGTCCGAGTAGTTGTTGCTGACAAACCACACGTCACACTCGGGATGCTTCTCGGCGACATCAAGCACGGTGAGCCAAATCAGGGTGTCCCGATAGCCGTCTTTTGCGTGCCCATCATCCGGCTTTCCGGCGATGCCGTACGGCGCCCGACGCTCGGAAGCCCTGCGTGCAATGCCCAGGTGGTCGATCGTGGCCGGCAGCGGGACGATCTCGGCCCCCAGCTCGTCGATCCGGCTCCGGAGCGAGACCTCGTAGTCGGCGTCACGGTTGTCGGCCGCAGCGAGTATCGCCTGCAATTCCTCACGCATGCCGAAGCCGTGGATCCAACCGGCGAGTTGCTCCAGCCGAGTCCTCTCTGGCCGCCAGTTCCGGCGGACGACGTTCACGGTCTCCATCAGGACAACCTCGGGCACCACGAAACGGAGCCGCCAATCGTCGACGCGTGCGTGGAGATCCGCCCACTCGTCTGAATTCAGGAATGGGCTTTTCGTCAGGATGTTGGTGTCCAGGACAATGATCGACTTGCTCACCGGGGCGCCTCCCATTTCCTTGGATGTGCGAGGTCGACTTGTCGGCCACCAGCCTGGCGTAGATGCCCTCGTTGTCGAGCTTCAAGATCACCCTCAGGGCGTGTCGCATTGAACGATCCTCTAGAGCGACGCCTGGCTGCGATAGTGGCCGCTGCTCGGCCCTTGAGGGGGCGGGCAAGGCGGGTCGACTTACTCATCGGTGTCGATTTGTCGAGCTATGAAGGCGGCCATGCCCGGCACCGTGAAGCTGATCCGCCCGTGTTCGGGGGAGTAGACGATTCCTTTGCGGATCGCTGCGGCGCGGAGCGGCCCAGCTGTGCTCTGGGCGATCGACAGCGATGACGTTTTCGGCGCTGCCTCACCGGTAGCTGCGATGGATCGCAGGTACTTGCGTTCTGCGGGAGTGGCCCGGTCCCACCGGGAGGGGAAGAAGCCTTGGTCTAAGAGCGCGGTCCCGGACTCAATGGCCAGCTCAGCATCCGCGAGCTGGAACGGTGTCCCGGCCGCCACCTCCCACAACGCCGACCCGAACTCCTGAAGGAAGTACGGATACCCCTCGGCGGCGTCGACGAGCGTCTCCAAGGCCTCAGAGGTGTACTGACCCCCAACCGCTGCAGCTGGGTCAACCAGGGCCTGCCGCGCAGCCTCCTCATCCAAGGGGCCAATCCTGCGATAGAGGAACAGGCGCTCTGCATATGACCTGGAATCCGCCAAAAACGCCGGCAGGTTGGGCAGACCCGCACCGATGACATAAAACGGCCAGCCCTCTTGGCTCGCTCGATGCTGCGCCACGATTAACGCTGCCGTCAGGTCGGACTCGAGATCCTGCATCTCGTCAACGAACACCGCCAGCGCAACCCCCTTGGATCGGACCAGTCCACTGGACGCTTCGACAATCTCCTCGATGTCGAACAGCGTGTCCTCGGCTGACCGCGGCGTGGGCGCTCCAACGGACACACCCGCGACCGACAGCGACGAACCCTCGATGAGGGTCATCACGCCGTCAGCAGCCTGCTTCAGTGCATGTCGCTTGCTGAACTTCCGCAGCCCGCTACGCAGTCCGGTCGCCAGTTGCTTGTGGTTGACGCGTGCGCCTGTCTCCGAGTTCTGCGCCTCCAACCGGACAGTGAACCACCCATGGCGCTCAGCGTGCGCCCGCAGATGATTCAACAGCGCCGTTTTGCCCACACCCCGAAGCCCACTAAGGATCATGCCCCGGTCGTAGTGACGCGCCTTCGCCCGCGCGACCAGCAGATCGAAGGCCTCAATCTCCCGATCCCGACCCTGCAAGGAGTGGGGCTTGCGCCCAGACCCGGGCGTATAGGGGTTGAGGGCGGGATCCATGACCGAACTATACCAACTTGTACCGACCTATAGCGTTTTCGCTATAGATCGGTAGTTTCCACTTCAAGGGTGGGTTGAGGCGCAACCGGGTCGAGAGGGATCGAGTGTTCGTCCTGCGAGAAGGCGCCATCGAGAAGCCCAGAGTTCGCCATTCTCTCCATGTACCGCTCGGAGAACTGCTGACCAAGCCAGACCACTGCTTGCTGAGTCTGGTCCGGGAACAGCCAAGTCGCGACAAGGATGGCAGGGGCGATGAAGAGGCGCTTCCATCGTCGAGGCATCAAATCCCTGCCTATCTCAATTGCATCGAGGGGGTTCACCTGTCGCAGCATTGCAGACAGCTCCGACATGACCTGAGCCTGAACACCACGCGAGGAGTGCCGAACAGCGTGGTACTCAGGTACGCAGCTGGACTCGAGGCACCAACTCGCCGATGAATGTGGTCCGGCCCGACCGGTTCGAGTGGTGCATACTGTCACCCTGGATTGACAGCATTAAAGAATGGGGAGTTCATGGCGCAGCAGTTTCAGGTGCGGTACATCGACGATATCGATGGGGCCGACTTAGGCGACAAGCCGAACGCCATTTCGTTCGCTTTTGAGGGTAAGGAATACTCCATCGACCTCAGCGACGCGAACGCTGAGGCGTTCCGGGCCGCCGTGGCTCCGTACATCGAGGCCGGCCACCGGGTGACTGGCAGCAAGACCAAAACTGCGCGCAAAGCCACGGCCAAGACGGCGTCCGGTGACACAAAAGCGATTCGCGAATGGGCCCGCACCAATGGCTACGACGTCTCCGATCGCGGGCGCATCCCCGCTGACGTGATGGAAGCGTACGCAGCAGCCAACTAGGCGTCAAAGCAGGAACGGCGCACCGTAAAAATGCTTCTGCCAGCAAGTCTAAGAGTGCCGATAATTGTCGTTATGTAAAGTACGGCTGCAGCGTGCATGCTTTCGGGCGCTCGCCCACCGCTCAAACTTCGGTAGCGCCGGCCTAGGCAATGGAGAGTATCGCTGCACTCCCCGGGATTTTGCGCGCGCGTAAGCACGACGCGTCGCCGCGTGCAAAGCTCCCTCTCTCGGCATCCACGACGCCACCGCCTAAGCCAACGACACCCGGGCCGCTCGGCGCGTCCACCGATTACGGTTATCCGAGAATCCGTAGGTCGCCTCGAGGAGCCGCATGTCAAGCACGCCGGACAACGACGTGGACTCGACTCGCGCCGACGATTCGCCGCTCCCACTCGATTCGGCGTTTGACGAGTACATGACCTACAAGTCGGACGTCTCAGAGGCCACCGCGAAGGCATACCGCAACGACTACGTGAACCTGCGCGGACTCATCGCCCGCAATCTGGGCGTCGAACCACGCGACCTGACCGTCGAACATCTCCGCGACAAGACGGTGCTGTGGGCGGCGTTCGGCTCTCAGTTCAAGGACCGGCCCACGTCCTCTCGCCAGCGAGCCTGGTCGACGTGGAATGGGCTGTGCGAGTTCATGGTCAACCAGGATTACCTGTCGACTAACCCGATGCGGTCTGTGCGAAAGCGCAGCTCCGGGACCCCTCCCCCTCCCCCCGAGTCGATCGAGGGACCGGATGTCTTCCGCTTGCTTGCGCAGCTGGCAATGCCCGACGAGGACGACCCCAACACATGGCGCGAACGCGACCTCGCGCTCGTGCTGTCCGGCCTGCTGTTGGGCCTACGTACGGGCGACATGATCAGCATGGACATCGGAGATTTCACTGCCCGCCACGACCAGCCCGGCGCCATGACGGTCCAACTGCCCGGTAAGGGTTCCAAGTACCGGCACGCCACCGCCGAGCCGGAGCTGACTCGAATCCTGGAGAAGTACCTCATCAGCAGGGCCAAGAGGTTTCCCGACACGGTCCCGGACGGGCGGCGCAAGAAGCGCAACCCTTGGCGACGGTTCGACCCGGAACAGCCCCTGTTCGTCGGTTCAGACGGACAGCGCATCACCCGCGGCGCGATCCAGTACCGAGTCAAGCGGGCCTACTCTCGCGCCGGCATCACGCCCACGCCTGGGGCCAACACGCACCGCCTGCGCCACACCTTCGCCATCCAACTCGCGGAAAGTGGTGTCCCGGTGCGCGCCCTGATGGCGCTGCTGGGGCACAGTTCCATGGCCCGCACCCAGAGGTACCTAGAAGCGTCCCGTGTGGCCACCCGCGAGGCCGCCCAATCCAATCCCATCTACGCGGCAATCCCACCCCGGAGCTAGGCCTTTTCGAGCAGGAGCTGCGGGATCCACGCATGCGGGTGGCGCGCGCGTACTCGCACGAGCGTGACGATGGGGTGCAGGCGATCGGGGTGACGATTCAGCGGGACGATCGCGCGATCCAGGCGGTCACAGCGATCTTCGCAGCCGACCACACCGGCAAGCTGTTCTCTCTGTCATCGGATGCGCGGCAGATGTCGCGGTTGCCAGACGGTCGAGAGACGCTGCGGATGACCCCGGTCGACGATGAGGCGCAGATAGTGAACTCGTGCCTGCGGGACCAGTGACACACGGCGGGCAGCACGCCCGTTCCGTCACCGTGACGTTAGGGCAGGTCAGCGGGGGGACTTGACGTGCTGCCACCTCTGCTGGGGGCTCGTCGCCGCGCTCGCACCACTCCAGTTCGGAGGCCGGCATGTCGCCCGTCAGAGTGTCGGCCGGTTCAACAACCCCGTCAGGGACAGGGTCGGAGTCGGCAGTGGGGGCTTCGATCTCGCCGCGTCGAGTTAGCGCCCGCCAAAGCCGCAGCCACGGGGTTATGCTTCTTCTTATTCTTCTGCCCAGCTGAGCACGCGCGGGGCCGAGGGAACTCTACGCAGACGATCAGCCTTCGCCTTCTCGCAGTTCTCGCCCGGGCCCACGCCTTAACGCTCGGCCGCCAAGGAGTAACCCACTATGACCATCCCGCCGCTAACTCCCCAAAATCAAGCCGCCTACCGGAAGACGAAAAATCCACACCTACGGCTAGCAATCCTTGCCACCGATTTCCGCAAATCAAAAGAGGTGAAGGAGCTCGACGAGCTTCATCGCGCGACGATGCAGAAAGAACGCATTGCAGCCTGGTTTCCAGCGCTTCTCACGGTACCGAACTTTGGCCGTTACCGGAAGGCGCCCACAAGGGCGGTGCATGTCGACCGCAGCAGAATCGAATTCTACCCAATTTTCCTTCACCCTGCCGCCTGGATACTTTTCAGAAAACTTTTCAACATCGCGTTCCTCATAGCAATCGTGGCCCTTGTCGACGCGCTGCTAAACCGAGTAGTTTGGTACGTGTTCAACGGGATGGACGAACGCTACGCACTGACGGCCATGTTCGTCCTCGAGGGCCGCATGGGCCCGTATCGAATCCATTCTGGCGAGTGGTCAATTATCGCAGGACCATTTGCGGCATTAACTCACAATGAATTCTTAACGACGTTTAGTCACTTTGCCTATTCGCCCATAACCTTGTTGTCCGCGGCGATTATTGGAATATTGTGGTCCGATAGAACGTTCGTCATCGTAGCTTTCTGGGCGCTTGTGATGATCCCGACCGCCTGGCTAGCCGAACTCGGTGTTATCCCCTCGTTCCGGGCATGGCTACTCTTAAGCGCGCTCACAGCATGTATCGGCACAACAGTCACCATGATACGGTGCCGCCGATTTCTCCGACTGCATAACGCTGCTCGAGAAGTATTCAATTCAAAGTACTGGCCATACATTCGTAAGCTGAGTCGGGAAGCAAGGAAGGATGACCGCGCCAACGCGCGACCTTACCGTTCGAGGAATCACATATGCGTAGGCCATCCGGACTATTTCGACATTGTGAACGGGCGCCTCACGTATGACGAACTGTTTGAACGACACCTAAGATCGCTCGGTAAACCCGGAGCATTTCTCGAAAATGACGCGAATCCTCACCGTTCGAACAATCATGGCAGCGTTGGCCATCCGGACTACCTCGATTACTTGGGGGAGCGCCACGCCTATGACGAGTTGTTTGATCGACGGACAGATTCGATCAGCGACGCCAGAGCATTCCGCAAAGCCGAGAAAGAGCTGAACGAAAGTGGCTTCAGTAGCGTGTCCGGCCGCTTCATCGGCACACAGTCTCCATTAAGTCCCACGCTGGCGGAGCTTATCGAAAATCACCGCTTCTCCCGCACAACGCCCGCCCAGCTGGCGAGTGCTGCCGGAATAACACTCGACGAGGCCACTCAGGTCCTCGAGGCGAACAGCATACGGACTCTGGACCCTGGACTACATAAGTTATACGAAGCGTTTCGCCGCAGTTAGGGTAGCGCTGCGCCGACCGGGTCGACGCACGCCAGGTCCGATCGGCCACCTTTCCAGCTTTTACGTTAACGCCGATCACTTATCTTATGACAAGTTGCCGGGTTGTAGCTCCCCCGAACCCAACCCCTCTCCAACCGCATCCCACACCTGTCGACGCGACAACCTTGCCTGAGGCGTATCGGCGTTGCCGCACTCAAATTCGACCACCGACTGGTCGAACTGGAGGCCACAGCGGCAGTCCTCGGCTGACCGTCTCACCTACATTTTCGGGCCATGCGGGCTCTCTCGTGGAGCGTTGAGCGTTTGCTCTCGTACTACCGTCTCTGCCGTTACGAGGGAGGGGGTTCCAGGTCCGTTCGGGTTCACTGCCCTGCCGTTGGAACCGGGTCCGGGTCGGTTTCTTTGGCCTGCAGGAGTCGGCCGATAACGAACCATGCGAGCAGTACTGCGAGGATGACGAGCACGGCGTTGGACAGTATCCCGCTCCATTGCTCGAGTGCAGGTTTGATCGCCGGGCCGAATACGTACCCCATCCCTATCCAGATGGCGTTCCATGCCCCGGAACCGATCACCGTGTAGGCGGTGAAGTTCAGAAATGGCATTCGTTCGATGCCTGCGGGGATCGAGACGAATGAGCGAACGAGTGGGACACAGCGACCCACGAGCACGGCGACCCCTCCCCATTGGCGGAAGAATGTCTCCGCTTTGTCGAAGTCCTCGAAGTCCAGCAGTGGGATGCTCCCGACAAGGCGGCGTGTCCGGTCTCGTCCGAGCGCCGCCCCGATGGCGTACCAGATCCAGGCACCGAGTAGCGCGCCGACCGTGGCGGCGGCCCAGGCGATCCAGAAGTTCATCCGCCCCTCGTAGGCGAGGAATCCCGCGACAGGAAGCACCGCCTCGGACGGGATCGGGGGGAGGAAGGTCTCCAACAAGATCGCCAGACCGACCCCGGTCTCTCCCAGGATCTCCATAAGGTTCAAGACCCAGCCGATGAACCCGCTGTACCCCTCGGTCGGATCGGTGGTTGCGGTCGGGGCTGCAAGAAAGGCCACCATCTACTGTCCTTTCTGCGTGTCGCGGGGGGCCGCCGCGGGTTCGATGGGGGGTGTTTGTTCGTCCGACGATGGGGAGGGGGGCCGCGTGCCTGTACGGCCGGGCCCTTGGGAGAGGAGATGCCTGAGGATGTCGGAGATGCTGATCACCCCGATGAACTGGCCCTGGTCTGTCACCGCCGCCAGCTGTTCACTGCGTTCGCGGGCCTGGCCCAGCGCCTCGTACACCGGTGTGTGAGTGTCGAACACCATCGACGAGCGCGCGAACTGGCGGGCCGGTGCGGCGGCAGGTTCCATCAACGTGTCCCGGACGTGGACCACCTGCGGGGTGGGTGAGGCGTCCTCTTGCAGCAGGACCCGCATGTGGCCCGTGCGTGCTGCTGCCTGTTGGACCTGGTCCACCGTGGCCGCGGCCGGTACCGCGGTGGGAGCTGTCGAGGTATCGACGAGGTTCCCGATGGTGAGCTGGTCCAGCCCGAGTGCACCCGATAGCGGTGAGCTGAACGAATCATCGAGCGCCCCTGCCGCTGTTGAGTGTTCGACGAGCTGACGGATGGTGTCGGCGTCCTGGCCACCCACGGCGGCTCGTTCGACGGGTGTGACGCCACTGGCGGATACCAGACGGTTGGCCACAGCGTTGACCCACCGCAGTAGCGGGCGGAACACCCAGATGAACCCCCGGGAGGGCAGGCCGATGAACTTGGCGGCGAACTCCGGGTGTGCGATCGCCCACGACTTCGGTGCCATCTCACCCACCACCAGATGCAGGAAGGTCACCAGGAGCAATGACAATCCGAATGCCACACCGCCGGCCAGCTGCTCCGGCGCGCCCCACGAGGTGAAGGTCGGGCCAAGCCAGGAGTCCACGGCGGGTTTGGTGACCGCGCCGAGGGCGAACGTGCAGGCTGTGATGCCCAATTGGGCGCCGGCGAGCATGATGGTCAACTCGTTCATCCCGCGCAGGGCGGCGCGGGCCGACGCACTGGTTGCTGCATCCTTTTCCAGCCGGTGCTGACGCGCGCCCATGAGCGCGAATTCGATCACGACGAAGAATGCACTCAACACGATGAGCGCCACAGTGACTGCTACCACGATCAACGGGTTGTCCATCACTGCACCTGGCCCTTCTTAGGCGCATCGTCTTCATCGACATCGAGCGAACCGGGGTCGCCGAGGTCGACAAGTCGGATCCGCAGTTCGCTGGGCACCAACCGCTCCACCTCGAGGACCTCAATGTCCACGACCATCTCCCGCGGGTGGTCCGCGACCAGTTCGCGGGCCTCGATCGGCAGCTCGACGCGCACCGTCTGCCCCACCTCGGGCAGATGCCCGTGAGCGGCGATCACCAGACCTGCCATGGTCTCGTAGTCCCCCTCGGGCAGCGTGTGCTCCAAGGCGCGCTCGGCCTCATCGACGTGGACGTCGCCGTCCATCCGCCAACAATTCTCCGCCTCGACAGCGATCACCGAATCCTGCTCGACATCGCGCTCGTCGGTCAGCTCACCGATCAGCTCCTCGGCGAGATCCTCGATGGTGATCACACCGGCAAACCCCCCGTACTCATCGACCACCGCGGCGAGCTGGGCATCGGCTTCAGTCAAGCTGGACAGCGCGTCCGGAAGCGACATCAACTCCGGGACCACCACCGGTGGGCGCATGAGTTGCGTGACCGGCGCATCAGGAGCCACAGTCGAGGCGAGCACATCCGCCAGCTGGACCACTCCCACCGGTTCCTGCTCGTCGTTGACCACCGGGTAACGGGTATGACCCGTGGACATCAGCTCACGCACCTGCCCGACAGTGGTCGTCGGCGAAACCACACTGGTCTGCGGCCTGGGCACCATCGCGTGTTCGACCGTCCGGTCCGGAAAGTCCAGAATCCTGTCGATCAGCACCGACAGGCTCTCTGGAAGAGTGCCACTATCCCGGGCATCCGCGACGATGCGTTCAAGATCCTCTGCCGTAGCCGTGGTGTCGAGATCGTGCACTGGCTTGACCCCAACTGCTCGGAGCAACAGATCGGCCGACCGGTCGAAGACCACGATGAGCCAACCGAACACCGTGAGGTACACCGTCGTCGACCGCGCCAGGCCACGCGCCAGCGGCTCCGGGCTGGCCAGCGCCAAGTTTTTGGGATAGAGCTCGCCGAAGATCATCTGCACCACCGTCGCGGCGACCAACGCCAACACAGTCCCCACCGACACACCGACCGCAGCCGGTACCCCGGCCCCGCCCAACAGGGCCCCCAGCGATTGACCAACCAGAGGCTCGGCCACAAACCCCACCAGCAGGCCGGTAACAGTGATGCCCAACTGGGCCCCCGAGAGCATGAACGAGGTCCGCTGGGTCACCTTGAGCGCGCGCTGCGCCGAGGCGTCCCCCGCTTCCGCTCGCGCCTTGAGCCTGTTCCTGTCCACCGACATGTAGGCGAACTCTTGAGCCACGAAGTAACCATTCGCCGCGATGATCGCCAAAATCACCAGCACACCCAGCAACAACAGCAGAAAAGTCGCACCCATCAGAACGCTCTCCCACCCGAGCACCGATCACGGTGCCACGACCCAAGATCTCGCAGTGAAACCAACCAGAGACAACTCGGGCCCGGGTCGTCAGACGACCCGGGCCTTCCGCAAGAAGTACCCATCAGGGGATTTCGCACTCTCCGAATCTGTGATAGACGAACTCGTCGACTCCGAGTATTGCGCATACCCCTCGCCTCGGCCACCCAGCCCACCAGCCGAACCGACGCCCCGGTGGTCGCCACCACTAACATCCACCCCCCGGGGCTAATCACCGGGTGAGCCCGGGCGAAGCGGGTCGACCAGACCCGAAAACCCCTTCTCGTGAACCGGAGGCAGACAAAAGGCAGTCTCAGGCTTGACCGCTTGCAGGTATTGTTCGCTCACCGGACTGCGCGATGGGAGGCCCCATGCCCGAGGACTATCCCGCCGGTACGGCGTACCGCAATGGCGCCGGGATCACGTCCCTAGTTGCTGGCATCGTCGCCGCGCTGGCGTCCCTCGTGCCCTTCATCGGCGGCGCCATCACCATCGCCGCCGCCATAGTTGCCCTCGTATCCGGATGGATCAGCCTCAAGCTCGTGGACCAAGGCGAGGCATCCAATCGTCGTGACGCTGTCATCGGCACCAGCCTCGCTCTCGGAGCCCTATTTGTGGCGTTCGTGATCTTCGCCGCGACCCACAGCGCCGTATAGAACGAGGTACCCCGTCGGACCGGGCTGGACCACCGCACTGACCGGGCGGGTTACCGGACCAGCCCCGTCTGTCCTGCCGTCATGTCGAGAGTGACTCAGGCGCCAGCAGGACTGTTCGACACCGAGGGTCTAGGTCAGTTCTGCGAAGCGTTCGGTGTCGCGCACCTTGCCGGAGACGATGATGGTGTCTCCCGGGTGCAGGATCGTGTCGGCGGCGGCGTAGGTGAAGCCCTCCCCGGGACGCTTGATCGCCACCACGGTCACGCCGTGGTCCGTGCGGATCGTGCTCTCGCCGAGACTGCGACCCGTCGCGAACGCCGGGGCGGTCGTCTTGACCATGGCGAACCCGTCATCGAACTCGATGTAGTCGATCATCCGGCCGCGGACCAGGTGGGCCACCCGCTTGCCCATGTCGTGTTCCGGCCGTACGACATGATGCACACCGATCTGCGTGAGGATCTTGGCGTGGGAGTTGCTGATCGCCTTGGCCCACACGTTGGCCACGCCCATATTGATCAGGGCCGAGGCGGTCAGCAGGCTGGCCTCGAGGTCGGAGCCGATCCCCACCAC
>NZ_UNRI01000013.1:0-37687 GCF_900537145.1 Dietzia sp. Alg238-R159 | reverse complement strand
CCCAGCGCCCACCCCGCCCAGCGCCCACCCCACCCCGAGGATCCGCTACTCCAATTCGGGATCCGCTGGTCCCATCGGGGTAGCGGATCCGGAATCGGGGTAGCGGATCTCCTGGGGATCAGGCGGTGTGGTCGGCGGCGGCGGGCGCGAAGTCGTCCGCGCTCTCGGGGGGCATGGTGCGGGTCATCGCGGCTGCGGGAATGACCGCCCCGGCCAGGAACGTGAGGATGCCGAGGCCTCCCATCACGTAGGCGAGCCGGTGTCCGTCGCCGATCTCGAAGCTCGAACCGAAGATCAGCACCATCGAGATCACGAACAGTCCGCCCGTGACCAGCGAGAGCGACTGAGAGCGGGCCTGCAGGAGCGTCGCCAGCTCGAACTCGTCCAGGTATCGGGCGGGGGCGGTGTCCTTGGAGTCGATGGTGATGCGCAGCATCGTCCAGACCACGCAGATCACCACGGTCATGGGGAGCCAGGCCAGGATGATCGGGAACCAGAAGTAACCCGCCACCGCGATCGCGGCCATGATCGCCAGGCTCGCCCAGTTCAGGCGGACGAGCAGTCGGCGACGTCCCGGGGTACGCCACGACGGGAGTCTGCCCTCCGTCCGGGTCTGCATCTTCTCGAATCGCTGCTCGGATCGGGTGAGGGTGTCGACGCGGTTGGAGGTCATGATCGGTCCTCTCGGGTGGGGCGGTAGATCTCGGCGGACATCGGTCGGAACTCCTCGCGGGAGAACACGGCCTCGACCGGCAGGTCGAAGACCGCGCAGATCCGGAAGGCCAGATCCAGGCTCGGGTAGTGGTCGCCTCTCTCGAGCGCCCCCACGGTCTGGGGGTTGACCTCGATCTGCTCGGCGAGCGCCGCACGGCTCAGGCGGCGCTCGGCCCGCAACACGGCGATCCGGTTGTGAATGGGGAGCTTTTCTCCCCGTCGGACTGGGCTCATGTATCTAAGTGTTGGGAAAACCCAACGATTTGTCAATGGTCCGTTGTGGGTAGGCTGGATCACATGAGTAGCGGAAGCATTCACGACATCTCGTTCACCACCATCGACGGCGAGCAGGCCAGCATGGGCGACTACGCGGGCCACGCGGTCCTCGTGGTCAACGTCGCCAGCGAGTGCGGGCTCACCCCGCAGTACGAGGGGCTGCAGGAGTTGGCGGACGACTACCGCGACCGCGGCCTCTTCGTGATCGGGTTCCCCTGCAACCAGTTCATGGGCCAGGAGCCGGGTGACGAGGACGCCATCAAGGAGTTCACCTCCGGCAAGTACGGGATCACCTTCCCGCTCGCGGCCAAGGTCGACGTCAACGGGCCCGACCGACACCCGCTCTACGTCGAGCTCACCAAGGTGGCCGACTCCGACGGTGAGGCGGGGGACGTGCAGTGGAACTTCGAGAAGTTCCTGCTCTCGCCCGAGGGGGAGGTCGTCGGACGGTTCCGTCCCAAGGTCGAGCCCGGAGCCCCCGAACTGGTGGACGCGCTCGAGGAGACACTTCCGATCTGACCGCGCCGGCGGGGATATCGGTCTCGGCACTGTGTCGGGTCGGCACTATGTCGGTCTCGGTACTGTGTCGGGCTCGGCAATCTGGAGTACACCTCGCCGTCGTCACCGCGTCATCACTCCCTGACACGATCCCCCCATGACCCCGCGCCTCATCGTCTCGGTCTCGGGACTCCGCGACACCACCCTCGACCACGCCGTCGACCTGGTCGGCGACCTCGAACGTCGATCCGTGCCGGTCTCGCTGCTCGTCGCCCCGCGGCGGGGGCGCGAGTACCGACTCGCCGACGACGACGGCACCCAGGAGTGGCTGCGGCATCGCCGGCGGCGGGGCGACGCCATCGTGCTGGGCGGTTACGACGACGCGGCGACCAGGCCCCGCAGGCCCGAGTTCGCCTCGATCGGACCCGCCGAGGCCGCCGTGCGTCTCACCGCCGCCGACCGGCTCATGGCGGAGATGGGCCTGCGGACCCGGGTGTTCGCCCCGCCGCGCTGGAACGCCTCCCCGGGATGCCTCCGGGCACTCCCCGGAGCGGGCTTCCACATCTGCGCCGCGCTGACCGGGATCCACGACCTCCCGCGCGGCACCACCGAGCGGGGTCGGGCGCTCTCGATCGGCGAGGGGTTCGTCGCCGACGCCTGGTGGTGCCGGGCCCTCGTCGCCGCGGCAGGGCGCACCGCCGAGGCCGGCGGGACGGTCCGGCTCAACGTCGCGGCCGGGCAACTCTCGCGCCGGGCACCCCGGTCGGCGCTGCTCGACGCGGTCGACGCGGTCGTCGGCGAGCACGGTGCGCGGCCCGCCCGCTACGAGTGGTCACCGGTCGCGCTTGTGGGTGCCGCGTGAGCTTTCGGTCCGGCGACCAGCGGCGGGTAGGATCGACCAGTGAGTCCCGGCCGGTCCGGGATCATTCCGCGTAGCCGTCCGATCGAGGAGTTCCCACCGTGGCCCGAGTCGTCGTCGAAGTCATGCCCAAGGCCGAGATCCTCGATCCGCAGGGTCAGGCCATCCACCGAGCCCTCGGCCGTCTGGGCCACGGCGGCGTCACCGACGTACGGCAGGGCAAGCGGTTCGAACTCGAGATCGCCGACGGTGTGACGGAGGCCGAGCTCGAGGAGATCGCTTCGTCCCTCCTGGCCAACACCGTGATCGAGGACTGGAAGGTCGTCCGCGTGGACACCGCGGAGGCGGCCTCGTGACCGCACGGATCGGCGTCATCACCTTCCCCGGCACGCTCGACGACATCGACGCCTCCCGTGCCGTCACCCGGGCCGGGGCCGAGGCGGTTTCGCTGTGGCACGCCGACGCCGACCTCAAGGGCGTCGACGCCGTGGTGGTCCCCGGCGGCTTCTCCTACGGCGACTACCTGCGGTGCGGTGCCATCGCCTCGATGGCCCCCGTCATGGGTGAGGTCATCTCGGCCGCGAAGGGCGGCATGCCCGTGCTGGGGATCTGCAACGGTTTCCAGATCCTGTGCGAGGCCGGGCTGCTGCCCGGCGCCATGGGCCGCAATCGCGACATGCACTTCATCTGCCGCGACGAGTGGCTGCGGGTGGAGAACAACGGCACGGCCTGGACCTCACGGTTCGAGCAGGATGCCGAGATCCTCATCCCGCTCAAGTCCGGCGAGGGCCGCTACATGGCCACGCCCGAGACCATCGAGAAGCTCGAGGCCGAGGGGCGCGTGGTCTTCCGCTTCGCCGGTGACGCCCCCAACGGTTCCACCAACAACATCGCCGGCATCAGCTCCGCCGACGGTCGCGTGGTGGGTCTCATGCCGCACCCCGAGCACGCGATCGACCCGCTGACCGGCCCGTCCGACGACGGGCTGGGCCTGTTCCTGTCCGCGCTGGACTCGATCGTCAGGGTCTGATCAGCACGCTGCGCTCAGAGCGAAGGGCCCGCCGGGATTGCTCCCGGCGGGCCCTTCGGTGTTGCAGGGGTGGATCAGCCGAGCGGGCTGCCGAGGGTGCTGCCCAGGTCGCCACCGATGCCGGCGACGAGGCCGAGGATCGTCAGGGGCAGCTCAAGGACGAAGCCGAGGATGGTGTCCACGGCGGAGGAGCCGACGCCGTCGAAGCTGCCGAAGGTCTCGATGCTGAAGGGAACGGTGGCGTCGGCGATCGAACCGGTGAGGTCCATGGGGTCTCCCTAAGAGGTACGCCCCGGAATGGCCGGGGCGAGATGCGGCGACCCGGGTGGTCGCGCGCGCGAGATGATTTTGCCCTTATCTGGTGGACAACGGATCAACTTTCTTCACATTAATGACAGAGGTCACTCGCGCCACTCGTGGTCGGCTGTGCCCCGTGCGTCGCCCGCCGACCGCGGCCGATGCGGTAGAACCGTGGGATGAGCGAAACCAGTAACCAGCCCGTCTCCGCCTCCGACAAGGCCGACCGGCCGTTCGACATCGTCCTCTACGGTGCGACCGGGTTCACCGGGGGACTGGTGGCCGAGTACCTGCTGCGGCACATGCCCGAGGGTGGTTCCTGGGCGGTGGCGGGTCGGAACCGGACCAAGCTGGACGCGATCGTCGCCCGACTGGCCACCGAGATGCCGGACGTCCCCGCGCCCGGGGTCGTCGTCGCGGACACCGACGACGCGCGATCGTTGGCGGAGATGGCGCGGTCCGCTCGCGTCATCATCACCACGGTCGGCCCGTACCTCGAGTACGGCGAGCCCCTGGTGGCCGCCTGCGCCGAGGCCGGAACCGACTACGTGGACCTGACCGGGGAGCCCGAGTTCGTGGACCGCATGTACCTCGAGTATCACGACGCGGCCGTGGCCTCCGGCGCACGGATCGTCCACGCCTGCGGCTTCGACTCGATCCCCCACGACCTGGGCGTGTTCTACACCATGAAGCAGGTGCCCGAGGGTGTGCCGGCGGTGGTGTACGGGGCCGTCCACGCGGACGCCCAGTTCTCCGGCGGAACCTTCCACTCGGCCATCGGCCAGTTCGCGCGCCTGCGGGACGCGGCGAAGACCGCCAAGCTGCGGCGCCAGAAGGAGGGCAGGGTCGCCGACCGGCGGATCAAGTCGGTCCAGGGCAAGCCGCACCGGGACAGCGTGCTGGGCCGCTGGCTCGTGCCGCTGCCGACCATCGACCCGCAGATCGTCCTGCGGTCGGCCGCAGCCCTCGAGAGCTACGGGCCGGACTTCACCTACTCGCACTACGCGTCGGTCGGCTCGCCCGTCACCGCCACGGCCGGCATGGTCGGTGTCGGCGCGCTCGCGCTCGGCTCGCAGGTCGGCCCCATCCGGTCGCAGATCCTCAAGCGGATCGACCGCGGGGCCGGGCCGAGCGAGTCCCGCCGGGCCCGGTCCTCGTTCGACGTCACGTTCGTCGCGCTCGCCGGCGGACGTCGGATCGTCACCCGGGTCTCGGGGGGCGACCCGGGGTACACCGAGACGTCGATGATGCTCGCCGAGTCGGGTCTGAGCCTGGCGTTCGACGACCTGCCCGCGCTCTCGGGTCAGCTCACCACGGCCCAGGCCATGGGTGACGCTCTGCTGGACCGGGTCCAGCGCGGCGGCCTGACGTTCGAGGTCCTGTCGACGTAGGTCGGACCCCGGGCGACCCCGCACGAGGTGGGGCCGAAGGCGTCGATTCGCCACCCGGACGGGGCCGACTAGACTCGGCCCCGTGACCTCTCATGTGGACTCCATCTCGCACGCCTCCGACACCCCCGAGCTGGCCCAGCCGTGGGCGGAACTCGGACTCAAGGAGGACGAGTACGCCCGCATCCGGGAGATCCTGGGGCGTCGCCCCACGGACGCCGAGCTGGCCATGTACTCCGTCATGTGGTCGGAGCACTGCTCCTACAAGTCGTCCAAGGTGCACCTGAAGTATTTCGGGGAGACCACCACCGACGAGATGCGCTCGTCCATGCTCGCCGGTATCGGTGAGAACGCCGGCGTCGTGGACATCGGCGGCGGCTGGGCCGTGACGTTCAAGGTGGAGTCGCACAACCACCCCTCGTACATCGAGCCCTACCAGGGCGCCGCGACCGGTGTCGGCGGGATCATCCGCGACATCATGGCGATGGGTGCGCGGCCGGTGGCCGTGATGGACCAGCTTCGCTTCGGCCCCGCCGACGCCGACGACACGCACCGCGTGCTCCCCGGCGTCGTGGCGGGCGTCGGCGGCTACGGCAACTGCCTGGGCCTGCCCAACATCGGTGGCGAGACCGTGTTCGACGAGTCCTACGCCGCCAACCCTCTGGTCAACGCCCTCGGCGCGGGCGTCATGCGCGTCGAGGACCTGCACCTGGCGTTCGCGTCCGGCACGGGCAACCGGATCATCCTGTTCGGTGCCCGCACCGGCCTCGACGGGATCGGTGGCGTGTCGGTGCTCGCCTCCGAGACCTTCGACGTGGATGAGCACGGCGCGCCGGTCAAACCCCGCAAGCTCCCGGCCGTCCAGGTGGGCGACCCGTTCATGGAGAAGGTCCTCATCGAGTGCTGCCTCGACCTGTACCGCGAGGAACTGGTCGTGGGCATCCAGGACCTCGGCGGAGCCGGCCTGGCGTGCGCCACCTCCGAGCTGGCGGCGGCCGGCGACGGCGGCATGCACATCGTGCTCGACAACGTCCCGCTGCGTGCGGAGGGCATGACCGCCGCGGAGATCCTCTCGAGTGAGTCGCAGGAGCGCATGTGCGCCGTGGTGACGCCGGAGAACGTCGAGGCCTTCATGGGGGTGTGTCGCCGCTGGGACGTGCTGGCCGCCGACATCGGCGAGGTCACCGACGGCGACCGGCTCACCATCGAGTTCCGCGGCGAGACCGTCGTGGACGCCCCGCCGGAGTCACTGGCCGACGAGGGACCGGTCTACGAGCGCCCCGTCGAGCGCCCCGCCGACCAGGACGCTCTGCAGGCCGACACCACCGCGAACCTGGCCCGCCCGGCCACCGGTGACGAGCTGCGTCAGACCCTTCTGGACATGATCTCCAGCCCGGCGCTGTGCTCGCGCAAATTCATCACCGAGCAGTACGACCGGTACGTCCGCGGAAACACGATCCTCGCGGAGGCCGCCGACGGCGGCGTCCTGCGCATCGACGAGGAGTCCGGTCGCGGCATCGCGCTGTCCACCGACGCCTCCGGTCGCTACACCAAGCTCGACCCGTACACCGGTGCCCGGCTGGCCCTGGCGGAGGCGTACCGCAATGTCGCCGTCACCGGCGCCACCCCGGTCGCGGTGACCAACTGCCTGAACTTCGGCTCCCCCGAGGACCCGGGCGTGATGTGGCAGTTCCGCGAGGCCGTCCACGGCCTGGCCGACGGGTGTGCCGAGCTCGGCATCCCCGTCACCGGCGGCAACGTCTCGTTCTACAACCAGACCGGCTCCACGCCGATCCTGCCGACGCCCGTCGTGGGCGTGCTCGGCGTGCTCGACGACGTCGCCCGCCGCACGCCCACCGCGTTCGGTGACACCCCCGGTGAGAGCATCTACCTCCTCGGCGAGACCCGGGACGAGCTCGACGGGTCCATCTGGGCCCAGGTCGCCCACGACCACCTCGGCGGACTGCCGCCCACGGTGGATCTGAAGTGGGAGGCCACCCTGGCCCGCATCATGGCGACCAGCTCGAAGGACGGCCTCATCACCGGCGCCCACGATCTGTCCGAGGGCGGCCTCGCGCAGGCTCTCGTGGAGTCGGCGCTGGCGGGCGAGTGCGGCATCCGCGTCGTGCTGCCCGAGGGCGCCGACCCGTTCGTCTGGCTGTTCTCCGAGTCCGCCGGCCGCGTGATCGTCTCCGTGCCGCGCGGCGAGGAGATCCGCTTCCAGCAGATGCTCACCGCGCAGAACATCCCGCACGCGCGGGTCGGCGTGACCGACCCCGACTCGGGCACGTTCGAGGTGCAGGGCCAGTTCACCCTCACCACCGACGAGTTGCGCGCCGCCCACGAGGGGACGCTGCCGGCGCTGTTCGGCGTCGACCCCGTCTGAGTCGTCGGGGAGGACGGCCGGACCGGGGACAGGCGGGCGGATGCGCGACCTGCGCGGGCGTGAGCGGGTCCTCGCGGTGGTGCTCGCCGCCACCGCGGGGTTCGTCGACGCCGTCGGCTTCCTCGTGGTGGGCGGCTACTTCGTGTCCTTCATGAGCGGGAACTCCACCCGCATGGTCGTCGATCTCTCGGGCGGTGACCTCGCAGGTGCCGCCATCGCCGCCGTCGTGCTGGTCTCCTTCTTCCTGGGGGCGGTCGGGGGCGCGGTGGTGACCCGACGTCGCAACCTCGACGACCGACCGGCGGTCCTGTCCCTCGTGGCGTTCCTGCTCCTGCTCTCGCTCGTCCTGCACTGGGCCACCACGGCCACGGTGCTCGGGACGCCGGTGTCCGTCGCGGCGGCGGCGGCATCGATGGGGGCCATGAACTCCGTCTTCCACTCCCGTGGCGAGGTCTCGCTCGGCGTGACGTACATGACGGGCGCCGTGGTGAAGTCGGCCCACCGCCTGGTCGACGCGCTGGCCGGGGGATCGTGGGCCCCGTACCGCCAGCAGGTGGCCCTGTGGTCCGC
The DNA here is from genome assembly GCF_900537145.1 of Dietzia sp. Alg238-R159. Lineage (NCBI taxonomy): Bacteria > Bacillati > Actinomycetota > Actinomycetes > Mycobacteriales > Dietziaceae > Dietzia > Dietzia sp. Alg238-R159. The sequence continues at coordinate 29,669 of NZ_UNRI01000013.1, read as the reverse complement.
GCTCGTCCTCGGTGGTGTCGCCGGCGCACTGCTGCACGTGGCCATGGGCGCCACCGCGCTCGCGCTGGCCGCGGCGGTCGTGATCGGCGCGGCGGTCGTGACCGTCCTGCTGCGCGCCCGGGACTACCGCACCCCCTGACGGCCCGTCAGGGCCCCGGGCCTACGGCAGCCCTCGTCGTCGTGCCCCCAGGTAGGCCTCCCGCGCCGCGAGGCCACGGACCACCTCGTCGAGCATAGGACGTACGAACCGTTCCTTGTGCGCGGTGTCGGAGGCCGCCGCGGCGGCCAGGTTGAGCGCGGAGAACGTCGCCAGCATCAGCGACACGCGCACGAGGGTGACGCTGACCGGGAGACCGAACAGCAGCCCGCCGGGCTCGTCGGGAGGGCGCAGCGTCCACCGTGTCTCGGTGATCTCGGGGACGGCGATCCACCCGAGGGTCACGAAGAACAGGAACACGAGCGTCGCGAACAGCGCCGCCTGGATCAGGGTCGCCAGCACGGGCACCAGCACCAGGTTCACCCGCTCGCCCGGACGCAGCGGGTGAACCGGCGCACGCCCACCCAGGTCCTGGAGGATGTCGTCGCGGGTGGAGATGCCCACCAGCAGCACCGTGAGCACCACCATGACGCCCAGCACGGCGAACGTCCGCGGCCAGGACAGTTCCACCATGACCTGCCAGATCTCCACGCTGAAGAACAGGAACAGCACCGCCAACATGAGGATCGGCAGCACCCTCGCCACCATTGGCCCCATGGTGGCCAGTTCCCGCCGCACGCGCCGCGCCGACCAGCGCACCAGCGAGCCCAGCCCCGTGTAGGTGCCCACCAGGACGCCCACCGCGAGCAGGGCGGTGGTGCGGCACGAGGGGCCGTCGTGGGGGTCGAACACGACGTGGGGGACGACGACGAAGGCGATCAGCGACCCGAGACCGATCGCCGAGCCGACCACCGGGCGCGCGTGACGGGCCGCCGTCGACACCAGCCATCCCACGAGTGGGGCGGCGACCCAGAGCGCGACCGCCAGCAGCAGGAGTTCGGCGATCGGCTCCGGGGCGTCGAGCAGATCCGGCTCCGCCCCCGGCCCGGCCCGCTCGAGCAACGCGATCATGTAGTCGTTCGACCGGTCCACGGCGGCGATCCCGGTGGCGGCCACCGCGAGCCCGGCGCCGAGGCCGGCGGAGCGGGGGAGCACCTCGCGGCGCCGGGTGGCCGGGGCGATCACGAGCGGCAACCCCAGGGCGCGCAGGTGGTCCTCGTGGACGGTCAGGCTGCTCGCGGGGGTGGGGTCGGGCGTGGGCACGCGCATATTCTCGCAGTGATCGGGCTCCGCACGGGACGGACCGGCGGCTATCGTCGATCCATGTCCACCAGCGAGCGCACGGCGCCCGTCGCGGGCGGCGGCGCCGACCCGGCAGCTCCGGCCGTGACGGGAGTCCCCGTCGAGCCCGGCCGCCCGACCGAACCACCCGTCTACGTCAGCCCGCCGACCAAGGTCCGCGACGACACGGTGCGGCCACCCCTGCCGGGACTCGCGGTGGACACCGTGTTCTTCGCTGTCGCCACCCTGTCGGCGGGCTGGCTGGGCTGGCGGTTGCTGGGCGACGTCTGGCACCACACTTGGTGGCATCTGTTCCTGCTGATCCCGTTCTGGGCGCTGGTCGCCTACCTGGTGCTGCCCCGCCTGCAGACGCTCGTCACGTCGGTGTACGTGCCCGGGTACTTCATCGCCCGCACCCGCACCTCCGACGGTCTGCTGGGGGATCCGGTCAACCTCGCCGTCGACGGCACGGCCCGCCAGATCCACGAGGCGATGACCGCCTGCGGCTGGGTGCTGGCCGACGACATCACGGTCCGCTCCTCGTGGGGGATCATCATGTCCTCGGTCCTGCGTCGGTCCTACCCGTCGGCGCCGGTCAGTCCGTTGCGGCTCTTCGGTCGCCGGCAGTGCCTGGCGTATCAGCAGGAGGTCGAGGGCAACGCCGCGCAGCGCCACCACGTGCGCTTCTGGCGGTGCCCGGACGGGTGGCTGCTGCCCGGCGGGCACCGGGTGCAGTGGCTCGGCGCCGGCACCTACGACCGCGCGGTGGGCCTGTCGCTGTTCACCCTCCAGGTGACCCACAAGATCGACGCGGACATCGACGTCGAGCGCGACTACATCGTCGACTCGATCCGGTACCACGTCCCCGGTGTGGGGGTCCGGGTGCTGGAGAACTTCTCGACCGGCTACCACTCCCGCAACGGCGGCGGTGACGCGATCCGCACCGACGGGGACCTGCCCGTGCTGGACCTGCGCACCGTGCCGGTGCCCGAGGCGTCGGCGGCCGACCTGCCGCCGGGCGTGGTGCGCGCGGCCCGCGGGTTCGACGACCCGGTCGCCGAGGGCGGCGTCGCCTCGGGGGATCCGGACCGTCCGGCCGACGACGTCGCGCCCGACCCCGGCCACCTGCCGCGGCCGGCGGCGCTCACCGCGGGGTGCGCCCTCGTCGCCGTCAGCGTCCTCGTGTTGACCGTGCTGGCGTTGCGCGACCTGCTGGGCGGGACGGACCTGGAGGAGTTCGCGGGGCTCGAGCAGTCCGAGGTGGTGCCCGCGGTCGTGGTGCTCGCGTTGTTCATCGGCGCGACCTACGGCGCGATGGGGGTTCTGGCACTGCTCACCTACCTGGGGTATGCCAGGCCGCGCGTGTGGTTGCTGACACTGACCGTGGTGAGCACCGTCTCCACCGAGTACGGGCGCGTGTCCACAGATGCCGAGCAGGACACGTTCCTCGGCGGGTACCCCGTCCTGGCGGTCAACGTCCTCATCATGCTGTTGCTCACGAGCCTGGCCGCGCGGACGTGGAGTCGGCGCACCGCCCAGGACCGTCGCGACCGCCGTCGGGGCGTGCGCACGGGCGCGCGGGGACTGCCGGCTGCCGAGGGCCCGGTCACCGTGGCGGCGGGGGATCCGACGTGAGCCGCGTCCCCGACGCCGCGGCGGTGCGCGCGGCCGTCGAGGCGGTGACACCGTGGCTCGACGACGACGACGAGGCGACCGCCAGACCTGGTCGGTCCGCGTTGGCGGCGGCGGTCCGCGGCACCGTGGAGATCCTCGCGGCGGAGCTGCCGGGACGGTCGGTCGAGGTCCGGGTGCCGCCGTTCGCCGCGGCGCAGTGCGTGGAGGGGCCCCGGCACACCCGCGGCAGCCCCCCGAACGTCGTCGAGACGGACCCCCGCACCTGGCTGGAGTTGGCGACGGGCCGGCTCGACTGGGACTCGGCGATCTCCGAGGGCCGGGTGCGCGCCTCGGGGACCCGGGCGGCGGCGGTCGCCGCGGGGCTGCCGGTCGTCCGGCCGGGGTGAGGGGCCCGACCGGGTGCGGGGCTCAGCCGGGGGGTGGGGCCCGGCCGGGTGCCTCGTGACGGGGCGGGCGCGGACGCCCGGCGGAGGGGGGCTGCGCGCCGGACTTTGGGGCCGCGGGGGTCGGTGACCGTAGACTTGCAGGCGCACCGCCGGGGTCCGTCCGGGCGGACCGCCCCGAAAGTCGCGAGGGAGCACCAGCAGGTGGAGAGTACGTCGTCACGACCGGCACCGTCCGGGTCACTCCGCCGTCCCGGTGGCAGCTCCGCCGTCGGGCTCGGGCTGCCCGATCCGTCAGCCCCCGGCCCCGCAGGCCTGCCCGTCGACGCCGAGCGCATCGGCCCGGTCGAGGAATGCGGCGTCTTCGGCGTGTGGGCCCCCGGCGAGGACGTCGCCAAGCTCACCTACTACGGCCTGTACGCACTCCAGCACCGTGGCCAGGAGGCCGCCGGGATCGCCGTGGCGGACGGTGAGCAGGTCCTGGTCTACAAGGATCTCGGCCTGGTCAGTCAGGTCTTCGACGAGCAGACCCTCGAGTCGATGCACGGTCACGTGGCGATCGGCCACTGCCGCTACTCCACCACCGGCGCGGCGAGCTGGGACAACGCCCAGCCGATGTTCAGGCCGATCATCGACGGCGGTTCCGTCGTCCTCGGCCACAACGGCAACCTCGTCAACACGCAGGAACTCAAACGGCACGCGACGGACCTGGGGATCGGCGGGTACTCGGAGGAGAGCACCCACTCGGACTCCGACATCGTCTCGACCCTGCTGGCCCACGAGGCGCGCGACGGGGGACTCGAGGAGGCCGCGGCCCGTCTGCTGCCCCGGCTGCGCGGTGCCTACTGTCTCACCTTCTCCGACGAGAACACGCTCTACGCGGCCCGAGACCCGCACGGTGTCCGCCCGCTGGCGCTCGGCCGCCTCGAGCGCGGCTGGGTCGTCTCGTCGGAGACGTCGGCCCTGGACATCGTCGGCGCCTCGTTCGTCCGCGACATCGAGCCCGGCGAACTCATCGCGATCGACGCCGACGGCGTACGGTCCCGCAAGCTCTCGCCCCCGACCCCCAAGACGTGCGTGTTCGAGTACGTCTACCTCGCCCGTCCCGACTCGGTGATCAACCAGCGCCTGGTCAACTCCGCGAGGGTGGAGATCGGGCGCCGCCTGGCCCGCGAGCATCCCGCCGAGGGCGATCTGGTGATCCCGGTACCCGAGTCCGGCACCCCGGCCGCCGTCGGTTACGCGCAGGAGTCCGGGATCCCGTTCGCGCAGGGGCTGACGAAGAACGCCTACGTGGGCCGTACGTTCATCCAACCCAGCCAGACCATCAGGCAACTGGGGATCCGGCTCAAGCTCAACCCGCTGCGTGAGGTGATCCGCGGGCAGCGGCTCGTGGTGGTGGACGACTCGATCGTTCGGGGCAACACCCAGCGCGCCCTGGTCCGCATGTTGTACGAGGCCGGAGCCCGTGAGGTGCACGTCCGGATCGCCTCGCCGCCGGTGCGCTGGCCGTGCTTCTACGGGATCGACTTCGCCAGTCCCGCCGAGCTCATCGCCAACGGCGTCGATGCCTCGGACGGGATGCTCGAGGGGGTGCGCCGCGCCATCGGTGCGGACAGCCTCGGTTACGTCTCCGTCGAGGGGATGATCGAGGCCAGCGGCCAACGCGGCGACGAACTGTGCGCAGCGTGCTTCGACGGGCACTATCCCATCGAGCTTCCCGACGACTCGCCCATGAGCGCGGCCGTGCGCGCGCTGGCAGCCGAGGTCGACGGCCTCGAGGCCGATCGCTTCCCGGTCCGCAGTGACATCGCGGACCCCGTCCGCCGACCCTGAACGGGCGCCCGACCAGGGGCGCCGACGAGGAGAGACCACATGACCGACAACTCACACCCCCCGACCGGCGCCTCGTATGCCGCCGCGGGCGTCGACATCGACGCCGGCGAGCGCGCGGTGGAGCTGTTCGCCCCCCACGCCAAGCGGGCGACCCGGCCGGAGGTGATGGGAGGCCTCGGTGGATTCGCCGGCCTGTTCTCGCTGAAGAACACCTACCGGCAACCGCTCCTCGCGTCGTCCACGGACGGCGTCGGGACCAAGATCGCCGTCGCGCAGGCGATGGACGTCCACAACACGGTCGGTATCGATCTCGTCGCCATGGTCGTCGACGACCTCGTGGTGTGCGGTGCCGAGCCGCTGTTCCTGCAGGACTACATCGCCATCGGCAAGGTCGTCCCCGAGCACGTCGCGGACATCGTCGAGGGGATCGCGGAGGGCTGCGTCCGGGCCGGGTGCGCGCTGCTGGGCGGGGAGACGGCCGAGCACCCCGGTCTCATGGCCCCGGGGGAGTACGACATCTCCGCCACCGGTGTGGGGATCGTCGAGGCCGACGAGATCCTCCAGGCCGAGAAGGTCCGCCCCGGCGACGTGATCATCGGCATGGCCTCCTCGGGGCTGCACTCCAACGGGTACTCGTTGGCCCGGCACGTCCTCCTCGAGCTCGCCCGACTCCCGCTCGAGGGGCACGTCGAGGAGTTCGGACGGACCCTGGGTGAGGAGCTGCTCGAGCCGACGCGTATCTATGCGCTCGACTGCCTGAGCCTCATCGCGGAGACCGACGTCCGGGTCTTCAGCCACGTCACCGGCGGCGGGCTCGCCGAGAACCTCGCCCGGGTGATGCCCCGCGGCCTGGTCGCGCGCCTCGACCGGGGGCGCTGGCCCGTTCCCGCCGTCTTCGGCACCATCGCCCATCACGGCCGCGTCGAGCAGGCCGAGATGGAGCGCACGTTCAACATGGGGGTCGGGATGGTCGCCGTCCTGCCCGAGGAGGACGTGGACCGGGCCCAGGCCGTCCTCACCGCACGCCACGTCGAGAACTGGGTGATCGGGCGCGTGGAGAAGGCCGGCGAGGACGCCGACGCCCCCCGCGTGACACTCGAGGGTTCACACGCCCGGTTCTGACCGCTCGCAGACGACAGCGACCCGGCCGGGGCAGTTCCGGCCGGGTCGCTGTGTCGTCGTGCGGTGTCCCGGCCAGTGTGACACGCGTGAGCCGGGCATCCTCGGGGATGCCCGGCCCACGTGGGTCTACCGGGAACGGGGGATGATCAGTACCTGGTGTCGCCGTCGGACCATGACCCGTAGGGGTCATCGTCCTCATCGGTGCTGAGCCGCGTCGGCGACCCTCCACCCGACAACTCCTGCTGGAGACGTTCTAGGTCCGTCTGCGGAGTGTTGTACTTGAGTTCGCGAGCGACCTTGGTCTGCTTCGCCTTCGCGCGGCCTCGGCCCATTGACCTGACCCCCTCGGAAACGGTGCTGGGCCACCTCGGGGGTGCCCATTGCAAGTGTGAGTATCTGCCTGTCCACAGGATAGCGTGCCCGGCGCGGAATGTCCGCCCGGGTGTCGAGGGAGTCGCCTCCGGCAGTGTCCCGCGGGGGTGATCCGACCCCCGCGGGGGTGTCAGGCCTGGCCGCGGAGTCGGCGGATGGCCTCTCGTCCGGCCTGGGTCCCGGTGTCCTCCGGGGCGCTGTCCGGGTCGACGGCGGCGACGACCCCGTCGATCTCGAGGGCTGCGTCGACGGCCACGGACCGCTTGAGCAGGGCGAGGGCCACCGGTCCGTCCTCGTGGTGCTGGACCACGGTCCCGACGCGTCCGACGGGGCGGCCGGCGGCGCGGACCTCGGCGCCCGGCACGGGCAGTTCGTCGCTGGCGGATCCATCCAGCTGGAGTCGGACCAGGACCCGGGGCGACCGTCCGAGGTTGTGGACCCTGGAGACGGTCTCCTGGCCGCGGTAGCACCCCTTGTCCAGGTGCACGGCGCCGCGCTGCGCCACATCGCCGATCCAGGTGGGGAGCTCGTGGGGGATGGTCTTCTCGTCGGTGTCCACCCCGAGGCGGCCGCGTGGCGGGGTCGTCCCCGCCGCCCGTAGGGCCTCGAACGCCCACGAACCCGCCGGACGCGCTCCCGCGGCGACCGCCGCGTCGAACCACGCGCTCAGTTCGGAGCGCGGGACCAGCAGGTCGATCGATCCGGTCAGGGGCCAGGGCATCCGCCGGGCCACACCGCCGCCCGGCAGCGGGATGCCGGCGTAGTCCCCGACCGGCAGGGTCACCTCGGTGCCGTCCGGGGCCTCGAGGGTGGCGGGGAGGGCGGCGCCGGTGAGGGTGAGGACGGCGAGGTCCGCGGTCTCCGGTGTCGCGTCGGCCCAGAACACCATCTTGGTGAGGAACTGCAGCAGGTCCGCTCCCCGGCCGGGTTCGGTGTCCACGACGAGCGTGCCGGCGACGTCGGCGAGGACCGCGTGGTGTTCCACCCGCCCGTTCGCGTCCAGCACCAGCGTCTCGGCGCCGCCACCGTCCGGGATCTCGGACACGTGCTGGGAGACGAAGCCCTCCAGCCAGGTCAGCCGCTCGCTGCCACCGATGGTCAGGACGTCCCGGTGGGAGCGGTCGACGACCACCGGCGCGGAGTCGGCCGCGCGCTGCTCCCCGAACGGGTCGCCGTAGTGGTACGGCACCCCGACGTCGGGGGAGGTGTCGGCCTGGTTCACTGCTCCGGGGCGGTTCAGGATCGGGCTGCGGTAGCCGCTGTCGGTCCGCTCGGGCACAACTGGGTCGGTCACGATCGCGAGTCTACGTACCCCGCCGTAGTGTTGGGCGGCATGGGCACAGCAGCGGAAACGGGTACCGACCGGACTGACGACGCACGGGTGGTCGTCCTCGTCGCGGGCGGTCCGGAGGGGCCGCGTCCCCGGGTCCACCCGTCCGATCAGCCACTGTTGTTGGCCGACGACCTGGCCGCCGTCCGTGGCGACGGTTGCTTCGAGACACTCCTCGTCGTCGGTGGCCGCCCCGCCAAGCCGGAACGTCACCTGGCGCGACTCGCCAGATCAGCGGCCTCGCTGGGGCTGACCGGGCCGTCCCCGGAGCAGTGGCTGGCGGGCATCGACCTGGCCGCGCGCCGGTGGGGGCCGGACTCGGAGGCGATGCTGCGGTTGGTGCTGTCCCGCGGGCCCGAGCGCGGCGGGCGGGAGACGGCCTACATCACCGTCGCGCCCGTGAGCGGGGTGGCCCTGCGGGCACGGGCCGACGGAATCGCGGTGACGGCCCTCGGTCGGGGGTATGCGTCGGACGTCGCCGCGTCCGCCCCGTGGCTGCTGCTCGGATCCAAGACGCTGTCGTATGCGGCCAACATGGCGGCGCTGCGGCACGCCGCCGCGGCCGGGTTCGACGACGTGATCTACCTGTCCTCCGACGGCGAGGTGCTGGAGGGCCCCCGTTCCACCGTGGTGATCGCCCGCGGCGGTGAGCTGGTGAGCCCTCCGGCGGAGGTGGGGATCCTCGAGGGCACCACCCTGGCGGCCATGGCGGAGATCGCCGGGGCCGAGGGTGTGCGCGTGCGGCGGGAGCGGCTGCTGCTGACCGACCTGTTGGCCGCGGACGCGGTGTGGCTGTTGTCCTCGGTGACCCTGTGTGCGCGGGTCCGCAGGGTCGACGATGTGACGCTGTCGACCGGGGACCCCGGGATCGATGTCGTCGGCATGGTCGACCGCGCGGTCGGCCGCGGGTGACGGGCCCCGCCACCCGGGCGGGGAACCGCTAGCCGGCTATCCGACGCAGTCGCGCGGACATGTGGGGCACCAGGCCCCGCTCCGGGTGGACGCGCTCCTCGACCCAGCCCAGGTCGCCACCCTCGACGATCCCGTAGATGCGCTTGGCGCCGCCACGCTTGGGTCCGGTGGGGGACGCGAGGACCACGTCGGTGGTCATCTCCCAGGCCGACTGGCTGATCGGTGCGCCGTAGTACATCTCGATCACGCCGGACGCGTGGGCCACGAGGAACTCGAGCTGGTCATCCGCGGAGATCCGCCAGAATCCCGTCTCCCGGTAGGCCGCATCGTCCACGGCGCCACCGGCGTCGAAGGTCCAGGCGCGGGAGGTCCAGGTCAGGTAGTTCTCGCCGTCGTGGGCGACGATGAGTTGTTGGCCGAACCGGTGCTGGCCGCGGTCCTCGGTGTCGGCCTCGCCCTCACCCTCCCAGACGCCCACGAGCGGCAGCAGGGCCAGCAGACCCGGGTGCAGATCGGGGCCGAAGCGCAGGTTGGCGGTGTCCTCCGGGACCGGGAGCTCGGAGAACGGGGCGATGTTGCGGCGGGCGGTCGCCTCCGACCGCTCCGCCGCCGCGTCGACGGCCGCGTTTCCGGATCCGGGCACGACCGACCCGCCGCCTCCCCCTACGGGGACGGGCGGCGTGGGGTCACCGGTGTTCGGCTGGTCGCGTTCCGTCACGACTCGTCGGTGACCGTGCGGTACACGATGTAGCAGGTGGCCCACAGGATGGCCAGCGTGCAGAGGACCAGGAGGATCTCGAAGAAGAGCACCATGGCCCAATCCTAACCCCGAGCCTCTCAGCCGAGTGAGACGCGGGCCTCGATCGAGTGGATGAGGCAGTCCTCGGGGGGCACGACGAAGTCCTCGCTGACCCGCGCGGTGGCGCCCACGACGGTCGCCAGGGTGAAGTCCGCGTGCACGACGCCCTCGCGCCCCGGGGGGTCAACGGTGATGACGATGTCGCGGACCTCGCGGATCACCGAGTACTGCAGGTGCAGGTGGAGGTCCCACCGGAGCTGGTCCGCCCCGAACCCGGTCTTCAGGCCGTTCTCGCGACGGACACAGTCCTTCGCGAACGGCACACGGAACGCCGCGGCCGGGACCGTGAGCGCGGTGAGGTACATCCGAACGGCTGCCTCCCGCTCCTCGGGGGAGTAGGGGCCGGGGTGATCGGGCACGGCCGGGGTCGCCCCACGGCGTTGATCGATTCCCACGAGGACGGTGGAGGCGACCGCGGCGCCGACGGCGACGACGGAGGCTCGCCCGGCCATACCGAGCGCACGCGACAGGAGAGACATGGGATCGAGATTAGCCAGTCCCGCCGGCCGCCGGGGTGAACACACGGCTCACCGTTCGACGGGGACCCCGATGAGGGAGCCGTACTCCACCCAGCTGCCGTCGTAGTTGACGACGTTCGGTTGATCGAGGAGCTCGTGGAGGACGAACCAGGTGTGGCTGGACCGCTCGCCGATCCGGCAGTACGTGACGACGCGCTGCCCGGGGGTGCCGAGAAGATCGGCGTAGATCTCGCGGAGCTCGGCGTCGGGCCGGAACGTACCGTCGCGGGTGACGGCTCGGTTCCACGGAATGCTCACCGCGCCGGGGATGTGCCCGCGCTGTCGGCCGCCCTCCTGGGGCAGGCCGGCCGGTGCGGCGAGCCGGCCGGTGAACTCGTCGACCGATCGCACGTCGACGAGCGCGTCACTGCCGAGGCCCGAGAGCACGTCCTCGCGGAACGCCCGGATCGACAGGTCCTGGGGCTCGGCGACGTACTCGGTCGCCGGGCGCTGCGGCAGCTCGGTCTCCAGTGGCAGGCCGTCCCGTTCCCAGCGCATACGGCCACCGTCGAGGAGGCGGACGTCGGGGTGCCCGTACAGCCGGAGGTACCAGTAGGCGTAGGCGGCGAACCAGTTGTGGTTACCGCCGTAGACCACCACGGTGTGCTCGCGGGTGATGCCCCGAACGGACAGGAGTTCGCCGAACCGCTCACGGTCGACGAGATCGCGCGTGTACTCCTGCTGGAGTTCGGTTCGCCAGTTCAGCGCGACGGCACCGGGGATGTGCCCGTCGGAGTGGTAGGCCGTCACGTCCTCGTCGACCTCGAGGAAGACCACCGAGTCGTCGGCCAGGCGCGAGGAGGCCCAGCGGGTGCTGACCAGTACGTCGTCGCGACTCATGGGCCCGAGTCTAGAGGTCCGTCCGTGCGAGGCCGTCGAGCGGCGCGGTGCCGGGCCCGCCGTCACCGGCGGCGGTGATGGTGCCGCCCGTGATGCTGAGGGTCTCGACCGCCACGCCCAGCGGGAGGACGTCCGGTTCCAACGTCAGTGCCGTGCGGCGCAGGGCCAGCTCGCCGTCGCCGTCGGGGAACCCCGCCGGCCCGGTCGCGGGTGCCACGGGGACGAGCCGTGCGCCGAGGTCGTCGACGACGAGGTCGACGAACGCCGAGACGCGGACGTCGGATCCCTCGAGTGTCCCGGTGACCCGGGCCCGGGTCTCGGTACCCCCGGCGAGGCTCGGGTCGTCGGCCGCGCCGACCAGCACGTCCCGCATCCCCAGGGCCGGGCCGAGCGAGGCCCCGGTGATCTGTACCGAGACCGTCACCGCCCCGGCGGTCAGCGGACCGGTCGGGTCCTCCGGCACGGAGACGTCGGTGGCCACGGCCTCCACCGCGACCGGCCCGAGCCCGGGCCGGTCGACCCCTTCGACCCGGATCGTCGCCGAGACGAGGGTGTCCGGGCCGGACCACCGCGACCCCGGCGCGCCGCCGATCGTCACCGAGGGGGGCCCGGCACCAGTGTTCCCCGGGTCGATCCGACCGGACAGGTCGGCCTCGATCCGTGAGGCGGACACCGTCTCCACGGTGAAGGCGCTGCCGGCCACGACGGCCACGGCGACAGCCGCGATGACGACGGGGCGGGGGAGTCTCATGGCATTCAGGTGTACTCCAATCCCCGTTTCGGGGGTGCGGGTCGCTAGTATCGTCTCGGCCCCCGGACGGAGAGGAAGCGACATGGACGTAGTGCTCCTCGCCGCTGAAGCAGACCCGGAGGCGGTCATCCCCGCGCTGCCTCTCCTCCCGCACTCGGTGCGTGTACTCCCGCCGCTGGCGTCCTCGCTGGGGGATCTCTCCGGTGCGGCACTCGCCCTGGTCGACGCGCGGAGTGATCTCGCGGCGTCGCGGGCACTGTGCAGGCTGCTGTCCGGTGGCGGGGACCTCGCCGTCATCGCCGTCGTCTCCGAGGGGGGACTGATCGCCGTCAGCGGGGACTGGGGCCTCGACGACATCCTCCTGCCGACCACCGGGCCGGCGGAGGTGGACGCCCGGTTCCGCCTCGCCGCCGCGCGGCACTCGTCCCAGGGCGAGGCGGACGGTGGCCTCCTCACGGTCGGCGAGCTGGTCATCGACGAGGAGACCTACGTCGCCCGCGTCAAGGGGCGCCCCCTGGATCTGACCTACAAGGAGTTCGAGCTCCTCAAGCACCTGTGCCAGCATCCCGGCCGGGTCTTCTCCCGCGCGCAGCTGCTCCAGGAGGTGTGGGGTTACGACTTCTTCGGTGGAACCCGGACCGTCGACGTCCACGTCCGGCGACTGCGCGCCAAGCTCGGTCCCGATCACGAGTCGCTGATCGGCACCGTCCGTAACGTCGGGTACAAAGCGGTCCGGCCGTCGGATCGCAGGGAGGACGGAGGCGACGCATGACAGTCACCGAACGCGCACCGGACGCCGGTGCCGCCGACCGCATCGAGGCGATGGCACGGCAGGCGGGATCGGTCGACGGGGTCGCACCCCTCGGTGAGCAACCCCTCCGGGCCCTCCGCGGGCCGGCCGGCGGGGCGCGTCACTTCCTCGCGACCGACCCCGATGAGCCCGGTGCCGCCGCGGGCGGGGGTTCCGCTGACCCCGCGATCGTCGGCTACGCCCAGCTCGTCGGCGCCGGGGACGAGGCCTCGGCGGAACTGGTCGTGGACCCCTCGCACCGGCGCCGGGGGCACGGGAGCGCCCTCGTCCGCGCGGTCCTCGAAGCCGAGCCCGGCGCCGCGATGTGGGCGCACGGTGACATGCCGTCCGCGCGGGCCCTGGCAGAGGGCCTCGGGCTGGCGCGGACACGCGAACTGCTGAAGATGCGCCGGCGCGCCGCCGGCGGGCCCGCGCTTCCGGATCCGCACCCGCCCGGGGGGATCGAGACCGGAACCCTCGCCGAGGCCGCGTCGGAGGGCGGGTCGCGGTGGCCGGGGATGGACACCCGGGAGGAGTTCCTCCGCGTGAACAACGCCGCGTTCTCGTGGCATCCGGAACAGGGGGGCTGGACGCGAGAGCAGCTCGACGACCGGCTCGGCGTCGACTGGGTGGATCCCGGCGCGGTCTTCCTCGCCGTGGATGCCGCGGGCGAGACGCCGCGGCTGGCCGGGTTCCACTGGACGAAGACCGTCGCCGAGCCCGGGCAGCCGGTCGAGGGCGAGGTCTACGTGGTCGCCGTGGACCCGTCTGACCAGGGCAGGGGCCTGGGCGGACTGCTCACCGCCGTCGGGGTCGAGCACCTCGAGGGCCGGGCCGGGGCGGAATCGGTCGTCCTCTACGTGGAGGGCGACAACCTCCCGGCCATCCGCACCTACGAGAGGCTCGGTTTCGCCGTCGAGCACCGAGACGTGACGTATGCCTCACGCTGAATTCCGCGGCGGTCCGGAGACGAGATCTCAGGATCACCCCAGGTGGGGTACCGCGGGGGGAGAAACGTCTGTCCGGGTGAACAACCCATGACCAGGGAGTTCATCTCGGGTTCACCTACGTCCTCGGCGTTGTTCACGTCCGCACCCTAGGTTCTCTCCACGTCGGATCGGCGCGTCCCGGTCCGGCCCTGCGACCCAGTCGCCGACAACGTGACCCGGTGGAGGTCTCCACCGGATGAACCAAGGAGATTCTGTGGACCTCAAGCGCACCGGTGCCCTGCTCGGGCTGGCCGCCCTGACGACGGCCGGACTGGCCGCCTGCTCCGACGACAACGCGGGGACCAACGACACCGCCCAGAACGTCGCGGGCGTCGAGTGCGAGGGGAAGCCCAACCTCAATGCCTCGGGATCCTCGGCGCAGAACAACGCCATGACGATCTTCGCCAACTCCTACGCCACGAGTTGTGAGGGACAGACCATCGACTACAACTCCAACGGCTCCGGCGCCGGCGTGAAAGAGTTCATCGGTGGACAGACCGACTTCGGCGGTTCCGACTCGGCGCTGAAGGCGGACGAGTACCCCCAGGCCGAGCAGCGCTGTGAGAGCCCCGCGTGGAACCTTCCGGCGGTCTTCGGTCCGATCGCGGTGGCCTACAACCTCGACGGGGTCGAGCTCAGCCTGTCGGGCTCCACCATCGCCCAGATCTTCAACGGCGAGATCACCACGTGGAACGACCCGGCCATCGCCGCGGAGAACGAGGGAGTGGAGCTCCCCGAGCAGGACATCACCGTGATCTTCCGCTCCGACGAGTCGGGTACGACCGACAACTTCCAGAAGTACCTCGTGGCCGCGTCCGACGGCGCGTGGACCCAGGAGGCCGGCAAGACGTTCAACGGCGGCGTCGGCGAGGGCGCCAAGGGCAACGAGGGTGTCTCGGCCGCGATCGGCCAGACCCCGGGGACCATCACCTACACCGAGTGGTCCTACGCCAAGAACCAGGGCCTGTCGATGGTCAAGGTCATCACGCCGGCGGACGCCGAGGGCGTGGAGCTCAACGCCGAGACCGCGGGCACGACCATCGACTCCGCCAAGCTGCAGAACGAGGGGACCAACGACCTGGTGATCGACACCTCGTCCTTCTACGTCCCGGAGGCCGCGGGGGCCTACCCGATCCTCATGCCGACCTACGAAATCGTCTGCTCCGAGTACCCCGACGCCGAGACCGCTGCTGCGGTCAAGGCCTTCCTGAACGTCGCCGTCTCCGAGTCCGTGCAGGGTGAGCTCGAGGGCGAGGGTTACATTCCGGTTCCCGACGCCTTCCGTGGCAAGCTGACTGACGCGATCGACGCGATCAAGTGATAGCCCGGTCGCCGTCCCCGTCCGCGGACGGGGACGTCGACCGACCTCATACAGACCCCCGGAAGACTGAAGGTCCCATGACTGTGCACGACTCCGTCGAACGAGACGTCGACAAGACCGCCGGCCGCCGCGGTGAATGGTCGGAGGACGACCACCCGGGGGCCGGGGGCCGGCAAGACGGCCCACGGGGCCTGCTCACCAACGGGTCGTCCCGGAACATCGACTCCGTCTTCCGGTCGGTCACGGTCGCGGCGGGCGCGATCATCGTCGGGCTCATCGCGCTGATCGGCATCGTGCTGGTCCTCCAGGCGGTGCCCTCCATCCTCGAGGACCAGGTCAACTTCTTCACCAGTTCCGAGTGGAACACGACCGATCCCGACAACCTGAGGTTCGGCATCCTCGACCTGTTGAAGGTCACGGTCCTGAGCTCGGTCTTCGCACTGCTGCTCGCGGTGCCCGTCGCGATCGGGATCGCGACGTTCCTCGTCCAGTACGCGCCACCCCGGATCTCCCGGGCGCTGTCGGCGGTGATCGACCTGCTGGCGGCCGTCCCGTCGATCGTGTACGGGATGTGGGGACTCATCGTCCTCGGCCCCTGGATCACCCCCTTCGCCACCTGGCTCAACGAGAACCTGGGGTGGTTCTTCCTCTTCGCCGACGGGAACGTCTCGATCGCCGGAGGCGGGACCATCTTCACCGCGGGCATCGTGCTCGCGATCATGATCCTCCCGATCATCACCTCGATGTCCCGCGAGACGATCCGTCAGACCCCGTCGTTGCACCAGGAGGCCGCTCTGGCACTCGGCGCGACGAAGTGGGAGAAGATCCGGATGACGTGCTTCCCCTACGCCAAATCGGGCATGATCGCCGGGTCGATGCTCGCCCTCGGCAGAGCGCTCGGTGAGACGGTGGCGGTGCTCATCATCCTCCGTGCCTCGAGCTCGGCCAGCGGCCTCTCCCTGTTCGACGGGGGCTTCACGTTCGCGTCGAAGATCGCTTCCGGGTCCGCGGAATTCAACAACCCGATGTCGACCGGGGCCTACATCGCCGCCGGGCTCGTGCTCTTCCTCCTCACGTTCATCGTCAATCTCATCGCGCGCTCGGTGTCCGGTGGAAAGGTCAACGGCTGATGTCCCAGGTAACCCCCGACCTCGCACGACCGGCCAAGCCGTCCGAGACCTTCCTCCCCGTCTCCGGTGGGCGGAAGGCGAAGAACTCCGTGGCGACGGTCGTGTTCACCCTGTCGTTCATCATCGCGGTGATCCCGTTGATCGCGCTGCTCTACAAGGTGGTCTCCGCGGGGGCCGAGGCGATCATCAACCCGAACTGGTGGACGAACTCGCTCTTCCTGGTATCGCCGTCGTCGCTCGCGGGCGGCGTCGGTCACGCCATCTACGGCAGCCTCATCCAGGCGCTCATCGCGGCCGTCATCTCGATCCCTCTGGGCATCGCCGCCGGCATCATGCTCGTGGAGTACCCCGACTCCACGCTGGCGCGACCCACCACCCTCATGGTGGACGTCCTCGCCGGCATCCCCTCGGTGGTCGCGGCGATCTTCATCTTCGGCATCTGGATCACGATGCTGCAGTTCGAGTTGAGCGCCTTCGCTGTGGGACTCGCGTTGGTCCTGCTCATGATCCCGCTGATCGTCCGCTCCACCGAGGAGATGCTCAAGCTCGTCCCGGATGAGTTGCGTGAAGCCTCGTACGCGTTGGGGGTGCCCAAGTGGAAGACCATCACCAGCGTGGTCATCCCCACCGCGCTGTCGGGGATGATCTCGGGCATCTTCCTGGCGCTCGCCCGGGTGATGGGGGAGACCGCGCCCGTGCTGATCCTGGTGGGGTACACCGCGAGCTACAACTACGACCTCTTCCAGGGCAACATGGCCTCGCTGCCACTGCTGATCTACAACCAGTTGTCCAACCCCAACGACGCCGGTCAGTACCGCATCTGGGGCGCGGCCCTCACGCTCATCCTCATCATTGCGCTCGCGAACGTTCTCGCGGCGTTCGCTTCCAAGGCGCTCGCGCCGAAGACCAAGTAAGGACACATCGGTTCAGATGGCAAAGCGACTCGACCTCGAGAACGTCGATATCTTCTACGGTGACTTCCACGCGGTGAAGGACGTCGACCTCCACGTCCCGCCCCGGTCCGTGACCGCGTTCATCGGCCCTTCCGGATGTGGCAAGTCCACCGTCCTGCGCTCCCTCAACCGGATGCACGAGGAGATCGCCGGGGCCTACGTCAAGGGCTCCATCAAGCTCGACGGTGTGGACATCTACGACAAGAAGATCGACCCCGTCGCCGTCCGGCGGACCATCGGGATGGTCTTCCAGCGCCCCAACCCGTTCCCCACGATGTCGATCAAGGAGAACGTGGTCGCGGGGCTCAGGCTCCAGGGCGTCAAGAACAAGAAGACCCTCGACGAGGTCGCCGAGAAGTCGCTGCGCGGTGCGAATCTCTGGAACGAGGTGAAGGACCGCCTCGACAAGCCCGGTGGTGGGCTCTCCGGCGGCCAGCAGCAGCGTCTGTGCATCGCCCGCGCGATCGCCATCGAGCCGCAGGTACTCCTGATGGATGAACCCTGTTCCGCGCTCGACCCGATCTCGACACTGGCCGTGGAGGACCTCATCGCCGAGCTCAAGAACGAGTTCACGATCGTGATCGTCACCCACAACATGCAGCAGGCCGCCCGCGTGTCCGATCAGACCGCGTTCTTCTCCCTCGAGGCCACTGGCATGCCGGGTCAACTGGTCGAGGTCAACTCCACGGAGAAGATCTTCTCCAACCCGGACAACAAGCAGACCGAGGACTACGTGTCCGGCCGTTTCGGCTGACCCGTCCCGGCGCTCACACGGACGTCACTGCCCCGGTACAGGCCTCGAGGCCGGCACCGGGGCAGTGACGTTCCCCCACGTCAGGTCGCGGTGTGTCAAGAGTCCCCGGCGGTGCCGTCCCGGCCCGTGGCCTCGTGGCGGGCGATGCGCTCCTTGAAGGTCCGGTCCGTCTCGTTGAACTGGCGCACCAGTTCCTCGCTGGAGGGGGACGGGCGCTCGGGGTCGTCCTCGGGGACGGTGGCGTACTCGCCGGTCGCCAGGAAGATCACGCGCTGGGCGACCTCTACGGCGTGGTCGGCGAAGCGCTCGTAGTACCTGCCCAGGAGGGTGACGTCGACCGCGCAGGCGACGCCCCACTTCCACTCCCGGACGGTGAGCAGGGTGAACAGATGGCGCCGGAGGTCGTCGACGGCATCATCCTGCCGTGCCAGCGTGGCCGCCTGCTCGGCATCACGGTTGAGGAGGACCTCGGTGGCGGAGCGCCCCAGTGAGACCGCCACCCGGCCCATCTCGGCGAGGTAGCCGTTGACGGGCTCCGGCAGGACCGGCTCGGGATGGCGACGGCGGACGATCTTGGCGACGTGTCCGGCGAGGGTGCCCATCCGGACGAGGTCCTGCACGAGCTGGATCGACGTGACCACCTGTCGCAGGTCCCGCGCGACGGGCGCCTGGAGGGCGAGCAGGGCGAAACCCCGCTCCTCGTTCTCGGTCGCCAGCCTGGACATCTCCGTCGCGGACTCCAGGACCTTCTCCGCGGCGACGAGGTCGACCTGGAGCAGGGCGTGGGTCGCCAGCTCCATGTCATCGGTCGCGAGGGAGCACATCCGGGCCATGGACGTGGCCAGGCCCGCGAGTTCTTCGGAGTAGACAAGACGCATGTTGCCAGAATACGCGCATGTCAGGGCGGTCACCGCCGGTGCGGTGAACGACCGGTGAACATTCGTCCGCGGTGGGCTCAGCCGCCCGAGTTCTCGGCGTCCGCGCCCTCGAGCGCGGTGGCGTCGTCTTCCGGGTCATCGAGCCAGCCCTCGGGCAGCAGCACCTTGGAGGGGGAGCCCTGACGCCCCCGCGGTCCGTACCCGTCGGCAGGGAAGGGCTCGTCGGCGGGAAGGTCCGCGAGCAGCTCGGCCAGGTCGTCCAGGCTGCGGACGGCGGACAGGCCGACCCGTTTCTGCGATCCGGCCGGGAAGCCCCGGAGGTACCACGCGACGTGCTTGCGGATGTCGCGCATCCCCTTGTCCTCGCCGTGGTGCTGCGCGAGGAGTTCGCCGTGGCGGTACATGATGCGCGCGACCTCGCCCAGCGCGGGCGGGGTCGGCGCCTCACGACCGTCCAACCGTGCGGCCAGTTCGGAGAAGAGCCACGGACGGCCGAGGCAACCGCGGCCGATCACCACGCCCGCGCAGCCGGTCTGTTCACGCATCCGCACGGCGTCCTCGGCGGAGAAGATGTCGCCGTTCCCCAGCACCGGCACATCCGAGACCGCCCCGACGTGCTCGACGAGCCGGGAGATCTGCGACCAGTCCGCCTCCCCGGAGTACCGCTGGGCGGCCGTCCGCGCGTGGAGCGCGACGGCCTGCGCGCCCTCCTCGACGGCGATGCGGCCGGCGTCGAGATGGGTGTGGTGGGCGTCGTCGATGCCGACGCGCATCTTCACCGTCACCGGGATGTCGGTGCCCTCGGTGGCGCGGACCGCCGCGGCGACGATCGAGCGGAACAACCGGCGCTTGTAGGGGATGGCGGACCCGCCACCGCGTCTGGTGACCTTGGGCACGGGGCACCCGAAGTTGATGTCGATGTGATCGGCCAGGTCCTCGTCGACGATCATCTTGGCGGCCGCGTAGGTGTACTCGGCGTCGACCGTGTACAGCTGCAGACTGCGCGGCGACTCGTCCGGGGCGAAGGTGGCCATGTGCAGCGTCCCGGGCTGGCGTTCCACCAGGGCGCGGGCGGTGACCATCTCGCAGACGTACAGGCCGGACACCGAGCCCTGCTGGTCACGCTCGATCTCGCGGCAGAGCGTGCGGAACGCGACGTTGGTGACCCCGGCCATCGGCGCCAGGACGACGGGGGACGCGAGCTCCAGGGGGCCGATGCGCAGTGCGGGGGCCGCGGCGGCGGTGGGTGCGGACATGACCCCGATTCTCCCAGCGGGGCGCGAGCAGGTCCAATGGGCCCGCGCGCCGGGCGGTACATGGTGCCCCCAGTCGGGCTCGAACCGACGACCTGCGGATTAAAAGTCCGTAGCTCTACCAACTGAGCTATAGGGGCGACGGTCACGATACCGTCCTCGTGTGCGGTTGGTTTATCCGCCCGGTGGGCGGTGCCCTACACTGGACCCCGCTGCGGACCGGGGCACCCGGACGTGGCGTAGGCCCCCTTCGTTTAGCGGCCTAGGACACCGGCCTTTCACGCCGGCAGCGCGGGTTCGAATCCCGTAGGGGGTACACATGGTCGAGGTCCCGGTCACCGTCAGGTGGCCGGGACCTCGTGCATTCATGGCACGCGTGCTTCTGTCGCGACCCTGACGTGCTCGGATACGGCTGGCAGGGGGCCGATTTGCGCAAAGGTCGGGCGGTCCACTAATGTTCTTTCTCGTGCGAAGAGCACGGCCCTGTGGCGCAGTTGGTTAGCGCGCCGCCCTGTCACGGCGGAGGTCGCGGGTTCGAGTCCCGTCAGGGTCGCCAGAGACATACCGGCGCATTCGGTGTTCACCGGGTGCGCCGGTGGTCTTAGGGCCAGGTAGCTCAGTTGGTACGAGCGTCCGCCTGAAAAGCGGAAGGTCGTCGGTTCGATCCCGACTCTGGCCACAACACCGACGAACGCGTCGGAGGGAACCCCCTCCGGCGCGTTCGTCGTTTCGGGGAACGTCCTCCCCTCGTTATAGCGTGGACGCCATGCCATCGACTGCCGCCGAGGTCCCTGACGTGCCGGAAAAGTCCCGTAGGGGACCTCGGTGGGGGATCGTCGCCGCCGTCAGCGGACTCGTCGGCATCCTGCTCGCGATCATCGTGCCGCTGCTGCCGGTCACGCAGACCACCTCCACCGTCAGCTGGCCCGAGGCGGGCACCCTCGAGCCGGTCACCGCGCCGCTCGTCGCGTACTACCCGCTCGACCTCACCGTCGAGGTGCCGTGCACGGCCGTCGGGCAGTTGCCCGACGGCCGCGAGGACGGCGTGCTGGTCTCGACCGCGCCCCGCGAGGCGGGGGAGAACGCGGCGGCCCGCGCGCTCATGGTGTCCGTGGCCGGCCCCGACGTGGAGGTCCGCAGCCGCAACGCGCTCGTCGCCTCCGCGCCCACCGACGCGGTCGCCGCGCCCGGCGCGTGCTCCACGATCCGCGTCACGGCCGACTCCGGCTCGATCGGTGCCGAGTTCGTCGGCCTGGAGATCGACGGGCAGGGCGTCGGGGGCCGGATCGACGCGGACCTCCGTCCACAGGTGGTCGGGGTGTTCACCGACCTGGAGGGCGCGGCACCGGAGGGCATGGCCGTCGACATCACGGTCGACTCGCGCTACACCACGCAGGCGACCGCCATCAAGCAGATCGCGATCGTCGTGGGCATCCTCGCGATCCTCGTGGCACTCGTCGCGTTGCACCGGCTCGACCTGCGGGACGGGCGGACCGCGCGACGCGTCCTCCCACCGGGCTGGTGGAAACCGCGTCCGCTGGACCTGCTGGTCGTGGCGACGCTCCTGGTGTGGCACGTCATCGGGGCCAACACCGCCGACGACGGCTACATCCTCACCGAGGCGCGCGCTGCCGTCTCCAGCGGCTACATGCCCGAGGTGTTCCGCTACTACGGGGCTCCGTACGCGCCGTTCGGCATGCCGTACTACCTCTACACAGCGATGAGCGCCATCTCGCTGGGCAGCGTCTGGCTCCGACTGCCCGCGCTGCTGCTCGGCATCGCCTCGTGGATCCTGCTGTCCCGGGAGGTCATCCCGAGGCTCGGCATCGCCGCCCGCCGCGCCGCGGCCGTGCGGTGGAGCACCGCCGCGGTCTTCCTCGCGTTCTGGCTCACCTACAACAACGGCCTCCGGCCCGAACCGATCATCGCCTTCGGTGTCCTGGCCACCTGGGTCTCGCTCGAGCGGGCCCTCGCGACGGGACGGCTGCTACCCGCGGCGACCGGGTTCATCATCGGTGGGCTCACCCTGTCCGCAGCGCCCACGGGAACGTTCTGCATCGCGGTCATCCTCGCCGCGTCCAGGCCACTACTGCTGCTCGTCATCCGGCGCGCGAAGCGCGACGGCTGGGTACCGACCGTCGCGCCGCTGCTGGCCGCCGGACTGGGCGTGCTGCACCTGATCTTCCTCGACCAGCCGCTGGTCACCACGCTGCAGTCGTCGGCGCTGCTCGGGGATGTCGGCCCCTCGGGCAGCTGGTACGAGGAGGTGTGGCGCTACGAATGGCTGATGAACCCCACCCCGGACGGCTCGCTGGCCCGCCGTTTCGGTGTACTCGCCATGCTCCTGTCCCTCATCACCTGCGCGGCGATCCTGTTCCGTAAGGGCCGGATCCCCGGGGTGTCCGTGGGCCCCGCCCGCCGCATCGTGGGATTGGCGGCCATCTCGATCGCGTTCATGGCGCTCAACCCCACCAAGTGGACCCACCACTTCGGCGCCTTCGCCACCATCGGCGCGGCGCTGGCGGCACTGGTGACCATGGCGGTCCTCCCGGCGGCGACCAGGTCACTGCGCAACCGCATGCTCTTCCTCGCCGGTGTCCTGTTCGTGCTGGCGCTGAGTTTCACCTCCACCAACGGCTGGTGGTACATCTCCATCTACGGCATCCCGTGGGGCGGCACCCAGCCGACCATCGCCGGGATCACCCTGTACTCCGTGTTCCTCGGGCTGATGCTCGTGGCACTCCTCGCCGCCCTGGTCCTGCACTACCGGGAGCCGTTCATGACGCGCACCGGGCAGGAGCGGGACGGTGGCGACCGCGGACCCCTGCTCCGGTTCGCCCGTGAGGTCTCCCACGCCCCACTCGGGCTGGCCGCGGCCCTCGTCGTCGTCGTCATCGTCGCCTCCATGGCCGCAGCGGTCCGCAACCAGTACCCCGCGTACTCGGTGGGTCTGCAGAACCTCCGCGCGCTCTCCGGCGAGCCGTGCGGCATCGCCGATGTCGTGCTCGCCGAGCCCGACGCCAACGCCGGCCTGCTCGCCCCCGTCGGCGAGCCCCGGGACCAACTCGAGGCCGGCGGCGAGGCGGTCGTGTTCGACCCCGACGGGATCCCGACCGACCTCACCGCCACGCAGGCGGCCGATACCGACACCCCCGGCACCGGCGAGGGCTCCGACACCACGTCGACCACCGCCGGCACCGAGGGCGGCGTGCGCATCGGGGAGGGCATCAACGGCAGCCACGCAGTCCTGCCGTTCGGACTCGACCCCGCCCGCGTGCCGGTCCTCGGCAGCCACCAGTCGGGTGCGCAGTTCAACGCGGAGACGACCACCAACTGGTACCGGCTCCCCGAGGGGGAGGGGGAGAACGGCCAGAAGAGGGAGGACCCGCTCGTCACGATCGGCGTGGCCGGGTCCTTCGCTCCCGACGCGGTGCTCGTCGAGTATTCCACCGGCGGCGGGGAGTTCGAGGTGGCGGGCTCGGTCCTGCCGATCGACATCGGGCCGGCTCCGTCCTGGCGCAACCTGCGCGTACCGACGGACACCCTGCCCGCCGACGCCTCGGCCATCCGGTTGGTCGTGCGCGACCTCGACCCGGACCCGTCGCGGTGGATCGCGTTCACCCCGCCGCGCATGCCGGAGCTGGTCACCATGCAGCAACTGGTCGGCGACTCGAGGCCGGTGCTGCCGGACTGGGCGGTCGCGTTCCACACCCCGTGCCTGCGCCCGTTCGACGAGTACGCCGGCGTCCACGAACTGCCCGAGTACCGCGTCCTGCCCGATCGGGGACTGGCCGTGAGCTCCACCAACACGTGGCAGGCGTGGGACGGCGGTGGCCCCATCGGGTTCATCGAGTTGCTGCTCGAGGGCGAGACGGTGCCGACCTACCTCGAACACGACTGGGACCGCGACTGGGGATCGCTCGTGCGGTACACCCCGCTCGTGCCCGAGGCGCGCGAGGCGACCGTCACCCACGACCAGGCCGTACGGTCGGGACTGTGGAACGGTGGGCCGCTCGCGCGGTGACCGGCTAGCATCGGCCCCGGAGCTATTACAAGGACTTCCAAGTAATGGCGCACAGGCACCTGACGACGACAGACTGGAGACACGCATGTCCGTGACGGAGAAGCAGTTCGAGAACATCCTGGTCGAGCAGACCGACCGGGTCGCGACCATCACGCTCAACCGCCCCAAGGCGCTCAACGCGCTGTCCAGCGGCATGGAGAAGGAGGTCGTCGAGGCCGTCGAGGCGTTGGACGGCGATCCCGGGGTCGGGTGCATCGTCATCACCGGGTCGGACAAGGCCTTCGCGGCCGGCGCCGACATCAAGGAAATGAAGGACAAGAACTACCCGGGCATCTACCTCGAGCGGTTCTTCCACGACTGGAAGCGCCTCACCGCCGCGCGCACGCCGATCATCGCCGCCGTGTCCGGTTTCGCCCTGGGCGGCGGCTGCGAGCTGGCGATGATGTGCGACATGATCATCGCCGGCGACAACGCCAAGTTCGGCCAGCCCGAGATCACCCTCGGCGTCATCCCCGGCATGGGCGGTTCGCAGCGCCTCACCCGTGCGGTGGGCAAGGCCAAGGCCATGGACCTGTGCCTGACCGGCCGCCAGATGGACGCCGACGAGGCCGAGCGCTCCGGCCTGGTCGCGCGCGTCGTCCCCGCGGCCGAGCTGCTCGACGAGACCATGAAGGTCGCCACCACGATCGCCTCCATGAGCAAGACCACGGCCATCGTCGCGAAGCAGGCGGTCAACCGCTCCTTCGAGACCACTCTCGAGGAGGGCCTGCTCGCCGAGCAGAACGCCTTCTACGCGCTGTTCGCCACGGAGGACCAGACCGAGGGCATGTCCGCGTTCGCGGAGAAGCGGAAGCCCGAGTGGCGTCGCTGAACGACGGACTGAGGCACGGGCACCTCGCCGGGGGCGGTGGGCGCGATGACGCGCACCGCGCCCCCGGCGAGCCCCTGCCCGTCCTGGTCTTGACCGGCTACCTGGGCGCCGGCAAGACCACGCTGCTCAACCACCTGCTGTCCGGCACACCGGGGCTGCGCATCGCCGCGATCGTCAACGACTTCGGCGAGATCGACGTGGACGCCACCGCCGTCGCCGGGCGGGTGGACTCCATGGTCTCGCTCGCCAACGGCTGCGTGTGCTGCGAGGTCGACGCCGGTGAGCTCGGCGAGACCCTCACCCGGCTCGCGGGTCCCGAGCTGGGCCTGGATTTCGCGGTCATCGAGGCCAGTGGCCTGGCCGAGCCGCCCGTCCTGTCGCGGATGGTCCACGACGTGCCGCGGCACGTGGCGCGCCATGCGGGGATGGTCCAGGTCGTCGACGCCGAGGGCCTCGATGACGCCATGACGCGACATCCGCGACTCGCGGCGCACCTGGCGGAGGCCGACCTCGTCGTCGTCAACAAGTGCGACCTCATCACCCGCGAGCGGTTCGGCGAGCTCCGGGCGACGATCCGCACCCACGCCCCGCGCGTGGCCGTGCTCCCGGCGGTCCGCGCCGCGGTCCCGGCCGGGTTGCTCCTGGACATGGCCCCCGACGGCGCACCGACCGCCGCGCCCGCCGCGACGTCCGGCGGCAGCCACCGGAACGGCGAGCACGGACGCCACGAGCACGGACACGGCGGGCACGGACACCACGAGCACGGACACCACGAGCACGGACACCACGAGCACGGACACCTGCATGACGGCTACACGGCCGTCACCGTGACGCCGGCCGGTCCCCTGCACCCGCGCCGCTTCCTCACCGCGGTCTCGGCGCCGCCGGCCGGCGCCTACCGCGCCAAGGGCACGTTGACCCTGGCAGGCGCGGACGGCCCCCGCCGCTACGAGGTGGCTCTGGTGGGTCGCCGGTTGGAGCTGCGCGCCGGGGGAGAGGGGCCGGAGGGTCTGGTGGTGATCGGCGTGGAGATGGACGACGACGAGGTGGTCCGCTTCCTCGACGAGACCGTGCTGGACACCGGGGAGACGGTTGACGCCTCGGCCATGCTGGGCCTGCACCCGTACCTCGTCGGCGACCCGGACTCCAGCGACGTCGAGGAATGGATCTACGACGAACAGCGCGCGGCGCCCGTCACCGGGGTCGCCGCGATGTTGGCCGACCCCGAGGATCCGGAGGCATTCGATCCAGCTTTCACCCCCTGACCGCGGTGCGGGGACGAAGCTGCGGCCGGTACCCCCGACGACCTGACGCCTCTCTCATGTTCTGGTTCGGCGTCACCCCGACCACGTGCGTATAGTGGCGCTGACGACGCCGAAGTGTCGCACCGGCAGGGGGGCCAACCCGCCCGCGGCGGGGGTGCTGCACGGACGAGGGAGGAGACCTCGTGGACGAGGACAACACCGGCCACGGCCCGAGCGGCGCCGGGGACGCCCAGCGACGCAAGCGTGACCTCGCCTCGGTGCGTAGCGCGATCGCGGCGCTGCGGGAGGCCACGGGGATCCCCGTGACGATCGGTGGTGTCGTCGGGGAGGGCCACACGTTGGTCCTGTCCGAGTCCCTCGGGATGCGGACCTCGGCGATGAAGGACCTCAAGGTCCACTACGGGGCGGGCGTGGGCGGTCGGGTCATGGCCACCGGCAAGCCGGTCGGCGTGGCGGACTACCCGCGGGCCGGGGTCATCACCCACGAGTACGACCTGCCGGTGCTCTCCGAGGGGCTGCGGTCGATGGCCGCGATCCCCGTCGTGGTGGGCAAGGACGTACGCGCGGTGATCTACGCCGGTGTCCACTCCTCGGTCAGGTTCGGCGAGAAGGTCCTCAACCAGATGGCGGCCACCGCCCGTGCCCTGGAACAGGAGATCGCGGTCAACGACGCACTGGCGGCCCGCGGCGCCGCCCCGGTCGGGCCCGGCTCCGGCGAGGGCCGGTGGGACGACGTGCTGTCCAACGAGCGGATGCGCGAGACCCACGCCCGCCTGCGGATGCTCGCCTCACGCACCGAGGACCCGGACGTCCGCGCGGAGCTCGAACGCATCTGTGCCGAGATGGTCTCCCCGCCGCCCGAGATGCCCACCGCGCGGTTGTCCCGCCGCGAACTCGACGTGCTGGCGTGCGTAGCCCAGGGCAAGACCAACATCGAGACCGCCGTCGACATGGGCATCGGTGCCGAGACGGTGAAGAGCTACCTGCGGTCGGTGATGCGGAAACTCGACGCGCACACCCGGTTCGAGGCGGTCAACGCAGCACGCCGCATGGGCGCGCTGCCCTGACCCGCACCGCTCCGGCCGGTCGCGGTCCGGTCAGCCGCGCTCCGTCCGCTGAGCTCCGGTCAGCCGCGCTCCCCCGCCGGGCACCCACAGGACGTCGCCCTCCGGGTTCGCGACCCGGCCCAGGACGAACAGCAAATCCGACAGCCGGTTCAGGTACTTCGCCGGCAGGACCGAGGTCGTCTCCGGATGGGCCTCGACGGCCGCCCATGCCGAACGCTCCGCCCGTCGGGTGACGGTACGGGCGACGTGCAGGTACGCACCCCCCGGGGTCCCGCCCGGCAAAATGAACGACGTCAGGTCCGGCACCTCGGCGTTGAACTGGTCGATCCAGCTCTCGAGGCGATCGATATAGGGCTGCTCGATGCGCAGCGGCGGGTACTTGGGGTCCTCGACCTCCGGCGTCGACAGGTCCGCGCCGGCGTCGAAGAGGTCGTTCTGCACGGTCCGCAGTACCGCGACGACACGGTCGTCCAGGCCTCCGAGCGTCACGGCCACGCCGATCGCCGCGTTGGCCTCGTCGCAGTCCGCGTACGCCACCAGTCGGGGATCGTTCTTGCTCACGCGCGAGAAATCGGAGAGGCCCGTGGACCCGTCGTCGCCGGTCCGGGTATAGATCTTGGTCAGGTGAACAGCCATGTCGGCCAACCTACGCTGCCGCGGGGCCGCGGCTGGAGCGGATCCCTCCCTCCTCTCGCCTAGGGTGGAACCGTGAGCGCTAATCCCACGTCCCGCGAGGAGAGCTTCCTCGTCCGCGGCGGTACCCGACTGTCCGGCGAGATCTCCGTATCAGGCGCCAAGAACAGCGTGCTCAAGCTGATGGCGGTGGCGCTCATGGCCGAGGGGCGGACGACGCTGACCAATTGCCCGACGATCTCCGACGTCCCCGCGATGGCCGATGTGCTGCGCCACCTCGGGTGCACGGTCGAGGTCTCCGGCGACACCGTCGTGATCGACACCCCGGCTGAGTTGGGGCACGTGGCCGATGACAAAGCGGCCCAGCGCCTGCGCGCATCGGTGTGCATCCTGGGACCACTGGTCGGCCGCCATCATCGCGCCGTGATCGCGATGCCCGGCGGAGACGCGATCGGAAGCCGTCCCCTCAACTGGCACCAGAACGGACTCAACCGGCTCGGCGCCCGCACCCGCATGGACCACGGCCGACTCGTCGCCGACGCGACCGAGCTCCGGGGCGCGGACTACGAGTTGAGCTTCCCGTCCGTCGGCGCGACCGAGACCTTCGTGACCGCGGCGGTCCTGGCGGAGGGCACCTCGGTTCTCAAGAACGCCGCGCGCGAGCCGGAGATCGTCGACATCTGCGACCTGCTCAACGAGATGGGGGCACAGATCAGCGGCGCGGGGACGAGCACGATCACCATCCGCGGCGTCGATGAGCTGACGCCGGTCAGTCACCGGGTGGTCGGGGACCGGATCGTCGCGGCCACCTGGGCCATGGGTGCGGTGATGACCCGGGGCGACGTCACCGTCACCGGCATCGACCCCATGTTCATCCATGTGGTGCTGGAGAACCTGCGCGCGGTGGGTGCCGACGTCGAGACCGGGCCCGACTGGATCCGGGTCGCCCAGGAGGGCCGGCCGCGGGCCCGGGACATCCGGACCCTGCCCTTCCCCGGTTTCCCCACCGACCTCCAGCCGATGGCGATCGCACTCGCCTCCGTGTCCGAGGGGGTGTCGGTGGTGACCGAGAACCTCTTCGAGGCACGGTTCCGGTTCGTCGAGGAGATGGTCCGCATGGGCGTCACCGCCGAGACCGACGGTCACCACGCCAAGATCGTCGGCCGCGAGCGCCTGGACTCCGCGACGGTCTGGGCGAGCGACATCCGCGCCGGGGCCGGGCTCGTGTTGGCCGGCATGTGCGCGGACGACGTCACCGAGGTCTGCGAGGTCTTCCACATCGACCGGGGATACTCCGACTTCGTCGGGAACGTCCGGTCCCTCGGCGGCGAGATCGAGCGAGTGCCCACCCATCGTTGAGGTCGACGGGGCGGAGATCGGGCACGCAACGCCGAAACCGCCTCTGACCAGGCGATTAGTACTTTCGCCGCGGCCCGTGTAACTTTATCGGAGCCGCCAGGGAGCGGGCCGGAGCCGAGAGGCGAGGGCCTGGTTCGGGTGGTGGGAAAGTGCGGGTGTCCGGTTCTCCTGGTTTGACTGGGGCGGGCGGGTCACCTACGCTGGAGAAGTTGCCCCGAGCGGGTGGCGGATTGCAGTGACTACCCCGCGAGCTGGTTGTCTTCGGATGACTGGGGAGTGGTGTGTGGGTGTTGTTTGAGAACTCAACAGTGTGTTTTGTTTGTGATAGTGCCAAATTTTTTGTTTGGTTGCGACCCTTTCACATCCCTGTCGTGGGGGTCGCGTTTTTGTTTGAACAGCCAGTTTTTGGTTTGTTTTTGCTTGGATTGTGCTTTTCGTAGTGCTGAGAAGCTTTTATGGAGAGTTTGATCCTGGCTCAGGACGAACGCTGGCGGCGTGCTTAACAC
>NZ_UNRI01000012.1:0-38849 GCF_900537145.1 Dietzia sp. Alg238-R159 | reverse complement strand
GGGCGGGAGAGTCAGAGGGGTATAAGGGACAGGCCGTAGGTTGCAGCAGCAGATCTGCGGGCACCGCGGACGCAAGGGCGACCCGCTCTACGGGATCCGCACCATCATCCGCTGCGACCCGGCACGGCTGACCGAGCGGCAGTGGCGACGGTTCAATGACGCATTGGCCGCCGACCCCCGGCACGAGGAACTGTTCCTCGCCTGGCAGATCGCCCACGAACTCCGACAGGCCTACCACCATAAAGACCTGCCAGCCGGGCGCAGCGCTGCGGAGAAGATACTCGCGACCTTGCCGTCCTGCCCGATCCCAGAGATCGCCCGCCTCGGCCGCACTCTTCGCAAGTGGAAGGACTCCTTCCTCGCCTACTGGACCACTGACCGATCCAACAATGGTGGAACCGAAGCGATCAACGGCCTCATCGAACTCCACCGGCGCCTGGCCCGCGGCTACCGCAACCGCGACAACTACCGCCTGCGGATGCTCCTCATCGCCGGCGGGCTACGGACCTGACCCCACACTTAGATGCGAAGAGCCGMGAWTSTGCTGAAWCGSMYGMYSYTCMGMCTTSAGAGGCASCARGGCTGCGKAKYCGWCYSACKGYTCGAKCAASGTCSAACKGRSGAAATSSYGATKCGTGCWGSYCRTCAGSYAKTCCRMGGGMAYSGMTCRKCWAYGGGASAWCGCGGTCGTRTGYGAMGTMGTWYKASAGTTGGSTWWGYGMWRKCATSGGGCWTSGCGAATCGAYCTGCSCMGGCATTGATGTTGCGTCCCGGCGATCGCGAGAAGCTTGAGAGAATGACGCGCTCGCAGTCGATGTCGGCAGGCATGGTGCAGCGAGCTCGCATCGTGCTGCTGGCTTCGGAGGGCCGGCGTAATGCGGAGATCGCCGAGTTGGCCGGGGCGTCGCGGCCGAAGGTGAACCTCTGGCGGTCCAGGTACGAGGACAAGGGCATCGGGGGCCTGGCTGATGAGAAGCGTTCTGGTCGGCCGCGCACGATCGATCACGCGGAGATCGTGACGGCGACCTTGATGCCGCCGCCGAAGTCTCTGGGCGTGACCCACTGGTCGTCGCGGCTGCTGGCGTCCCGGTTGAAGGTCTCGGCCTCGACGGTGGTCACGGCGTGGCGTGCCTACGGGATCAAGCCGTGGCGCTCGGAGTCGTTCCGGTTCTCCACCGATCCTGAGCTGGTCGGCAAAGTCACCGACATCTGCGGCCTGTACCTGGCGCCGCCGGAGAACGCGATCGTGTTGTGCGTGGATGAGAAGTCCCAGATCCAGGCACTGGATCGTACTCAGCCGATCTTGCCGATGCAGCCCGGCCTGATCGAGCGGCGCAGCCACGACTACGTCCGGCACGGCACCAGCACCCTGTTCGCGGCGCTGGACATCGCCACCGGTCAGGTCACCGCCGCACTCAAACCGCGTCACCGGAACCAGGAGTTCCTGGCGTTTTTGAAGCAGATCGAGCGGGCGTACCGTCATGTCGTCGATGCCGACGGTCAGCCAGTTGAGCTGCACCTGGTGATGGACAACTACGCCGCCCACAAGCACGCAAACGTCAAGGCCTGGCTGGCCGAAAATCCCCGGTTCAAGGTCCACTTCACACCCACCCACGCGTCGTGGATGAACCTGGTCGAGGTGTGGTTCGGCATCGTCGAACGCCAGGCCATCCGCCGTGGGATCTTTACATCCGTCAAGGACCTCAACGCGAAGATCCGCGCCTTCATCGACGGCTGGAACCACCGATCCCACCCCTTCGTCTGGACGAAAACCGCCGACGAAGTCCTCAAGAAAGCCAACCGTAAGAAGACTTCAAATGCGGACCACTAGCTGTGAGTTCTTCGACAAGGGCTTACACAGAAAATTAGACCCCAGCAGTTCGGTGCATTCCCAGCGTGGCCCTCTGGCCGCGTCGGAGATGACCAGCTAGTGATCATTGACGACGCGGGCCAAACCGTCCGAAGGCGTTCCCTGCTGGCCACCCCTCTTTGCTCGGCGATTATCCCATGCGATACCGATCAGAGGTAACAAAGGAACCAAAGCCATGATTCTTAGCCGAGCTAGGGTGCCGTAATTAGTAATAGAGAACGCCAACGCTATCATTATTGCCGCCGATACGAAAACAAGGACCCCTGCACCCCGAGGACGCTTATGTATCGCCGCCAACGCCGGAGCTAGCAAAATTATCCAAAAAAGCCACTCGCCGGCAGCCACCGGCCCGAGCCCAATTATCTCCCATGGAAAAGGTCCAACTAGCACACGCAAAAGGCTGACAGGGAAAGTCAACAGCTGTGAACCTAGCCCGTCACCACCACCGGTCGAGAAACCAGTCGTCGCAGCGGATAGTTCTGCGCGCGACATATCGAGCCTCTCTGGATCTAGAAGCTTGCTCTCGTCCAAATATCCGAGCACGAAGGGTGCGACAAACAAGGCGGCAACTACCGCCGCGATTTTTATACCAACGGTCATCGTCCGTGACAGGACTATAAATAGGAGCATTGACACACCTAACGCGACGCCCACGCTCGCGCGGAAACTGAACAAAACGGCCATTGACGCGGCCAGTCCAGTGGCACCGGCCCACGGATACGGGGCGCGATTGGTAAGACGTAAAGCGCAGTAGGTAATCGTCGCAATCGCCAGCCAAGTAATCGCCTCGCGTAACAACAAACTGCTCCACAGAGTAAACTGCGGAAGGAGCGCACAAGCAGAAGCCAAAACACGGGCGGTCTGCGTTAAGCGCAACAGAGACGAGGTCTGATAAACAACGACAGAAAGGAGAGTAACCGCAGCAACATTAATCGCCAACCCAGCAAAAGGGTGCGGACCTACGATGCGGTACAATTGTTCCAATAGAATGGGCCAGCCTTCTTTGCCCAAGAAAACAGAGGCAGCCGGACGCTCAATTCCGAACTGCAGGGCGACTACCGACGCTTTAGCCTCCAGATGGTAAAAACCGGCGTCGAGTGTTACGCCGTTCCGCTGTAGCGATAGCCATGCGTAAAGCAACCTAACCACCGCGGACGACGCCAAAACGACCTTGAACCAAGTCGGCATTGCGGTAATTGCGATGATTATTGTCACCGCCAGGACTAGGGCGATTACGAAGGCGAGCAGGAGGCCCACGGGTAGTCCTTTCCAGAATGAACACGGTCATCTACATAGACGAACGAATGTGCACTCACCCACCACCGTTCGCCCTCCCCAAGAATCGCGTACAACCAGTTACCGTAAGCTACGGTCGATTGAAGGTGCCGACTCGGTGAGCCTTCTTCTCGGCAGCCGCGAAGGCCTCGTACAACACACATGATCCGCGTTCCCATGCGAACCAATCCTTCGCTTGATTCGCAGCGGCTGTCATTTCTTCCAGCCTCTGAGTTTCGTCCGTCATCAAGCTCTTCACAGCTAACGCCAACGCTTTCGGATCCCCTGGTTCAATTACCAGCCCCGCGCCTGTCTGAGAGATGATCTCCGACTGGCCCGGGAGCGCAGAGACGATGACCGGAGTGCCGTAGCTTATACTCTCCATAACTTTGAAAGGCGTAACCCCGTTCTTCGTGGCGTCTACTCGGTCCTGGATAGACAAAGTAATGGCTGCCCGAGACATGTATTCTTTAACTCCGGACGGGCCGGTTTTTCCTACATATTCTATGTGGGCGTTAGTAGCCGCGGCTTGCCTAACGGCTTCCGAAAGCGCTCCGTCACCAACAAATATCAGCCGAACACCTTTGGGCCAGCGGGGATCCTGGGCCGCCTCAATCATAACTGGAATTCCTTGCCAACTGGCAAAATTACCGACGAACAAGACATATTTCGAGTCACTTTCCTGGCAGGCCGCACCATCCAGTTGGCCTCCTTGCCCTTCGCCGTTCGAATCCCCCTCGCCGACAGCGGAGAATCCGTTAGGCACGACAAAATTAGCGGTAATCCCGTGGGTTTCATGGGACGTAACGCCCACTCCGACGTGCGGGACGATGACGACGTTTGCCCAGTATGCCTCCAACTTGATTAGCAAATCAATCAGCGGCTTAAGCTTCTCTCGCCTAACACTCTTAGCGTAGATCGAGTCAGGAATACCTTGCAGTGAGATTACGGTTGGCACACCCTTCAATTTCAACCAGCCCACGTGAAAAGCCAATAGGGGATGGAATCTTATGAAGGCAATGTCGCAGCGTTCCAGTACAACCCCGCGAGTAACAGTCGCCAGCCTCCGTAAGAAAGCCCCTTTGTTCGAACTGACCCTCCTCGGCACAAACCGCTCTTGAGCGATTGCGCTGATTCGCTTCTCCGTCCCTGTAATGTGCTGAGACGCGGCGGTCCCCGGCGCAACTGATTCCAACGAAACCACAAGGACAGTTTTCAACGTACTTCCTTCCGATAGCCCACTTTCGGCTTAACTCCGTAACGCTAGCGAACGTCGCACTTGTTACTGACCTTGCACGCTGGCCCAGTGCTTCGACAGTACCTTCGCGGGCTTAACTCTGGCCGGCAGGAATCACTGGAACGGTAACCGTCTCCTCTCGCACAGATGATTCGATGCAAGCTTCCGCCACGGCCAGGGTCTGTGCACCTTGTTGAAACGTGACAATCGAACTAGTCTTACCAAGGAGACTATCCCTGAAGACCTCGTGCTCGACTACTAGCGGTTCTGGCTTAGCGAAAGCAAACCGGGTTACGTTTCCCTCGCTCACACCACGAAAGCGGGATACGTTGTCCCAAGTTGTTGCTACCTCTCCATTTTCATAAAATGTCAAATCCGCGGTAAGGGTGTCCGCGATGAAAGCGCCCCGTTCGCCCGTTATCACGGTGGTTCTTTCCTTGAAAGGCGACAGCCAATTCACTTGGTGCGTCGCGACAGTACCTTCCGACAGTCGCCCAACTACGGTCACCAAATCCTCGTGCTCTCTCCCCGACTTGAAGGCAGTTTGCGCGGACACGCTCTTGTAACTTTGCTGAGTGACCCAAGCGGTAAGATCGAAGTCGTGTGTCCCCAGATCTTTGACGACGCCTACATCTGCTATTCGCCCAGGGAACGGTCCCTGGCGGCGTGTCGCGACCTGGTGTATGTCGCCAAGATCGCCAGCTTCAATCCTTGCTCTGGCTTCCTGTAAGGCAGCGTTATAGCGCTCGATATGCCCGACGCCGCCTATGAGTCCGTTCGCGTCGTAGATATCGACGAGTCGGCTCGCCGCTTCTGAGCTGTGTGCCAACGGTTTTTCAACGAGCGCGTGTACCCCTGCCTCTGCCAGTTTAAGTACGACGTCTAGATGAAACCTGGTAGGTACCGCAACGACGCAGTAGTCGATCCCCTGTTCAATCAAGGTGTCCACCGATGAAAGCACCGGGACACCACCAACAGCGCCAAAGCGATCACCTTCAGTGTCCGCGACAGCAACCAGGTCGACTCCGTCCAGGGACGAGAGCACCCTAGCGTGGTGTCGCCCCATCATTCCGAGGCCTACGAGGCCCGCCCTAAGTTTGCTCATTTCAGCTACCTGCCCGTGCGAGTGAATTGACAGCCTCAACGATCCGGTCGAGCTCGGACGCACCAATGGAGGGGTGCACAGGGAGAGATAAACACTCGTTAGCCGCTCTGTCTGTCTCCGGAAGTTCGGCCTCTACAGCGAACGTCTCAAGCCTGTGACTAGGCACTGGGTAGAACATGCCCGAGCCCACGCCGTACTCGTTCTTCAAGGCCGAAGAGAAACCGTCGCGGTCTTCCGGAACGCGAACGGTGTATTGGTGATAAACGTGCCGAGCACCGTCCGCCACCGGTGGCACTGTCACACCTTCGAGGCGCGCATCAAGTTGCGCGGCATTCGAGCGACGGGTCTCCGTCCAACCGTCAACCTTTGAGAGCTGGACCCGCCCGATGGCAGCGTGAATATCTGTCATTCGGTTGTTCAGACCAACAATTTCGTTGTGGTATTGCTTCTCCATGCCCTGGTTACGAAGAAGGCGAAGCTGGCGCGCAGTTTCAGCGTCCGCCGCTGACACCATACCTCCCTCGCCGGAAGTCATGTTCTTGGTCGGGTAAAGCGAGAACATTCCGAACCGCCCGAAAGCGCCGACCGGATTCCCATGAAGAGCCGCTCCGTGCGCTTGAGCAGCATCTTCGAATACCTCTAAACCGCGGGACTCGGCGAGCTGAAGAATAGCCGGCATGTCCGCAGGGTGGCCATAGAGGTGAACCGGCATGATTGCACGCGTTCGGTCGGTGATAGCGGCCTCGGCAGCTTCTGGGGACAAGCAGAACGAATCCGGGTCAATGTCGGCGAAAACCGGTGTCGCGCCAGTGAGAGCGACAGAATTGGCGGTCGCCGCAAAGGTGAACGAGGGAACAATTACCTCATCGCCGGGGCCGATTCCGCAGGCTAGCAACCCCAAGTGGAGGCCAGACGTGCCTGAGTTCACAGCTACGCACTCTCGGCCGAGACTAAAGTGGGACGAGAATTCTCTTTCGAAGGCACTAACTTCCGGCCCCTGCGCTATTAGACCGCTTCGCAACACGCGGTCGACCGCTTCGCGCTCTTCATCGCCTATGATAGGCCTAGCCGGCGGGATAAAGACCATTACACGTCCTCCTCAGTTAGTAAAGCACCGGATTCTTTGTACCGCGCTCCGGTCTTCGGACAGATCCACAGACCCTGACCGGCATTTTCGAGCGGCAACCCTGCTCGACCAACCCAACGAATACGCCGAGCGGGCACCCCTGCGACAAGGGCAAAATCCGGGACGTCTTTTGTTACAACTGAGCCTGCCGCGACCATCGACCACCGTCCGACGGTCACTGGCGCGATGCAGACTGCGCGAGCCCCGATAGAGGCCCCTGTGCGACAGATGACCCCTACTGCCTCCCAGTCCTCTCCTCGCTTGAGCGATCCGTCTGGCGAGATTGCGCGCGGATAATGATCATTAGTGAACACCGCAGCTGGGCCAACGAACACTCCTTCTTCGAGCAAGGCAGGTTCGTAGACAAGGGCGAAATTTTGAAGTTTGCAGTTATCGCCCAGCCTGACGCCCTTTCCTACATAGGCGCCGCGTCCCACAATGCAGTTCCTGCCGACTTGCGCGTCTTCACGAATTTGCGCAAGGTGCCACACTGACGACCCGTCGCCGATAACTGCGGTCTCTGCGACGTCTGCAGATTCAATGACTCTTACTGACATCAGTCATCAACTCCTTCAGACGCGCTTCCCACCACGAGGAAAGAAGCTCCACCGAAGTTTGTGGGATTCAGAATACGTCGTCCGTCGACGATCACCGACACTCCTGGCAGGTCAGCGGTATCCAACTCTCGATACGAGTCGTGGTCGGCCTGAAGCATGGCTACATCCACGGGCTCCCCGAGGGTGTGCGGATCCCAGCCGAAAGCGCGAAGCTCGTCGTCCGTATACAGAGGATCATGAACAGAGACCTTTGCGCCGGCCTCGCTGAGAGCGTCGACGGTAGCAAAAACGCCCGAGAATGCCGTCTCCTTAACACCTCCCCGGTAAGCCGCCCCGAGGACCACCGCGCGACGACCCTCTAGCGACCCGCCCGCGGCCGCGACAGCGAGTCCGACGGAATACTTCGGCATTTTCTCGTTCATCTCGCGTGCGGCTCGTACGATTGTTGCGTCCGGATCATTCCACAGATAGAGCCTGGGATATATAGGTATACAATGCCCGCCTACCGCAATACCCGGCCGATGAATGTGACTAAACGGCTGTGAATTACTCGCCTCGATAACCTGGTACACATCGATACCATTATTGGCCGCAAAAACGCCGAATTGATTAGCCAATGCAATGTTAACGTCACGATAGGTTGTTTCCGCTAGCTTGGCCATCTCGGCGGCTTCGGCCGAGCCTAAATCCCACACCCCGTTTCGTCGTTCGAGGTCGCGACGATCTTCGAACTGAAGAACCTGCTCGTAAAACCCCTGAGCGCGTTGCGCACCCTCCCGTGATAGTCCGCCAAGCAGCTTGGGATATCTGCGCAAATCCTCGAACACCCGGCCGGTCAGCACCCGCTCGGGCGAAAAGACCAGGTGGAAGTCTCTGCCCTCCGTCAAGCCCGATTCTTGCTCAAGCCTCGGCTTCCAGCGATTGCGGGTTGTGCCGACTGGGAGGGTGGTCTCATATATAACAAGAGTAGCTTGTTCACGCCGGAGCCCGCGAGCAACGTCGCTGGTTGCGGCGTCCATCCATCGAAAGTCGGGTCGCGCCTGCTTATCGACGAATAGCGGCACGACAACCACGACTACTTCGCTTTTGGAAACGGCATCAGCTGTGTCCGTCTGTGCGAGCAGTAGCCCTTCAGATACAACCCTGGGCAGATAGTCGGCTAGATGCGCCTCACCAGGGAAAGGCTCTTTACCAGCGTTTAC
Organism: Dietzia sp. Alg238-R159; assembly: GCF_900537145.1. Classification (NCBI taxonomy): domain Bacteria; kingdom Bacillati; phylum Actinomycetota; class Actinomycetes; order Mycobacteriales; family Dietziaceae; genus Dietzia; species Dietzia sp. Alg238-R159. The sequence continues at coordinate 30,477 of NZ_UNRI01000012.1, read as the reverse complement.
GAGGTCGACTACCGTTTCGTCTATATCGGTTCCGATTACCATGTGGCCAGACCTGGCGAACTGCACAGCTAACGGCAGACCGATCTTACCGAGTCCGACAACCGTGATGTTCAAAGGCACTTCTTCTCGCTCTCAGTAAAAATGGATGCATTAGGCAGATATGCATGCCGGCCGAGCCAATTCTTCGCGCTTTCGTGCTCCGCGATCGCGTCGATCGCGTTCCGATCGATCTGTAGGGGAGGAACGCGGACCTCTGATAGTGACTTGTGTCTAGTACTGACTAACGGCTCCTCTGTATCGTCAAATAATTCTTCGGACAGCTTCTCATTGTCCCGAAGACCGGTATAGACTATTTCTATTTTTTTTCCGGACTGTTCGATTAACGTCCGGGCCACATCTGCGATCTTCACTGGTTCGCCCATGTCTAAGACAAGGGTATCGCCGCTGGACCCGACCACGGCCGCTTGGAGGACTAACTGGCATGCCTCCGGAATAGTCATAAAGAAGCGATTGACTTCGGGATCTGTCACTGTGACGGGGCCGCCATCTTTGATTTGCTTTTCAAAGACTGTTAGCACAGAACCGCGTGAACCAAGTACATTCCCGAAACGGACAGAAACGAACTTCGCGTTTTTGTTCTCAGCAGCGCTCCCCGCAGTCAGCCTCTCTGCAATTCGCTTGCTCGTGCCCAGTGCTGAGCTCGGGTTGGCGGCCTTGTCGGTCGAGATGTTCACAAAGGTCTCTACGCCGCTCATCGACGCTGCCTCGAGAAGATTGAGAGTGCCGAGTACATTGGTTTTGAGCGCTTCTAGTGGGTAGTGCTCAAGCAGCGGCATATGTTTAAGCGCTGCTGCGTGGAAAACCAACTCGGGCTTTCGTTCAGCAAAAATTTCCAACATCGAGGCGCGATCGCGAATCGAGGCGAGTATCGTGTCGTCGCCATCTAACATTGCCTGGTCGTGGATGGAAAGCTGCACCGCATGCAATCCCGATTCGTCTCGATCGAGCATCATGAGCTCGGCAGGCCGGAAACGGCTAATTTGTCGGCATAACTCTGACCCGATGGATCCTCCCGCGCCGGTCACCATAATTCGTTTGCCGCGAAGGTAATCGGCTATCTGGGTTTGGTTGAGACTAGCCGGTTTCCGACCTAGGAGGTCGTTTACGTTGATTTCTCGCAGTTCGTCAGCCGCAATCCTTCCGCGCATCATGTTGTCGAGTGGTGGCAATACCAGAACTCGGAGGCCCGCTTCCTCGGCACGGTCGCGAATCGCTACCAGTTGGTCACCGGGCAAACTCGGGACGGCAATCAGCAAAGTGGAGGCCCCAGTACTCTTTGCTAGTTCCTCAAGTCTTTCCCTCCCACCAAAGACCTTTACCCCTTCGATCACCATCTGGCGCTTACCGGGATCGTCATCCAAAATCCCGACCGGGTTAAACTGGGAGCCTTCAGAACGGCGAAGCTGCCTGACAAGCTGAAGTCCACCATCGCCGGCGCCGAACACCAGAGCCCGCTCGGCGTCTTTTGCCACGCCCGCGCCGAACAGCCTCTTCCTCCGAACTAGCGATCGGAGGACCAACGCTGAGAGAATCGTGAAGGCGCCGGCAACAAAAGGGGTCGAGCGTGGAACTCGTTCGTAGCTGCCCCCAATTATGTGCCCGAGGAAAACGATCATCGTAGCCGCAGCGAAGACAAACGTCACCACGCTAGACTCGAGAACGCTACCGGGCACATACCGGCCTCGGTATAACCCGGTGAACCAACCCAGACCCCATGTAAGCACTATTAGAGCGAAGAGTACGGCATATAAGCGCGCCGTTCCGAGGGAAAGTCCAAGTTGGTCAACTGAGAAGTCGAACCGCATCCACAATGCGACGACCAGCATCACGGCCCATAGGACCGCATCGACTACGATCCATTGTGACGCCCCAGACCAAGATTTCCGAAGTGGAACTCTCTGGTCCTCGACTCGAGCGCTGCGTATCATCCTCGGCCCTCTCTGAGGTTATGCATGTTCTGCATCGACCCCAGCAACCTATGCCCCGCCCGCGTCCGAGGGCTTCTTAGGCGAATAGTAGTAGGAGTCGTAGTATCCGGCGGCACCTTTTTTAACTGGCTTGTTTGCTACCGACACGAAGCCGAGCAGGGTCGCATCTGCCTTCTCCAAGTTACCCACAGCCTGGGCGACTTGATCACCGGTAGTCCTGTGCGTGCGGACGACAAGCAGGGCGCCGTCAGTGAGCCGGGCGAGAAGCGCACCGTCCGTGACGGGGAGCAACGGCGGCGAGTCGATGATTACGTAATCGTACTTGCGGCGCAAATCCTCGATAAGTTGCCGCGCTACTTCGGAGGCGAGGAGTTCAGAAGGATTCGGAGGTAGAGGCCCACACGCCAACAGATCGACACCATCGTGACGTGTCTCCTGCACCACATCCGCGAATTGGGCCTGGCCGGAAAGGACATTGGTCAAACCGACGTTATCCGGCATCGACATGTAAGAGACCACTAGTGGCCGTCGAAGGTCCGCTTCAATAAGAAGCACTTTGTTGCCGGCTTCGGCGAGCGCGAGTGTAAGGTTAATCGCCGTCTCGGTCTTTCCCTCCGCCGCTACAGAGGAAGTTAAAACCAACACCCGCGGAGGGTTGTCCACATTTAGGAACTGCAAGTTGGTGCGAAGACGCCGGAAGGATTCTGCCGCCGGGGAATGTCCTGCCCGGAAGGGAACAATGTGCTCTGCGCCCGGTTCCTTGTCTTCGGCTTTACGGTACGGAATCGAACCAACGACGGGCTTTCCAGTGATCGCCTCCAGTTGCTCCTCAGATTTGACTCGTCGATCCAAAGTAGCGGTGAGGAGAACCAACCCGATCCCAGCAAGTAGGCCTACTACAAGTCCAATTGCAATGTTCTGCTCGGTCCGTGGCGAAACAGGCGAGGTTGGAAGCGCGGGCGGATTGACCACTGTTAGCTTCGCCAGTGCTGGGCCGCCACCGTCAGGGGTTTCGAGTTCGTTAACAGCGGCAGGAAGAACCTGGCCGAATCCCCTCGCTACTCTCAGCGCTCGCTCGGGATCCGAATCCGACACAGCAACGTTGAGTAGTACGGTCTGGCCGTCTGCTGAGGCGGTTGTTTTGCTCGCCACTTCACTAGCGGATAGGTCAACCCCAGAGGCGTCGACGACTTCCTGAGTGATGTTTGTACTTGTAGCCAGCGCTGCGTACGACTGCACCCGTTGTTGGGCGCCCAAGGTCCCCTGGTACGCGGCGCTGGCTGAGTCCCCTCCCGCAACAGTGGCATAGAACTGCAACTTCGTCTGGTAGGTGGGAGCGGCAAGTAGGCTTGCACCCAGCGCCAGAACTCCCCCGACGAGCGTGGTCGCCACGATGATGGTCCAGCGGGCTCGGAGCACGGACATCAGATCCCGCAAATCCACTCCAGGGTCCTTTCCTAGGGACGGTCTCAGACGCGACCTAGTTCGATTGAGGAGAACAGGGTCGCGTGTTGACGGTACTTTGTTGAGGCAAGCCTCCACACCTTCGTTCAGCAGGATGAGCCTAGCTTCACATTGCTTGACGTCGGGAGCCGCTCTCCAAATTTGCTCGACGTTGGGCGCCTGCGCAACCTTCATAGTGTGGGCCAAGAATATGCCACTGTCGAATGCTCTTGGGTCTGCTCCAAAATCTGTCGTTGCAGCGGGGGGGCAGAAGCCACCTTGACACCGACCTCAAACTCTGAGTCATTGTTGATTGCCCCCCGGGCTTCAACTCATAAGTGGTGGTAGCAGGCAAAGGCGGCGGGAAAACTCGCCGGATTCCTCGCCGGAGGGGCACCTACAGACCGCGTCCTCCTTTTGCTCGCGCCGCCAGTTGACTGACGGCGCTCGTCCAGTCGAAGCTCATTTTCGGCGGCGAAACTCTGATCTCCCGGGCCTGACCAAGGGGTCTTGTCGACTCCTTCGGTCCCAATGCTGACCCCACAGGACCTGAAGGCGGACGACCATACCGCCCTCGAATGGGGGTGGCGGTCCTCTTTAGCGGGCAGCCTACTGCGGCCAAGTGCCGCGAGTCTGGCGAATTCTTGAGTAGATTTTCGGAACGCACCTCTCTGGAGTTGACAGTTTCCGACCCGCGGCGTCCACTCAACTCTCTCCGATTGTGGTTCGCCAAGGAATTCGAATCTTCGGCTAGTGGTCCGCATTTGAAGTCTTCTTACGGTTGGCTTTCTTGAGGACTTCGTCGGCGGTTTTCGTCCAGACGAAGGGGTGGGATCGGTGGTTCCAGCCGTCGATGAAGGCGCGGATCTTCGCGTTGAGGTCCTTGACGGATGTAAAGATCCCACGGCGGATGGCCTGGCGTTCGACGATGCCGAACCACACCTCGACCAGGTTCATCCACGACGCGTGGGTGGGTGTGAAGTGGACCTTGAACCGGGGATTTTCGGCCAGCCAGGCCTTGACGTTTGCGTGCTTGTGGGCGGGGAAGTTGTCCATCACCAGGGGCAGCTCAACTGGCTGACCGTCGGCATCGACGACATGACGGTACGCCCGCTCGATCTGCTTCAAAAACGCCAGGAACTCCTGGTTCCGGTGACGCGGTTTGAGTGCGGCGGTGACCTGACCGGTGGCGATGTCCAGCGCCGCGAACAGGGTGCTGGTGCCGTGCCGGACGTAGTCGTGGCTGCGCCGCTCGATCAGGCCGGGCTGCATCGGCAAGATCGGCTGAGTACGATCCAGTGCCTGGATCTGGGACTTCTCATCCACGCACAACACGATCGCGTTCTCCGGCGGCGCCAGGTACAGGCCGCAGATGTCGGTGACTTTGCCGACCAGCTCAGGATCGGTGGAGAACCGGAACGACTCCGAGCGCCACGGCTTGATCCCGTAGGCACGCCACGCCGTGACCACCGTCGAGGCCGAGACCTTCAACCGGGACGCCAGCAGCCGCGACGACCAGTGGGTCACGCCCAGAGACTTCGGCGGCGGCATCAAGGTCGCCGTCACGATCTCCGCGTGATCGATCGTGCGCGGCCGACCAGAACGCTTCTCATCAGCCAGGCCCCCGATGCCCTTGTCCTCGTACCTGGACCGCCAGAGGTTCACCTTCGGCCGCGACGCCCCGGCCAACTCGGCGATCTCCGCATTACGCCGGCCCTCCGAAGCCAGCAGCACGATGCGAGCTCGCTGCACCATGCCTGCCGACATCGACTGCGAGCGCGTCATTCTCTCAAGCTTCTCGCGATCGCCGGGACGCAACATCAATGCCGGGGCAGGTCGATTCGCCATGCCCCATGATTTCACAAACCCAACTGTAAAACTACTTCACACGCACGACACTAGTTCTCTTAAGTAGCCGCCCATCATTAGGCCATGGTTCACCGGGTTCGGGGGTGCTCTGGGTATACGAGAACTTTCCCACGCCGAGGGCTCTCGAACCGGAATTTTGCGCCGTGTCTTGCGCGTAGGTTTGGCACGAACCGGGCACGCAAGCGAAGCCCGTAGCGCCACTAGTCACGGCGGGAGCCCAACCGTCGAAGGCTCCGCCGCACGCGGGACGACGGTCTGCGGGCGCAGGGTGATCGTCGACGACATCAACACCGACTTCGCCGCCGTGCGGCTCTGCGCCGTGTTCTCAGGGCCGCGGATCTGAAATAAAAGGGAACCTGTGGCCGAAAGTTCCGACCCGTTTGTTCGCCGCCTGATCGTCCTGCGTTTCGAAGACGGTTCGCGCAAGATTCATTTCGCCGCTGCGATGGACGTGTCGCGCAAGTGCGTGCGCACCCGCGCCGGTCAGTACCTGGCCGAAGGCAATGCAAGGCCGCGTGGCCGGTCGTGCCGCTCGCTCGTCATGCCCAATAGGACTGCCGACGAGGCTGAGCAGAATGTCCTGACCGCCCGTGCGGAAGACCGTCAGGGCCCAGACATACTTGGACGACACTCGGGGGGGGCGCCCGCAGGAGTTCGCGTACTCCAAAACCACTGCAGTGCAGCCGCCTGCCACCAACCTGAGGCGCGCGCACAGCTAGGGCGTGTCTCCCAATTGGCGTAGCCAGGTGAGAATTGCACAGAGGGTGACGGCGGCGCGGTAGGTGATCGCGAGTTTGTCGTAGCGGGTGGCCAGCGCTCGCCATTGCTTGGCCAGAGCGAAGGAACGTTCAACGACGTTTCGGTCTTTGTAGAGGCCAGTGTCGAGTTTCGGGGGTCGGCCACCGCGGCTGCCGCGGCGTTCGCGAGCGGCGATGGTGTCGCTTTTCTCCGGGATGACAGCGGCGATACCGCGACTGCGGAGCTGGCGGCGGATCGTGCCRGACGAGTAGGCCTTGTCTGCGATCACCGCGTCGGGGCGGGTGCGGGGTCGGCCCTTGCCGTGGCGTGGGACGTGGATGTCGGCCARGACTTCGGCCAGCATCGCGCCGYCGTTTCGTTGCCCACCGGTGATCACGTTCGCCAGCGGTCGGCCGCGGCCRTCGACRGCACTGTGAATCTTGGTGGTCAGCCCTCCTCGCGAGCGACCGATGCCRTGACCTGCGGGTTCACAGTCCCGGAAGGGCCGGTTCTTGTGATTCGACCCTGCCCCCTGTGTCCTGCTCAGGGCGCGTTGTATTTGTGCCGTGCTGATGAGCGCGGCAGATGGTGGCGTCGACCGAGACGTTCCAGTCGATCTTTCCGGCTGCGTCGGCATCGGCCAGGATCACGTGCAGGATGCGATCCCAGGTCCCGTCCCGGGCGTAGCGGGCGTGACGCTTCCACACGGTCTGCCACGCACCGAACTCCTCGCGGGGTAGGTCCCGCCAGGGAATACCTGCTCGGTAGCGGTAGATGATCCCCTCGACGACTTTGCGGGCTCTTCGCATCTGAGTGTGGGTGAGGGCGACACGCCGGTGAAGCAGTAGGGAGCAAGAGGGTCGAGGCCCTGAAGGATTGGAAGTACCTCTACACCCAATCCCGAAGGGGCCTCGACCCATGTCTGAGCCTATCGGGTGCTGCCGGCCTGCCGCTGGCGCCGCACCTTCGTCTCGTTGTTCCCGCTGCGATGTTCTCGTCGGTCTCGATGACGTGTACGTCCTTGATGCGCGCATGGTCGACGAGCACCTGGAGGTGACCGTCGAGTCCGAGCCTGGGCCTGTCGGGTGCCCCGACTGCGGCGCCGTCGGAGTAGGCCATGGCCGGCAGGTAGTGCGTCTGGTCGACATCCCCTCGTTCGGTCGCCCCGTCACGATCATCTGGCGCAAGCGCCGCTTCCTGTGCCCGGGAGCGGCGTGCGAACGCTGCACCTTCGTCGAACATCTTCCCGGCCTGGCCTCGCCGCGGCACGCCACCACGACCCGCGTAGTGGAGTGGGCGGTACAGCAGCTGCGACGAGAGCACGCCACCGTCAACGGACTGGCCCGCCAGCTCGGCACCGCGTGGCACACCGTGTGGACGCCGGTCAAGGCCGTGCTGCAGTCGCTCGCCGATGATCCGGACCGCTTCGACGGCGTCCTCACCCTCGGAGTCGATGAACACATCTGGCACCACGTCTCCCGCCGCAAACGCGGGCCGAAAGAACTGACCGGGATGGTCGACCTCACCCGCGATCGGGACGGAAAGGTGCAGGCCAGACTGCTGGATCTCGTGCCAGGCCGCTCCGGGGCAGTGCTGGCCGACTGGCTCACCGGACGCGGTGAGGGCTTCACCAGCGGTGTCGAGATCGCCGCCTTGGATCCGTTCCACGGCTACAAGCGGGCCATCGATGACGAACTCGAGGACGCCACCGCGGTGCTCGACGCTTTCCATGTCGTCAAGCTCGCTCTCGGTGCCGTGGACGAGGTCCGCCGTAGGTTGCAGCAGCAGATCTGCGGGCACCGCGGACGCAAGGGCGACCCGCTCTACGGGATCCGCACCATCATCCGCTGCGACCCGGCACGGCTGACCGAGCGGCAGTGGCGACGGTTCAATGACGCATTGGCCGCCGACCCCCGGCACGAGGAACTGTTCCTCGCCTGGCAGATCGCCCACGAACTCCGACAGGCCTACCACCATAAAGACCTGCCAGCCGGGCGCAGCGCTGCGGAGAAGATACTCGCGACCTTGCCGTCCTGCCCGATCCCAGAGATCGCCCGCCTCGGCCGCACTCTTCGCAAGTGGAAGGACTCCTTCCTCGCCTACTGGACCACTGACCGATCCAACAATGGTGGAACCGAAGCGATCAACGGCCTCATCGAACTCCACCGGCGCCTGGCCCGCGGCTACCGCAACCGCGACAACTACCGCCTGCGGATGCTCCTCATCGCCGGCGGGCTACGGACCTGACCCCACACTTAGATGCGAAGAGCCAGTAATCCCGCCCCGCACCGCGCCGCAGACCCGTCCGATCGGATCGACGCAACCGCCACCCCGAGCCCCACGCGCACCAGCACCGCTCCGTCCCGCGAGGAGCCGATCGCACCCGCGCTCTGACGGGTGAGCATCAGGAAGAGGCGACGACGACGAGCGCCACCTCCCCCGACCGACCCGCAGCCGCTCACGGCCGCGGGTCGGTCGGGGTCAGTCCTCGAGAGACCTGAGCCAGTCGCTGATCGCGCTGGCCAGCTGGCCCGGCGCCTCCACGGGCAGAATGTGACCGGTCTCTGCTGTCTCTCCGTAGTTCACGCGCGGCACCGAATCCGCCTCGGTCCACGTCCGTTGTTCGTCGGTAGGCACCACCTGGTTATCCGAGGCGCCCACGATCAGCGCCGGGCACGACGCCTTCACGGGGATGTTCCATTCCGGGGAACCAGTCGGAAGGGGGGCGATGGCGACCTCTGCCCGTGCCCGAGTCGTCCATACGAGATATCAGAGCACGCCTAATCAGGGACGGCTGGGCGCCGGCCCCCGATGATCCCACGAGAGGGTTGTGCCGGCCAGACCATCTATGCGCATTTCGAACCGGATGGTGTCGACGTAACCCACACTGAAGCCCTCCTTGAACGTCAGCTCTCCCCCCGGCGCTATCTCACTACTGCTGGTTCCGTCGATCCCGTCGTCCCGGAGGTGCGGGAAGCGCTCCGCGCTGTCGCCCTGATAAACCTCTGACGCGACAAAGTCTGCCTTGTAAGCCTTATCGCTCGAGAGGTTCTTGATCGAAACATCGAAGTAGATATTGACGGCACCGAACTCAGGTGCCCCATGGCCGTACTCCAGGAAGTAAAGGTCAGCGTCGGGACCTGGCTCGAACTTAACGGGCCCGTTCACCGTTATCTCCAGTGGGGTGCTGCCAGGCCCAGACCTCGAGTCGTATCTCGCCGTTTGCCCGAATTTGAAGTGCCTAGAAGACGGATCGGATGCGGAGACGGCTTTTGTCTGCGGCGCTGAGCCGTCCGTGCGGCGCTCTTCGGGACCTGCCCCAGACCCCGGACCGACTGAAACCTCAGCCTCGTCGGAAGTCGACGCGGAACCTGGGGCGTTTGGGGTCTCAGACTCTTCGAAGATCACCCCGACGGCGATCGCGGATGCCGCCAGCACACCGACGCCCACCAGAGCAGCCAGTGCCCGTCGTTGAAGCTTCGGCTTCGGGCGGGTGAACGTGAGTTCCGTCCGGACGGCGCCCCGGTCTTGACCCGCGTACTCCCACCCTTCTGCTTCCCACTTTGCAATAGCCCTGGCTTCCGCTCCGCGGATCACCCGAATTGTTTTTTTCTCGACCTGCGCCGCTTCGCTGCCCATCTTTGGTCCTATCTAAGGGGTTTTCGGAGCCATGCACGCTGACCCCGTAAGTTCTCTTGGGACGAAGTCGCAATTCAATCTCGGCCAAGGCGGCCCACAAAGTTGGCGCCGCTGACGCTGACGAGCCATCCCAAGAGCATGTCACGCGGTCCAAGAGTCCTAGACAGGAGTCTGCGGAGAGTTCGGGCCGCTATGAATTGGGGGGACGTTCTAGGCTGGCCACACCCACCGGTTATGAACACCCATCGAAGAGGGACGACGGCGACAGCGAGGGCGCCACCCACCGAGCCCGCCGTCCTGAATGCCCACGGCCGAGAACGGCTACTCCTGGCACGCGTCGGAAGCATCACCGGCTTCGCACGGGTCTGCTTCCGACGCTTCCCCGGACTCCGGCTCGGAAGTCGGCTCGACCGGGGGCTCGACGGGCTCAGCCGTCACCCCGGGTGCCTCAACCTCGGACGGAGTCTGGGTCTCGGGCCGAACAGTGACGCTGCTCGAATTGGCACAATCCGACAGGTCGGCCACCTGTTGATCTGTCTGCGGACACTGGTACGGGTATTTGGCGAGCTGCTCACTGCGCAGAGCTGCGCACTGGGGGTGGTACCCATGCGAACCGTCACTGAACCAGCCGCTTTCCGTCCATGCTCCCCCGCCGTAGATGCACTCGACGAGTGTCGGCCCAGCTGCCGCGGGATTGGCCGCGGCCGGCGCTTCGGTCGCGGAGGCCCCCGTCTCCGGCGTCCGTTCGACGGTCGCGGTCGTGGTGGCCTTGCTCGTGGTGGACCGCGTCGACGAACTCGAACTCGTCGTATCCGCGCCGGTCGGCTCGGGGTTCGTCGCTTCGCCCCCGCACCCGGCCACCAGGACGAGCGTCGACAATATGGCCGCGGCCATCCTCCACCTCGACGCGTGCCGGACGTTACGGCGGGTAGGTGCACTCATGTGCGGGCCCTTCGTCAGTGCCCGAGCGGGCGGAGCATCCCACCGATCATGCACTGACCAGACGGCAAATGGACGGTTTCCAGATCAATGTCAACACCGATCCGCTGTCATCCGTCGGGTCGACGATGACGAGCCCAACCTCCCCCGGCCGGACCCGCCACCTCACACGGCCGCGGGTCCGGCCGCGTCAGCCTTGGAGGACGCCGGGCCCGTCGCCGACCACGCGTCCCAGCTCGGCGCCGTCGCTGGCCTGGCCCGGATGGGCGGCGAGGACGCGCAGGCGTCGCCGTCCCCCTCTCCCCCGGCAGATCAGGCCGTGGCGATGAAGGCGGCAGCAGACCTGACGCCGTGGACCTTCACGATCGACGAGGCGTATGCGTACGGCGAGCGGGCGTGCGAGGACATCCGGGATCCGAGCTATGACGGGTTCGGCGGCTTCTATATGGGGGTCCGCAAGACGTGGGTCGCGATGCGGCTGGACGCGCACGGCCTGTCGAGTGAGGAGCAGGTGGAGCACCACAGGCGTCTCTACGCCGAGGCGGTGCGCTCTCTGTGTCCGGAGCTCCTGCCGCAGGTGCCGCCCCTGTACCGCCGCCCCCCCACCGGGACGGGGCGACGACGACGAGCTCACCCTCCCCCCGACCGACCCGCAACCCCCCGCGGCCGCGGGTCTGGCGGGGTCAGCCCTCGAGGGAGCCGAGCCAGTCGCTGAGCACGCCGGCCAGCTGGGTCGGCGCCTCCACGGGCAGCATGTGTCCGGTCTCCGCGATCTCCACGTAGGTCACGTGCGGCGCCGTGTTCTTCTCGGCCCACGTCCGTTGTTCGTCGGTGGGCACCACCTGGTCATCCGAGGCGCCGACGATCAGCACCGGGCATGGCGCCTTCGCGGGGAAGTCCCAGCGGTCGGGTCGGGATCCGATGGCCACCGAGTGCGCGGCGAACCGCTCGGGCCCGTACACCCGCGCGGCCCGCAGTCGCTCGGCGCGGACCTGCGGGTCGTGGCCGCGGTCCCCGTAGTAGACGGCCTCCATGCCATCGAGGGCGATCTCCTCGTACTTCTCCTGGCTCAGGCCCGCCGCACGGTCGGCCCGCGCTGCCGCGGACTCCGGGTCCTCGGCCCCGACCGGCGCGGTGACCAGCACGAGCCCGGCCAGTAGCGCCGGGTGCCGATCGGCCAGGTGCATGGCCACCACTCCGCCGAGGGAATGCCCGACCACCACGCTGCCGGGCGCGACCCGCTCGGCCACCTCGTCGACGAGCGCGTCGAGGTCTGCCACGGCCGGCAGATCGAGCGCCGTGGCACTCGACCCGTCAGGCAGGGCGCCAATGACCGGGGACCACGTCTGCGCATCGCCGTGCAGGCCGGGGAGGAAGACCAGGGCCGTCATGAGCTCGACCGTACGCGCTTGCAGCAGCCAGCACCCGAGCGGCGAGTTCGACACCAGTTCGCAGAGGTGCCCGGTCTCGTCTGCGTCGCGCGGGTGGTGGTGACCCCTTACCTGCGGGCCAGTCAGAACGGGTCGTCCACCTGGCGTTCAGTCACGCGCGCCCGGTGGTGAGCACGGAAGTGGGCGACCTGGCCGAGACCACGACCGCGCCGTTGAAAAGGGAAAGTCCCCAGAGAACCACGGGCCTCAGGCCGCCTCGTCGAAGTACAGGTCACTGCATCGCCCCGGGTTTGATGGAGAGATCGATTACCCGGGAAGGGATCATTGGGAATATGGGAGCACCTCGCAAGTACCCGGATGAGCTTCGTGAACGCGCGACGCGGATGGCGCTGGAAGCACTGTCCGACCCCGACCGCTCGCATGGTGCGATCGTGCGTGTCGCCGAGCAGCTCGGCGTGCACCGCGAAGCACTACGGACCTGGGTCCGCAAAGCCCAGGCCGAGGGCCAGGACGCCTCGTCGGTCTCGGCTGATCGCGACGCCCGCCTGGCCCAGCTGGAGGAGGAGAACCGCGAGCTGCGGCGGGCGAACACGATTTTGAAGCAGGCGGTCCTTAGACTCAAACCGTCAACGCAACACCAAGCAATTCATGGTGGAGGTGGACGATGGCCAAGATCGGCCGACCCGGACTGCCGCCGGAGGAACGGCAGCGGGTCTGGGATATGTGGAAATCGGGATCGTCGATCAGTGAGATCGCACGATCGGTCGACTCGCCGCCGGGTTCGGTGTTTTCGATCCTGCGGCCCAAGGGCGGGATCTATCAGCCGCCGCAGAAGCGCCGGGCGGGGACATTGAGTCTGTCCGATCGGGAGGAGATCTCCCGCGGTCTGGCGGCGGGCGACTCGTACCGCCAGATCGGTCGCCAGCTGGGACGTCCAGCCTCGACGATCAGCCGAGAAGTCGGACAGAACAAGGGCAGGAAGAGCTACCGCGCCATTGACGCCGACGACCGCGCCTGGCGACGGGCCAGACGCCCTCAAAAGCCCAAGCTGGCCACCAACCCTGTACTGCGCGGCTACGTCGCTGCACGCCTGAAAGAGGAATGGTCTCCGGAACAGATCGCTGGACGGTTGAAGAAGCAGTACCCAGCCGGATCGCGGATGTTGATCTCGCACGAGGCGATCTATCGGTCGCTGTACATCCAATCCTGGAACGTGCTGGACAAGTCGCTACAGAAGCAACTACGCACCGGTAGGCCGATCCGTCGTGCCGTCAGCAACACCACCACCGGCCAGTGGCGCTCGCAGATCAAAGACGCCGTGTCGATTCATGCCCGTCCAGACGAGGCCGCGGACCGCGCTGTACCAGGGCACTGGGAAGGCGACCTGATCATCGGATCACAGCAGTCCCAGATCGCCACCGTCGTGGAACGCTCCAGCCGCTACACCTGCTTAGTCCAGGTCGACTCACGCCATGCGTCCTCTGTTACTGAAGGACTGTGCCGGGAGCTGTCGGCGCTCCCGGAGACGATGTCTCGCTCCCTGACGTGGGACCGCGGCATGGAGCTGGCCGGACACAAAGACGTCGCCGCCGGCACTGGGATCAGCGTGTACTTCGCCGACACACACTCGCCCTGGCAGCGCGGCACCAACGAGAACACCAATCGCTGGCTTCGTCAGTATTTTCCGAAGAAGACAAGCATGAACGGCTACTCCCAGGCTGACTTGCACCGAATCGCGGAGAGATTGAACAACCGGCCCCGGAAAACCCTCGACTACGACACTCCCGCCGAACGCTACGCCGCCCTGTTGCATTGACGATTTGAATCTAAGGCGGCTTACTTCGCGCGGGAGCAGCGACCGTGAGCCGATACGAGTACATCGACTCCTGCAGGAACGACCCGTCCGAGACCAACCCGCTCTACAAGATGTGCGCCTGGCTGGCCGTGTCGACCTCTGGGTTCTACAACTGGCTCTCGCGCCCGACCTCGGCCACCGCGGCCCGCAGACAGGCGCTGACGGCCAGGGTGAGGCACTTCTTCGCCGCCACCGACGGCACGTACGGGTATCGGCGGATCCACGCCGACCTGGTCGACGAGGGCACCGAGTGCTCACCGGAGTTGGTGCGTCAGATCATGCGCTCCGAAGGCCTGGTGGCCTGCCAGCCGAGGCCATTTCGGGTCACCACTGAAGCTGACGACGCTGCTGCAGCCGACATGCCTGACCTGGTGGAACGCGACTTCACCGCCGATCGCGCCGGCGTCAAGTTCGTCGGAGATATTACGTACATCCACACGTGGCAGGGGTTCGTCTACCTGGCGACGGTGATCGACTGCTACTCCAAGAAGGTCGTGGGCTGGTCGATCGCCGATCACATGCGCACCGAGCTCGTTGAGACGGCGCTGAAGAACGCTGCCGCGACGACGGTGATCGAGCCGCGGGCGATCTTCCATTCCGACCGCGGCAGCGTCTATACCTCAGGCGACTACCGCAAGCTGGAAACGGACCTGGGGATGCGTTCCTCGATGGGCAGAACGGGCGTGTGCTGGGACAACGCGATGGCAGAGTCGTTCTTCTCCGCGCTCAAGAACGAACGCGTCCACCGCACCGTCTACGCCACGAAGCGGCAGGCCAGGCGCGACGTCATCAGCTACATCGAGGGGTTCTACAACACCCGACGACGCCATTCAGCGCTCGGCTACAAGCGCCCGAACGAGGTGCACTACGCTGGCCTCCAGCCGGCAACGGCAGCGTAGAGAAACCATCAACTCCGCTGTCCGAAATCAACGCGGCGGGTCAGGCCGCCTACCCCGACCGCATCAGCCCCTACCTCTGACCACCCGCATTTTCAGGAATTCTGACAGGCTCCGTGGAGATGGGCCCAGTCCCGGCCGCATCGCCGGACGACCGCCGCGGAGCCGTCCAACCCCCGTAGCCCGCTCCGGGACCCGATCTCCGCCGATGCCCGGGCTTATCCCGCCAGATCCGCGGTGACCGCGCACCTGCCCGTCGAGGGCCGCGTCTACGCTTCGCTAGTGGATTTCGGCACCCCGTCTACACCGCCGACGCCGGAAAACCGCGGTACCGGGTGCCTTACCTGCGGAACACACGGGACCCTTGCCCATTCGACGGCGTAAACACCCCGATCCAGGACGGCGCACGGCCGCACACCAGCTCTTACGGCGCGATGTTCGCGGCGGACGAGGCGGCACAGCTGTCGGGTGAGTTCTGCCAAGCCAGGCGAAACGGGGCCGGGGGGGTGATCACGCCAAACGGGGCCACCCCGCACGCTCTATCGCCCCACGCTCGATCTAGGGCAGACGAATCACGCCCGCCAGCCTCGGGGCGCCCGACCAGAATTTCGAGCGCCGAAGGACAGCCAGCGATCACCGGGCACTTTTGAACAACGTGGCGGCCACCTCTTTCAATTCGGGAAGAGCTACTAGCAGCCATATCATCGCACCTCCGAGCACGGCGGCGTATATTGGCACGCTCTCGTCGGCAAAGGAAATCACTAACGCTGCCAAAATCGCGAACAGGTACTTGAGGCCGTTCTTCGACCACCGGAAATTGTAGGTTCGGCTCACAATAACAACCGGAATCAGGGATATAGCGATAGTGGCCACCAGATACGCGACAGCGGCACCAACTGCCCCATAAGGGCCCACTAAGACCAAGAGGGCCGCGACCCCGATTAGACTACCAAGAACTGATGAGATAGCAGACACCCGCATGCCGTTAGGCGGGCCGGCGGTCAGAGAGGCGACAGGAACCGCAGACACGCCCTTCGCGAAGACGGCAACAATAAATAGTTGCAGCAGAACACCAGAACCTTCAAACGAGTTCCCCCACACTAAAACGGTCAATCCCTCTGCAACTACAATAACGATGACAACAGGAAACAGTATCAATGAAGCAATTATCCGCGAGATTCTGTCAGTAATCGAGGAATATCTGGCGAACCGCTTTTGTCTCCACAATAACGACAGGCGCGGATAGAAGACCGAGTTGAACGCGGTAATTACCATAAGGAAAGGCGTAGACAAAGTCATGGCGGCCGCAAAAAGTCCAGATTGCTCCGAGCCCACTAACGTCCGAAGTGAATACTGAACAATGTAAAGGAATCCGGCGCTTGCGATGGTGCCAGCCGTTGCGTAGAGAACGAAGACATCAATCTCCTTACGCACGCTCGGCGCCAGAGGTCGACGATTAATCAGTGGTTCTACTAGAAACACTCCATAGATAAGATGCAAACCAGCGGCAGGAAGTAAGAGTTCCGCTCCCGACATACCCCCTGTCATCGCGATGCCGACCGCGGCCAGCGACGACATCGACAGACCTACCTCCACTGCGCATGCTCGACCGAAATCTTGCCGGCCATAGAGCACCCCTCGACCCAGCGCCCACGTAGCTAGTCCCGCAACTGCCACAGCCACTGCCGACGCCTCGGCAATTGAGAACCGAAACGAGAAGTAAGTCAATGCCGCAGCAGCAGCCGCAATAAACGGGACGAGCTGAAGCATACGCAACGTCAGATGCGCGCTCGCAGCCCGCGCTTCCAAAGCTAAGTCGTCATCAGGCAGACTAGAATGCGCAGAGAATTTCGCAGCGGCGGTACCCGCTGAGTTGGGGCCTAGAATCGCCATAAATTGGGCTACCGCAAGCCCGGAAGTGAAGTCGCCCAGCGCAGTGGCCCCTGCGGTTCGTCCAATCAGCCAATTGATCGAAAATCTCGATAACCCATTCACGCCGGAACTAAGCATCGCGAGGGCAGATGCTGACCCAAGACCGCGCGCTTTATTCACGCGCCAGCGCCGCCGTCGGAGAACAGGGTCTGTCGAAGCACCTTGGCAGATAAGCGTCCACTGTGCAGCTGATTCGCGAAATCTATACCGCTGGATGCGAGACCTATGTACAACTCTCTGTTGGTAATGATCTCCCACAACGTCGACTCAAACTCGACAGGATTTGAATCAACAATCGGTATAGTCGCTCCAACTTCTTCGCGAACCTCGCGAGCGATTCCGCCAACCACTACGCGACCTGCGGCCATAGCTTCGACCGCAGCGACGCCGTACGAACCACTCTGAATTTGGTCTACAACGACGTCTACAGACTTCACAAGCTGTGGCATTTCTGAATGTTTGCGGCGCGGACCACTAACCCAATCGATTATACCCTCACTCGCCATTTTTTCGAGTACCGGCTCAATGTAGCGGCTACCTTTTATTGGCGGACTACTCCTGCTCGGAACGTGCAAAACGCGAGGAACAGCCGCAGCCAAGGTCGGCCGCGTAGTATGCCACTTGTCCGTATCGACAACCACCGGCAACCAAGTCGCACCGGGATTATCCAACAATAGATCCGGGGTGGAGACAAAAACGGGGCCTTCGAAAGACCGCGCAATCCTCCTGTTCCTGGCACTCTGCCAAATACACCGAAGAAGATAACGCTTAGACACATCAGCGTAGAAGGAATGGGGCACTCGCCTAATGTGGCTAATCGGATTTCTGGTGTCGGTGCCATGTGAGACCAACCCTACTTTCCCGAATGACTCCCTGGCAATTTCGATATCCCGCCGAACTGAGCCGGTCCGCAAAGAACCTGAGATGGTTAGGAAGCCGTCAAGCACAAGCGCATCCGAACTCCGGAGCATACGGATTGCGTCGCCAGTTCTCGATTTCGCGACTGCCTTCAAATCTCCTATCTCGAGGTCAAGCGGATATTCAAAACTGTCGCTCTGTGCCGAGTATCCAAACGAAATCGCTGCACCTTCCGTGTACTCACTGTACGCACGCGCCCACATGTGTGCTTGACCAGCGTAGTTCGCAGGACCAATGGCCACGTTTTTCCCAGCCACTTTGGACCGCCTTCCGGCATAACGATGAGGAACATGTGGATCGGTATTTTTCAGGTACTGACGAAGTATGACGTACGGTTGAGCGACGCGTGATCGAGGACAATGACTCACGCGTATGGCTCGGGTGGCCGAAATAGAGACAACGCCTTTGACCCAGTCGACGCCGCTTGCACTTCCGACCTAAGGAACTCTCGCCACATCGACTGCACCATATCTCTGTCGAAATGTGCTCGAACGTGGTCGGCTGCCGCGTTGCCCATACGGATTCTTAAGTCGCAATCACGCGCAAGTTTGTTAAGCGCCGCTAAGATGCCTTCTACCGACCCGGCATTGACAACCAAGCCAGTCTTGCCGTCTACAATCGGCTCCGACACTCCCGTCGCGTCTGAAACGATGCAGGGGACACCGTACGACCCCGCCTCTAGTACGACAGTCGGGAGTCCTTCCCGGTAGCTCGGCAAGAGTAGAACGTCGATTGCAGAATAGATGTAAGCTAAGTCGTCAAGGTGCCCCAGCACTCGGATACCAGGGGTGTTCTTTAACTGGTCGTTTAGCAAACCGGACCGGGCGTCCGGCTCTAACATCCCCGCAATCAACAGGGTACTTTCTGGGTAGTCGTTCCGGAACTTACTCCAGGCACGAAGCAACTCCGAGACCCCTTTATCCCGCGTTACTCGGCCGACAAACCCGACCACAAAGCTACCAGAACGCAGGCCTAGATGCTCTCGCGCGTTTTGGAATTTCGTTGGCATCGGGACGCCGTTCGCCGAACCTGAGCCGAGGACTCGAATTTTTGAGGCACTCGCAATGCGATCAGCAATCATGGCGCTCCTGACCTCATGCCCTACAGTCACGACGGCGTTAGCGAGCCTGGCAGAGGCGCTTTCAAACCCTTTTAATATTAGCTTCTTCGCCCCCGACTCAGACTGGTATCTCAGCCCATGCGGGACGTATACGCACCGAACACCGCAAAACCGACTGGCTAGTGTGCCCAGCAGCCCAATCTTGGGGGTTCCCCAGACCGCTATATCGGGCCTCCTCCGCGCTAGGATGCCTACGAGTAACAGCAGCGTTTTCAGGTCGGAGAGGGGGGATGGGTCTCTCGCCGTATCGATCGGCAAGAAGTCCACACCCTCGCTCTTTGCAAATTCGTCCGCCCTCGCTTCCGAAGTCGCAAGTAGCGAAACTGTCCATCCTTCAGCTCTGAGCGAACTTAGCAAACCGTCAAAAAAACTACGCACCACCACACCGGTTGTCACGCCAAAAATTACACTCGGTGAATGCACCGACACTTCTTCGCGGCCGTGTGTAGAATTTCTAGTCACTAGCTTCCTGACGATAGAGCAGATGCGATTGATAAGAGTTCGCTACCAGTCTCGGAGAGATCAATAGGTACGTGTCTTTCACCTCTGACTGTGGCACCAGAAGTTACAAGCCGCAACCCTCGTTGCACGATACCGTTGTGCGCCCGTTACCGCCCCCGGACCGTGCGCCCGGCTAGTTCCGCGGATAGCGGCCGATTTCGCCGGGGACGACGTCGCCCACTTCGGGAGGTAGATCTTTTTCGTACGCCGACTGCATACTACATATGAGACCATGGCTGCGTGCGCCTCTCACCGATGATCCCGTTCTTGGCCGCGGCGATACCGACCGCTGGCATCATGCCTCTGGTTCGGTCCTGGCTCCTACACAGGGAGAACCTAGACCACCCAAACGAACGATCGTCCCACTCGGTTCCGACGCCCCGAGGCGGGGGGCTTGCCTGCGCTGTCGGCGGCGCGAGCGGATCGGTGGTCGCCCGCATTCTCGTCGACGGCCCATCGCGGGAGTGGATAGCCGCCAGTGCGGTTCTCGGAGGCATCGGGTGGGTCGACGACGTTCGCGGCTTGTCGCCGCTCCCCAGGCTCGGCGGCCAAATTCTAATTGGCGCGGCGGTCGGCGCGCGAGCCGGTGGGCGGCCGGGCTCTGTTTTTGGCGCTGTCGCCTTCCCGGCAATTGTAAACGCGTTCAACTTCATGGACGGGATCAACGGCATAAGCGGGGGCACCGCCTTCGCCTGGGGCTGCTGTGTCGGTTCTGACGATACACTGACGCCGCAGCAACGAACCCAAGGGTTGCTTGTAGCCGGGATGGGGGCGGGTTTTCTGCCGTATAACTCCCCGAGAGCTTTGATTTTTTTAGGCGATACCGGGAGTTACCTGCTCGGAGCCGCGATTGCGGTAACAACCATCGAGAGCACTTTTTCTCGGAAACAACTGTGCCTGCCAGGAAGCCTGTCCGTTATCGGCCCCCTTGTTCCTTACCTGGCAGACACTGGCACAACGATTGCGCGTAGGATCGTTCGTCGGGACGCCATAACGAAGGCACATCGAGAGCACGTATATCAACGGCTCGTTCACGAGTTCGGTTTGTCACATTCCGTCGTAGCTTCCTTCGTCGCGTTCTCGTCAATATTGTGCGGAACAGCCTGTCGACCCCCGTACCGTCCTAGGACGGCTATCGTAACCGGGCTCGGCTACTTAGTTTCTCCGGAAATCCTGAGGATATTTAGAGATTGGGGTTTTTCGCACAGCCCGTCGGAGGCTCAAAAACTCACTGCGTTCACGAATGCTCATTCCGTGAGAAATATCGCGAAGCGCCACTGGGTAAAGAACTTTCGCACACATTAGAGAGCGGGAAGCAATGAAGATAGCAATTGTAGGCGCATCGGGATTCGTCGGTTCAGCCGTTCGCGAGGCGCTACTCCAAAAGGGTTACGAAGTTATTCCGTTGCGGGCTCCTCGAGTACCAATTTCGGCTGAACTCAGTGTCGGACACTGGCCCTGTGATTGTGAGAGCAAACTTGTGGCCGAGTTGGCAGAAATTGATGTGGTGATTAACTGTTCGGGCAACCCTGACGCATCTGAGCAGGACCCAGCTGCGTTAGTCTCGGCCAATGCTTTATCTCCAGCGATAGTTGCTCGAGCGGCCGGCCGGGCGGGTATCAATCGGTTGGTTCACGTAAGCAGCGCTGTCGTTCAGGGGCGCCGACCGCGCCTCGACGAAACAGACCAGACAGAAGAATTCTCCTCTTACGCATTCTCAAAAGCAGAAGGCGAGCGTCTAGTTCGTAGAGAGTTTCCCCGAGCCACCGTCTACCGACCGCCCAGCGTTCACGCACTGAACCGGAGAGTCACTTCCATGACGGCGCGCATAGCAGCCTCGCCCGTCGCGAGCGTTGCGGCGCCAGGTAATCAGGCCAGCCCGCAGGCATTAATAGGCAACGTCGCTTCTGCGATCGCGTTCTTGGCGGTCACCGAGAAAACTCCGCCCCCGATAGTGGTCCACCCATGGGAGGGCCTGTCGTCGCTAGACGTCATGGAACTCCTAGGTGGAAAGCGCCCGCTAATTTTGCCACGAGGAGTTGCACGCGCTTTCTGTCGCGTTCTAGAAACAGTAGGGACCTTTGTCCCCACAATTGCCGCCAATGCTCGCAGGGTTGAGATGCTGTGGTTCGGACAGGATCAAGCCGAATCGTGGCTTACGTCGGCTGGTTGGACGCCGCCACTCGGAAGAGAGGCATGGCGCCAACTTGGAGCTGCGATTCGCCACTCTAATAGCGATTTTATTAAGCCAACCTAGACGTTCTCGATAAGACGAGTCGCGTTCGCGGCCGCGGGACAGTGCGAATTAGATTGAGGGAACGGGTCCGAGCGTCGGCACGGACCCCCCTGCTTGACGGGCTCTTCCAGAATCAGAGTGCATTGATCCGGTCCTGAAGCCGGCCGGAGTGAATGAGTGATCGCAAGATGTACTGCTTGAGGTTGCGGAAGCCCAGGGAGATCCCGCGCAGGTGCTCGAGGCGGCTGTTGATGGCCTCGACGGCCCCGTTGGAGGCGCCGACGTCGAAGTAAGCGAGGATCTCGCGATGCCGTTTCCACAGTGAGCGACCGAGCTGCGCGAGCTCGGGCAGTTCGGTGGGCACACCGACCCGGATCGACTTGAGGAGCTTGTACATCGCGATCTTGCCCTCTCGCTTGCCCGAGGCCTCGTAGGCGGCGATGAGCCGCTGGTAGACGCCATATGTGACCTCCACCACTGCGTGCGCCTCGTTGGCGGTGAACGCCTTGAACAGGCGGACCTTCTGCTTATCGGTCAGCAGCTCGGCCCGGGTATTTAAGGGGCTCTTCCGGATTCGGAGTGCGTAGCTGGGGTTCGCCGGTGATGCGGTGAGGCACAAGATGTAGGGGTCCTGGGGCGTGTGAAGATGCAGGTTCCTACGCCACGCATCGAACACCCCAGGACCCGCTTTGAACGCTACCGCCAGCCTGCTTGCCGACACCATCTGCCGCACCGTCGAGATGGGGGGGTGACCATCGCCGACGCCGCCGTGGCCGATGTCAAGCCCCGGGTTTTGTAGAGGGTGGTTATCTGGCGTCGATGAGGTCGTCGACGGGTTCGGGTGACGGTTCGACCGCCGCGTGTTGTGCTTCGTATTCGGCGGGTGGGACGTAGCCGATCTCGCCGTGAATCCGGCGGTGGTTGAACCAGTCGATGTACTCGGCGACGGCGATCTCGAGGTCGTCGATGTCCCGCCATGGCCCCTTGTGGCGGTTGCGGACGAGCTCGGCCTTGAACAGGGAGTTGAACGCCTCCGCGAGGGCGTTGTCGTAGGAGTCACCCCGTGAGCCCACCGAGGCCACGAGGTCCTGTTCTTCGAGCCGCTCGGTGTAGCGCAGCGCCCGGTACTGCACGCCGCGGTCACTGTGGTGAATCAACCCGCCCAGGTCGTCGCCGGCGTGTGTGCGCTGCCAGATCGCCATGTTCAACGCGTCCAGCGCTAAGTCGGTGTAGAGGTTCTTGGACAGCTGCCAGCCGACGACCATCCGCGAGTAGACGTCGATGATGAACGCCGCGTACACCCACCCGGCGTACGTGCGGACGTAGGTGATGTCGGCAACCCACAGTAGGTTCGGGCGCTCGGCGAAGAACTTGCGTTCCACCAGGTCAGCGGGGCGTTCGGTCTCAGCCTTCGGGCGTGTGGTCCGCGGGGACTTGGCCCGTTGGACCCCCTTGAGACCTTCAGCGCGCATGAGTCGTTCGACGGTGCAGCGGGCGACCTCGTGGCCAGCGCGTCCCATCTCCTTCCACATCTTCCGGGCGCCATACACGTGGTAGTTCTCCTCATACATCGTGGTGATCGCGGCCGTCAGTTCGGCATCACGAACCGACCGCGCTGACGGCGGCCGGGACTTGGCGGCGTAGTAGGACGAAGGCGCGATCGCGGCACTGGTCTCGGCCAGGGCGTCGCAGATCGGCTGGACACCGTGCTCGTCCTTGTGACGGTCGATGAACTCGACCTTCATCGCTGTGGACGGTCCAGCTCCGCGATGCTCCTATGTCAAGTCTCGTCACGCGGCCGCCTGCAGAGCAGGGATCGGAGTGCGCGGGGACGCTGTAGGAGTTGGCGACGTGGCGTCGGGCAGGGGCTGGCAACTAGTGTCGCGTGTCGTTAGTTCCTAAATGCTTGGGTGTTTGGGAGAATGGGTCATGCCCAATAACCCGGCTCCGGCTTTGATTCTTCGTGATGGTGACCGCGAGGAGTTGGAGTCGTGGACGCGGTCAACGTCGATCCAGTCGGGGTTGGCGATGCGGGCGCGGATTATCCTGCTCGCGGCGGAAGGTCAGGCGAACTCTCGGATCGCTGACCGGGAGCGAACGACGCCGACGACGGTGTGGAAGTGGCGAGGCAGGTATGAGGCGGATGGGATCGCGGGCCTGKTCGACGAGTCGCGCTCTGGCCGGCCGAAGCGGATAGATGACCAGAAGATCATCACCACGACGTTGACTCCTCCGCCGAAGAAGTACGGGGTGACGCACTGGTCCTCRCGCCTGCTGGCGGATCATCTGAAGATCGGTAACGCCACCGTGGCCAGGGCGTGGCGCAAGTTCGGGGTGCAGCCTTGGCGGGCCGGAACGTTCAAGTTCTCCACCGATCCCGAACTGGTCGCGAAGGTCACCGACGTGGTGGGGTTGTACTTGGCGCCACCGGACAACGCGATCGTSTTGTGTGTTGACGAGAAGAGTCAGATCCAGGCGCTGGATAGGRCCGCGCCGATGCTGCCGATGCGCACCGGCAGCATCGAAAGGCACACCCACGATTACAAGCGGCACGGCACCACGACTCTGTTCGCCGCGTTGGACATTGCGACCGGGCACGTCACCGGCGCGGTCAAGCCGAAGCATCGCCATCAGGAGTTCCTGGCGTTCCTGCGTCAACTCGACCGCGCCTACCCGGAGGTTGACCTGCACTTGGTGATGGACAACTACGCGACCCACAAGACCCCGGCGGTGAAGGTGTGGCTGGCACAGCATCCGCGGTTCCACGTGCACTTCACCCCGACGTCCGGATCCTGGCTCAACCTCGTGGAAGTCTGGTTCGGGATCATCGACCGGCAGGCCATCCGCCGTGGYGTCTTTACATCTGTCAAGGACCTCAATGCCAAGATTCGCCAGTTCATCACGGGCTGGAACGACCGCAAACACCCGTTCGTCTGGACTAAAACTCCCGAACAGATCCTCGCGAAAGCGAACCCTAAACCAACTTCAGAAACGCGACACTAGGGAGTGTCTCCCAATCGGCGTAGCCAGGTGAGAATTGCACAGAGGGTGACGGCGGCGCGGTAGGTGATCGCGAGTTTGTCGTAGCGGGTGGCCAGCGCTCGCCATTGCTTGGCCAGAGCGAAGGAACGTTCAACGACGTTTCGGTCTTTGTAGAGGCCAGTGTCGAGTTTCGGGGGTCGGCCACCGCGGCTGCCGCGGCGTCCGCGAGCCGCGACGGTGTCGCTTTTCTCCGGGATGACAGCGGCGATACCGCGACTGCGGAGCTGGCGTCGGATCGTGCCGGACGAGTAGGCCTTGTCTGCGATCACCGCGTCGGGGCGGGTGCGGGGTCGGCCCTTGCCGTGGCGTGGGACGTGGATGTCGGCCAGGACTTCGGCCAGCATCGCGCCGTCGTTTCGTTGCCCACCGGTGATCACGTTCGCCAGCGGTCGGCCGCGGCCRTCGACRSCACTGTGAATCTTGGTGGTCAGCCCTCCTCGCGAGCGACCGATGCCRTGACCTGCGGGTTCACAGTCCCGGAAGGGCCGGTTCTTGTGATTCGACCCTGCCCCCTGTGTCCTGCTCAGGGCGCGTTGTATTTGTGCYGTGCTGATGAGCGCGGCAGATGGTGGCGTCGACCGAGACGTTCCAGTCGATCTTTCCGGCTGCGTCGGCATCGGCCAGGATCACGTGCAGGATGCGATCCCAGGTCCCGTCCCGGGCGTAGCGGGCGTGACGCTTCCACACGGTCTGCCACGCACCGAACTCCTCGCGAGGTAGGTCCCGCCAGGGAATACCKGCKCGGTAGCGGTAGATGATCCCCTCGACGACCTTGCGATTGTCGCGAAACGGATGCCCCTGCCGCCCTTCATTGGAGGGCAGCAGGGGCTCTATCCGCTCCCACTGCTCGTCGGTGAACTGGCGAAATCGTGACTTCGTCTGTCCCATACGGCCACGGTCTCGCAGGTCACCGCTCAGCTATGGAAGACACGCCCTAGGTGAACCACAGACAAGACGACCGGCACCGCATCCCCGTTCTCCAGCTAAGCCCGACTGGGATCTTGCAGGCGCAGGAGCATAGTTAGCGATTCACCCACCTTGGCGACCTGTTGAAAACCTGCGCTTTCGTAGAGATGCAGCGCAAAGTTGTCTGTTTCAACGCTCAAGCTCAACGACGCCAGCCCCTGCTGTCGTGCGGCCCCGATCAGCGCGTCAAGAAGTCGGGACCCAAGTCCGTGTCCGCGCCAACTCCGCACGACCCCCATGGCCAGCTCGGGCGTGGCGGCATCGACGTAGCCGTAGCCAGGATCGCTCTCCGGGAGCAGTCGCACCCAGGCTGCCCCCACGGGCGCTCCCTTATACAGCGCGACCACGCCAAGGTCCCCGTAACGCGGCCAGCCCACGACGTAGTGGGCAAGCTGCGGTTCACGCAAGACCCCTGCGACGCTGCCCCCAACATCGTCAGGTCTCCAGAAGGCCGCTTCGACGAGCATCTCGGTAAGAAAGTCGGCATCCGAGGCGTCAGCGCGACGCAATGTAAGGCTCACCCGACCATTGTGACCGGCGAGCGGTCCTCCACCGAGCAGTTTCGACACTCGCTGGAATGTGACGCCGCCCTGGAAAGATGGCCCATTTAGATAGGAGCCGAGGGGACGGCACAAACCTCTCGGCAGTTGAGATGGATGTGCGCCCCTGAGCGCCTCCTACTGATCGAGCTGCTTGAAGTATCGCGCTACGGGCCACGGCTCGAAGCCGATCGACTCGTACACTCTTCGCGCAGGCGCGTGCCCGCTATCGCCACCCGTCTCGACCATCACCATTGCCATGCCCGCCGCGCGAACTCGAGCGAACGCGTGCTCCAGGAGATGACGCCCAACCCCCCGTTGCTGATAGTCGGGATCAACGGCGATGACAAACACCTCGCCCATGTTGTCGTCAGGGTGCAAGCGAGTGCACACCCATCCGATTGGCCGCCCCTCATCAACCGCGACATCGACGTTCTCAGGTTCGTTGTCAAGAACTTCTGACAGGTCCTTGAGCTGCCTTTCGCGCCACCCATTTGGGTAGAACGCGCTGTACACGAAACCCGGCACTTCGTTCCTCACTATCGGGAAGACTGGTTTCCAAGCCCGGAGTGAGAGGTCTAGTAGCGCAGACCGGTGCTCTGGGGCGTAGCTGATGATTCGGTGCATCCAGATCTCCTAAGGTGGACACGCTCTCGAAAGAAAGCCACCGTGGCCGTGATGGTGTGACCTTCAACTTCGTTTAGAGGGATTTCTCAGCTTCATATGGCGGCACTTTTCTGATAGGCCGAGAAGCTCGAAGGTGAGCGCCTGTTGCACGCAATCTAGTCGGGCCGCTGACTGGTAGTCGCACCCGATCTGCTCAGGCCCAAGGTGAACGGATAGCCGAGACTCGCAGCGCTGCCGTACGGATAGCCCTGGCCGCAGGGAACGAGCGGTCCGGTCGAATGTCCAGGCCAGCGACCTTCGCGATTTCGTCGGCGACCTGTTGCACGGTCCGGTTGCCTGTGTCGATATGCACCCCGAACTCCGGCGCAGATAACGCATCGAGTGTGGCGTCAGCATGATGCTGGGCGTACGACGCGATCACGTCGCCACGAGATCGGAGTCGCCTACGCAGTTCGTGGAGTTGCAGTGACAGCGTGACGTGAACAACCCGGTGCTGCGATTCCCGTACGGGATCGAGTACATGAGATAGGAGAAGGCTGTCGGCGACAGTTTGGGGAGCAATGATGGTCGCCCCCGTGCGATCGAGGATGTCGATCAGAGTGGATGGGACGGCAGAGGTCCAGGCATCCAGGGTTCGGTAGTCAGGCCTCACTGTTCGCGGATACATCCGGCGTAAGCCGAACCCAACATGTTCCGGATCGGCGAGGTGGGAGTGAGGCACACGACGGACCAGGTCAGCGGCAACATGCGTCTTACCACTGCCATGGGCGCCGTTGATCCACAGAAGCGTGCCGCTTCGCAAGACATTCATTACGTGGACCGTACTCAATTCGACTGAGACTGGGCGCTATTACAAGTCATATTGACGTGCTTTCGAAGGTCCCTCGAGGTGGTTTACCGCTAACCCTTTGACCTCGGGATCGAAGGTGGGTGGGACCAGCCACTCTTGTGAAAGAAGGCTCCGGAGTCGGTCGAGCCGAACGAAGAATAGCCCTCTCGGAGACGCTGGAAAAACTGTCAGGAACGAGGATTCTGCCAACTTCGTGACAATCGGCCTCTGAAAATTTGCTGACAACGTGCTGCTGGATCGGCACGAAGCTGACAAGTTGGATGAGAACCGACAGCCCTGTCGGTTCTCAAATAGTCTGTCAATTTCTCACAGCGCTGTCGTGCGGCTCGCCACAATCTGTCATCAATTCGACGGGTCAACGGTTGAGTGACCTCGCTGCGGCATCGCCCTTGAACCCCGCATAGATGAGGACACTAAACGTCGACAGGGCTACAGCGACCGCTATAAAGGACGAGGCAACGGATACGAAGCCCGTCACCACGCCTGTGACGAGTTGGATGCACAACCCCACAGCGGCGGTCCACACAGTCCCTCGAAGGATCGGCTGGGAAACTTGGTGAGCCAGCTGCCACGCTTTGTCGCTGGACTGGGTTGCTCTCGTCCGAATCCCCACAACTGCATTGGGCTCATCTCCGACGATGCGCGGCATTATCGCGGCGATACCCCCGCCAAGAAGTGTTGACGAGGTGACTGAGACTGTCAGGATCAGCGAATCGGTTGCGTCCATCGCTCGCCTCCTTCTGGAAAGGCTTATGACTCCAAACACTATCGTCTAGGCCCAACTCGGGTAGTCGCGCTCCGGGGTCGGGCTGCGCGCAGATCTGGTGATCTAGTGTTGTCACGCCGTGTCAGTAGCTCGGAAACTGTCAAACTCGTGACAATCGACGGCTGACAGACTGGTGACAACGCACTGGTGGAACGGCCACCCACTGACAAGCTGATTGAGAACCGACATGCCGCTGTCGCGATGCAGTCCAGATTGACAAGTTGTTAAGTTGCCAAGATCCGCATGCGTCCACAAACTGCGTGTTTGTGTGCCGTGACCTGCGCTGATTGCGGAACGTCCCGGGTTTGCCCGGAGATCCTTGTCAAGAATGTCTGTCAAGATTCCCCATCTGTGCAGGTTAGAGCCGCGAGCTCCTTGCATTATTTCGGGCTATTGACCATGTCTCAATAATGCCGCTCGCCGGAGAGAGTGGATCCCGCGGCGGCACCTGCTTCACCAGGTTTAAATTCGCACCCTCGCGCTGCCGGACCGGTAGACCTGCGACGAGCAACTGGGCATGTGCGAAGATTCCCAGCACATCAACAGAGGATATTAAAAGTGGCCAAGGTCGACGAGCTGAATCACTTTCCCGTATGCGCCATCGGAGACTCGATGGTTGCTGGGCTTGGCGACACCACGGGCCGAGGGTGGACAGGGCGCTTAGTGGAGTCCGCCGGCCGCCGCGGTCTGTTGTTGCACGTCACGAACCTGGGCGTGAGAGGGGACACCTCGCGGATGATTGTCGACCGCTGGGACGAGGTCGACCGACGACTTACTGCGTGGTCCGGAACGGTCGTCGTGTGCGAGTTCGGCGCCAATGACGTGATGGAACTAGACGGCACGCAGCGAGTCGACGAGGCGGGAACCCTGTCTGCCTTGCGGGAGATGGTGGACCGGACACCGATTGGTCGACTGCTCGTCGTGGGACCACCCCCGATGGCATGGCCAGATTTCAACGAGCGGAGCGCCGCACGATCTGAGGCAATCGGGAGACTATGCAAAGAGTTGGACATTCCCTTTGTTCCCACCTTTGACGCTCTAATCCGCAATAGTGTCTGGACCACCTCCGTCGCCGACTCCGACGGTGCCCACCCCGACTTTGCCGGGTGGGAGGAATTCACTTCAGTCGTGGCGCCGCCCATCATCGAGTGGATTTCCGCCCACAATGCAGCACGAACCAGGATGTGCGATTGAGCTGAATGCTTGATTCGATGCCCAGACCTAGTCCAACGTCAGAGTGAGAGATCTTGAACCCACGACCGAGGGCTGCGATCACGACTGTGCTGGTGTTCCTCGGCCTTGGTGTCTTGTGCGGGATCGTCGGTGCCGCGGGGTTGTGGTGGTTCGCCACTCAGCCGTTCAATGTCTACACAGCCAGCTACCACCCGCTCGCTTCCCCACCTATTCATGCTGATGCACCCTCACCTTTCGGGTTCATGGCCCTGGCTGTCCTCGGTGGCGGTGCGCTGGGGTCGCTGATCGGTGCCTTGGTTCACTACGCGGGGTGGGGGCTAATGCGTCGGTCATCCTGATTTTGGTTCCGAGGCTCGACTCCTGCGCTGAGCCGACCGAGATCGGTTCACCCTCGTAGCTAATTTGGCAAAGTCGTGTTGAGCGTCCGACTTCTGTCAATCTGTATAGGCGTTTCCTGTCAATCCGGACCGCATCGCGACAGCCGCGCAAGCCGAAAGTTGGGATTCTGGGACGCAATGTTGGGATGTTGGGATTTTCGGGCTGTTTCGAAGAGAAATGTTGGGACGGCTGAGAATCTGGCTCTTCGCATCTGAGTGTGGGTGAGGGCGACACGCCGGTGAAGCAGTAGGGAGCAAGAGGGTCGAGGCCCTGAAGGATTGGAAGTACCTCTACACCCAATCCCGAAGGGGCCTCGACCCATGTCTGAGCCTATCGGGTGCTGCCGGCCTGCCGCTGGCGCCGCACCTTCGTCTCGTTGTTCCCGCTGCGATGTTCTCGTCGGTCTCGATGACGTGTACGTCCTTGATGCGCGCATGGTCGACGAGCACCTGGAGGTGACCGTCGAGTCCGAGCCTGGGCCTGTCGGGTGCCCCGACTGCGGCGCCGTCGGAGTAGGCCATGGCCGGCAGGTAGTGCGTCTGGTCGACATCCCCTCGTTCGGTCGCCCCGTCACGATCATCTGGCGCAAGCGCCGCTTCCTGTGCCCGGGGGCGGCGGGCGGACGCTGCACCTTCCTCCAACCTCTTCCC
>NZ_UNRI01000011.1:0-53305 GCF_900537145.1 Dietzia sp. Alg238-R159 | reverse complement strand
CTATCTACCCAATGGCCAGGCGGAGATGTTCACCTCCAACATTCGCTTCAGCGAGGAGGTCACCACCACCGATCCAGACACATGGGAGCCCTACACATTGCAGGTCAACCACCCGCTGCGCATCGGCGGCACCCGTGTCTACCTCCAAGGTCACGGCTTCGCGCCCACGTTCACGGTCACGTTCCCCAACGGCGAGACCCGTACAGACACAGTGCAGTGGCAACCGACGGACCTGTTGACTTTTCTCTCCTCCGGCATCATGCGCTTTGATCCGCCAGCCGGCATGTACCCGGACATCGACGACCGCCTTGAGCAGCAGATCGCCATCCAGGGGCTGTTCGCCCCGACCGCCTCGTTCGACGGCAACATACTCAGCTCCCGTTTCCCGCGGATGGACGACCCGGCGGTGGCGATCGACGTCTACCAGGGCAACGCCGGCCTGGACAATGGCGGCGCACAGTCGATCTTCTCGCTGGACCCCGACCTAATGGAGTCGGGCGCGTTGGAGCGTAGGGCCCGCGTCAACCTCATGCCCGGCGAATCCACGACCCTGCCCGATGGCACCGAGGTCCGCTTCGACGGAGCCGACGAGTTCATCAACATCCAGGTCTCGGAGGACCCTACTCAGATCTGGGTTGGCGTGTTCGCTGCCGTCATGGTGGGTGGACTCGTCCTGTCATTGATGGTCCGTCGCCGAAGGATCTGGGCACGGATCATTGTCGACGAGGCCCAGGCGACCCGCGTCGACCTGGGCGGCCTCGCCAAGACGGACAGATCGGGCTGGGGCCGGGAATTCGACGACCTCCGGGACCGGCTGGCCACCATTGCTACTGCTACACCCGTCTTGCCCGAACCTAGCGACACTGCATCTAGTCGAGGCGACGACCCCGACGCTTCGTGGAAGGACACCATCCGGTGAACACTGTAATTCTCGCGCAGGGACTGCCTGTCAACGAGACGCTCTCCACCTACAGCGACCTGGCGTATAGGTCCGCGTTCGGTCTATACGTGCTGGCGCTTGTCGCATCGTTGATCTACTACGCCGGATTCCGGGTAGCCAAGGTGACTAAATCAAGCCGGAACCTAGTGGGTGCCGGTGGGCCCGGGCTCACAGAATCAACCTCTCTCACCGACACCGGAGACGAGGACCGTGAGTCCGCAGGCAGTGTCCGCTGGGCACGGATCGCACAGCTATTCATCATCATCGCCTTCCTCTTCCAAGCGGCTGCGCTGATCCTGCGCGGGGTGGCCACAGGTCGCTTCCCGTGGGGCAACATGTACGAGTTCATTCTGGCCACCACGCTGCTGGGAGTGGGCGCCGGGCTGATTTTCCTGCGCAAGCCGGCCCTACAGGTGGCCTGGCCATTCGTACTGGTACCGGTTCTGATCCTGCTGTTTTTCGGCGGCACCAACCTGTATTCCGAAGCCTCTCCCGTCGTGCCGGCACTGCAGTCGTACTGGCTGCCCATCCACGTCTCGATCATCTCGCTGGGATCGGCCATACTGCTGATATCCGGCGTCGCCTCGATCATGTACCTGATCCGGGTGTGGCAACCGCAGGGTCAGGAAACGGGCTGGAGCTCTGGGCTTTCCCGCCCACTACCGCATGCCGACACTCTCGACCGACTGGCCTATCGCACCGCTGTGATCGCATTCCCGATCTACAGCGTGGGCATCCTGCTGGGCGCTGTCTGGGCCGAGGGCGCGTGGGGTCGCTTCTGGGGCTGGGACCCCAAAGAGACTGCCTCCTTCGTCTCTTGGGTCCTTTACGCCGGCTATCTGCACGCCCGTGCCACCAGTGGCTGGGGCCCCAAGAAGGCCGCTTGGATCAACCTCGCCGGGTTCGCGGTGCTCATCTTCAATCTGTTCTTTATCAACAT
This sequence comes from Dietzia sp. Alg238-R159, assembly GCF_900537145.1. NCBI lineage: Bacteria > Bacillati > Actinomycetota > Actinomycetes > Mycobacteriales > Dietziaceae > Dietzia > Dietzia sp. Alg238-R159. The sequence continues at coordinate 51,425 of NZ_UNRI01000011.1, read as the reverse complement.
CGTGGTCTCCGGTCTGCACTCCTATGCTGGCCTGAACTGAACGGTTGAGGAGCACTTCGCAGCCTCGATATCTGCTTTAGAAAGCGCAGCATCCAACTCCGCGAAATGAAAGAAACGGGGCCGGCTATCGCCCCGGTTCGACTCGGGCAGGAGACGCTTTTTGGCACCGTGCGAGGCGAGCCGGGTAACCACACTGGGCTAGGTGGAACCGTTCGCGGCACCTCGGGGAAGCCGGTGGCTCCCTGAGTCCGACTACGAAGAGATCGGCAGAACGAAACTGTGAGCTCCCGCAATGAATCCGAACTGACCGGCCGCCGTGTCCGCCCGGCCACCTGGGCGATCCTGGCGTGGATGATCATCATGATCGCCGCCATCCTGGGGGCGTGGAAGGGGTCGGAAGCCCGGTTCGGTGTGCTGTCGGAGATCACCGTGGCCACCGACCGCAGCACCGTCAAGGCTCTGCCCTTCACCGCGACCGACCTGGACGGCAACTCCTTCACCAACCCGGTGCCCGAATTCGTGGTGCGCAGCGAGCACACACTGACCGTCCGATTGTCCACCGAGCTGCGCGAGTCGACGATGAACGTCTACGAGGTGCGTCAGGGCGGTACCAACGAGTACATCGTCGAGGCTGGCGGTGCCGGCGAGCTACTCATTCCGGTGAGCACCCCGGAGCATGGCCCCATCGAGGGCCTAGCCATCCGGTCGGTCCCGATCTTCTATGATAAAGCCGGTGAGCCGTCGATCCTCAACGGCGAATGGTCCGTGTCCTTCGTCTACGAGGACTGAGCGCCCCAGTGGCGGCAGCGGTATCGGCCTGACCATCACTCGCGCACTCGTCGAAGCCCACGGCGGGAACATTCGAGCGCACAGTGACGGGCCCGGCCGAGATGCAAGTTTCACTGTCGAGTTTCCGAGCTCTGGCCGCTCTCCCACTAACCGAGCCGGCATTTCCGGCGCGCAAGTGGCCGGGCCCGGTCTGATTTGACCGAAGAAGGGAGTCAGCTTATGTGTCGACCGACGTGGCGCTACCGCCTGCTCTACCGTGCGCGGACGGCGCCTTGCCCACGGCCGGGACCGGCGACGGAGGACGATCTCGTGCTGCGGTACGCCACGATCGCTGATCTCGGCGCGACCGCGCAGTTGCACGTTGAACAGCTACCGGCCGGTTTCTTCCCCGGCCTGGGGCCACGATTCATGCGTCGCTGGCACCGGACCTACCTTGATTCCCCGCACGGCGTGGCGCTGGTCGCAGTCTGTCGGTGCGACGCCCGCGGGCACGTGTGCGGTTTCTTGTTCGGTTCGATCGACGAAGCGGCACATATGCGGGCGGTGCTGGCCGACCGCCGCTGTCTGCTGGTCCTGGCAGCGGTCGCCGCCGTGTCACTGCTGCGCCACCCGTCACTGGCGGTGCGGTTCGTGCGCACCCGAGCCAGGCCGTGGACGCGTCGCCTGCTTGGCACACTCACCTACCAGACTGCCGCACCCCCGGCAGGGACCGATTCTGCGCCGGTAGCCGTGCTGGCCGCGGTCACCGTTCGCCCGTCGCTGCGGGGCAGCGGCGTCGGTGCCCGCCTGGTCGAGCTGTTTCTCAGCCACGCGCACGAGGGCGGCTGTGCTACCGCCGAGTTGTTCACCAGCGCCGGCTCGGACGGGGCCGGCGCGTTCTATGAACGCTTGGGATGGAGCCCGGGGAGCGAGTACCGCACGCGCGACGGCGACATGGTGCGCAGCTATCGTCACCCCGTGGTGCCTCCGGCCCGCCACGGCACGTTCTGCGACAAGGGTGGGGCAGATCCCCGATGAAGCTGACCCGGCGCCAATTGCTGACGGTGCTGACTGCGGGGTCAGCCGCCACCGTGGCGTCCTGCACCCTCGGCCCCGCCCCGCCACGGCCTGCGCCCTCGGTGATTACGCCGACACCGCAGCCACCTCACCTGGGTGGAGCCGAACTCGGTTCCCCTCGTTCCCCGTTGTCCGCCGCGGCAAGCCGATGGCAGCCGGCGCCGGGTGAAGTACGCCCGGAGATCAAGCGCACCGCAGCGGCGTTTCTGGAAAACGCCGGAAACTGGAGCGACGGCGAAACGGCCGTGGGCACCCTCATCCGCGCCGGCGCGTCGCCGCCGGTGGCGTCGACAGCGTCGATACTTCAACTGCCGGACGCCCGCGCCGGGGAACTGACCGTCGTCTATCCGCAGTACGGCGGGCTCGCCTCGGATACCGCTGCCGTCATCGCCCTGGTGGAGCAGAACCTGCACACCGTCTCGGGACCGTGGAACCGCGAACTGGTCGTGGACGTGCGATTGGCTCGACCCCCCGGTGGGAGTTGGGCCGTCGAGCGGCTCGTCGCGCCGACCTCACTGGGCCCGTCGCTGCCGTTGACCGACACGGCGGCAGCGGTGCTCGCCGAGCCGAAGATCATCCTGCCCGGCCCAGCCCGCAGCGATGTCAGCACCGGCAGGATGGACAACCGACTGCTGGCGATACTGCACGCACTGTCCCGGGAGTTCACCCTGGCGATCCAGGTAATGCACACAGGCCACATCCAGACGGTCTATCCCACCGCGCGAATGTCCAATCACGCCGTGGGACGAGCAGTAGACATCCGCGAGATCGACGGTCGGCCGGTGGTGGACGTCCGACCCGGCGACGATCGTGTGCTTCGGTTGATGCGGCGAGCTGCCGAGTTGGGGGCGACCGAGGTCGGTGGACCTGCCGACCTTAACGGACCGCGCAAGGGGTTCTTCTCCGACGACGTCCACCAAGATCACATCCATCTCGGTATCACTCCCGGCGACGCGCCGGCGCACCTGCGGTAGGGCGCACGTGCGTGCGGGTGGGGCACGAGGTCACCGGCGGCGTGAGCCAGTCAGCTCCGCAGCGGTGCAACCGTTTCGGACCAAGTCGCACCCTTGACGAGCACCGTGCGGCGCAGACTGGCAGTGCGCCCGGCTCACGCGACGGGTCGTGTCCAGAGAGCGAAGGCACCGAAGGCCCCGAGAACTCCGAGAGCCGAGAGGATCAGCGCGGTCTGAGGTAGACCGAGCATCGCGCCAAGAACGCCGGCGATCGGGTAGGTGAGCATGAAGCAGGCGTGGGACAGGGAGAACTGCGCGGCGAAGACCGCAGGTCGAGATACTTGGTCGGAGGCGCGTCGCAGCAGGCGGGCTGACGGGGTCAGAATCAGCGACGTCGCGGCTCCAAGGATCGCCCACAGTGTGATCAGCAAGGCCCACTGCCCACTGCCGGCCGGTAGAGCGATCACTGCTGCTGATGCGGCCAGGGCGGGCGGGATAATCGCTGAGCCGGTGAGCATGACGGGCCGATCGGCGATCTTGTCGAGGACTCGGGGAACAACGAGGGCGACGAGCATGGAACCGGCGCCGAAGGCGGCCAGCAGAAGCGCGACGTCGCTCTCGGAGCGATCCAAAGATCCTCTGACCACGACGACGGTGTTGACGATCACCATGGCGGTGGAGGTGGCCACGATGAGGTTCATCACCAGCAGACTGCGCAGCTCCGTGGTGCGCAGCATGACCCGGACGCCCCGGGTCAGTCGTTCTCGAAACGATGCGGCTTCGGACCGTGCGCCATCGGGAATTTCGGTGACCAGGACGAGCGCGCCGGAGGCGAGAAATCCCAGCACCGTGCCCAGAAATAGATTGTTGTAGGACATGATCGCCAGCAGCGCCGCAGCCAGTACGGGGCTCAGTAGCGATTCGGTGTCGTACGCCAGGCGGGATAGTGACAATGCGCGGGTGTACTGCGCTTCGTCGGGAAGGACATCGGGAATCACTGCCTGGAACACCGGAGTGAAGGTCGCCGACGCCGCTTGCAGCGCAAAGATCAGGACATAAATCTGCCAGGCCTCACTGACCCAGGGCAGGGACAACGCCACTGCAGCGCGGACTGCGTCCGCGCTGACAAGAACGGCCTTTCGTCGCCACCGGGTGGCCATAGCCGCCATCACCGGTGACACGGCGACGTACGCGACCATCTTGATCGTCAGCGCCGTTCCTAGCACTACACCAGCGTCTTGCCCGGCGATGTCGAAGGCCAATAACCCGAGCGCCACGGTGAGCAGACCGGTGCCGAGAAGGGCGACTATCTGAGCGCTGAAGAGCCTGGCATAGGTGCTGTTCCGAAGGACACCGATCACGATAGGCCGGTGATCTTCCCGTGGCCCAGACGGTCGCGGTCATGATGCGCGGGGTGACTGTCCACCGCGTGCTGCGCCTGGAAAATCGCGTCGGCGACAAGCTGGCGGGCGTGCTCGTCAGTCAGGCGGTAGAACACTCGTTGCCCGTCTTGGCGTGCTGAGGCCATTCGCGCCAGGCGGAGTTTGGCCAAGTGCTGAGATACCGACGCCGGGGACTTGTCGACGATCTCGGCCAGCTGGTTTACCGACAGCTCCCCGTCGCGAAGGGCCAGAATGATCCGCACTCGCGTCGCATCCGCCAGCATGGCGAACACCTCGACAGCTAGCTCAACGTACGAACTCTGCGCCGTCAAGCCACACTTAGCATCTGCATTTATACGCAGATAATGGCATGCCGACTCCCAGGGATCAAGGTCTCGACGCTGCGGCATTCGGCTGGACAGCCTGGCAAGGACAGGGCGCCTAACGATTTGGTTTCTTCGGAGACGATCTCCCAACTGGGCGGCGGCGATGGCTACGGTGACGGGTACGGCCTGCGGCAGGGAGACCCACTGCGCCGCCCGTCGGAGGCGTTCTAGACGACATCGACTACGGAGGAACAATGAGCACCACCGCCATGATCAACTCCCACCCCAATCCCACCAGTGGTCTGGACGTGGACCGCCTCGCCGAGGCGATCGACGCGGCGCTGGCCTGCGCGCAGTCCTGCACTGCGTGCGCGGACGCCTGCTTGGCAGAAGAGGCGGTTGCCGACCTGCGGAACTGCATCCGTACCAATCTCGACTGCGCCGATGTCTGCGTCGCCACCGCTTCCGTCCTGAGTCGCCGAACGGGCAGCAACCTGACCGTGGTCACCGAGTTGCTCAAGGCCTGCCGTGCCGCGTGCGCTACTTGCGCCGAAGACTGCGAGGCTCACGCCGACATGCACGAGCACTGCAAGCTGTGTGCTGACGCCTGCCGTCGTTGCGAAAAGGCTTGCAGCGACCTCCTCAGCGCCATTGGCTGAACCCGCGGCGCCGCTGTAGTCGTTGCTCGACTGGGTGTGCGACTTAGGTCCTACGGCGACAACCGACGATCTAGGGGGTTCTCTCCTATAAGCGGGCTCTCCTGTACGGCCCCCGGCTCCCTCCCGCACCTACTCGACGCCCCTTCCGGCTGGGGAAGGCTGCCGCTCCCAGCCCTACAGGATCCCGGGGCCGTCGAGGGCAGCCCACAGGACACCGGCCAGGACGCCCAGCGCCAGGCTCGCGGTCGCGGCGACCGCGGCCGTGACGGCCGGCCAGGCGGCCATCCCGCCGCGTCCGGGGAACTCGGCGGCTTGGGAGTCGGGTCGGGCGAAGACGGGGGCGAACCAGCGCAGGTAGTAGAAGAGGCTGATCACGCTGTTGACCACCACCACCAGAGCCAGCCACCCGTGACCGCCGTCCCAGGCGGCGGTGGCGGTGGTCAGTTTGCCCACGAAGATCGCCAGGGGCGGGGTGCCCACCAGCCCCAGCAGCGCCACCAGCACGGTCAGTCCCAACCTTGGGCGGGAGCGGGCCAGCCCGCGGTATTCGGCGAGCGTCCGGTGCTCGGGCAGGGCAGCGGTCACGGCAAAGGCGGCGACGTTGGTCACGGCGTAGGCGGCCAGGTAGAACAACAGCGAGGGCAGGGCCAGGTCGCTGCGCCCGGCTGCGGCCACGGGCACCAGCAGGAACCCCACCTGCGCCACGGTCGACCAGCCCAGTAGCCGGCGGGGATCGGTCTGCCAGTAGGCGGCCAGGTTGCCCAGGAACATCGAGGCGGTGGCCAGTAGGGCGGCGACGAGCAACCAGGAGTGCTCTTCGGCGGAGACCGTGGCCACCAACCGGTACACGGCCACCAGCGCGCCCACCTTGGGCACGGTGGTCAGGAACGTGGCGGCGGTGACCCCGGAGCCCTGGGCGGCGTCGGGCACCCAGAAGTGCATCGGCACCCCGCCGGCCTTGAACAGCAGCCCGGCCAGCACCCCCAGGATGCCTGTCCCCACGGCGGCGTCCGGTGCGGTGGGCAACGCCTCCCGGAGCAGGGCGTAGTCGGTGCCTCCGGCCAGGGCATAGAGCACGGTGACGCCCAGCATCAGCAGGATCCCGGACAGCGCCCCCATGAGGTAGGTCTTGACCGCCGCCTCGGCGCCCAAGCGGCCGCCGGTGAGTCCGATGATCCCGTACAGCGGGATGCTGGCCAGCAGGAATCCCACGATCAGCACCAACAGGTCGGTGATCCCGGCCAGGACCATCACCCCGGCGGTGGCGAAGAGCAGCAGGGCGTAGGTGTCGGATTCGCGGGGGGAGTCCTTGAGCTCCCCGGAGGCCACCCCCAGGATCAGCAGGGTGGCCAGGGTGGCTATCACCCGTGCGGCGCCGGTGGCGGTGTCCACGGCAAAGGTACCCGCAAAGGCGCTTTGCGCAGGCCCGGCCATAGCCACCGCGGCGGCGGTCGCGGCGCCCAGTAGCGCCAGGGCGGCCGCGGCGCGGGCGATCCACTGGCGCTGCCGGGGGAGGAACGATCCGCCCAGTAGCACCGCCAATCCGCCGGTAAAGACGATGATCTCGGGCAGCAGCAGCCCGGGGCTCATCTGCATGGAGGCGTCCACGGGTTACCGTCCCACCAGTTCCACGAGGGCGGCCGAGCTCGGCTCGATCACCCCGAGCAGCACCAGCGGCAGCACTCCGATCAGCACGGACAGCGCCAGCAGAGGGCCGGCCGACCACAGCTCGTGCGCCCGCAGGTCCGCGAACCCGGGGGAGCGCCCGGCGGCGGGCCCGGTGAAGACCCGCTGCAGGGCCCGCAGGAACAGGGCGGCGGTGATCACGATGCCCACTAGCGCCACTGCGGTCACCGGGGCCACGGCCACGCTGCCGGCGAAGATCTGGAACTCGGCTATGAACCCGGAGAACCCGGGCAGGCCCAGGGAGGCAAAGGCGCCGATCGCGAACAGCGCCGCGTACCGCGGGGCGGGGTCGGCCAGCCCGCCATAGAAACCCAGGTCGTAGGTCCCGGCCCGGCTCTGCATGACCCCGGCCAGCAAGAACAGGGCGGCGGTGATCAGTCCGTGGCTGACCATTTGCACCATCGCGCCGGTGACCGCCACGGACCGGGCCTGCTCGGCACCCTCCACCAGCAGCCCGGCCGCACCCAGGGCCAGGACGATGTAGCCCATGTGGTTGACGGAGGTGTAGGCGATCATCCGCTTGAGGTCGGTCTGGGCAAGCGCCACCAGTGCGCCGTAGAGCACGGAGACGATTCCCACGGCCACGATCACCCAGGCCCACGCCCGCCAGACCTCGGGCAGCATCGGCATGGCGATCCGCACGAAGCCGTACGCGCCCATCTTCAGCAACACCCCCGCCAGGACGGCCGAGCCGGCGGCCGGGGCGTCGGTGTGGGCCGGGGGAAGCCAGGTGTGGAACGGCACGGTGGGGGTCTTGACGGCCAAGCCCACCAGGATCGCCGCCAGCACCAGCCCCCCGGCGAGCGGCTCACCGGCCAGCGGGGGTGCGGCGACCAGCTCGGGGATGTCAAAGGTGTGGGGCGCCGAGAACACATACAGCCCGATGAAACCCAGCAGCAGGGCCAGCGACCCCAGGAACGTGTAGAGGAAGAACTTCAGCGCCGACCGGGCCGCATTGCCGTGGCCCCACCCGGCGATGATGAAGTACATTCCCACGATCGACAGGTCAAAAAAGACGAAGAACAGGATCAGGTCGGCCGAAACGAACACGCCGAGGCTCATGCTCTGCAGGAACAAAAATAGCGCCGCCTGCACGCGCGGCCGGTCCGAATCCCGCAGGCAGTACACAGCGCACGCCAAGAACACCACGACCGTCATCGCCACCAGCGGCAGGGACAGCCCGTCGATGCCCACGTGGTAACTGCTGCCCACCCCCGGGATCCACGGCACCTGCTCCTCGAACGCCAGCCCGTTCGGTCCCGGGTCCTTGTAGCCGGCCCACACCACGGCAACCAGCAGCACTTCCAGCACGCTCACCGCGATCCACGCCCATCGCGCGGCCGCCGGCCCGATCGCCGGCACCGCGGCCAGGACGGCGGCGGCGGCCAAGGGGAGAAAGACGATCAGACTGAGCATGCTCATCCCATCACTGCGTAGACGGTCCAGGCCACCACGGCCACGGTGAGCACCGCGACGGCCTGCAGGAGGTACTGGTGGACGGCCCCGGTCTGCGGGGTGCGGGCCAGGTGCCCGAGTCGGCGAACCCAACCGGCCAGGCCCTCGACGGCGCCGTCGACCACGGCGTCATCGAGGCGGGCCGCGCCCTGCCCGGCCGTATGGGCGGCCCGTGCGGCTGCTCCGACTCCGGCGTCGAGGACCTCGTCGTCGAACCGCGCCACGGACCGTGCCAGCATCGGGACGGCCCCGGCCACGGAGGTCACGGCGCGGTCCAGGACCGCGTCGTCGAACCGGGCCAGGAGGTGCGCCAACCGCATGACGGGAACGACGACGACAACGTGCGCAGCAGCCTCCAGCCCCAGCCACCGCTCGGCCCACCCGAGTTCCGGGGCGCGTAGACGTCGCATCAGCAGCACCACGGCCAGGGCGATGGCGGCCGAGACCACGAGCTCGAGCGCCGTCACCTCGCCGTGCCCGCCCATCGCCTGGGCGAGGGCGCCGCTGAGCGGGGGCAGCGCCAACACCGACACCGCGGCCGCCCCCGCGGCCAGCACGACCAGCGGGGCCTGCTCGAGCGCCCCCACCTGCCCGGTGCCGAGCTCTTGCGTTGCGCCGACCTCCCGCCCGGCGGTGGGCTCCTCGACCCGGGCCTGGGCCCCGCGGTGCCAGATCGTCCATAGGACCTTGCCGGAGTAGGCCGCCGACAGGGCCGCCGCCACCAGTCCTGTGGCGTAGAGCCAGGCCGAGGTCTCCAGGGCTCCAGCCAGCACCGCGTCTTTGGTCGCCCACAGGGACAGCGGCGCGATCCCGGCCAGGGCCAGGGCTCCCACGGTCGCGGTCACGCCCACCACCGGCCATCGGTGGCCCGCCCCGCGCAGTTCCGTGAGCTTCTCGGTGCCCAACGCGGTGAGCCACGCCCCGGCAGCGAGGAACAGCAGTGCCTTGGTGGAGGCATGAGCCACCAGTTGGGCGGCACCTCCGCTCACCGCGCCCACTCCGGCGGCCAGCACCACAAATCCCATCTGCGCCACAGTGGACGCCGCCAGCAACTGTTTGAGATCCCGTTGGGCCAACGCCACGATCCCCATCGCCACCGCGGTCAGTAGCCCGATCCACGCGGCGGCCGGGCCCGCCCACCCGGTGGAGGCGAGCAGCGGCTCCACGCGCAGCAGCAGGTAACCGCCCATTGCCACCATCGCCGCCGAGTGCAGCAGTGCGCTGACCGGACTGGGGCCCTTCATCGCGCCGGAGAGCCAGAACGAGAACGGCAGCTGCGCGGCCTTGCCCAGTGCCGCCACCAGGATCCCGGCCGCCACCACGTGCCGCCACGGGCTCTCCGCCGCCGGCAACTCGGACAGGCCCATACCGGCGCCGCCGGCCAAGGCAGCGCCGGCGGCCAGGTAGAGACCCAGGTCGGCGGTACGGGTGGTGAGGAAGGCCGTGAGCCCGGCCGAGACGCGGTCGGTGTCCCGCCACCAGAACCCGATCAACGCGTACGAGGTCGCGCCCATCAACTCCCAGGCAAACAGCAGCGCTGGCAGGCTGGCGGCCGAGGCCGTGATCAGGGCCGCGGCGGCGAAGAGCAGCATCAGCCCGTGGAAGCGGGGCCGGGCCGCCCGGATGTTGCCGGCCGCAAAAACCAGCACCAAAAGGGTCACCACTGCGACCATCGGCAGGGTCAGCGCCGCCAGGGCGTCGACCTCCAATGCCACGTCGACGCCGGCGATGAACGGGAACGCCACCGCAGGCCGCGCAACGGCGACGACAGCCGCCAGCAGCGCGGTCACGGCAGCGGTCGATACCGCGATCGGGGCCGCAACCCGCTCCGCCCGGGTCAGCGCGAGCACCGCACCCACGGCAGCCGGGAGCACCACCAGGGTCAGCAGCAAGGTCTGGTCGGCGGTCATCCGGAGAGATCCTCGGCCATGTCGGTCATGTCGGTCTGCCGCTTGCGGTGCAACAGCGTCGCCACGGCAAAGCCCATGGCCATCTCCACGGTCATGGCCGCCAGCACCACCAGCAGCAGCACCTGCCCGGAGGGGCCCGGGGCCAGGAACCACCAGAACCCCGCGGCGGCCAGGAGCACCCCGTTGATCATCAACTCCAGGCCCATCATCACCATCACCACCACCTGCTGGGACAGGGCCCCGTAGAGCCCGACGGCGAACAGGGCGGCGGCCACCACCAGAACGGCCTCCAGGGTCATCGACCCACACCTCCCGGCTGGGGGTCGTCGGCCGGGCGGCGCCGCAGATCGTCGCCGAGCCGGTCGTAGCGGGTGCGCCCGGCGGCCAGGACGATCCCGGCCACGATGGTGGCCACCATGACCGCGCCCACCACGGCCATCACCAACATCTTTTCGCCCATGATCTCCAGGCCCAGCGCGTTGGTGAGGTCCTCGGGTGGGGCGCCACGTCGCTCGGGCCACGGGATCAGCAGCGCCCCGGCGGCCAGCAGCACAAAGACCCCGACCGAGGTGCCGATCGCGGTCTTCTTCCCGTGGGTCATGTCCATCGGCATCAGCGCCGGGTTCATGCCCATGAACATCACCATGTAGACCGCCATCACCGCCATCTCCATGACCATCATCAGAATCGTGATGATGCCCAGGTAGCTCTGACCCAGCAGCAAAATCATCACCCCCACGGCGATGAACGATGCCGCCAGCGCGTAGGTGGCCCGGGCCATCGAGTCCACCACGAACACGGCCGTCCCCGCGGTCACCGCCACCACAGCGAGTACCCAGAACACGATCCCGACCAGCACGGCTCAGCCCTTCCAGACCACGACGAGGGACACAAGCAGATCCTGGGCCACGACGGCCGGGAGCAAGACAGTCCAGCCGATCTCCATGAACCGATCCGGTCGCAGCAGCGGAAGTTTGCGCCGCGCCCACACCAGAACCGTCAGCACCAGCGCTGTCTTGACCAGCACCCACGCCCAGTCGGGCAGGACGGGCCCGGCACCACCGCCGAGGAAGAGCGGCACCGAGAACGCCGCCCCGGCGGTGAGGAACAGGTAGCGCCCGGCCTGCAGGACCAGCCGATCGACCCCCGAGAGTTCGGCCGTCACCCCGCCGACGATGTCCGCGGACAGGGCCGGGGCGAATGGACCCCATACAGAGAAGCCGGTCACGCCGATCAGGAAGACCAGGAACGCCACCGGCATCCACACCACAAACCACACGCCGTCCTGCGCGGCCGCGACGTCGCCCACCGCCAGACTGCCGGCGGCGATCGCCGGGGCCACCAATGCGAACATCAGCGGCAGCTCATAGGCCAGCCCGTGCGCGAGGAAGCGGTAACCGCCCACCAGACCGTGGATGGAGTTGGCGCCCCACCCCGCCAGCCAGACCAGGGCCCACACCATGACGTCGACGGCGTTGAACCACACGACTCCCACGTCGAGGTCCGCCAGTGTCCAGCGGCCCAGCGGGATCACGGCGATCATCAGGAACGCCCCGACCAGCATGCCCGCGCCGCCGATCCGCCACAGCAGGGTGTCCGCGGCGACCGTCGTGCGGCGACGCTGCCGCAACAGACGGGCCGCACGGGCCAGGGGAGTGGGCCCGCCACGACCGCCGCCCCGCGCCGGCGACGAGAGCACCCCGTCCAGCGCCACCGCGAACAACGCCAGCCCACACAGGATCACCCCGGCCAGCACGGCCCACCCACCGGACACGGTCGTCACCACGGTCTCAGACATGCCCCACCTCCCGGACGGCAGGATGCGAGCCCAGATCAAGGCTCGCCACCGCCAAGCGCACAGTGCCCAGCTCCAAACCGGTCACCAGGTCCGGCACCACCGCCCACGGTACAGTTAGTTTGTCCGCAGATTCCTGCGCTGAGCCGCCATCCGCCCGGTCCGGCGTTGCGCCGCCGACCTCGACGCGGATCCGTTCCAGTTGGGCCAGCAACCGGTCGTGGGCATCCCCGAGGCAGTGCCCCGGCAAGCCGTGGCGCTCCAGATCGGCCGGGCCGAGCGGCAGCACGCCCCGCAATGACCAGCGCAGCAGCCGCGACCTGCGAACCTTCCGGTGCAGACGCTCGACGGCGTCACGGGCGGCACCGGGATCGCCCGTCAGAATCCCGTCCCGGGCACGGCGGGCGCAGTCCGCCAGGTCTTCGGCACCGGCCAGTGCCAGCAGTGCCATGACCTGATCACATTGGGTCACCGTGGCAGACGCGTGGTCCGTGGGCCGACCGGGTGCTCCGGCCCTGTGCTCCGTCGCGTCGATCACCGAGGCGGTGGCGTCGACGACAACGTCCCCCTGTAGCGAGCAGTGCAGCACGAGCCCGGCCGGCCAGAACGGCAATACCGGACCGAGCGGCAGATGGAGAACATCCATCTCCAGGCCGTCGCGGTCCTCCCCGCCTTCGGCCAAGGGAATCCCGGCGGGAGCCATGTCCATATCCCCGTGGCCTTCATGGCCCTCGTGGCCACCATGCCCGCCATGGCCTTCATGGCCCTCGTGCCCGCCGTGGTCTGCGTGGCCCTCGTGCGCCTGGCGATCCGCGTGCTCTTCGTGGTCCGAGTGTCCACCGTGGCCCTGGTGTTCCTCGTGTCCTTCGTGACCCACGTGCCCTTCGTGCCCTTCGCCATCAGCATTGTTCGCGTGATCGGACATCGAGGGCTCCTGCGCCCGTTCGCGGGCGTCGGTCCGGTGATGGGAAGTGTCGAGCAGGAGCGCAGTGGCATTGTCGAGGGCGGGAACCACCGCTCCGGGCGAGGCGATGCCGATGCGCACCCGAGGGCCGGGCATCTGCTCCCAGAGGCGGTTCGCCAGATCCGACAGCTCAGGGCCCGGCGCACCACACACGACGAGCACGTCCCCCTGAGCCGGACTACTGGCTATCCGCCACCCGCGACGGAGTAGCTGTTGCTCAAGCTCCATCCGAGTCGCCCACTGGCCCGGGGCCTCGACGACGAGCACCCGGGTGGCCTGGACGGCGAGGCGGGCGAGAAACGGGCTCAAGCCCATCGGAATGCGCCTTCTCGCCGTGCCCAGGCCACGGCGACTAGCAGGGCACCAAGGAACAGGAACATCTCCACCACCGCAGAGAGCCCCTTCTCGATCACCACCACGGCCCACGGGTACATAAAGAGCATCTCGACGTCGAAGGCCAGAAACACGATCGAGGCGAGGTACCAGCGTGCGTGGAACCGCGACAGGGCGTGCTCCTGCGGTGCCCACCCGGATTGGGCCGGCAGGACTGTCAACGGGTCGGAGGTAATGCTGGCCACGCGGTGGAGTGCATAGAAGAGAGCAACGACAGACAGCGCCACCAGAGCCACGGACACGATCCCTGAGGACATGACGGTCTCTCCCCTTTCTCGCGGTCGAACATCGAGGCCGGTCGCTGAGCGTTGGGAGTCACCTTAACGGATTACCGCGATCGATAATCTCGTTCCAGCTCGGCGGTCAGCCGTGACCGGGGCCGGCTCCGCAGAGCAGGAACACCCGCGTGTGGGTCCGACTGATGCGAAATCTCTGGAACCGGTTGGGCTCGACTGGGGGCGGGGTTGTCGTCGAAAGAAAGCGCACACCTCCGCGCGTCGCTGGCTACTCATCGAAGAACTGTCCACATTCCTTGACTAGACCAGTAACGTTCGAGAAATGGCCGGTCGTAGTTGATCGCCCGGTGAGGGTTGATTCCAGTCCAGTAGATGAAGTAAGGAGTGCGGTGTTGCATACGTCAAAGGAAGAGTCGGACGAGCCGCACACCCGGAGGCCTCACGCCGCCCACTGCGCGCAACCGGTTTCACCGCCGCCTCCGGCCGCGGGATCCGGGCCACTGTCGATGGCACCCAAATCCTCGTGGGTGGGCCGAACATGTTGCGCGAATTCAGTCTGACCATCCCGGGTGAGCTCACCGACATCACCGGTTCCTAGGCGCAGCGAGGCGCCGGAGTGCTCCACGTCGTCCGCGACGGTGAGATCATCGGTGCCGTGGCCGTCGAGGACAAGATCCGCCCCGAATCCCGCGCGGCGGTGCGCGCCCTGCAGGCCCGCGGGGTGAAGGTGGCGATGATCACCGGTGACGCCACCCAGGTCGCCCAGGCAGTGGGCAAGGATCTGGGGATCGATGAGGTCTTCGCCGAGGTTCTGCCGCAGGACAAGGACACCAAGGTCACCCAGCTGCAGGAGCGCGGTCTGAGCGTGGCCATGGTCGGCGACGGTGTCAATGACGCCCCGGCCCTGGCCCGGGCCGAGGTCGGTATTGCGATTGGCGCGGGTACAGATGTGGCGATGGAGTCCGCCGGGGTGGTCCTGGCGAGTGATGATCCCCGGGCCGTGCTGTCGATGATCGAGCTCTCCCATGCCAGCTACCGCAAGATGGTCCAGAACCTGGTCTGGGCGACCGGGTACAACATCGTGGCCGTTCCCCTGGCCGCCGGTGTGCTCGCCCCCATCGGTGTGCTGCTTCCCCCGGCGGCCGCCGCCATCTTGATGTCCCTGTCCACGATCATCGTCGCCCTCAACGCCCAGCTGCTACGCCGGATCGACCTGGACCCGGCTCACCTGGCTCCGACCGACGGGAAGGAGGAGAAGGCTGCTGTGAGCTCTGCAGCCCCCGTCCGCTGACTTTCAATCCTTCATCGACTCCCCCATACACAACCTCCGAAAGGGAACCCCCATGAAGCGCACCATCACCATCGCCGCTCTCGCCTTGACCTCCACCCTGGTTTTGTCCGCCTGCGCAGATAACACTGAGGGAGAAAACACCGACACCACGACCATCGCCACTACGTCCGCCCCCGACACCACCGAAACGACCGGGGCCACCACGGATCCTGAGACAGAGACGGGGGCGGCCGGAGAGGTCTCCGCCGAGCACAATGACGCGGACATCATGTTCGCGCAGATGATGATCCCGCATCACCAACAGGCCGTGGAGATGAGTGAAATCCTCCTGGCCAAGGACGATATCCCGGCCGAGGTCATCGAGTTCGCCCAGGGTGTTATCGATGCCCAGGGCCCGGAGATCGACCGGATGAATACCATGCTCGAGACCTGGGAAGAAGATCCGGTCACCGGTGATATGGGTGAGATGGACCATGGCGGGATGAGTGGAATGATGAGCGAGGAGGACATGACAGCCCTCGAGGACGCCCAGGGCACCGAGGCTGCCCGGCTCTACCTTGAGCAGATGACCGCCCACCATGAGGGCGCGGTCGATATGGCCCGCGATGAGGTCACTGATGGCCAGAACCCGCAGGCCATCGCTCTGGCTGAGCAGGTCATTGAAGACCAGGAGGCCGAGATCGCCGAGATGGAGCAGATGCTCAACGAGCTCTGAACAAGGACATTCCCCGACCACCCCAGATGAGAAACACGACCATACGACCATCGGGCCAAACCAGGATTTCCGGGAAGGACAATCAGCATGCCGAATAAAATCAAGGTTGCAGTAAACGGGTACGGTGTCATCGGTAAACGTGTAGCCGACGCGGTGAGAGCCCAGGAGGACATGGAACTCCTCGGGGTCAGCGACGTCACCACCGATTACCGGGTCGCCACCGCCATCACGCAGGGCATCCCGGTCTATGCCTCCACCGAAGAAGCCCACCAAGAGATGAGCGCTGCCGGATATCCCATCGCCGGGAAACTACCGGACCTGCTCGACAACGCGGATGTCGTGGTGGACTGCACCCCGTCCACCATCGGGGCCGGCAACCTCGACCTCTATCGCACCCATGGAGTCAAGTCCGTGTTCCAGGGCGGGGAGAAGCACAGTCTCACCGGCCACTCCTTCGTTGCCCACGCCAACTACAGTTCCACGCTTGGACGCGACGCCACCCGCGTGGTTTCCTGCAACACCACCGGCACTGTCCGCACCCTTATCGCACTCCAGGACGCTGGATTGCTGTCCAAAGCGCGGGGAGTGCTTGTCCGCCGGGCCACCGATCCGTGGGAATCCGACCACTCGGGGATCATGAACACCATAGTTCCCGAAGGTCGTATTCCCAGCCATCAAGGCCCAGACGCCCAGTCGGTGGTCCCCGACCTGGATGTGGTGACCATGGCGGCCAAGGGAGCGCACACCCACAACCACCTGCATTTCTGGACCATCGAGCTAACCCGCCCGGCAGACACAGAAGAGGTTCTCGAAGCGTTGAAGGCGATGCCGCGGATCGCTTTCGTGCGGCGCTCCGATGGAATCGTGGCGGTCAACAGCACCGTCGAATTGATGCGAGATCTAGGCCGGCCACGGGGCGATATGTATGAGGTCGCCATCTGGGAAGATATCCTGACCGTGCAGGGCAATGAGTTGTTCTGGACGTACACGGTCGACAACCAGGCCATCGTCGTCCCCGAGAACATCGACGCAATCCGTGCCCTGGCTGGCACCGTGGAAGACGGTGAAGAGTCCATCCAGCGCACCGACCGTGCCCTGGGGGTGCGCGCGGACTTTTTCTCACCTCTGCCCAACGGCTGATTCCAGCAGGAGACACCCACGGCGGTGCCCGACCCAGATCGCTCATGTCCGGGTCGGGCACCGCTGTATAAGCAGTTGATCAGGCGCACCGCGCCTTCTCGGAAGGCGTAGTCAGGTGCGTGAGGCTTCCGCGATAGTGCCGATTGTTTCATCCAGGACAGCGTCGAATTCGCGGTCGTCCTGGGTGACGGTGAGCCCTTCGGTCAGGGCGCGGGAGAAACTGGCGATTATTCCGGGGTTGCGTGCCAGGCGAGCGTTAGCTTCCGCGCGGGAGTAGCCGCCTGATAGTGCCAGCACCCGGATCACCCGCCGATGTTCCACGAGCTCGCGGTAGAAGTCATCAGTTTCGGGAAGCGTCAGTTTGAGGATGACCGCCTGGTCCTCCTTCAGCTGGTCGAGCTCTTTGCGCAGGGTCACCCGGAGCTGGTCTTCTACCTCGATCTTCCGGGGGCTGTGGATGTCGACCTCAGGCTCGACAATGGGTACCAGCCCGAACCGGAGGATCTGCTGAGCGATCGCGAACTGCTGCGCAACGACAGCGTCCACCCCCTCCCCGGGAAGCCTGATGAACGAGCGCATTTTGGTGCCGAACATGTGCTTGCTTACCGCACGCTCGAGCAGGTTGTCCAGATCAGGGAGGGGCTTCATGACCTGAGCCCCGTGGGTTTCTTCCGCCAGGCCCTTGTCAATCTTGAGGAACGGCACAATGTCTTTGACTTTCCACAGATAATCCCCTGTAGGCATTCCCCCGATGTCGCGGTCCATTGTGTCCTCGAACAAAATCGCCCCGAGGATCCGGTCACCGTCGAAACTGGGGCTGGTAATGATGCGCGTGCGCATCTTATGCACCAGACCAAACATCTCCTCCCCACTGGAGTAGGCGTCCTCGTTGATCCCATAAAGTTTCAGCGCTTTCGGGGTACTGCCCCCGCTTTGATCCAACGCCGCGATGAAGCCGGTACCGGCCCTGACCTTGTCGTATTTTCCTACGTCCATGAAACGTCCTTCCGCCTAGCGAGTTGTGACCATGTCGTGGAGCCCACTGTGCCTCGGTCCCAGGCAACTGTGCTCGTTGTCGTATCCCGGTACGGTTCCAGTCCAGTTAGGTAAATACCGAGGATCTGCGTCATGACGGTTCTTCCCCGGTGGTGCCCGGCCAGCGTGGGTCTTCGGCAGCTGTGCTCTCCGCCGAAGGGAACCGGTCATGCTCCTGGCTTCGGCCTGCTTGGTAGACATCATGGGTTTTCTCACCTGGTTAGGTCCGGGGTAGATTTGTTCTGCAGGCCGCGTCGTGCCTCGAATAGGTCCGTTGACTCCCCACCGGCGAGTTCCACATACGCTCCCGCGCTCCCCACGTAGATGGGTGGCGCAGTACTGGGGTGTAGTCGGATCAGGAGACTATCGATGCTCAGGGCAACATCGATCAGGTGCCCGCGGTACTGGATCTGAAATTCCACTTTTTCCAGGTGGGTAGGCAGTCGGGGATCGAAGGTGAGGGCGTTGGCTTCGGTCTGAAGACCGGCAAAAGAGCGGGTTAGGATATCCACCGTGCCCGCCATCGCACCCAGATGAATTCCTGCGCGGGTGGTTCCCTCCTGGGTGTCATCCAGGTCCGCGACCAGGGCTTCGCGGAAAAGGGCCCAGGCCCGGTCCTCGTTGAAGCGGGAGAGCACCGAGGAATGGACCACCCGGCTGAGTGTGGATCCTTCTGAGCTGCGGGACACGTAGTACTCTACGGTGCGTTTCAGGTCAGTTTCGGAGAAAGAATAACCGAGCCTGCCGAGTTGGTTGATGACACCGGTTGGTCCCAACAGATAGATGAGCATCAGTACGTCGGCCTGTTTGGCCAGTTTATACCGATTGGTGGTGTCGTTTTCGGCTTCCAGGATCAGGTCGAGCCGACCGATATTGCCGTACTTCGCCCGGTATCGCGGCCAGTCCAATTCAAGCAGGTCCTCATACCCGTCGAACTGACTGATGACCCCGTCGGCGTGGAAGGCGACGGTCAGTGCGCTGCCCAGCTGGGACCAGTGCTGGATCTCGTCGGGGGTGATCTGCAATCGGTCGGTGAGGTCATGCTCTTGGTGGCCGGCCAGTTCCCGGAGAGCATCAGCCGCCCGCTCACAGACCCAGGAGAGAAGAATGTTGGTGTAGGCATTATCGGTCAGGCCCGCTCCGGGATGATCCGGATAGCCATCGTGGTATTCGTCTGGCCCCATCACCCCGGTAAGGTGATATCTTCCGGTGGCGTCGTCGTAGGTGGCCAGTGAGGCGAACATCCTGGTTATTTCGATGATCAGTTCCGCTCCGCGGGTGGCCAGCCAGTCCCGGTCACCGGTGGCCTGAAAGTATTGCCAGGCGTTGTAGGCGATGGCGAGACCGACGTGGCGCTGTTGACTGGAGTTATCCGGCATCCACCGGGCGGATCGTGGATTGTAAAGCCACTGGGGTGTCTCCTCCCGCCCGTCGCTGCCGCTCTGCCACGGGAACAGTGCCCCCTTAAGACCCTGCGCCCGGGCGGCGGCCCGGGCAGCGCCCAACCGTTGCCACCGGTACTCCAGAAGTGTTTGACTTACCTGCGGGAGCCGCAGCCCGATAACGGGCAGGACGAAAAGTTCATCCCAAAAGATGTGCCCGCGGTATCCTTCCCCGTGCAGGCCCCGGGCTGGCACCCCGGCATCCAGCTCGGCGGTGTGTTCTGATATTGCCTGCAGCAGGTGGAACACGTGCAGGTTGAGGATCAGCTGGGACTGGCGGTCTCCGTCAAAGGTGACTCCGAAGCGATCCCACAGGCGACGCCAGGCTGCTTCATGGCTCTGGATCAGGATGTCGAAGTCGCCCTCATTTCGGGAGAGCTCGGTGAGTGCTGCTCTTCCCGGCGAGGCGATCGCTACATCCCTGGAGGTTACTACCGCCACGGTTTTGGTCATCGTGGCCGTTTCTCCGTCGACCAGCTGAACATCACAGTTCCGTAGGTATCTCCCGCCACCATTGTTAACGTCACTGGCCGTTACTCCCTGGCCAGGGAACTCTGTGCGCACCGCGAGGGCGATCCGAATCTGGCTCTGGTTGGTCTCCACCTCACACAGGACGGTGTGGTCGTCTATGTCGGTGACGACGGCGTTCGTCAGGTGAGCCTGCCCGCTGCCGATGTAGTCACGGACGTTGGTGTTGGTGACCTGCGCATCAATTCCGGCCCGGATGCCGACCGTACCGCTGAACCCTTTTGCCGTCACAGTGGTTTGAAGCGCCGCCAGGTGGGGATTGTCCATCGAGACTAGCCGCCGCTGCACCACGATAAGCTGGGCGTTCCCGGGGCCGGTGAGGGTGGCCCGGCGGGTGAGCGTACCGCGGCGCAGGTCAAGTTCGCTGCGATCCTCGGAGACCTCCATCTCTCCGGTGGACCACCAGGGACCGTCGCCGATGCGGACGTCGACCGGCAGCCAGTTGGGGATGTTGACCAGGTGCTCTTCTTCCAGTTCGCGGCCGTGGATGATGCCGGTAGTTCGGTTGTAGACACCCGAGAGGTAGGTCCCCGGATAGTGGATCCCGTCATCGCGGCGCTCCGGACGCGCACCGCGCGTGGCCATGTAACCATTGCCCAGGGCGGTCAGAGCCTCCCGATGCCCCTCGTGGGCTGGGTCGAATCCCTCGTAGACCAGCAGCCAGGGATCGGTGCGCGATGCACCCAGATCCAACTGGCCGACACTACCCAGGACGACGTCGGCGCCCGCCGCGTCCAGTTGCTCCCGGTACCCGGCGTGGTCGATTCCTACCACCAGTCCGAAACCGCCGGCGTGTCCTGCCTTGACCCCGGACACGGCATCCTCGATGACCACGGAACGCTCCGGGGATACGCCGAGTCGACGTGCCGCCTCGAGGAACATCGCCGGATCCGGTTTGCCGGGCAAACCTTGATCTGCGGCCACCAGGCCGTCAACGATCACATCAAATGCCGGCTCCAGGCCCGCGGCCTCCAACAGAGCCTGCGCGTTACGGCTGGCTGTGACGAGGCCCACGGGGATGCCGCCGCCGCGCAGGCGTTCCAGCAGCGCTACGGTTCCGGGATAGACATCGACACCGTCACGGGCTAATGCGGTCAGGAACAGGTCATTTTTTCGGGCCCCCAGTCCGGCGACAGACCAGGCATCCGGTCCGTCCTCCGGGCTGCCTGTGGGAAGCTGGATGCCGCGGGAGGTCAGGAAGGCGCGGATGCCGTCTTCGCGGCTGCGTCCGTCCACGTAAAGCCGGTAGTCCCGGTCTGCGTCGAACGGTGGCGTATCCGCTCCCACTCCGGATCTGGAGTCGGCCAGGACGGAGTCGAAGAGCTCCTTCCAGGCCGCCGCATGCACGCTGGTAGTCCGGGTAACGACCCCGTCCATGTCGAACAGCACCGCATCATAGGGCAAAGTGGCGAGATGATTCGACGACAAGGGCGGTGATGTCTTCCGAGGATGTGACGGTGCCATGTTAGAGCGGTTCCTCTCGTGCTTCCTGCTCGCATCGAAGGCCGGGGCCGGGGACAGCTGTCCATTGCCAGTTGTTGATTTCCGGCATGTCTTCGCCGTGGGTGCGGATGTACTGGTGGTGTTCGATCAGGGCGTTCTTGAATTTTTCGCGCACGGTGGCCGAGACGTCCTTGAGCCGCGGCACTCTGTCAATCACCGCCATGGCCAGGTGGAACCGGTCGATCCGGTTGAGTACGCACATATCGAACGGTGTCGTCGTGGTGCCTTCCTCTCTAAAGCCGTGAACATGGAAGTTCCCGTGGTTGGTCCGCCGGTAGGTGAGCCGGTGGATCAACCACGGATAACCGTGGTAGGCGAAGATCACTGGCTTGTCCGTGGTGAACAGCGCGTCGAAGTCGGTGTCCGACAGCCCGTGCGGGCCTTCGGACTCGTGTTGCAGCCGAAGGAGGTCTACGACGTTGACCACCCGGATGGACAGATCCGGGAAGTGGGAGAGCAAAAGGTCCACGGCGGCGAGGGTCTCCATGGTGGGAACGTCCCCGGCACAACCAAGCACCACATCCGGTTCCGTGTCCGGGTGTGTGCTGGCCCAGTCCCAGATGCCGATGCCCTTGGTGCAGTGAACGATGGCGTCGTCCATGTCTAGGTATTGCAGCTGTGGCTGTTTGCCGGCGACGATGACATTGACATACTGACGGCTGCGCAGACAGTGGTCGGCCACCGACAGCAGCGTGTTCGCGTCCGGTGGTAGGTATACCCGGATGACCTCGGGTTTCTTGTTGAGCACATGGTCGATGAAGCCGGGATCCTGATGGGAAAAACCATTGTGGTCCTGCCGCCAGACGTGGGAGGTCACCAGATAGTTCAAGGAGGCGATCGGCCTGCGCCACGGGATGCCATTGGTCGTGTCCAGCCACTTGGCATGCTGGTTAAACATCGAGTCCACAATATGGATGAAGGCCTCATAGCAGGAGAAGAACCCGTGCCGACCGGTGAGCAGGTAGCCTTCCAGCCAACCCTGGCAGGTGTGCTCGGACAGGATTTCCATGACTCGCCCATCACGGGCCAGATGATCATCCCCGGGGACTGTTCCGACGTTCCAGGCCCGGTCCGTGGCCTCCAAAACCGCTGTCAGGCGGTTGGAGTTGTTTTCATCCGGGGCGAAGACACGAAAATTGTGCAGATTTGTAGCCAGAATGTCCCGAAGCATCTGCCCGAGCACTCGGGTTGCCTCAACCTGACCGGTCCCGGGTTGTTCTACCGGGACAGCATAGTCGCGGAAATCGGGTATCCGCAGGTCCCGCAATAAAGTGCCGCCATTGGCATGGGGGTTGGCACTCATCCGTCTGTCCCCGGGAGGGTGCAGAATGCGGACCTCTTCGACCGGTTCCCCGGAGTCGTCGAAGAGCTCCTCCGGGCGGTAGCTGCGCAACCAGTCCTCCAGGATCTTCCGGTGGCTATCGTTTTCCCGTGCCGCACTGAAGGGAACCTGGTGGGAGCGCCAGGACCCTTCCACGTCCTGCCCGTCCACTTCGGCCGGGCCGGTCCATCCTTTGGGGGAACGCAGCACAATCATCGGCCAGCGGGGCCTTTCCGTCTCTCCGCTTTCGCGGGCACGGTGCTGGATCTCCCGAATGTCATCAAGACAGGTGTCCAGTGCTCGGGCGAAATCCTGGTGCATCTGTTCCGGATCGTGACCCTCAACGTAGTAGGGAGTATGCCCGTAGCCGCGCAGCAAGTCGTCCAACTCGTCATGGTCAATCCGTGCCAGGACGGTGGGACTAGCGATCTTGTAGCCATTGAGGTGCAGGATCGGCAAAACGGCTCCGTCGCGTGCGGGATTCATGAACTTATTGGAGTGCCAGCTGGCTGCCAGCGGGCCGGTTTCCGCCTCCCCGTCGCCCACCACGGCCGCAACAATAAGGTCGGGGTTGTCGAAGGCTGCCCCGTAGGCGTGTGAGAGAGCGTATCCCAGTTCCCCCCCTTCGTGAATGGAGCCAGGGGTTTCCGGAGCCACATGGCTGGGAATACCCCCGGGGAAGGAAGACTGCTTAAACAGCTGTTTCATCCCCTCCAGGTCCTGGCCCACGTCTGGGTAGGTCTCGCTGTAGGTCCCTTCCAGCCATCCCGCCGCCACCGGGCCTGGACCGCCATGGCCGGGGCCTGGGGTGTACGGGGCTGGTGCACGAGTAGGTGACATCTGATCTGGCTTGCCCTGCCGGGGCGGCCTGGAAGGATGTTGCTGTGCCCAAGCCCTACCCCCAAGAGTTCCGCGACGACGTTGTCCGCGTCGCCCAGGCCCGTGAAGACGGTGTGACGCTCGAGCAGATCGCCGCCGACTTCGGTATCCATCCCATGACGTTGCAGAAGTGGATTCGCAAGACCGACGTCGAGGCCGGGATTAAGTCCGGCACGACCGCGGCGGCATCCCAGGAACTGCGCGAGGCCAAGCGGCGTGTGCGCCTGCTGGAGCAGGAGAACGAGGTTCTGCGCCGCGCTGCTGCCTACCTGTCCCAGGCGAATCTGCCGGGAAAAGGTGGTACCCGCTCGTGAACGAGCTCGCCGCTGACGGCATCCCCGTCACGGTGGCCTGCCGGGTACTTGGAATAGCTCGTCAGCCCTACTACCGATGGCTCAAGAACCCGGTCACCGATGCCGAGCTCGCCGAGGCATACCGCGCCAACGCCCTGTTCGACGCCCACCGCGAAGACCCAGAGTTCGGATACCGCTACCTCGCCGACGAAGCCGAGACCGCAGGCGAGAAGATGTGCCGGCGGACCGCCTGGCGGATCTGCTCTGTCGGCGGCTGGACCAGCGCCATCAGCAAGAAAGGCCGCGGCAAGCATCGCAAGGCAGGCCCGCCCGTGCACGACGATCTCGTCGAGCGAGACTTCACCGCGGTCGGCCCCAATGAGCTGTGGCTGACCGACATCACCGAGCACTGGACGACCGAGGGAAAGCTGTACCTGTGCGCGATCAAGGACGTCTACGCGGGCCGGATCGTTGGGTATTCGATCGACTCCAGGATGAAGTCCCGCCTGGCCGTGGCCGCGCTGAACAGTGCCGTCGCCCGGCGAGGGGACGTGACCGGCTGCATCCTGCACAGCGATAGAGGATCTCAATTTCGCTCGAAGAAAATGCAGAAGGCCATCACCCGGCATGGCATGTTCGGGTCGATGGGAAGGGTCGGTGCTGTTGGGGACAACGCGGCCATGGAGAGCTTCTTCTCGCTGCTGCAGACAGGCGTCCTCGACCGACGATCCTGGGCCAGCAGAGACGAGCTCCGCGCCGCCATCGTGCACTGGATCGAACGGACCTACCACCGCCGCAGACGACAGGACCGCCTCGGCAGATTGACCCCCATCGAATTCGAGACCATCATGACCCACGAGGCCCCTCAGGCCGCGTGACTAACCCTGTCACCTAACCGTGCATCAGGCCCATCGTTCTCCAATCCGCCTCCAACTTGCTTCAGGATCGGTACGGCTTCTTCTTTTCTACTGTGCAGGTGGAGACCGACTGTCCCGATGAGTCTGCGGCAGCAGCGATCGACATCACACGTGCGGCGGGTACGAGGAGGGGGCAGGAGTAAGGACCTTGATCCTGCTTGCGTTGATCGCGGTTTAGTCACCCGGGACGATTGCGGGGTGGCTCCGGCCGGCCCGCGTTCGAACCAAAAATCACGTCGGGGTAACGGTCGGGCGATGCCGTAGATGAATAACAAATGGCGTATGAACTGCTGATTTCTGGATTCTCAGGAAACTCTCCGTGACAGGACGATATGCAACTGTTACCTTTTSGGGAGTCTCCAGTGGTCGTCGGTATGAAGCTGCGACCATCGCTTAAGTTGAAGGAATCAATCATGTCGAGCTCCTCCAAGAGCGTTCCGTTCGCCGATCTCATGGACTCGCTTGGTGTGGGCCACCGCATCTCTGCTGGTGGGCGTCATCGCGCCAACCGATCCAGGGGAGTGGGCCGGATCGCCGCCACCACGCTGGCTGGCGCCGCAATCGCCGGTGGCGCGGCGCTTAGTGTCGCCCCTGTGGCCGCTGCCCAATCGTCTGATCCCGAGCACGTCGGACAGATGGTCGAAGAGGCTGCCGCCCGCTATGGCATCGGAGCTGACGCGGTCCGCCAGTATGCAAGTCAGGCCCCCGGGCTGAGCCAGGCGCTCGGATTCGATACTGCTCAGTCGTCGTCTTCGGCGTTTTCGGTCGCCAGCCAAGCTCACAGGCCGACTGATGGAACGATCACCTCTGGCTTCGGCTCGCGGTGGGGCGCTAACCACAATGGCACCGACATCGCTGCGCCGATCGGCACACCCTTGTATGCAGCCAAGTCCGGCACGGTCGTGGCCTCCGGCCCCGCTTCCGGTTATGGGTTATGGATTCGCATCAAGACCGATGACGGCTATCTCTTGGAGTATGGCCACAACAATGCCAACTACGTCACCGAAGGCCAGCAGGTCACCGCCGGCCAGGTGATCGGTGAAGTCGGTAACCGTGGCTACTCGACTGGTCCGCATGTGCACTTCGGCGTACAGAATCCCGCCGGCCAGTGGATCGACTCGGTGTCATGGTTGGCCGCGAACGGCGTCGTCATCTGAGGACGTAGACAACGACCTGCTGCTCGACACTTCCGATCCAGGCCCGGATGCCACAATTCGGCACGCAACACGCTGATCTCGCCGGATCGGAACCATCCCTGCCGACAGTGGCGGGAGGCGGGCACGATTAATGATCGCCGGAGCTGGTGCCGACAGGAGGGCCCCGATGCCGACCGTCTTGCCATCACGCCTACCGTGAACGGCGTGCAGAGGGTCTTTCGCGTGATGACGCCGGGGTGGTTGATTTCCTTCATCGCCGTCGCACTGTTCGTCTATACGTGCTTCACACTGTTGGCGCCATGGCAGTTAGGCAAGAACGAGGATTTGAAGACGCGCAATTCCCAACTTCTTCACAGCGTCGAAGCCGATCCAGTGCCGTTGACGGAATTGACGGCGCGGGACGCGCCGTTGGACGAATCCGAGTGGCATCGGGTCACAGTAACCGGTCGCTATCTGCCCGAAGACGAAGTGCTCTTGCGGCAGCAAGCTGTCGACGGGGAACAGGTTTACCAAGTTCTCACCGCATTTCGGACCGAGGGCGGCGATGATCTGCTTATTAATCGTGGATGGGTTCGCGTTGGCGAGAACAACACGGTGCCGACCTACCCGGCCGCGGTAGCCGATCCAGTGACCATCACCGCCAGGCTCAGAATGCCCACCGACACCCCGGCCGAACCGATAGTTCTGCACGATCGTCACATGGTGCGCTCCATTGAAACCTCGACGATCGGTCGGGTTCTGGATCTCGATCTTGCTGGCTATCATCTCCAGCTCCCCGGAGGTCAACCAGGATCACTCGAGCCAACTCCGATACCGGAAGTCGAGGCGGGTTCGTACCTGTCCTATGGGCTTCAATGGCTTGCATTCGGAGTTCTAGCGCCAATTGGGCTTGGCTACTTTCTGTGGAGTGAAATCCGGGAGCGGCGCCGCCAACGTAGCCAGGGCAACGACGAGCAAGGCAGCCTAGGCGACGGTGCTGTGGGACCTGGTGACAGGGATATCGATCCTGATGTCGTATCCGGTCATATTGCTGAGGTGGATGCGGCCACGGAGGCAGTGGCCCATGACCGCCTCGTAACGATGACCGTTCGTGATCGCTACGGCACCAGATTTGAGGCTGAACGCCGACGGCGTCTACGTCCGAGAAATAGGCTCGATTACTGAGTCCAATCCTCGAGCTGGCTCTCGCCCTTACCTCGCGGGAGCTCATCAATTTCTCGCCCTCGGCGCCCTGCCCGACATGCTCACGTTGAGCGCCTGCAGCCGGCCCGGCCGACGACGGGTCCGCTCCCGATATCGGCGCGCACTCATGGCCGGGGATCTCAGCCCCGCCGACGGCGGCTAGCAATCCACCCCACCAGCATCGCGAATACTGCGGTGACCGTGATGATGAGTTCAGGAATTGAACGTAATCGGGTGGCAAGTGTGAACTCGGTATTGAGCGGGACCTGTGCGACGAGGGCATCGGCAGTGAACATTTCGGTCTGCTCGAGGACATCGCCATTCGCCGCGATAATCGCGCTGACACCGCTGGTGGCCGCTACCACCACCGTGCGGTTGTGTTCGACAGCGCGCAGCCGCGACATCGCCAGCTGCTGATAGGTCATGTCGGTATCGCCGAAGGTTGCATTGTTCGTTGGTATCGCGATCAACTGCGCCCCCGACCGAACCGACTCGGCCACCAGATCATCGAACGCGACCTCATAACAGGTGGCCACAGCGAGCGGTGTCTCATCGATGGTCACCACACCATCGCCGTTACCGGGCACGAAGTTGCCCGCCTGCGCGGCATAAGGCGAAAGCTTGCTCACGATCGATCGCATTGGCAGATATTCACCAAATGGAACCAGGCGTCTTTTGTCGTGCGCATCGCCAGGTCCTGTTCCTTGCTCCCACACCAGCGCTGTATTTCGGGTGGTACCGGAGCCAGTGGACACCACCGCCCCCACAAGGATCGGAGCGCCGATCGCCTCTGTGGCCGCATCGATCCGCTCTGCAGCGTCGGCATTGCGAAACGGGTCGATGTCTGATGCGTTCTCCGGCCAGATCACCAGATCCGGTGCGGGCTTCACCCCCGCTGCGACCTCGGCGGCGAGAGCGTCGGTACGAGCCACATGATTGTCCAGTACAGCGCGCCGTTGCGCGTTGAAATCCAGACCGAGTCGGGGCACGTTGCCCTGGACTAGGGCAACCGTTTTAGAGGGGGTGGTGACCGCTGCGGTAGGGACGGGCATCGAGCCGAGTGCAGAGGCGGTCACAAGCACCGACCCGAGCAGCGACACCGAGCGCCAGGCGGAGCGCCGAGCAAGTCCGACGACCACTGCAGCCGTCGCGCTGCCCACCAGTGCAACGGACAGGCTCACCCCTGGCGCCCCAGCGATCTGAGCGATCGCCAGCAATGGTCCATCAGTCTGACCGAACGCCAGCCGGCCCCAGGGAAACCCACCGAAGGGCAGGCGCGCTCGAACCGCTTCGGTGGCCACCCAGCAGCACGCGATCCACAGTGCAGCCCCGGGCAGCCGCGCCACCAGTGCGGTGGCCCCAGCGAAGACAGCGACTGCCACGGCCTGTAGCGCCGCTAATGCTAGCCAGGGGACAGCGCCGACATAAACCCCCACCCAGGGCAGTAAAGGTACGAAGAACCCGAGACCAGCCAGGTATCCCAATCCGAACGCGCCGCGCACGCCGATCCCTCGGACCGACAGAACCAAAATGGCAAGACCGGCCGGGGCGAGAAACCACAAGGATAGAGGCGGGAAACTGGTGTACAGCAGTATTCCTGCGCCCAATGACGACACCATTCGACCAAGCGCACGGCCGACGGGGTGACTATTTAGCCACCGCCGAGAAGGCGTTGACCGCGGTTGATTTCGGGTAACCCCGCCCATCCTGAGGCCGACTGCTGGCAGTACCACCGATTGCGGCCCACGGTTCTTCTGTCGTGTTGTCATGTCACGCTCGCGAGGTGCGCTCTCGTCTTCCGCAGAGGTCGCGGGGGGAGCGAATCGAACCCGTTCACGGCCTCGCTGAGTCCACGCGCGCGGCCCCGGAGCGGGGCCCGGCACATGCCTCCGACCGGGACGCACAGAGCGGATCGGAAGCATATCTGCCGGGTCACCCGGCGAGCTGGCCGATCTGGAACTCGGCGAGCCGCGATTGTGGCTGGGACGCTCCACTGTGCTGGTCGGTGAAACTCTCCGTCCCGTCCGTACCGCACAGCTGCTCGATCCGGTCCGGCCCGCCCGGGTGTTGGTCGACCCACGCGGTGAGGTCGTAGACGATGTTCTCGATCACGGTCCAACACGAGTCGGTCGAATCGTTCTGCTGGACCTCGGCCATCGTGACCTGTTTCTCGGCTCTCTCGCCCGTCTGGAGCTGCTCTGCCTGCTCTGGCGCGCCCGTGTCGTTCCCGGCGCAGCCCACAGCTAGGAGCAGGGCGGCGGTGGAGCCGGAGGCGGTGAGTGTCCTGCGCAGTCTCATTCGATCTCCTCGTATAGTGATCTACCGAAAGTCCAGGCGGCCAGCCACGTACACAGGACCGTGAGCACCAGTGCTACGCCGATGTGAAATGCCAAGGTCGAACTGCCCCCTAAGCTCGCTTGGGCGAACGTGGCCCCGAACAGGACGAGGGCGACGACTGCAGCCCAGCGACCTCGCCGTGTAGCCCACGCGCGCCACCCTAGAACCAGAGCCAGCACGCCGGTGAGGACATGAAGGGCGATGGCGGCCGAGCTGTGGACGTCCAGACTGGTGCCGTCCTGGACCAGCACCCCTGCCGAAGTGAAGAGGAGTCCGAGGGCGCTGACTGTCACTAACGCCACCGCTCGTGCGAGCAACAACAATCGTCCGGAAATCTGTAAATCTTGTGATCGCGACACTTTCCCTTTCTCGAGCTGCTCGTCCACTTCTTCGTGGTGGGAGGCGGCCGGCGACCCGCCCCACTTGTCCCCCAATGCCGCACGCACTGTCACATCTGGAGATTGTGCTGTGCTGACCTCTTGATTCGGTCGGGGTTTGATGAAGGTCTGATCAAGATCCCGGACGTGACGGTCGCTGACGCGGTGCTGATTTGGTGCGCGGCCAGTTGGGGTGAACCTGGGTGAAGCCTGTCAGGACGTCCAGCTTCCGAAGGCCTTCCCATGTCGCCCACGTAGTCCCTGACACTCGCAACAGGCAGCTTGATGAACGCTGCCAGAGGCTGTGGTCAGAGGGAGACTCTAGGCACGATGCACGCTGGTGGGGGCCGCTCCCGGTCGTTCTTCGACACGGGTGACGAGGCCCCCACTTCTTGCGACGGCGGACTCTGCTCGTCTAAGTTCGAGCAGAAGTCACATCACGAAACCATCACGATATAGCGGCAGGGGAGACACGGCGGCAGTGGAGCGAAGACGTGCACACCGCAAGGAACACCCTTCAACTGTCGACATCTGGGCGAGTTCTGGTCGCCCTCGAGGTGGCGGTACGCATCGCCAACCCTCCGCCCGGCCCGAGTTACGCGATCAGGTCGTCGTCGTCACGGTCGCCGCCGGGGCCATCGTGTCCTCGATAAGTTTTCTAGTGGACCAGCACACAGAGGCTGGTGGTGAGCACATTCACCTCATCGCGCACGAGGAGTCGATCAGTCCTGCTGGCCAGTCTGGAGACATAGCCCTTCCCCCGGCTGAACTGCCTGGGCCCGTTGCGGTGCAAGGCGACCTCCCGCTGGAGAGCGCTGCCGCCATGGTGTCGTCATTGGCGGCAGGCACCGAAATCGACGCTCGCCGGCAAGTTGCCGAGGAGACCGCGCGCCGTCCAACAGCAGCGATGCCGACAGTCGGGACCCTCACGTCTGAGTTCGGCCAACACTGGGGCTCGCTCCACGGCGGCATCGATATCGCAAACGCGATCGGAACCCCGATCGTGGCGGCCACTGACGGGACCGTCATCGATGCCGGCCCGGCGCAAGGGTTCGGCAATTGGGTCCGACTGCTGTCGGATGAGGGCACGATGACCGTTTATGGACACATGGAAGAGGTTCTCGTGTCCACGGGCCAGCGTATACAGGCTGGACAGACGATTGCCCTCATGGGAAGTCGTGGCTTTTCCACCGGTTCACACTTGCACTTCGAGGTGTGGTTGAACGAGGGACGGGAGCGCGCCGACCCCATCGAGTGGCTCCGGCAAAACGGTATCGCGACCAACTGAGTCAGCCCTTGGAATGAGCCGGGGTCTGCGGTAAGGAGATCGTGAATCGGGCGCCGCGGCCGAGCCCGTCACTGTGAACGCGGATATGGCCTTCGTGGGCTTCGACGAGTGCACGGGTGATGGTGAGTCCGATGCCGCTTCCTCCGTGTGCCCGGTCGCGTGCGGTGTCGACGCGGTAGAAGCGGTCAAAAATGTGGTCGAGGTGCTGCGCTGCGATGCCTTCACCAGTGTCGGCGATAGTGATCTCCACGTTCCCGTTGTGTAGGCGACTGGTGACGGTGACCATCCCACCTGAATCGGTGTGGCGGAGCGCGTTGTGCAAAAGGTTGGTCAGGACCTGGTTGATTCGATCACTGTCGACAGTGATCGGTACTGCCTGATCAATACGCGCTTGGAGCATCACATTCTTGTGCGAGTACTCGGGGCGCAGGGCGTCGATCGCGGCCGCGATGATGCTGCGAGTGTCGGTACCGATGGGGATGAGACGCGTGAGGTGTTCTTCGGCTCGGGACACCGCGCTGACGTCGTGAGCGAGCCGGCCTAGCCGACCAGTCGCGGTTCGCAGAATGCGCAGCGTGTCGTCGTCGAGTGCACGGACACCGTCTTCGATCGCCTCAAGGTGGGATTCGAGCGTGGCCAGGGGAGTCCGCAACTCGTGTGCGAGATCTGAAAGCATCCGTCGGCGTGTGGTTTCGGTGGCATCTAGTCGTCGTGCCAGTTCGTTGAAGCTGACGACAAGATCGTCGAATTCACGACCTATTCTCGGCTCGTGCACTCGTGAGTCGTATTGTCCACCGGAGATCTGCTGGACTGATCGGGTGACCGGGGTGATCGATCGTTGAACGCGGCGGGCGATGTAGCCGCTGACAGCCAGCGACAAGATCACCGATACCGCCAGTGCGATCGACCAAGACAGCATCATTGACGAGTTGAATGCCTCCTCCATATGGGCTGCTTCGGAGGAGTTCTGTGACAGTCCGGCCAGCTCCAGATGCTCGTGGAAGATCCCGGGGGCAAGTATTGCGGCGACGACCCAGGCACTGACTGCGAAACCGATCATCACAAAAGCGAGCGCCGCCAGTAGCCGGGTACCGAAGGTGGCAGTGGTGAACCACCGCTTGAGGCGCGTCACGTTGTCACCCAGGTCGATCCGGCTCACTGACCATCTCCGGTGCGGTAGCCGACACCGCGGACGGTGCGGATGTACGCGCCCCGGGACGCAGTGTCTCCGAGCTTGCGTCTCAGGTGCCCGATGTGGACATCAACCAGGTGCGTGTCGCCGACCCAGTCAGGCCCCCAGATGGCACTGATCAACTGCGTCCGGGACAGCACCAAGCCGGGGTCTCGCGTCAGTGCCGCCAAGAGGTCGAACTCGGTCCTGGTCAACTGAACCGGGGTGGTGTCGACGGTGACCTCGCGGCCTTCGACGTCGATCGCCAGTGCCCCAATCCTTCGCAGCTCTCTGTGTTCGGAGGCCGCGGACGGGGAGCGTAAGGCTGTAGACGATCGAGGACGGCGCAGCATGACCTGGATGCGGGCCATGAGCTCTCGTGGGCTGAACGGTTTGGTCATGTAGTCGTCGGCTCCCACGGACAGTCCGATGAGGGTGTCGACCTCCTCGGTGCGGGCGGTGAGCATGACGACATACGCATCGGAAAAGGTGCGCAACTGGCGGCACACTTCGACGCCGTCCAGTCGCGGAAGGCCGAGGTCTAGCACGACGACGTCGGGATCAATCTGCCGGATCAGGTCGACTGCATCCTGCCCGTCGTGAACGATCGTGATGTCGAAGCCCTCGCGGGTCAGATAGGTACCGATGAGATCGGCGAGCTCACGCTCATCTTCGATGACCATCGCCCGCAGCCCTGTGGTCGCGCGCGTGGTCGGTGACTCACCTTCAGGTCCGGCGTCTCGAGAATCGGATGTGAACATAAGGCCTCAATCATCGTCGTAGGTCTGCCACTGGCGCCTATCGCATGCTTGATCTTGATCAGACCTTCATCAAACCCCCACCGAATCAATGGGGTCGGCGAAGGACAATCTCCAGATGTGACTATGCGTGCTACAGCGGTGCTGATGATGCTATGAAGCCGGTGACGCCCCACCGAAGCTGCCCCTCGTTCCGGTTCGTCGCACCGGGAACGGCAGAGGGGACTCATATCAGTGCCTAGGATGGCTCCGGTCACCGCGTTCCTGCGCAACTCATGGCGCACTCTCACCGCGATGCGCACGGCATTGATTCTGCTATTTCTGCTGGCAGTGGCGGCGATACCGGGGGCACTCCTGCCGCAGCGCAGCCTCAACCAAGGAAACGTCAATCAGTACATCGCGGACAACGGCTGGCTGGGGGAGTTCTTCGACAAGCTCCAGCTGTTCGACGTGTTCTCCAGCTGGTGGTTCACAGCCGTGTACGTGTTGCTGTTTATATCGCTGGTGGGCTGCCTGACACCGCGGTCGATTGATCTGGTCAAACAACTCAAGGCCCCGCCGCCGCTTGCCCCGCGTAACCTTGCACGCCTGCCGCATCATGCGGCGTACCGGACCACGGCCACGCCGGAGCAGGCCGCGGACCAGGTCCAAAAGAGCCTCAAGGGCTGGCGGGTCCGTCGCAACAACGGGGACGGTCGCGTGTCGGGCAGCATCGAGTTGTCCGCGGAGCGCGGGTATGCGCGCGAGGTGGGCAACATCGTATTCCACTTCGGCTTGCTGTTCCTGCTGATCGCGTTCGCGGCCGGCAAGTTCGTGTACGCGGAGGGCATGCGGGTGATCATCGCCAACGAGGAATCGCCGGCCTTCTGCAACACCACGCCTAGTGCGTACGACTCGTTCCGGGCAGGTCTGCTGGTAGACGGCACTGACTTGGCGCCGTTCTGTATCAAGGTCGAAGACTTCCGTACCGACTATCTACCCAATGGCCAGGCGGAGATGTTCACCTCCAACATTCGCTTCAGCGAGGAGGTCACCACCACCGATCCAGACACATGGGAGCCCTACACATTGCAGGTCAACCACCCGCTGCGCATCGGCGGCACCCGTGTCTACCTCCAAGGTCACGGCTTCGCGCCCACGTTCACGGTCACGTTCCCCAACGGCGAGACCCGTACAGACACAGTGCAGTGGCAACCGACGGACCTGTTGACTTTTCTCTCCTCCGGCATCATGCGCTTTGATCCGCCAGCCGGCATGTACCCGGACATCGACGACCGCCTTGAGCAGCAGATCGCCATCCAGGGCCTGTTCGCGCCGACCGCGCAGTTCGACGGCACCATCCTGAGCTCGCGATTCCCGCGGATGGACGACCCGGCGGTGGCGATCGACGTCTACCGCGGCGACGCCGGCCTCGACACCGGCCGCCCGCAGTCGATCTTCTCGCTCGAATCCGATCTCATCGAATCCGGGGTGCTCAACCGCGAGGCCCGCGTCAACCTATTCCCCGGCGAGAGCACCACCTTGGCCGACGGCACGACTATCCGTTTCGACGGCGCTGAGGAGTTCATCAACATCCAGATCTCGGAGGATCCCACGCAGATCTGGGTGGGCGTGTCCGCCGCCGTCATGGTGGCCGGACTAGTGCTCAGCCTGATGGTGCGGCGCCGACGCATCTGGGCGCGCGTGAGTATCGACGACGACAACGTCACCCGCGTCGACCTGGGAGGCCTGGCCAAGACCGATCGATCGGGCTGGGGCTCGGAGTTCGACAAACTGCGCGACGGGCTCGGCAACGAGACCATGGTCGCGTCCGTCTTACCCGGACCCGTCGATGCGGGCGGCACTTACTCCAGTCGCGGCTCGGCCGACGACGCATCCAGAAAGGACGTTATCCGGTGATCACTGCAACCCTGGCTCAGGGGGCGATGGGACTGTCTGTCGACGAAGCTCTCTCGAACTACAGCGACCTGGCCTATCGGACGGGCTTTGGTTTGTACGCTCTGGCGCTGCTGGCGGCGGTGATCTACTACGCGGGCTTTCGGGTGGCCAAGACGGCCCCGCGGCAACTCGCCGGCGCCGGCGGTCCCGGACTGGTCGAGTCGACATCGATCACCGATACCGGAGACGAGGAGGCCTTCTCGGCACGGGGCACTGGGTGGGCGCGAGTCACGCTGATCTTTGTCGGGCTGGCGTTCGTCTTCCACGTCGCTTCGCTGGTGCTGCGAGCAGTCGCGATTGGGCGATTTCCGTGGGGCAACATGTACGAGTTCATCTCGGTGACGTGTGCGCTGGGAATTGCCGCGGCGCTGTTCTTCCTGCGCAAGCCGGCATTCCGGGTGGCGTGGCCGTTCGTGCTGGTGCCGGTACTCCTCCTGCTGTTCTTTGGTGGCACGTACCTGTATTCGGTGGCCGCTCCGGTGGTGCCAGCGTTGCAGTCGTTCTGGTTCCCTATTCACGTCTCTATTATTTCGCTGGGCTCGGCGATCTTCTTGGTGTCGGGTGTCGCCTCGGTTCTCCACCTGATCCGGGTCTGGCAGCCGCAGGGCAAAGAGAAGGGCATTAGCGCCGGACTGGCCCGCCCGCTGCCCCACGCTGACACCCTCGACCGACTCGCATATCGGACGGCTGTTATCGCGTTCCCGATCTTTAGCGTGGGCGTCATCCTGGGCGCGGTTTGGGCCGAGAGCACATGGGGTCGCTTCTGGGGCTGGGATCCCAAGGAGACCGCCTCGTTCGTGTCCTGGGTCCTCTACGCCGTGTACTTGCATGCGCGAGCCACGTCGGGCTGGGGTCCCAAGCGTGCCTCGTGGATCAACATCGCGGGGTTTTTGGTCCTGCTTTTCAACCTCTTCTTCATCAACATTGTGATCTCAGGCCTGCACTCGTACGCGGGCCTGAACTGACGTGCGCTGTCCGTCCCCAGACTCAACTGCGTCCTCACTCCACACGCGAGAACTCGCAGCAGGCGCTCACGTTGCCATGCGGAGTTCGGTAGCGAGTTCCTGAGCGGTGCGCGCGTTTAGCATCAGTTCGGGAGCTCGGGCCCCTTGTTGTTATGGGAATGACCCGCCTTGTACCCGGCGGTCACCGGATTCGTCCGCCAGGGGGGACAGTGACCATCACATCGATCTGGGCGGCGTTGAGCACCCCGGCCTGCCCGAGTTCGGTGAGCATCGATCGGGTCAGTATGGTCAGCCGAGGTGGGGGTCTTCGAAGCGGAGAGATGTTGGCATGGCGAGAGTTTCCATAAGGCGTAGAGCAGTGCGAGGTCGTCGAAACCGCACTGCTCGCAGATCCATCGGCACAGTAGCGGCAGTCATGGTCGGCATGCTGGCGCTGGCAGGCTGCGCGACCGGGACTGATGCCGTCGCTACCGGTGGGACGTTCAGCTTCGTAAGCCCAGGCGGAAAGCTGCAGATTTTTTATGACCCTCCCGAGGATCGTGAAAAAATCGCTCCGATGTCTGGGCCCAATGTGCTCGACCCCGAGGTCACCGTGGCGGTCGCCGACTACCCGGGCGAGGTGGTGCTGATCAATCTGTGGGGTCAATGGTGTGGGCCATGCCGGGCGGAGATCGACGATCTACAGCGACTGCAGGAAAAATACGAATCCCGAGGGTTCACCAATATCGGCGTCAATCTGCGTGACCCGAATCGGGACAAACCTGTTGACTTCATCAAGGACAACGGCGTCACATACCCCTCGATCTGGGACCCGTCCCAGGCCGCTGTGGCGGCACTGGATGGTTTTCCCACGTCGGTGGTACCGGCGACACTGATCCTCGATAAACAGCATCGGGTCGCTGCGGTGTTCCTAGCAGAGATCACCGACTACCAGTTGGAACCGCTCATTGAAAGGCTCCTCGCGGAGCCGGCCGGGAGCGAAGCTTGATGACCACGGTGTTACTCGCACAATCCATAGGCGAGACCTTTCAGCAAACAGCGGCCTCCGGCCCACTTCTGCTCGCGCTAGGTGCCTGTCTTCTTGCGGGGCTTGTGTCGTTCGCCTCGCCCTGCGTGGTTCCGCTCGTGCCCGGCTACTTGGCGTATCTCGCCAGCGTGGTCGGCGCAGAGCGCCCGGCGGCCACAGTGCAGGCGGCAGAACAACGTCGCGCCGAATCGGGCACGCTCACTCTCGAGCAAAGGCGGCAACAAGTTTCATCGCGGCGGCGAGTTGTCCTTGCCGCGATACTGTTCGTCGCAGGCTTCACGGTGGTGTTCGTGTTGCTCTCGGCGATGGTGCTGGGCGCTGTGCAGTATCTCGCCCCCCAACAGGAACTATTGCAGCGGCTCGGCGGGGTGGTCACGATCCTGATGGGGCTGGTGTTCATCGGGGTCGTGCCCGTGCTTCAGCGGGACACCCGCATGCAGCCGAAAGCACTGTCCACCTGGGCGGGTGCACCGTTGCTCGGCGCAGTGTTCGCCTTGGGGTGGACCCCGTGCCTCGGCCCTACACTGGCGGCAGCGTTGTCGGTAGCTGCTGGGACCGGAATCGATGCGGCACGCGGAGTGCTCCTTATTGTGGCGTACTGCCTGGGCCTGGGACTGCCTTTCATTGTGGTGGCGTTCGGGTCGACGAGGGCCATTCGTACGGTGGGGTGGCTGCAACGGCACACCCGGAAGATTCAGATCGTTGGCGGCGTCATGCTCATCATCGTGGGCTTGCTACTGCTCAGTGGCATCTGGACTCAGTTCGTGTACTGGCTCCGCGACTTCGCAGTCTCGGACACCACGCTGCCGATCTGAACCAGAGGCGTGCGTGTAGTGGCCCGGGAAATCCGGCGACGAGGGTGACGCAGGTTCCTCTAGTGACGTCACCTCGAAGTACGACGCCGAGAGTTGGGCGTTCCACGCGTAGAGCGCCGCAGGGTCAGGGTGATGCCGGTAAGTGGAGATCCTGGGCGCGGAGAACCATCGCGCGAGGTCCTTAGGGTCCTGCATCGATGTTTCACTCTCAGTCGGCGGGGGCGGCACGCTTGTTTACGAACCTGGTTGCTGCTATCTTCGTGGTGAAAGCCCCGGGTAGGTCAATGCCGCGAAATATCGGTACACACCCCCGGGGTTACTGCTATTTGGCAGCCTAAAGCACGCTGGGGGGTGAGGTTCCAAGCTGGCCTCGCGGGCATCACGCCTATCGTCAGTTCTCCTGATGCAGCACGGGCTGCATGAGCTCGATCGTCCACCCTCGTTCAAGATGTAGTGCTGGCTGTCGAAGCGAGCGCGTCGTGGGCGCGGGCAGTGTGTTGATGGCGGTAGAGCGTGGCGCGAGACCATCCGACTAGCCGAGCGGCTTCTTCGGCGGTGCGGCCCTTCACGCGGGCATCCTGGGCAATGGCTAGTTTTTCCGCGATCACTGTCGGATCGACTGGGGGGCGACCAAACCTCGTGCCGTTCTGCTTCGCGGCGGCGATGCCAGCGTTGACTCTCTCGGTAATCAGCTCCCGCTCGTACTCGGCCAGCGTGGCAAGCATGCCCAGCATCAATCGGCCCGAGGTTGTCTCCGGATCGATTCCGTCTGACAGTGACTGGATCTTCACCTCTCGATCACGCAGAAAATTCACAGTGTTGAGGACGTCGATCAGTGATCGGCCGAGCCGATCAATGCGCCACAC
The DNA here is from genome assembly GCF_900537145.1 of Dietzia sp. Alg238-R159. Lineage (NCBI taxonomy): Bacteria > Bacillati > Actinomycetota > Actinomycetes > Mycobacteriales > Dietziaceae > Dietzia > Dietzia sp. Alg238-R159. The sequence goes on along the minus strand of NZ_UNRI01000011.1, from coordinate 12,876 downwards.
CACGACGGTGTCACCGGACTCGACGTAGTCCAACAGCCGCTTCATCCCCGGCCGTTCAATCGCGGTCCGGCTCCCCGACGTCACATCCGCAAACACGTCCCGCTTCTGCACACCGGAATCCACGAGTGCGTCCAACTGCAACTGCGCGTCCTGACTCGCGGTACTCACACGGGTGTACCCCAAGAGCCTCATGACCTGATTATGACTCACAAACCCCTACCGAGCACTACTCTGCGACACTTTGCAGTGAGACGACTTCACGAGACGAAAAAGGTGCCCATCGGCCCATGAACGCTCTCGTGTTTTCAGGGCCCACCTGATGTCTCATTAACCTTTAGGTTTTTAATGCGTTGTCCCAACAGTTCAGCAGACGCTGTATAGTTCAGCAAGTGCTGACTATTGTTTCCCGTATGGATGTGATGAACCGGTTAGGGCGGGCGATGGCCGACCCGACGCGGTCCCGGATACTGCTGACCTTGCTACAGCAGCCGACCTACCCGGCGGAGCTGGCCCGGGACTTGGAGCTGACACGGTCGAACGTGTCGAACCATCTGGCATGCCTGCGCGACTGCGGRATCGTTGTCGCCGTGCCCGAAGGTCGCCAGACCCGGTACGAGATCGCAGAYCCGCACTTGGCGCGGTCGCTGTCCTCCTTGGTSGAGGTCACCCTCGCGGTCAACGAAAACGCCCCMTGCTTGGAGCCCGRCTGCTCAGTGCCGGGTTGTCRCGCCACGGAGGTGCAGGCGTGATCCTGTCYTCGGCCCTGCAGGCGATCGGCCTGTTCATTGCCACCAATATCGACGACATYATCGTYCTGTCGCTGTTCTTCGCCCGCGGCGCCGGCCAACGCGGCACCACCGCACGCATCCTGGTCGGCCAGTACCTCGGCTTCATCGGCATCCTCGGCGCCGCAGTGCTCGTCTCCCTGGGCGCGGGAGCCTTCCTGCCCCCGCAGGCCATCCCTTACTTCGGGCTGATCCCACTCGGCTTGGGACTGTGGGCCGCGTGGCAGGCCTGGCGCGGGGAYGATGATGACGACGACGCAAAGATCGAGGGCAAGAACGTCGCCGTGTGGACCGTGGCCGGCGTAACCTTCGCCAACGGCGGCGACAACATCGGCGTCTACGTCCCCGTCTTTCTCAACGTGGGCCCGGGAGCCGTAGTCGCCTACTGCATCGTGTTCCTAGTGCTGGTGGCAGGACTGGTGGGCCTGGCCAAGTTCGTCGCCACCCGCCGACCGATCGCCGAAGTCCTAGAGCGCTGGGAACACATCCTGTTCCCGACAGTCCTGATCGGCCTGGGCGCGTTCATCCTGATCAGCGGCGGAGCATTCGGACTCTGACAGAACCGACGCAAACCCCACCGCACACCCGAGAGCCGCCCGACTCGCCTTAATCCCTCCGGGCAGAACGCCCGATTTAGTACGCCGCCGCCAAGAAGTAGCCACAGAAGACCGCCACAGAGCGATCAAGTCCACAGCAGAAACGACTTGCCCTAAAGCGTCCCGCACGGGTGTACCCCAGAGGGACGAGTACTTTCGCCGACGAAGGTGAGTCGGCTGTCGGAGGTGGACGTTAGATTCGTTTGAGGCGGTCCAGCATGGCGCGGTCCCCCTTAGTCGGAGGTGGCAGATGGAACCCGTGACGTTGATCGCTGCGGCGATTGCAGTAGGCGCAACTGAGGGGGCGCGTGAAGTCACGAAGAGGGCGATTGGCGACGCCTACTCGGCGCTAAAGAGCCGGATCATGAGCAAATACCGTTCGGTTGGCGCTGAGGTCGAAGGATTGGAGCAGGAACCTGAGGAGGAACTTCGCCGCCAGCTGCTGGCAAAGAAACTCACTCAAGTCGGTGCCGACAGCGACGAGGAACTGCTCGCGCTTGCGGAGTCGCTCCTGACGGCCGTTGAGGAGGAGGCTCCCGATCTACCCGGCACCGTCGGCGTGGCGATTCGGCGAGCATCGGTCAGTGGAGACATCGAGGTAGTCGATGTGGCGGTCGACGGCGGAAGTGGTGTCATCACCGAAGACGTGGCGGCCGGAGGGGATCTCCGAGTCCAGGGAGTCGCGGCCCGCAGCCCTCAGGGGCCGCCCCACCCTCCTCAGGCGCGGAGGCGGTAGGCGGCCCGTCTGCTTCCGCGCACACTTTCACCTCGACCCAGAAGAACGTCATCGTCGGCCGAGACAACAACACTTACTACTCGGCCGGCGCCACGGAGACCGGTAATAGCGGTGGTCGAATCCGAGCGGTCACCGTGTCAGTAAAACCCGTGCCGATCGGGCGAGGCCTGTGGACGGTTGCCGTGAACAATGCGAGTTCAGGCCCGATTACCGATCTCGTAGTCGATGTCTACGGAGTCGACAGTCAGGGCAACCGTCTGGAGGGCGCTTGCCGCCCAGCGAAGGAAACGATCTCGCTGGAGCAGATCTTCAGAGACGGAATGTCACAAGCTCTCGGAGGCACGCTCGACGCTATCGGCTCCCGCGCCCAGTCCATGTATGGACAAGGTGCCATGGGCATTCCATCGAACCTCGGCGCATATGCGGGTCAATTCAGTAGCCATCTGAGCTCTGCTCCAGGATTCTCGGCGCTGATGCAGGGCGCTCAGCAGCAAATGGTCGATAGGTATCCACAAGTGATCCCACGAGACGGAACCGCGGAGGTAATGCACAGCGCCCCCGAAGCCAGTGAAGTGCGGGCGGATCTCCAGTTCGCCGACGAAGCAGGCGACGTCTGGCGGCGGAGACACGGTCAGCAGCCCGAGCCGGTGATGGAGGGAGAGTAAGGCCTGGCGATAATCTGCCCGCACCGGACGCCGGCGGCCGCACCGCCCGCAGCACCCGGGGACCACTCGACCGCGAATTGTACAAGATGTACTCTTGGTGTCATGGTCACCACGACGCTCAGCAACTTCCGCGCCCATCAGAGTGAGGTACTCGACGCCGCACAGCGGGCGCCGGTGGAAATCCTCAGCCGGGGAAGCCGTCGACGCGCCGTGGTCGTCTCGCCGGAGTTCTTCGACCGTGCACTGCAGGCCCTGGAGGATCAGGCCGACGTTCGCGGCGCGGCCGACGCCCGCCGCGAGGACGGCAGCATCTCCCACGAGGACCTCATGGCGGAACTGGGCCTGTAGACCTGCGCCTACCACCCGCTGATGCCCTATTCGATCACCTATAAGCCCTCGGCTGCCAAAGCCCTCCGCAAAGTTCACCCCACTGAGCAAAAGCGAATCGTCCGCGCCATTGAAGCCCTGGCTGTGACACCACGACCGCCCGGCGCGGTACAGCTCGCCGGAGGCGACGGCGAGCTCCGGATCCGCGTCGGCGACTACCGCATCATCTACGACGTCGAAGACGACGCCCTCGTCGTGCTCGTGCTGCGCATCGGCCACCGCGGTGACGTCTACAAGTGACCTCATCCCCTGCCGAACCGATGCCGACTACGTGGGGGCGTACTACGCCGCCGGCGCCGATAATTGTCGTTATGTAAAGTGGAACTTGTCGCAAGCGTTAACTATCCCTTGACGATACCTGTGGCGCACCTGGACACTCGGAGCTATGGAGACTCCTCACCTGGTCGAGCTCATCGACGCCCACAAGCGCGCCTACGGCGTCAGTGAGGCCGAGCTGGCCCGCCGAATCGGGATCACCCGCCAGAATCTGCACCTGTGGCGCACCCACGGCCTGCGCGGCCTGCCGGCCCGAACGACCCTCAACGGCATGGCTGCTGAACTGCGCCTTCCATATGTCCGGATTCTCGAGGCGGCCTTGCGCGATGTCGGCTACCTCGACGCCACCGACGGATTATCAGGCTTACTGGCATGACCGCCCCTGACCCCCTCGGCCCGGCGGCCACGATCGCGGCTCTGAGTTCCACCACCCACCCGCTCGGAGACCTGACCACGCTACCCGCGGCATCCGGGCTATATGCCTGGTGGGCGGCCCCAGAGATACTGCCGCACCTGCCCGGCCCCGCCCATCCGCACCAGGTGCAGGTCACCGTCACCGATACCGCCACCGGAGACACCCTCATCGACGAACCACGCACCACCTATGACAACGGCTTCCTCGGATTCTGGCTACCGCGAGACATCACTGCCACGCTCACCATTGATTGCGACGACAAATCGGCCACTGTTCCGATCGCCACCGGGGACCTGGACCTCACCTGCCTGACCACCATGAGACTCACCTGACAACCCCCACTGCCCGCATCAACACCCCCTGCCGGGTCGTGGCCACCGGCCGGCAGGGAAGCCAGGTGCGTCCCGAATGGGCCACAGCTCCGCCAGTCAGAGGTAGCGGCAGATCGTTTCGGCTTGGCAGGTCGCAGGGTCCACTGTGCGGCTGGCGGTCTGGAGCTGGGTGACTGTCTGACGCAGCTGCAAGAGGTCGGCTATCTGCTGGTCGATCTCGTCCAGTCGAGTCACCAGGAGCGTGTCGACGTGAGCGCAAGGTGCCTGTCCGTCATCGCGAATCCGGAGGATCTCACCGATGCGGGCAAGCGATAGTCCCGCGCTCTGGCCTCGCCGGATGAAATCGATCCGGGAGATCGCGTGCTCGGGATAGTCACGGTAGCCGTTGAGGGTTCGTTGTGGGGGCGGGAGCAGGCCCACGGATTCGTAGTAGCGAAGGGTTTTCGGAGTGGTGCCCGCCGTGGCAGCCAGTTCGCCGATCCTCATTGAAATTACCGTTCCTTCGAAACCGCCTGGTTTGACCTTCCAGTGCGCTGGAAGGTCCATCCTAATGAGCGAAGAAAGAGAGGGGCCATCTGATGGAACCGGGTTTCGAATTCGATTTGGCGGTAGTGGGCTCCGGCGGGGCAGCCATGGCGGCCGCTATCACCGCGCGGCAGGCCGGCAGGACGGTGCTGATGATCGAGCGCGGCACCATCGGCGGCACCTGCGTAAACATCGGGTGCGTCCCGTCCAAGGCGCTGCTGGCCGCTGCCGGCACCCGCCAGGCCGCACTGACCAATCCCTTCCCAGGGGTCCCCACCCTCGCCCGGGACGTTGATCTGGGAGCGCTGGTCATGCAGAAGGACCAGCTGGTCACTCGACTGCGAGAGACCAAATACGCCGACGTCGCGAACGCCCATGGCTTCGAAATCCGTCGTGGGGAGGCTTCCTTCCTCGATCCCGACACTCTGGTGATGGATGGGGATCCGGTGGCGGCCGGTTCGGTGGTACTGGCCACCGGAGCAGAACCGGCACTACCGAAGGAGGTAACCGGGCTGGACGAGGTGGGGTATCTGACCTCGACCGCCGCCATGGAATTAACTGAACTTCCCGACTCCATGATCGTCATCGGCGGTGGCTACGTCGGTATCGAACAGGCCCAACTCTTCGCCCATCTGGGCACCCGGGTGACCATCATCGGCAGGATCACCCCTGCTGCCGAGCCGGAAATGGTCGCCATCCTTCGCCAGGCCCTGGCCCAGGACGGGATCACGGTGGTCGAGGAGCACGCCACCTCTGTCGACCGGCAGAACGCACAGGTCAGAGTCCGCACCGCTTCGGGCCGCAACCTCTGCGCAGAGCGTCTACTGGTGGCCACCGGGCGTCTCCCTTCCACAGACCGCCTCAACCTGCCAGCCGCAGGCATCACCGCCGACCCGGACGGATTCATCCTTGTCGACGAGCATCAACGCACGACCAACCGGCGGGTCTTCGCCGCCGGTGACGTCACCTCGGCACCCCAGTTCGTCTACGTCGCTGCTGCCACTGGGAAGGCCGCCGCCGTCAACGCTCTTCGGACCGATCCGCAGGGCTCAGCCGAGGTCGTCGACTACACCGGACTGCCGACGGTGATCTTCTCCCGCCCCCAACTGGCCACCGCCGGGCTCACCGAAGCCGCAGCCCGGGCCGCCGGGCACCGATGCCAATCCCGGGTGATGAGCTTCGAGGACCTGCCGCGCGCCTTGATCGACCAGGACACCCGCGGGGCGATCAAGATGGTCGCCGAAGTAGAAACCGGGAGGATCCTCGGACTCAGCGCCATCGGAGACCGCGCCGGAGAAATCATGCTCGCGGCCACCTACGCCATCACAGCCGGGATGACTACCCGCCAGATCGCCGACACCTGGGCTCCCTATTTGACCACTTCCGAAGCCCTGCGCCTGGTCGCAGGCACCTTCCACACCGAACTACCCACCTCCTGCTGCGCCTGAACACCGCCTCCACGTGGGGGCTTGGTCGGTCGCGTTCGAGGTTTCCTGCCGTCTCGGTTTCGAGTCGAGGAGGATGATGCCATGTCGAAGGACGTCAATCCCGTTACTGAACCACCCCGACAAAGCGAACAAGGTGCCCTGGCGCGAACTGTTCTGGTCGTCTCCGTCATGCTGCTGGCCGCGGCGGACCTCGGAGCTAAGGCTTGGGCGGGCGGAGCACTGGCCGACGGCCACACGGTGAATCTGGGACCAATGCAGCTGCGCCTGGGTTTCAACTCCGGGGTGGCGTTCAGCCTCGGCGCTGGCCTTCCCGCCGGCGTCGTTCTCGGCATCACTGGACTCATCATCGGTGCGCTGGCGCTCTTCACCTGGCGGGCCACCGGCACAGCAACGCGCACAGTACGACTGGCGTTGGCCCTGGTCTTGGGCGGAGCTGTGGCCAACTTCATCGATCGCGCCCCCGACGGGGTGGTGACTGACTACCTGCACACCGGATGGTTCCCTACTTTCAACCTCGCCGATGTCTTCATCACCGGTGGCGCTGTGGTGCTGATCGTGGCCACCCTTACCGGCCGCGACAGGATCGAGGTGTGGGAGACGCCAGAAGTTGCGGCCCGGCAAGTCAGGGGACCTCATGACAACTGAGGTGGCCGCGGCAGCATCGGCCTTGTGGTTCGGTCTCGTGGCCGCGTTCGGGGTGCGCTCCTAGCGCCTCCATCAGAGCACCGCTTTCGCCGACCTGCGCGACCTGCGCGGCCTGCGCGGCCTGCGCGGCGCGCCCGGATCAGTCGAGTGGTTGAGGTGGGAGCTGGTGACGTCAGGTCTTGCGTGCCGACCGCGAGACGAGTCCGAGTTACACCGAGATTCTGCGACAGATGCTCACAGTGGCTGACCCACGCTCAGGGCGGCAGCGCTATCCCCGCTGCATTTCCGCCGATCCCGAGCCCGCTTGGTCGGCAGCCAGTCGATGCAGTTGCGCTCGCCTCTAGTTCGGCCGTACCTGACTGCTCAGGTGCCGACGTGGCCGCACCCGGCCGGTGCGGTGGCCGGCTCTGTCGTTTCTACAACCCACCCACGGCCGGTGGGTTGGACCAAAGCGCGGCATTATAGAGTCCTGGCTAGCCGTTGCAGCCCGAAACGCGCCGTAAATAATCCACGCCGGTGCGACGCTCCGTTTGGACAACAGGGGCGGTCGCGGTTCAGGTGCGTGGAGTTACATGGATGTGAGTGAGCTATGCGTAGGACTCCCTTCGTCGCGGTGATCGCCGCGGTCGCCCTGGGCCTGGCCGGGTGCACCTCGGAGAACACCGAGACCGGGACGGAGACGACCGCAGCCTCGACCGTCGGCGCGGCGCCCCTTGTGGTGGAGGATGCGTGGGTCAAGGCCACTGATGTCAATGGGGGCACTGAACACGGCGAGGCCGCCACTGGTGACCCCGGTTCTGCTGACCCGAATGCGCACGGCGACGGTGGCGCGATGGCACCGGTGTTTGGGATCGTGCGGAATCAATCCGATGAGGATGTCCGCTTGGTCGAGGTGGCCTCCGTGGTCTCCGGTGAGGCCGAGTTGCATGAGACCGTCTCGGGGGCGGCGGGTGGCTCGATGATGCAGGAGCGAGAGGGCGGCTTTGTCATCCCGGCAGGTGGAGAGCTTGTGTTCGAGCCTGGCGGGAACCACATCATGCTGATGGGCGTGCACGAATCGATCCGCACGGGTCAGGATGTCGCCGTGACCCTCACATTGGAGAACGGCGATACGAGCGAGATCGTCGCCTCCGCGCGGTCGTTCGAGGGGGGCAATGAGCAGTACCAGGGCGGAGAGTGACCGGCAATGGGTGACAGTAACGGCCGCTCGGCGTTGAATCGCAGATCCTTCCTGGTCGGCGGTGCGGCTCTCACCGGTGGTGCCGCTGTCGCCGGAGGAGCTGCGGGGTGGGGAGTTGGTGGGCGCACCGCGACCGCGCGGACCCCTGATCGCGACGCGATAGCCAACTCCCGGGCCGTCGGCGCGGCCACCGAGCCTTTCCATGGTGACCGTCAGTCCGGCATCACCACGGCGCCGCAGGCGCATGCGGCGTATATGGCATTCGATCTGCGAGACGGTGTTCGCCGCACCGACCTCATCGGCGTACTGCGAGCTTGGACGCAGGACGCGGCCCGGCTCACGCAGGGGCGCGGCGGTCTGGCCGACCTGCAGCACGAGTTGGCTGAAGGACCGTCCCGGTTAACGGTGACCATCGGCTTCGGCCCGGAGCTGCTCGGCAAGATCGGTCTTGGAGACCGCACCCCGGAGTGGTTGCAGCCGCTACCGGACTTCCCGCAGATCGACCGGCTCGAGGACCGGTGGTCCGGCGGCGATCTGCTGCTGCAGGTCTGTGCCGACGATCCGCTCACCGTCGCCCACTCGGCCCGGATTCTGTCCTCGGGTGTTCGCGACGCGGTTCTTCAGCGGTGGGCGCAGCGAGGGTTCCGTCGTGCCGTGGGCACCGACCCGTCCGGGCAGACACAACGCAACCTCTTCGGGCAGATTGACGGCACCGCCAATCCCGCGCCGGCCGATGCCGACTACGACCAGTTGTTGTACTCCGATGGCGCCGACCGGCGATGGATGCGGGGCGGTACCTCCCTGGTGCTGCGTCGTATCCGGATGACGATGGACACCTGGGAGGAGATCGAACGGAGCTCCCGTGAGCTCACGATCGGACGGAAACTCGACTCGGGCGCGCCATTGACCGGTGCCACTGAACACGATCCCGCTGACTTCGAGGCGATTGACCAGACCGGGTTGACCGTCATCCCCACCGAGTCACACATGGCCCGGGCTCGGCCGCGGGTCCGGGCCGAGACGATTCTGCGACGACCGTACAACTATGACGATGTCCCGGATTCCGGCCAGATCAGCAATTCTGGTCTGTTGTTCGCGTCCTACCAGGCCGACCCGGTACGTCAGTTCGTGCCGATCCAGCAGCGACTGGCAGAGCAGGACATGCTCAACACCTGGACGGTCCCGATCGGCTCCGCCGTTTTCGCGATCCCACCGGGGTGCCACGAGGGCGGCTACGTCGGCGAGAGCGCATTGGAGGGATAGCCGCACGCAACCACCGGGAGTTACGGTCGCCGTCCCGCTCGATTCGGGTCTGGGCCGCCTTCGTCTCGTGGGTCGATCGCGCTCCGGTTGCCCGCCTCACCGCCGAAGCAACGGCTGCCCGATTATCATCCAGTGATCACGTCGGGGCACGCATGAGTTAGAAAGCGGACAATCTGTTGAGTAAGAATCTGAAGCTCTCGCTAGCGCTGATCACGGCTGCGCTGGTCGTCCTGGTGGTGGCCTTACTGGCTGCCGGGAACGATTCCGGCTCCGAGCAGGCACGTCCTGATGACAGTCCGGGCACCGGAGTGTTGGTGCGTGAGGACAGTCCCCGACTGTCTGAGGGCGGTGACGCCGTCTTCGTTGAGTTCCTCGATTTCGAATGCGAAGCCTGCATCGCGCTCTATCCGACAATTGAGGACCTCCGCGAGCAGTACGGAGACCGGGTGACGTTCGTGGTGCGCCACATGCCCCTGCACGACAACTCTATGGCGGCGGCCCTGGCCGCCGAGGCCGCCGCCGAGCAAGGCCGGTTCGAGGCCATGTACCGCAAGTTGTTTGACACTCCCGAGCAGTGGGGCCACCAACAAACCCCGCAAATGGACACATTTTTCGGCTATGCCGAGGAACTGGGGTTAGATATGGAGCGCTTCGAGAGCGCATACAACGACCCGGCCACCCTCGAGCGCATCGAGCAGAGCAAGCAGGACGGTCAGAGCCTCGGGGTCAGTGGCACGCCGACCTTCTTCCTGGACGGGGAGCGCCTCGAGCCGACCAGCGTCACCGATCTCGAGAACAGCATCAATGCTGCCCTCGAATAGCTCAGCCACCCCGGTCGCACACTCCACCAACGCCGGCCCGGATCAGTACCCCCACCGCAGGCTCGCGGTGGTGCTGATCGTTGGTGGGCTCATCGGCCTGGTCGCGGCGGTAGTGCTGCTGGTGGAGAAGATCGCGCTGATCGAGAACCCGGGCTACGTCCCGTCCTGCAGCATCAACCCTGTCCTGTCCTGCGGGTCGGTGATGACCACCGCGCAGGCCGAGGCCTTTGGCATCCCCAATCCGATCATCGGCATCGCCGGATTCGCCGCCACCACGGCCCTGGGTGCTGCGCTCCTGGCGGGGGGAGCATTTCAGCGCTGGCTGTGGGCCAGCATCCAAGTAGGCGTCACCTTCGCGGTGGTGTTCATCCACTGGCTCATCTACCAAAGCTTGTACAGCATCGGTGCCCTGTGCCCGTACTGCATGATCGTCTGGGCGGTGACCATACCGATCTTCTGGTACTGCACCCTGTGCAATCTTCAGCCACTACGCCGCAGCGATTCGGCGGGTCTTGCGCGCCTCATCGCCGTAGTTACCGAATACCGGGGCGCGATACTTACCGCCTGGTACCTACTTGTCCTGCTGCTCATCACGCACCGTTTCTGGGACTACTGGACCACCCTCGTCTAGAAACGCTCGCCGAACAGCAGATCGCGTTCCGCGAGTCAGTCCTCGGCTCACTCGGGGGCGGCACACCGCAGTCTGCGCAGGCGCTCCCAGATCAAAGCAGCGCACGCCGGATGGCTCTCGGACCCGGTCCCCCGCCCGCTGTCCAACTCCTCGTACAGCTATCGACTGCTGTCGCAGACGATCAGGCGCGGTTGCCTCCACGCGAGCTGCGTCGATACTCGGATGCGAACCGGTCACCGTAGCGATCACGCATGGCCGCCGCTACGAGCCGGTCTGAGTCCGCGGCCTCGTCCGATGGACCATCGTCTCCAACCGTGGCCGCGGGAGGGCCCGACGGGGCCTGCGACGCTGTGGTGTCCTGCCCGGGACCTGCTGCCCGGTTCCCGCCCTTGCGTGGCCGCGCCGCGGCGGCATCGTTGTCCTCGTCGTCCAGACGACGGCGCTGACGTATCTCGCTCCACACGAAGTAGCCCAGGCCGATGGGAGCGAGGACCCCGAAGGCCATCCACTGCAGGCCGTACGACAAGTACGGACCTGACTCGGTGGACGGCAGTGGCATCGGTTCCAAAGACCCGGGCTGCCCACCGGCGAGCTGGAGATAATAGGGCGACAGGTCGGTGCCGAGGAGGTCCCCGATGACGGGGGGGTCGATGTTGCGCACCATGTTCCAATCGTGCAGAACGATGGGTTGGGCGGGAGCATCCATCGGGATCCTGAGGCGGGCGATGATGGTCAGCTGGCCCGTCGGCGCGGACGGGAAGTCTGGGACCGCGTTGTCGTCGCCGACGCGGACCCATCCGCGGTTGACGAGCAGGGAGTCACCACTGTCGGTGCGGAATGCACGAAGTGCCTGGTACACGAGTTCACCGTCGACGGACTGCATCCGCAACAGGACATCCTCCATGGGCAGGTAACTTCCGCGCGCAGTAACCAGATGCCATTCGGAATCACCGAGAGATCCCTCCCGCCGGATCACTTCGTCCAACGGAACCGGCCCTGCCACGCTGCTCTCAACGAGCTGGCATTGCGTGCCTTGAGATCCTCGTACTTGTTCAACTGCCAGGGGGCAAGCATCGTGAAGCACAGGTAGGCGAAGAGGCTGATGAACAGAAGGGTGATCAACCATCCCGGCTTGAGCATGCGAGAGAACCGTTTCACCTGCCAAACAGTAATCGTGCCGGCTGTCCGATCACCCTGCGCATCACCACGGCGACGGGAGCCGGCTGCACGGGCCTGTCGGAAAACTGGGCTGACCGGGGGGCGCGCACCTCATTGGTCAAGCCCCTGGTAGTGGTGTAACTCGTTTTTGATCCTTCGTTGGTGGTCAGGCGGGTAGTTGCATCAGTTCATCGGTGCTCACCTCCGTCGCCTGGCTGGTGTCGGTGTTGGTGGTCAGGGTGAGCCGGCAGCGGCTGAGCACTTCTAGGCCGAGGTATCGGCGGCCTTCGGCCCATTCGTCGGTCTGCTCGGCCAGGACGGCGCCGATGAGGCGGACGATGGCATCCCGGTTGGGGAAGATGCCCACGACGTCGGTGCGGCGGCGGATCTCGCGGTTGAGCCGCTCGGTGGGGTTGTTGGACCAGATCTGTCGCCACACGTCGTCGGGAAATGCGGTGAAGGCGAGCAGGTCTTCGCGGGCGTCGCCGAGGTGGTCGGCGACCTCGGGCAGCCGGTGCTCGGCGTACTCCAGCAGCCGGTCGAATTGCGCGTTGACCGCCTCCGCGGTGGGCTGGTCGTAGACGCTGTGCAGCATCGCCTTCACGGCCGGCCACATGGACTTGGGGCACACGGCCATGAGGTTCGCCGAGTAGTGGGTGCGGCAGCGTTGCCACGCGGCGCCGGGCAGGTTCGCCGCGATCGCCTCGATGAGCCCGGCGTGGGCATCGGAGGTCACCAGCCGCACCCCGCCCAGGCCGCGGGCAACCAGGTCGGCGAAGAAGGTGTTCCACGAGGCCGTGGTCTCACTGGTGGCGACCTGTATGCCCAGCACCTCGCGGTGGCCGTCGCCGTTGACGCCGGTGGCCAGCAGCACGGAAGCCTTGACGACCTGCTTGTTCTCGCGGACCTTGATCGTCAACGCRTCGGCGGTGACGAAGGTGAACGGCCCGGCCTCGTCCAGGCGGCGGTGCCGGAACGCCGCGACCTGCTCGTCCAGGTCCTGGGCCATGCGT
>NZ_UNRI01000010.1:0-79778 GCF_900537145.1 Dietzia sp. Alg238-R159 | reverse complement strand
GACGGTCACCTCCAGGTGCTCGTCGACCATGCGCGCATCAAGGACGTACACGTCATCGAGACCGACGAGAACATCGCAGCGGGAACAACGAGACGAAGGTGCGGCGCCAGCGGCAGGCCGGCAGCACCCGATAGGCTCAGACATGGGTCGAGGCCCCTTCGGGATTGGGTGTAGAGGTACTTCCAATCCTTCAGGGCCTCGACCCTCTTGCTCCCTACTGCTTCACCGGCGTGTCGCCCTCACCCACACTCAGATGCGAAGAGCCGGATTACTCATCGTGAGCGGTGCTTCGTTGCGAGTCTGGGGGAGTGCCGGCTCGAGGGGGTCGCGGTCCCGCTGGCCGGTCGTGACGGGGGAGTGGGCGCGGAAGTAGTCGTTGACGTCCGGGCGGTAGAGCAGCGCCAGGACCGCGATGGCCACGAGCGCCACCGCGAGGGAGGTGAGCGACATGAATGTGGGGTGCGCCGCGGCCAGGATGAGCTCGCCGCTGCCCAGCGCCGCGGCCTGAGGCGCCACCGCGCTCCACAGCCCGATGACCGTGCTGCCCGCCAGGAGTGCGGTGTAGACCGCTCGCCCGGCGCGCGAGCCGGTGAAGGTGCAGATCGCGATCGCCGCCCAGGCTGTGGCGACCACGAACGAGGTGTCGATGATCCAGCCGGCCGACGACGCCGCCAGGCCCGCCGCCCCGTCGACCGCCGGCCACGAGTCGGTGAGGAAGCGGTTGATCGCCGTGGCCTACACGACGCCGCGCAGCACGAGCAGCGTCACCAGCGCCGCCGACAGGGCCAGGACCAGCCACAGCTGCCAGGGGCGGGAGATGGGCGGTCGGGTGGGGACGGACGTGCGGTCGCTCGGCGCGGGCTCGCGGCGGATCGGGCCGCTGCGCGGCGCGGGACGGGTGGGGGCGACGGACGTCGGGCGGCTCATGGCGGACACCTCTCGGGACGGCGGCTGCACATCGAGGGTGGGTCGCGCGGGGTGGGACGAGGTGATCGTCCGGCGAGGGGTGGTCGCGTCGATAGCGAGTGGTGCACCTGATTCCCGCGGGCTGACCCGGCCGGTTAGTCCTGTGCTGGCGACTGCGGGTCCGGTTCCGAGCTGCGTGACGATGACGATCTAGCGGCAGGTGTCATCGAGGGCGACCTCTGCTTTGTCAGGATGGCACCAGATGCTCGGTGGATTAGGAATTCCGGACGAAAACGGGGGTGCCTTCTGGCCACCGATCGAATCGCGAGCGCAGATGAAGCGATCGGCCGGTCAGGCACCAGATGGCGATGTAGCCCGTTCGCCATCAGGAAAAAAATAGGCGTGAGGGCGTCGAAGAATTAAGCCGTGCGCGGGGTGACTGAACGATCTCCTAACTAATTCGGGCGACATGGAGAAGGTGCCGCAAAGTTGTCTGTGCCGCATCAGCTAGCGCTCGCTCGATCGTTAGTCTCTCGTTCGGGCTCAACCGTTGAAGAATGCTCGTGTTAGATCCACTTTCGTCTTGATTTGCATTTGAAACTACCTTTTTGAAGGCTGCGTTGAGCGTGATGGCTCCGATGGGGATCTCGTCGACGAGGTCGGCTTCGATCGGGTGTCCCTGTGTTCTAGTGCCTTTTATAGCAAACGGCACGGCGAGAATGCTCGACCATAGCGTCGAGGATTGTCCGGGTTGTAGAGGATCGCATACTGCTACGCCTTGATACATTGCTTTGGCGGCGGTGAACTTAGAGTCTTCGGTTATGCGGATGTTCTTTCGTGTGAGATCGCGATCTTGCGAGAACTGAAAGGAGTTAAGCATGAGTTCAATCGCATAACCTGCTGGGCGAAAGGTTTCGGGGTCAGGCGGCGCGGGTTCGCAGTGTCTCGCCCAGAAGTAAAGCGCAAAGAGTTCGTCATTTCCGTAGCTGGCCACGCTTTCGATGATCTTAGAGATGGCTCGCTGCTCATCCCTAAGGGCTAGCTGCGCATTCTTTCGGATTTCGTCGTCATTTAAGTTTCGGTGCAGTTCGTGTAGGAGTTCTCGCTCACTGCTCGCAGCATCGAGGTCCAGGTTGATTGCCGCGGATTCCTCCCGTTTGGCTACTTGGTTCCATAGTGCGAGGTCTTTCGCAAGCTGATTTACTTGCGCTCTTGACTTGAGGAGGATTGGCTTGGTTTTAAGGTTGGTTTCGAGGTAGAGGGCCGTCGCCTTGCCGATGTCTGCGGAAATTCGGGTCTGGCGACTGTCTCGCAGTGGCAGCGTGCTGAGAATGAAATGACTGAATTGGGCATGCTTTCGCCCGCTGTTACAAGTAGCGCTGGAGTGGAGAGGCTTGAGCAAATTTCGGTCAGTCATGCTCATGCCAACTATTATCGAATCCCTTCTTTCGAGTGCGTCTCGCACTACGCTATGGATTTCGTCTTCATATTGTAGGTAGTCGGCTTCTGAAAGAAGGAATGGAGTTTCGGCTTTGACAACTCCGTACTTCTTGGAAGCGAGACCGTGGAGGTGGAGTACCACGATCGTCTCATCGGGGCTCGCGGGGAGTTCGCAGAGCTCAGACAAAGGGGTCAGCTCGTCGGCGGAATATGCGAACTCCTTCTCGAGGGTCTTCGATATGATCCGAGGCGCGGGGTTGCCTGCAAGTCTCAGTTCCTTTTCGATTGCCGCTTCTAGGATTGTGTCGTAATTCGTTGTGACAATCGTATCGACGAATCCTCGAACCCTCAGTAGTCTCGCCAATGACTGCGCAAGGGGGCCGGGGGGCGGACAGCTCTCATTGCTTTCATAAAGTGTCTCGGCGACGATTTCATGGCTCTGCAGTGTTGCTCCCCGCCGAGCGCTGCGAAGAAGTGCGAACGCCTCTTCGGCTTTCCTTTGTAGGTCGGCACTGCTCTCGTCTAATGACTTGACAGACTTTTCGTCTAGCGAAGAGTGCTTGGCCAATCTGTCGATGAGTCTAGTGACTAGGGCGCTCCAACTTGGGAGGCCAGAGTTCATCGATACGCCCGCGCCAATGAATAGAGTCAAAGCTTGCCCATCGGCGATGCGGTCACGTAAGGCTGGCAGGTGAGCCTGATTGGTGGAGTCGAGACTGCAAAAATCGACCAAATCAATATCGCGGATTGATGTCACAAGCTATCTCTTCTCGTTGAGACCATCGCGCTGATCGCGATCCGTGCCAGCTTGGACGAGCCTAGTTGAGACAGGAACTTTGTAAGGGAACTACTAGAGTTTTCGAGGCTCCACGGCCGCGCGACTGAGACGAGCTGGCACTCCAATTATTTGACGTTGATTCGACTGCTTGCTGTGAGCTTCCGTGAGGAGTGAGGGGGCATCGGTGCGCGAGGGCCCCGGTGGGCGAGGGCCCCGGTGGGTAGGAGCTCGTTTGCGCTAAATTGTTCAGCGGTCGGCGCTGCCGGAGGTGGCGGGAGGCGGATCGCCAGGGTTCCTCTCTGACGGTCTCGGCGGTGACGATCGAACGGGCTTGTCCCACGAAGTTGTCGTGCAGGCCGGTCGAAAATCGGATGAGTGCGCCCGACCATGCGGGCGACATGCCCGCGCCGAGGTACCGCTCGAGCAGCTACTGGTCGGTGATGCGCCCTACGTAGACGTCCTTAAGCTCTTTCGAGAGGGTTCTCGCCCCTTCGCCCCGACGCTGCTCTGGGAAACTGACGGGGCGAGCCACCTGCAGAGTCCGCCGATTAGGACGTAGCTTGGTGCCATGGCTGGCATCAGCGCGGGGCGTGTGGTCGTCGCCCTCGACTGTCCCAACGCGCGCGAGCTCGCCGAGTTCTACGCGTCGATGCTCGGCTGGCGGATACACGACGGCGGGAATCCGGACTGGGTCGACGTCCTGCCGCCGGAAGGCGAGTCGGGCGCGCTCGCGCTCGCCTGCCAGACCGTCCCCGACTTCCTCGCGCCCACCTGGCCAGACGGCCCGGTCCCCTCGCAGGTGCACCTCGACTTCCACGTGAACTCGATCGCGGACGCAGAGCCGACGGTCCTCGCCGCCGGCGCCCGGCGGCACGAGCACCAGCCCAGCCTCGACTGGCGATTCGTGGTGTACCTCGACCCGGTCGGGCACCCGTTCTGCCTCTGCGAGGAGTGAGACCGGGCCGAACGCGCAGCGCGATCCGGCGGCCCGGGCAGGCCGCCCATCCGCTCGATCGCGGGGCTCCCCGTCGAGGACCCACCCAGCATGTCGCGCCTCGGCGCGTGATGCGGGGCGCGGGTGGGGATGACCTTGTCGTCGTCGTCCCGCGGTCTTCCCCCGTCACCCCACGGTGACCCCTCTCTTATCCGGCGACCCTCCGCAGCCGCGCGGCGCTCCGAAAACCCGTAGCGCTACGGGTACCCGGGGCCGGTCGGCGCCGAGACACTGGGTCGTGGAAGCACCAGCCACCAGGAGGGCACTATGACCAGCAGGATTCGACGGGCACTGGCGGGAGGGCCACTGGCCGCGGCCACCGCCACCGGCATCGCTCTGGCCGGAGCGGGAACGGCCAACGCCATCACATTGCCGCCCGAGCCGACCCATCAGGGGACCGAGGGCGAGCAGGCCTACTACCAGGGCGGCGGCGACCCCACCATCCACCGCTTCACCTGGACCGGCGGCGCGTGGCGCTACGACGGATGCGTCGGCGTCGGCTACTACGAGCAAGTGCGGTAATCCCCACTCCCGCAGCCTGTCCTGAGGTTCACTGTCACCAAGGGGTCCGCCGCGTCGGGCCCGCGAGGACAGAGAACCCCGGGACAGGGGCAGGGGAGCGATGCAGGGCCGGACAACTGAACTCGAGTGGCTCGCCGAGCAGCTGGAGGCGGGTGGGTCCGGCCCGCCGCAGCTGACGCTCATCGAGGGCCCGCTGGGCTCCGGGAAGACGGCCCTGCTGTTCAGCGCGCTCGCCGAGCTCGACCGGCCGACGCTGTTCCTGCGCGGCGACCCCTACCCGGACACCGAGACACCCCTCGCGGCCGCGCGGCAACTGGTGGAGCGGCTGTTCGACCAGGATCTCGAGCGCGTCGTAGCCGACCATTCCCCGGCCGCCATCCACCGACAGTGCTGTCGGTTCCTCGAGGCGAGCCCCCGACTGCTCATCATCGACGACGCACAGTGGATCGACCCCGCCTCCCTGCGCCTCTTCGCCGCCGTCCTCCCGCACGCCGCCGGCACCGTCCTGGCCTACCGGACCGGGATGACGCCCACGTCCCTCATCGACGCCGCGCGGCGGGTGGGCGCGACCATCGAGCACCTCACCGTGGGACCGCTCGACGACGACGAGGTCGCCGCTCTCGCCACCGACCTCGATCCCCGGCAGCGCCGGACCGTCGTGGAATCCGCCGCCGGCAATCCGCTGTTCGCCCGCACGCTGATCAGCGCATTTCGGCGGAACCCGCACGCCACCACGCTCGAGCACGTGTTGGACGAGGGTGCGGGGGCGGGCAGTGATGCGTTGAGCTCGGTGGTCGGCGCGGACCTGGCCCGGCTCGACCCGGGCGCGCGGCGCACCCTCACCGCGATCGCCGTGCTCGGCAGCGCCGATCCCGCGCAGTTGGAGGCGGTGACCAGGATGGTCGCGCAGGCGGAGGCGGTGGCCAGCGGTGACGAGATGGGGGCGGTGGCCGGCGTCGTCGACGTGGGCCGGCACCTGGTCGTCCTACGCGACTGGGGCCTCGTCTCGACGTGGGCGGCCGAGCCCCTGCACCCGCTCGTGCGGTTCACGGCCTACTCGCGGGCGCCCGCGGCCGAGCGCGCTGCGCTGCACCGGGCGGCCGCCGCCCTGCCCGGCCAGGACGCGTTCGCCCGGGCCGGCCACCTGGCCTCGCTGGGGCCCGCGGCCACCCCGGAGGAGATCGGCGTGATCCTCGACGCCGCCGAGCGCGCCGCCGACTCCGACCCGCAGGTGGTGGAGCGCTGGCTGGCGGGGATCGGGGGCGCGGCGGCGGGTTCCCGTGGCGCGGCGCCTGCGGCGGCGGGGCACCCCGGCTCGGGCTCCTCCGGTATGGCCCCTGCGGCGGCGGGGCACCTCGGTCGGCGGTGCGATCTGGTCCGCGCGCGGGCGCAGGTGATCATGGGCCAGCCGGACAGGGCGATCGAGGCGCTGCCGGCGCTGATCGACGACCCCCGGGTCGGTCCCGAGGCCCGCGTGCTCTACGCCCACGCCCTGCGGATGTCGGGTCGCCCGGCCGATGCGCACGAGGTCCTCACCGCCCGCGGCGCGGTGCCCCGGCCCGAACTGCTGCTCGAGCTCACCGCCACCAACCCGCAGCTCGACCGGTCCATCCCGGCGGACGCCATGCTCAACGACCTGCTCGACGGCTCTGAGCCGTTCGCCTCCGCCGCGCGGGCGTTCCGGGCGGTGGGGCTGCTCAACAGCGGGGAGGTCGCGGCGGCCCGGACGGAGTTCGCGGGCGTCGCGAGGGTGCTGCTCGACGCCCCGGCCGAGGACCTGCGCGACATCCTCGACGCGGTGACCGCCGCCGGCTGGTCGGCGTACATGCTCGACGACTTCCGGGTGGCCGTAGAGCTGGCCGAGCGGGGACTGCGCGTGGCGCGCCGGTTCGGGCGGGCCGCGCCGCAGCCCGGGCTCGGCTGCGTGCTGGCGTATGCGCTCATCCAGGTGGGGCGTCTGGACGACGCCGATGCCGCCGCCGACGAGGCGATCGCCGCCGCCGAGCGGTTCTGCGTCCCGGACATGGTGGCGATGGCGCGCAACGGCCAGCTGCTGTCGGCGTTCTGGCACCGGGATCCCGACCTCGCGCGGGCTCGCGTGCAGGCGCTGCGGGACGCGCCGCGTCCGGTGGTGCCGTGGTGGCGGCGCACGGTCGAGTCGACGCTCGCCCGCACGGCCGCCATGCTCGGCGAGCCGGTGCCGCACGTCATGGTCCGCGAGCCCGCCGACGCGATGACCCCGATGCGCTTCGCCGACGCCGCGACCGTGGCGATGTTCACCGGGGATCCCGCCGGCGCCCGTCGCCTACTGGAGGAGGGGCGCGAGCTCGGCCGCCGGCACGGGCTGGACAGCCAGGTGGCGTTCCTCGGCGTGCTGCTGGCCGGGCTGATCAACGGTGAGGAGCCGGAGCGGGCCGAGGCGCTGTGGTCTGACGCGGTGGCTGTCTACGAGCGGCTCGGGATGCCCGTCCACCTGCAGATGGTCGCCGAGCAGCTGGCCGAGTTTCGCGCTCGGCGCGCTGAGTCCGCGTACGCCCCGCTCACCGCACGCGAGCGGGAGATCGCCGGGCACCTGGCCGACGGCGCCACTAATCAGCAGATCGCCGACCACCTGGTGCTGAGCCGCCGCACGGTGGAGGAGCACGTCTCCAACATCCTGCGCAAGCTCGGCGTGCGCTCGCGCCACCGGGTCGCGGCGGTCCTCGGCCGGGTCGGCTGAGCGGCGGGGCGACACATCAGCTGCACCCGTCTGACCTGGGGTGCCCTGAAAGCCCCATTCAGGGCACCGCAGGTCAGAGGGTCTGTGCGGGCGGCCGGTCCGGGGGCCGAGGCGCTCCAGCACTGGATGACGCGGCCGGACCCGCGGATCCGGGGACTGCGGGTCGGTCGGGGGTGGTGGGGCTCGTCGTCGTCGCACCTTTCCACGCGTGGCCCGTCGCGGCGGGAGAGCGAGGCGGCGGGCGGTGACTATACGAGCGGGGCGAGCTCCTCGCGGACCCAGCTGCGCAGGCGGGTCGGTGTGGTGGTGACGATCGAGCGGGCCTGCTCGGGTACGAAGTCGTCGCGCAGGCCGGTCGACATGCCGAGGAGTGCGTCCGCCCAGGCCGGCGGCATGCCCGCGCCGAGGAACTGCGCGCGCATCTGCTCGTCGGTGATGCGCTCGACGCGGACCTCGCGGCCCAGCTCCTCTGTGAGGACCCGCGCGACCTGGGCCCACGACAGGTCCTCGGGGCCGTGGACGGCCTGCACGCGCCGCCCGCGCCACCCGGGGTTGAGCAGGGTGAGCGCCGCGACCTGCGCGCTGTCCCGCGGGGCGACCCAGCTCATGGGCGCGTCGAGGGGCAGCACCGTCTGGAGCCGGCCGGCCCGCAGCGACTCCACCTCGAACAGCAGATTGCTGAAGAAGTAGCCGCAGCGCAGGTGGGTGACGGCGGCGTCGGACTGGTCGAGGGCGACCTCCGTGGCGGCGAGACCGTCGATCTCGCCCGCGCCGTGGCGCTTCTCCGCGCCGACGCTGCTCTGGAAGACGACCCGGCCGATCCCGTTCGCCTCGATCGCGGTGACGAGGGACTCTGTTGCGCGGCGATAGTCGGTCAGCGGATCGGGGGACTCGGCGGGCGGGTCGACCCAGTAGAGGGCGCCGACGTCGGCCGTCGCGGCGATGACCTGGCCCGCGTCGCGGGAGTCGGCCTGCCTCGGCTCGGCGTGCTCGGCGACGTCGGCGGGGATCTGGTCCGGGTGGCGGGTGAGCAGGACCGGCCTGACCCCGGCGCGAATGAGCATGCGCGTGAGGTGGCGGCCCACGTTGCCCTGAGGGGTCGTGACGGCGATCTTCATGGGGTCCGTTCTGCCGGTCGCGCTCGTTTGCGCGGGTTACTTCGTGCGGTTTCCACGCTAGGGGCGGCTACGGACTGGGCCTGTCCGCTTGGCGGGGAGGAGGGTTGCGCCGAGTGGCCGCGAGTGCAGGTTTGCGGCCGTGCGGAACCGGGACAACACGGGCGTGGGTGACCGCTTTGCAGCGTCACGCGGGGCACGGGTGAGCGATTGAGGAAGACTTTGATGCTGACGGTGTCGCGGCCCAGGAAGTGATCGTTCTACAAACCTTTGCTGGCGTTAGCGCCCATCGACATCACCGGGGGGGACCAGAGTGCGCGATCTCGGTACGATGACGCGACGCCGGTCGCGGAGTGAGTTCTTCGTCCACTGGAACATGATGGTCTCCCAATCAATGTCAGAGTGATGCGCTACGTTCTTGGAATGGCGAAATACCCGCGGATCAGAGAGCAACACGTCGCAGTCTTCGGCGAGTCGGGCTCCGGGAAGACTGTTCTGGTGTCGTCGTTCTTCGGCCCCACCCAAGAGGGCAGCTATAAGAACGACCTCTGGGATCTCGTCGCGCTTCAGACGGGCCAAGGCCACAGGTTGTACCAGAACTACTTGGGCATGCGAGACGAGGCGCGTACGCCGCTTACTACGAAGTTCGACAGCACGACCTACGAATTCTCCGTCAAACTCAAAGCTGGGGACGGCGATGAATCGAAAAAGCGGCCATTCGATGAACTCCGTCTCGCATGGCACGACTACCCCGGCGAGTGGTTCACAGAAGACCCTAGCAGCGAGGAGGAGAGCAGTCGGCGCACTGAAACCTGGTTGAACCTTCTGCGGTCGGATGTCGCACTTCTCCTTGTCGATGGTCAAAAGCTTCTTGACTACCAGGGCGAAGAAGAGCTCTATCTTAAGTCCCTCCTGAACAACTTCCGCCTTAGCATTTTGCGCACGAAAGACGCATTGCTGGACGCGGACGGTCCTCTCGTTGAGTTCCCCAGGATCTGGATATTCGCGCTGTCTAAGTCCGATCTGCTTCCGGACTGGGACGTGGACGTGTTCCGCGATCTCGTCATCCGCAAGGTCGCAGGCGAGATTGACCGGCTTCGTTCATCTATCGGAGAGCTGATCCAGACGCCGGAGGCACTTTCAATCGGCGAGGATTTCATCCTTCTTTCGTCGGCGAAATTCGAGCTGACGGCAGACGCGGACGACGCAGTGGAAATTGATGTAGCCAAAAGAGTTGGGCTCGATCTGGTTCTGCCGATCGCGTCGCTCTTGCCGCTTGAGCGACGGGTCCAGTGGCAAGAGCAATTCTCGGTACCGTGGAAGGTTGTCGACTCGCTGGCCGATGGCGCCGACGTCATCGCTGCTGCACTCACGGGAGCCAAGTACAAGACCGTCGAGAAGATCCTCGGGAAGGTCGCCATGGGGAATAAGGGAGCGGCGCTCGTTGCCTCAGCATTGCCCTACTTGGCGGAGGCGGTGCGTGTGGCGGGGCCGAAACTCAAAGAGATGAATGAGCAGGCTCGTTCACGGCACGAGAACCTGCGCGCCACACTTCTTCAGTTCAAGCTCGACATGGAGCAAGGCGTGGCGGAGAAGACGCTGGTGACTCGAAAGTGAGTTCTGTTGGCTCTTCGTACTCTCAACTCATCTGGGCCACCAGAGGTCGGCACTGGGGGTTCCGATTTCTATTGAACGCCGGGATCGGCGACCCTTTGTCCACGTATGAGAAGGCGTTTCAAGGTCTCGCGAGCAGTGCGTCGGCCTTCGGCCACGACGGGTCGGTCGCCGCACTGCGCTTCCCCGACCCCGAAGGGCGCCGCGACAGCGCAAGGAGAGTTATCCCGCACGAGTTCGTTCTGCTTGGAGAACTCGCTGAGTCCGTCAATTCGGTCGAAACCGGGGTGCGGTTGATCTGGCCGATGGTGTCGGAGACCTACGCTCGCATCTGGGAGGCAGAGAAGGCGCCCAGTAGAGACGACATCACGGGCGTCCTTTAGCCGGTGCACCGATGCGCTTGTGCGCTGCAGTGCGTTTCGTTCGTTGAGGCTGCAGGCCAAGTGAAGCACGTTGTCTGCCGCCTGGTTTTGCTCACTGAGTAGGGAGACGCGCCGCACCGAAGTGGTCGCAAGTGCAAGTTTGCGTCGTCGGCGACTTGGGAAAACGTGGGCGTTTGCGACCGCTCGGCGGTGCGATGCTTACCGGGGTGCGCCGCGGCCCTGCGGAGATTCTGGGCAGAGGATGCGGGGTCCCACCGTGGCGCCGCGCGGGTCGGGGGCAGATCTGAATCGTCCGCGGACGGCGGGCCCGGGGAGGAATGGACGAGCTCGTCGTCGTCACCTACCCCGGGCGCGCCTGGCACGGGCCGTGGGTCAGCTCCCCGCCGCCCCGGCGAGGATCTGGCCCACGTCGATCTGGTTGATGAGGTCGGCGGAGAACGTCGCGGGGCTGCCCGCGATCCCCTCCAGGGTCGCGGAGCCGGCGCTGAGCGACCCCAGGCCCAGCCCGTCGAGGCTGCCCGCGACCTGCTCGGCCGCGTTCTTCTCGCGGATGGTCACGCACGTGCCGATGGGGTTGGCGACCTTCTTGCCATCCGCCAGCACGAGCGTCATGCCCGCGCCGGTGTCCAGCACGTCACCCGGGGTGGCGTCGGCCGGGACGCGGTAAGTGGTCTCCAGCGTGGCGTGCGCGCCGCCCGCCGTGGTCCAGCCCGCGCTCTCCCGGTACACCGACGACGTGGCCGCGTTGGTGCGCACGTCGTCGGTGACGGTGGTCCAGGTCTGCCCGCCGACGACCTTCCACACGCTCTCGCGGGCACTCACCAACACGAAGCCCTCCGGGTGGAAATCCTCGAGGCGGGTCACCAGGGCCCCCGCCCCGCTCGCGGTGGTCCGGAATGTCACAGTCCCGCCCGGCGCCGCGGTGCCATCGCCCACCACCTCCTTGGTCAGGTGGTATTTGAAGCCGGCGCTGCCCGCCCAGCTGAAGGTCCGGGTCTGGCTGGTGGCGCAGTTCGCGGTGGTGGTGGGTTCGGCCACCGCGGTGGCGGCGGTGGCGGGAAGTAGCGCGGCGACCAACAGGGCGGCGGTCAGGGCGGAGGCGGTACGGCGGGCGGTGGGGCGGGGCATGGTGAGCCTTTCGACGGGGGGACGTACGGCGCGGTGCCGGGTGACGTGCATGGCGGACTGGACCTGCGTCCGTCTGCGCTTGAACGCCGGTGGTGTGGGCCCGCCGGCTTACGTTCCCTGGTCATCGCGTTGCGCGCTATTTGAGCTCGGTCTCGGAGCACGGCGCGAATGTGATGGACGTTACATAAGTGTGACTTCGATAAAATAACTTCAGGTTTGGCGCCCGTCAAGAGGAATGTAAAGCCTGCGGGTCGAGCGGTCGGCGCGGGTGGGCAGGGGCTCCCAGCGTCTATGTGCGCAGTTCGGGGCGGCGGCCCGGTGCAAAGCTCTCGGTAGTCACACGAGCGGGCGGGGGCCACTGCAGGCGCCGCGGCTACCTGGACTGGTGATCACTAATGCGGATGCGAATACCGCGCCGCCTACGCGGGCGCCGGTGGTCTCGCGCAGCGTGGCCGGCGGCGCCATCGCCGGGGAAGCAGACCGCGCTTTCCGTCCCCGCTGCCGCAGCAACGTCCAGCATGCTGTTCGTGGGCGTAGCTGCTGCTCCACTAATCGGACAGTGGTCCGACCTAAAGACACTCCGATGTTATGCGGATGATGTGGAGTCCAGCCCGTTCGTGGCGGGCAAGTGGCGGCCCGGGCAGGCCTCTGACTAGCCGTTATCCGCACGAAGGCGTGCCCTTTCCCAGGGCGGCGGGCCGCCTCCGACGGGTGAATGCTGTGTGACCTTTGACACATGACCAGCTGAACGTTAAGTTGCTCTTCATTAACTGAGGGGCGCTCGAGATGTCCCGCTGGCATGGAGGAGTCCCGTGACGCAGCTCGTAGTAGTGCGGCTGGTAGCTATGTGGCTTGCGGCCACTGTGGCGGCGGTGGCGGTACTCCCGGCGTCTGACTCGCGGGCGGTTGAGGTGGGGCTGGGCACGTCGTTGGTCGGCTCAAACTCCGGGGTCCTGCTCGCCGACGCCGCACCCGGCCAGACCATCACCCAGCGAATGCGGGTAAGCAACGGATCTGCACGGGCAAACGACATTCGGCTCTACGCAGGTGCCGTGTGGCCCGAGAACGGCGTCTTGGTAGACGACGCGGCAGGCGGGTCCAACGCGCTATCGGAGTGGATAACTCTGGAACAGGATCAGGTGAGGATCTCCCCAGGCCAGAGCGCAGTGGTCGACTTCGTGGTCAGGGTTCCGGAAGACGCGCCCGACGCGGAGCACCACGCGGTGGTGTGGGCTGAGACCGGGTCCGCGCGATCCGGAGTGCGCGTTCGTCTCACTGTCACCGGGAACAATGGTCCGGCGCCGAGCTTCACCGTGGACGGGGTGAGGCCCGCCCGACTCGCCAGTGGGGAGATGGCCCTCGAAGTGCTGACCACGGCCGTCGGACCGCGCGCCTCCTCCATGTCCGGAGCTCTGCGACTGGTCGACGGTCCGGGCAACAGGTGGGTTCCGGACAAGCCGGTCCCGCGCGTCGAGGTGGCGCCGGGTACCAGCACTGTGATCCGAATTCCGATGGGTGACGGTATCGGCCTTCCGGCCGGTCCATGGACCGCCCGCGGGGTTGTGCACAACGGCTATGCCCGGGTCCGGATCGACGAGACAGTGGTGTTCCCCGACGTTCCGGCACCGGATCCGGGCGGCTCAGCAGCCGGATCGCTCGGCTCGCTCACCGGCTCGTCGGCGTCCCTCGCCGGCCTCTGACCCCCTGCCCGGTCAGTCCCACCCCCCTCGACCCACCGGCCGGCGCAACGGGCGCCGGATTACCCGGGGCGAACAAGAATGGAGCAAGTATGCGCAAGATAGTCGCACCACTGGCGGGGCTCGCGGTCGCCGCAACGGCGCTGGTGACCCCCGCTGTCGGACACGCCGCCGAGGGCACCACCACGGTGACGGTGAACGTTCCCGAGGGAACCGGCGGGAACCTGTCGGTCACCGTGGCCGGATCGGTCAGCCTGCTGGCGAGCCTCACCCAGGCCGATGTCTCCTCCGGCATCGGCACGGTGACGGGTGTGTCCGACAACAGGACCAATGTCCGTCCCCGTGCGTGGACCGCCAGTGTGTCCATGACCCCTCTCACGGCGGAGAACGGGACGGACACGATTCCGTCCGACAAGGTCTTCTACCGGGTCACGGGACCCACCTGGGACTCTAACGGCACCCGGGAAAACCTCGCGTCCGACTGGGTGTCGCTCGGTCAGCCGACCCCTGTCTTCGAGCGTGCGGGGCAGACCTACTCGGTGGTGCAGTACACGTCGTGGACGCCTCAGATCAAGGTGGAGTTCCCGACTATCGAGGACGCCTCGGGGAACCGACTGCCGGCGGTGGCTGCCGGTCGGTACACCGGCACGCTGACCACGTCGGTCGCCTGACAACAATTGGTTTCCGCGTGATGGTCGGGGCGGTCGGATCGCCCGCCCCGACCACTCCTGTCCGAGGTGGGTAATGAACACTGTTCGAACGTTGAGCGCCCTGTGGGCTGTGGCGATCCTGGCGCTGGTGGTGACCCTCCCGGGAGCGCCGCTCGCGTCCGCGCAACCGCCTGACGCCGCAGGCGGAACGATCGGCATCCGGATCGGCGACGGGAGGGTCGGCCCGGACGGGGACCCGCGCGCACAGATCTACATCGTCGACCACGTTCCGCCTGGTTCCGAGCTCACCCGGGAACTCGTGGTGACGAACGGCACCAACCAGACGCAGACCGTTGATGTCTACCCTGGCCCGGCGGCGATCGAGGACGGGGTGTTCGTCGTGGCGGACAAGGGCCGGACGAGTGCGCTCACCTCGTGGACCGACGTGGGGCAGACGCCGGTCGTGATCGGCAGCGGCGAGGAAGCCGTCATCCCGGTGCGTATCACCGTTCCTCCCGACGCGCCCGAGGGGGAGTTCTACGGGGTGGTGTGGGCAGCCGTCGCCACCGGGACCGATGCCAACGGGATCACGAGCATCTCCCGGGTCGGAGTACGGATCTACCTCTCCGTCGGCGAGGGGAACGGGCCTGCCGCAGACTTCTCGATCTCGGAACTCACCACCGAGCGGGCGCCTGACGGCACCGCCGTCGTGGTGGCGCACGTCGTCAACACCGGTGGCCGCGCCGTGGACCTGAACGGATCGCTCGATCTCACCGACGGGCCCGGCGGCCTCAGCGCATCGACCGTGGAGAGTCAGGTCGCCACGATCGCACCCGCTACCGAGGGCCGTGTGCTGTTCGAACTCTCGGACAGCGCTTCGCTGCCTGCAGGGCCGTGGAATGCGCGAGTGCAGTTGACGAGTGGTTTCAAGGACGACGCCAGGTCCGAGACGGTCACCTTCCCAGACGCGGGTTCGGTGGTCACCGATCCTGATGAAGGGGTCTCGTGGCTGGCGATGGTGGGTGCCATCGCGGCGATAGGGCTCGCGCTGGTTCTGGTGGTTGTCGGGGTCCGGGCCGCCACCCGGCGCGGCCGGAGTCGGGCGGAGGGCTCACCGCGGCCCGACGTGGCCGATCGGTCCTGACAGCGCTCCCGCCCGGGCCGGACCCCCCGAGGGTCCGGCCCGTCGCGTTGCGCCGAGGCGCGGGGCCCGGCGCAGTGCGGCCTACCCCAGGTCGCTGGCGATGATGGCGTCCATGTTCCGCTCGGCCAGCGCGGTGATGGTGACAAAGGGGTTGACGCCCACGTTGCCCGGCACCAGAGAGCCGTCCATCACGTAGAGGCCGGGGTACTCGTGGAGGCGGCCGTGGGAGTCGGTCGCGCGGCCGAGGATGCAGCCGCCGAGCGGGTGGTAGGTGAAGTCGTCGCCCCAGGTCTTGTACACGCCGAACAGGTCGGTGCGGTAGACCGTGCCCTCCTTCTTGTTGATTTTGTCGAAGACGCGCTTGGCCATGGCGATCCCCGGCTGGTTCTGCGCCGTGCTCCACGTGAGGTCCACCTTGCCGGTGGCGGAGTTGAACTGGAAGCGGGCCCGCTCTGGGTTGTTGGCGATCGCCAGGTAGAGGCTCACGTAGGTCTCGAGGCCGGCCGGCAGGGGCGCGATCTCGGCGAAGATCGAGGCGGTGGGGTCGTTCCAGTTGTCGATCCCGAGGGTGGGGATGGTCGACTGCTTAGAGCCGGTGGCGTCCCACATGTGGTTGGCGCGGCCCACCATGATGTTGCCGTTGTTGCCCCAGCCCTCGCCGACCTGCGAGGACAGGTTGGGCAGCAGGCCCTGCGCCTTCATCGACACGAGCAGCTTGCTGGTGCCGACGCTGCCGGCGGCAAAGAAGACCTTGTCGGCGTTGACGGTCTTGGTGGCGATCACCGCGCCCTGCTCGTCGATCTGCTCGATCGTCACCCGGTAGCCGCCGCCGTTGGCGGGCGCGACGGCGGTGACCCGGTGCAGGGGCGAGATGGTGAGGCGCCCGGTGGCGGCGGCCTGGGCGAGGTAGGTCTTGTCCAGGGATTTCTTGCCGGCGTGGTTGCCGTAGATGACCTCGCCGCCCAGCGCGGACGGCGTCGCGGTGCCCGCGGCCTCGCGCTTCATGTACTCGAAGTCGTAGACGTTGGGCACGAACGTCGTGGCGAAACCGGAGCGGTGCGCGGTCTTCCGCCCCACGCGGGCGTACTGGTACCAGGGGCTCGATTCGAACCACGCCTGGTCCACGTGGTTGACGCCCAGGGTGGCATTGGCGCGCGGGAAGTAGGTCGAGTACATCTGGTCCGCGTCGACGCCCGGCAGGATGTGCTCGAAGTGGCTGCGCTTGGGCGTGACCGCCATGCCGCCGTTGACCAGCGAGCCGCCGCCCACGCCGCGGCCCTGGTAGACCTTGATGCCCGCGAACTTCTCGGCGTCGAGGATCCCCACGTAGCGCTCGACCTTGCGGTTGATGCCGAAGCCCATGAAGTTGCTGACCGGCTGACTGGTGGTGTCCGAGAGCCAGGTGGAGCGCTTGTCCGGATTGAGCATCCCCGAGAAGATCTTGCCGTCCGGCCCCGGTGTGTCCCAGCTGCGGCCCAGGACCAGAATGCTCCCGCGGTGGACAAGCCTGAAGAGACGGTGGATCCCGTCGAGCCCACTGTCGAGCCGACTGTCGAGCCAGAGTCCGGTGAAGCGCCGGAAGTCGACCTGTGCGAAGCCGACGATTCTCCCGAGGCATGCCAGGAGTAGGAGACCCGTCCGCGGGCATTTCGGGGCGGCAGACTTGGTGGGAGAGAGGACGTTGTAGTCGTCGTCATCGTGCCTCTCGGGTTTCCTCCTGTGTTTCCTTGGCCGCCAGCTGCTCGCGGTAGCCGCGGGTAGGGTCGGTTCCCATGACGAACCTCGTCCTCCTCCCCGGCCTCCACGGTGACGCGCAGACGTGGGCGCCGGTCATGCGCGCGATGCCGGACGGCGTCCACGCCACGCCGCTGGACCTTCCGGCCGAGGCCGACCTCGATGCGCTCGTCGACGAGGTCGCCGTCCGGGTCGCGCCCGGCAGCGTCCTCGTGGGGCATTCGCTCGGTGGCGTGGTGGCGATGCATCTCGCCGAACGGCACCCGTCGCTGCTGGCGGGACTCGTCCTGGTCACCGCCCCGGTGGGTGCTGAGGATCCGGAGTCGGCGAGGGCGCGGGCTGACCGCGCTGCAGGCCTGAGTCCGGAGGCGTATGAGGAGATCGCGCTCGACGGCATGGAGTCGGTGTATTACGGCGACCGCGGCCACGATCCCGAGGTTCGGGACGAGCGGCTGCGCGCGGCGCGGGTGTACGGGCCGAAGCGGTTCGCCGCCCATTCGGTGGCGATCGGTGCGCGGCCCGACCGCAGCGAGTTTCCCGCGCAGGCCGGTGTCCCGGTGCTGATCGTGGGCGCGTCGGACGACCTGGTGGTGCCCACCGCGGAGCAGCGGCGGTGGGCTGAGGCGAATGGGGCTGGGTCGGGCGGCGCCGGGGCTGGTGCTGTTGCGAAGGGTGACGTGGGTGGTCCCGTGACCTACGTCGAGATCCCCGAGACCGGACACATGCTGCCGGTGGAGGCCCCGGACGAGTTGGCCGGCGCGATCGTCGACTGGCTTCGCGGACTCTCGGGCTGACCTGGCAGGTTCCGCGCCACTCGGCAGCCGCGGGTCGGGCGGGGTGGCGGAGAACCTCGTCGTCGTCGTCGTCGTCGTTGTCGTTGTCGTCGTCATAGTCGTCGTCGCGACTTCCACCCGCACCACATCGCCCAGGGGCATGCTCGCCTGGCAGTCTCCGGTGACTTGACGCGCGGCGCCGCCACTGGCCGCTCGCGCGCGTACCGTCGATCCATGACCGAGCAGCAGCCGTACGAGGTCCTCGAGCGGTACCCGGAGTTCGAGCTGCGTCGGTACCCCTCCCACGCGGTGGCGGAGGTGTCCGTTCACGGGTCCTTCGGCAGCGCCGGCAACCAGGCGTTCAGGGCGCTCTTCAGGTACATCACCGGTCACAACGAGTCGGCCGGATCGATCGCCATGACGGCACCGGTCGTCCAGGAGTCACCGGGCTCCGAGAAGGTCGCGATGACCGCGCCCGTGGTCCAGGCCGAGGCCGACGGCGACGAGCACATCGTCGCCTTTGTGCTGCCCGCCTCGCTCACCGCCGCGACTGCGCCGGTGCCCACCGATCCTCGGGTGCGGGTCAGGCAGGTCCCCGAACGGATCGCGGCAGCGGTGCGCTACTCCGGACGGTGGAGCGCGTCGGCCTATCGACGTCACCTGACCGAGCTCGAGGCCGCGATCGGCTGGGCCGGGCTGGTCGCCACCGGGCTGCCCAGGTACGCCCGATTCGACCCGCCGTTCACGCCGTGGTTCCTGCGGCGCAACGAGGTCGTGCAGGACGTGGTGTGGCCCGGCGAGGGCTGAGTCGCGTCGCGCTGGCGGTGTTCGGCAAATTGTCCGCTTCCGTTGGCTGCGGAACGGCGCTATTATCCGAACATGATAAACGGCAAGACGATAGATTCGAGACCCCCTTCGGACGCGGAACTCGTCAATGCCGCGTCCCAGACACTTCGCGAGAGACTCCCGCCGGAGTGGAAGATCGATACCAGGCAGGGCGCTACATCGTCGACATCTGGCGGAGCCGATTCTCTGATTGTCGCCGAGGCTCCCGATGGGAGTGCCGCAACATTCTGTGTCACCGTCAAGAGCGCCGTCGTAGCTCGCGACATACCTGCGCTTCGGAAGAGGTGCGGCGACACTATGGCCCAGGTGCCGGACAGTGGGTGCCTGGTCTTGACTCGCTATCTCGCGCCCGCCGACCGTGCGCGGCTCGACGAGGCTGGCATTTCATACATCGATGCGACCGGCAATATGAGGGTTTCATCCCCCGTTCCCGCACTCTTCGTCTCGGATCGTGGTGCCGAAAGAGATCCCTGGCGGGGGCCAGGGCGCCCGAGGGGCACCCTCAAGGGAGAACCCGCAGCGAAGGTAGTCAGAGCGCTACTCGATCTTCCCGGGCCATGGCGTGTGCGGGAACTCGCCGACGTCGCCAATGCCTCGGTGGGGTCGGTATACCGTGTGATGCAGTTTCTCGAAGATCAGGAACTTGCGCAGCGGCTGCCTGACCGGCGATTCCTGGTGTCCGATTGGGCAGCTCTTCTGCGCAGATGGAGCGACGACTATCAGTTGCTCCGGTCCAATGCCGTGTCCCATTGGATCGCTCCCCGGGGCCTGTCGGACCTTCTCGATACGGTGCGCGAGGAAGAGGACGTCGACTACGCGCTGACCGGGTCCGTCGCAGCAGCAGCGTGGGCTGCCTACGCACCAGCCAGGTCGGCGATGGTGTACGTCCGAAACGTCGAACGTGCAGCGGCGAACTGGGGCTTGCGCGCGACCGAAGCGGGAGCGAACGTGCTGCTGATCGAACCCACTTACCCCGTCGTCATGGAACGCGCCATGACCGCGTTGGAAGGGCTCACGGTCGCCCGCCCGGCCCAGGTGGCTGTGGACCTCATGACCGGGCCGGGCCGGGCACCCGCAGAGGCGAACGAGTTGATCGAATGGATGAGGGCACATGAACAGTCCTGGAGGGGGTAGTGGCGATCTGCTCGTCAGTGCCCGGTCTGCGCTTCTGGACGCGGCCGAGGCGTTGTCCGAGCAGGCCGCAGTCGACGGGCTGATTGCGAGACCGGCATGGAGGGCCGCCCGTCATGACCTCGACACGCTTTGGGGCTGTCAAGTTGCTTGACACGGTGGTACGTTTTCAGTGCGACCCCAATCGACGAAAGAGCCCCTGGGCTTCGGGAATGATCCCTAGTTGGTTGGGGTTTCGTGCGTCAGTAGTAGTGCTCGGTGCCGTACCCGAAGTAGTCACTCTCGATCCTGATCTTGCTCCGGATCAGTCTGTGAGCCCGGTCGTCGCCGGTCTCCCACTTCCGTGTGACCGCCCAGGTGCAGTAGTCCGCAGCCTGGAGACCGAAGTCGGACTCATCCCGCCAGAATGCCAATACTCGCTTGGCGCGGAAGGGCAGACACTGGGCCATGACATCGTCCACGGCGCCCCTGAACGCAGCCCGGGTCTTCCTGGTTCCCATCTGAGCGGCGACGACCTGGATGGAATCGCCCTGGTGGAACAACTGAGGGGCGGCCCGACTGAGATGAAAAAACCAGGCGTACTGGTAGAACTTCGGTTCGGTTGGGCGGATCGAGGGCTGGGCCTTGGACTTCTCCAACAGAGTGATGTCGAACCGGAACTCAAGTTCCACCAAGGCGTCGAACACCGCGTCTCGCACGACCTGGGCGTCCGGAGAGGCGTGAAAACACGAATCCAAACCCTGGGCCTTCCAGGCCAGTTCGTCCCGGAGCCGCATGAGGCGCGTCCGGAGCGCCCACACCTGTTCTTCGTCGGCGCACAGCGTGCCAACCGCGAAGTACCTGGATGCCTTCCCATTGCGGAGGAACTGGAGGTCGCCACTCTCATCTGCGAACAGATACTTGATCGCCACGAAGGGGCCTTTCTCTCGACTGCCACCTATGGAAGCACATCGAGAGGACACTCCTCGGGCGGGAAACTCACTAAGCGCCATTACCCGCAGATGACATAAAGGCAGGTCAGCGCGAATATTCAGCTGTTAATCCACAGGCACTCCCCAGCAAGTCACAGCCTTGTAGGCCCCTGTGACGAGTTGAGGGCGCGGTGGGTGAATAGCGTGGACCAGCTCTACGTCGCGCCGCACGAGTTGGTCTATGCCGGTCGGTTCGAATGGCGGGAAGTGGCGGTCCGCTCTCGGCGGTCGTGGGCCTTGTCGTCGTCGCCCTCAAGACCGCAGTCCACGTCGGACAGCGAGCGTTAAGACGGAGCGGGTCCGGTGAGCCACGAGGTGATCACGTTATTTGTCAGCTCGGGGATCGGGCCCTCGCCGGTGGAGCCGTCGCCCCACCGCGGAAGGTCCACCCAGATGCGCAATGGTGGACTGCCGATCATCGGGAGGTCGACATGGGCGAGTGGGCGCATCGTCGAGGCGAGCACGTCCCTTTCGGAGGTCCCGCAGTTGAGCGCCGGGGCGACACCCGGCAGGCAGATCACCTCGGCTCTCCGCCACCCCGGCGCCGTGGGCCTACACAAGGGACCCCGCCACTCCGCGCAACTACCGCACGTCGCTCGACCCGCGTGCTGACCGTCCTGGCCTCCGCCCGATCGCTCCGCGTCGGGGGCGAGCGCCCCGGATCGAGCGGGATCGTCCACTCGGCGGGATCCGCCCGGTGGTTGGGGGCTCGGTGCGCGGAGCGCGGGAGCGGCGGCCGTCGTCATCGCTTTCGCGCCGGCACGTGAGCGATGTCGACGGACAGCGGGCGCCACGAGATTCCCGGGATCGAGTGCAGGGGAGCGAACGGGTCCGCGGCGCGTTGCCAGGCGACCGCCAGGCTGTCCGCGATGAGGTCGGCGTCGGCGGGGTGGGCGCGCGTGGCGACGCGACGCAGGAGCTGGACGTCGGTGAGCTTGACCGTGACCGTCCACGTGATCGTGCCCCGGTCGTAGGTCTCGGTGGTCACAGTGCTCTCGACATCGAGAACCCGGAACGCGTTCTCTTCGAGGAGCTCCTCCTGACCGCGCGTAGGCCAGATCAGCCAGGCCAGTTGAGGCAGTGGAGGAAGGTCGGGATCGGGTCCCGCATCCTCACTCGCAGGATCCTCGATCACCTCACCGGAGAACGCGTCGACCACCACGGTGTCCTTGAGGTACCGCGTGAGGGCCGCCGTTACCGTCGCCGCATCGACGATGGTCACCTCCGCGGTGACAGTGCAGGCCCACGTCTCGCGGTTCCTCCCGGGACGGGGCTGCGCAGGCGAGGGCTGCGGGGTGGGCTCAGGCGCGGACTCGGGTAGGTCGAACAGCCCGGGCTCGTCGGTGTCCATGGCGGCTGAGCCTACTTTCCCGAACGGGGGCGTCCCAGCACGCCACTCGCATCTCGTATCGTCGGTGAGGTGACGCCTTCGACAGATCGCCCCTACGGACCAGGCGACCTCACCGCAGACGAGTTGAAGCACGCGGTTCTCGACGCATTGGCGAGCGCGGGAGTCCCGCAGACCGAGTTGATGGCCTCGCTGGCGGCCGGGGCTGACTATCAGTCCCCGTGGGAACGCCCGGCCGTCAACCGGCGGCACCCGAGGCGCGAGTCGCCGGTGACGTATCGCGTCAAGGTCGAGCTGCTGGACTCGTCCCCGCCCATCTGGCGACGCCTGGACCTGCGTAGCGACCTGGAGTTGCCGCGCCTGCACCTGATCCTGCAGGAAGCCATGGGCTGGACGAACAGTCACCTCCACGAGTTCGTCCACGCATCCTCGCGCCAGGACCGCGATGCCGAGCGCTTCGCCTCCATGGACTACCCCGACGCCGGGGAGATGGGCGAGCTCGACGAGGCCGACGTACGGCTCGACGAGCTGGCGCACAGCGTGGGCGACAAGTTCCTCTACCTGTACGACTTCGGTGACGGTTGGTCGCACCGCGTCACCGTGGAGAAGGTCCTGGAACCTGACGACGACGACGGCGAGTTCCCCGATGCGACCGTGGTGGCCGGTCGCCGAGCATGCCCACCGGAGGACTGCGGGGGAGTCTGGTCATACACCGAGTGGATCGCCGGGGACATGGACCCGGAGGACTGGGACCCGGAGGTGATCGAGTTCTGGGCTGGGTGGGACGCGGAAGAATTCGACCTCGAGGATGCGCAGCGGCGAGTGGCCGGTATCGCCGACACGCCCGCCACGCTCAGGGAAGTCCAGCGGGACGAGGCCGCGAAGCTGCAGATCCTGCTTGAGCGGATCGGGGACGGCGTCAAGCTCACCGCGGCCGGGTACCTGCCGCCGACGATGGTCGAGCAACTCATGGCCGACACCGGCTGGGACCGCACGTGGATCGGGAAGAACAATCGCGAAGACCTCACGTTCCCGATCTGGCAGCTGCGGGACTGGGCCCGCGCGCTGGGGCTGGTGCGCAAGTACAAGGGCGAGCTCCGGCCGACCCGCCGGGGCTCGGCGCTGAAGAACGACCACGAGGGCCTCACCGAGCTGATCGCCCGGAGCCTGCCGCACGACCGGCTCTACGGCACCCCGCTCGACTGGTGGTGACAGGCGTCGTCGTGGCCGCAACTCGGAGAGCTCACCCGAACCAGGCGAGAACCTGCCGACACTGAGCATCGACCCCATCCAGAAGTGTCTCCGCCAATCGGTGTTCGTCGTCCGTGCGCGGGGCGTGCACATCGAGGGCAGCTCGGAGTGCCCCGGGCAAGTCACCAGCGTCAAGGTAGAGCTGGGCGGTGACGACATTCGGGTCGAGATCATTGGCTTCGGCGAAGGTAATCCAGTGGCGGAGGGTGATCTCGTCGTAGCCGTACCGGCTACCGATCTTCATGGCGAGTCTGCGCTGACTCCGACTCGGGGAGTAGGGGTAGATCGACGCGATGTCGTAGAGCGGTGCGAGCCGGGGTGGTGCATCGTCGGTGTGGAGGATCGCGTAGTTCTTGGCGTGGGCGTCGGTTGCGCCGAGGAGGAAGTTGATCGAAAGGGCTCGAACGAATAGCCAGATGTCGTCCTCGAGGCGGAGCGACCGTAGGAAGGCGATGACATTGCCGGGGGATGGACCTCCGTCGGCCTGGTACTTACGTGACGGGTGAACAGCGAGAGCTTGGCATAGGTCCTCTTGATGGACACGGGTCACGGTTCCATCCGAGGCGACGTGGCGGTCCCAACGACGGCTGACTACAGCAGAAGTGCCGGCGAAGTCGACGTAGTCAGTGTCCGCCGTCGGCAGTCCGATTATCCGGACTGCTTCCAGACACAGGACTTCGTTGTACGCCTGGCAGTGGAGATCGGTAACACCGGGCTTGATGATGTGCGTAGTGGGGATCGCACCGGTCGCCTGGTACCACTGGCCTCCCCGGTGATGGAGAGCGATCTTCTCCTGAGCTCCGGCAAGAGACCAATGCTCGCCGTGGAGCTGCCAGGATGGCTGCCTGCTCGTGATGAGCTCCTTGAGTCTCTCGCCGATGTCGGAGTCCGACATCGGTATGAGGCTCCCGTCGTCGATCTCGTCCATCGCCTCCGTGCGGAGGAACTGCACAGCGCCCGCGCAATCGCGACCCACAACGGAGAGCAGGGAGAACGTGTTGCCCGCGACGGCACCGTAGGTGCGGGCGATCTCGACCCGCGCGGCCTGATCGCCCGGCAATAGTCCGTCGAGGAAGGGTTCAACGCGATCCGGGCCCCAGGGTTGACGCCGTCTGGGCATGGACAACGAGAGATTCCGTTCCGGGCCGTCGAGATCGTAGGAGAACCAATGTTTGCCATGACGGTCCTCCCTCAACGTCCCCAGTCGCTGGCCTGACAGTAGGACGGCGAGCTCCTTGTCAGTCATCGGAGGATCGCCGGTCGAGGTCATCTGCAATGGCGCGGGCACGGTGGGATTCCCGAATGGCGCGAGCAGCTGCAAGGGCAGCTTCATCGAGGGGAGCCGGATGTGCGGCGGTGAGGGCTTCGCCATCGCCCGCCGGTGCATCGACCGTGTCGGATTCTCTTGGCGAGCGCCGTGCGCGTCGGGCTGATTCGAGTACGAGGGGCATTGAGTCAGGAACGGTGTACGACAAGCGGATTGTGATGGCCAGAACGTCCATCATCGCGAGCACTTTGCTCAGTGACGCGTTGGAAGTGTGTCCGCTCTCGAAGAGGCTCACCCACGAGCGATTGAGGTGGGCTGCCGCCGCGAGGTCGGCCTGACTCATCCCCGCGGCGAGACGGGCGTCCCTCACCGACGTAGCGATGTCGGTAACGGTCCGGGCCTGAGCGGCGAACGTTGCCATGATGCTCCCGATGTTCGGCGGATCAAACAAATCGTAAACGTTCGAAATAGCTAACACAAGCGGTCACGTTCGCTATTTCCAACACTGCGGGCGCGCACGGCGGTTGTCATCGCTTACGCGGCTCAAGACGGCTGCCGAATCAGATCGGCATGCTCACGATGTTCACTCTCGGCAGGCGGACTGCTACAGCGGCCCGCCGAGGCGCCAGTATCCGGTGAACTGGACGCGGTCGGCCTCCTGGTCGCAGGCGAGGAGATGACGGCGGACGGCCGTGACCATCCCGGACTCGCCGGCCACCCACGCGAACCCGGTGGGGAACTCGGCCGCGGCCAGCGCGTCGATGAGCTCGTACGCCGAGCCCGGCGCGGCCGCCACCACCCGAACCCGGACGCGGTCGGCGTCGGCGGGGGAGACCGCGGGCAGGACGGTGCGGGGGAGCGCGGACGGGTCGGGCACCGCGGCCAGCACGTCGAGTGCCAACGTCGGAGGCCGGTCCTCGATCAGCCGGGCCAGCGCCGGCAGGGCGGTGGCGTCGCCGACGGCGAGCATGCGGTCGGCCGCGGGGAGTGCCCGGCTGACGCGCGGGCCGACGATCGTCAGCTCGTTACCCGGCCGGACCGACTCGAGCCAGCGCAC
Source organism: Dietzia sp. Alg238-R159 (assembly GCF_900537145.1). NCBI lineage: Bacteria > Bacillati > Actinomycetota > Actinomycetes > Mycobacteriales > Dietziaceae > Dietzia > Dietzia sp. Alg238-R159. The sequence continues at coordinate 54,310 of NZ_UNRI01000010.1, read as the reverse complement.
GCCCGCGCCCGAGGCGTGGCGGACCAGGTCGACGCACAGCGCGCCGTCGCGCAGCGAGCGCACGGTGTACTCCCGCACCAGCGCGGCCCCGCCCGGCGGGTGGCCCAGCCCGCCGCCCGGCGCGGGAACGGGGAGCGTGACCTCGCCCGTGTCGGGATCGGGCAGGCAGAAGACAACGACGTCGTCGAAGGCCGGGCTGCGCACGGCGGGCACGAGCTCGGGGGCGTCGGCCGCGGGGGCGCCTGCGGAGCCTGTAGCGGCGACCTTCCCGAGCTCATCGCCCTCAAGCGTGACGCGCACCAGCTCGGGAGCGAGCGGCTCGACGGCACGGACCCGGACCCGGCGCAGCGCGGTCGGCTGCCAGCTTTCCGCCCGGTGGGGGTTGCGCGGGCGCGGGGCCTCGCGGGCGGACGGGCGCCGGTCGGATCTTTTGGACATTCCGGCCTGGTCAGGCACGACGCCCCTCCCGCCACAACAGGCCCAGGAAGAACAGCCCGCCGAGCACCACCGTCACCACGCCCACCGGGAGCGGCAGGGCGAACGCGTGCTGGGCCACCAGATCAGAGGCCAGGAGCAGCACCCCGCCGAGCAGCGCCGCCGGCAGGACCCGATCACTGCGGGTGAGCAGCCGCGACAGGTGCGGAGCCACCAGCGCCACGAACGAGATCGGCCCGGCCGTCGCCACCGCCGCCCCGGCCAGGACCGTGGCCGCCGCCAGCAGGACCAGCCGCGTGCTCCGCAGTCGCACGCCCAGGGCCACCGCGACGTCGTCGCCGAGTGCGAGCGCGCGCATGGCCCGGGACCGACTCGCGATGACCACCGACGCCACGAGCAGCACCCACGCCAGCGGCCAGAGCTCGGACCAGCCGCGACCCTGCAGCGATCCCGTGAGCCAGATCTGGGCGGTGACCGCGCTCGCCACGAAACCGCGGGAGAGCAGGTGCGCCACGTACGCCATCGCCAGGGCGCCCAGCGCCACGCCGAGCAGGACCAGGCGCGCGCCGCTGAGCCCTCGCCACCACGTCAGCGCCAGGATGAACCCGGCGGTGAGCGCCGCGCCGACCAGTGCGCCCGTGGCCACCTGCGCCATCCCACCGCCCAGCACGAGGATCACCGTCGCCCCGCCCGCCGACGCGCCCTGGGTGATGCCGATGATGTCCGGGCTGGCCAGCGGGTTGCGGGTGAGCGCGCAGAACAGCGCGCCGGAGGTCGCCAGTGCCGCGCCGACCGCCACCGCGACCAGCGACCGGGGCAGGCGGCGTTCGTGGATGAAGAAGTCGGTGGTGCGGTCGGGTGCGTCGCCGAACAGGGTCGCGACCGCGTCGGGGACCGTGATGGCGTACTCGCCGACGATGAGCGAGGCGGCCACGAGGATGACGACGACGACGGCGAGGGCCGCGGTCACCCACGCCGTCCGCAGGTGCAGCCGGACCGAGAAGCCGCCAGCGGTGAGGAGTCGCTCGCCGCTGGGCAGGGCCTGCCCGGCGCGCGCGGACGGCGTCATGCGACACCCACCCGTCGGCCCGCGGCGAGGTACGCCACCAGCAGCGGCGCGCCGATGAACGCCATGACCACGCCCGCCGGGGTCTCCGAGCCGCCCGCGATCACGCGGCCGACCACGTCGGCCACCAGCAACAATGCCGGGGCCACCACCATGGACAGCGGCACCACCCGGATCAGGCTCGGGCCGACGAGACCGCGGACGAGGTGGGGCACCACCAGTCCGACGAAGCTGATGGGTCCGGCCAGCGCGGTGGCGGTCCCGGCGAGCAGCGCGACGGCGACGAGCGACCACACCCGCACCCACCCGGGTCGCACACCCAGGGCCACCGCCGAATCGTCGCCCAGGGCGAGCGCGTCCAGGCTGCGCAGGAGCAGCAGGGCGATCACCCCGCCCGCGAGGACGAGCGGGATCACGCCGGCGACCTCGTCGATCGAGCGCGCGGTGAGCGAGCCGACCTGCCAGAAGCTGTACGCCTGCAGGACGGTCTCGTCCAGCACGACGAACGTCTGACTGAGACCGGACAGCACCGCTGCCAGCGCGACGCCGGCCAGGGTGAGCCGAACAGGGGAGGACGCCGCGAGCGCCGAGGTGCTGAGGAGCAGGATGATCGCGGACGCCACCCCCGCGCCGGCCAGTGCGAACCACACCGTGGAGGCCAGGCCGAGGCCGCCGGTGAGCGTCGCTCCGGCGACCACCCCGAGCGTCGCGCCGGCGTTGACGCCGAGGATTCCCGGGTCGGCGATCGGATTGCGGGTCACGGCCTGCATGAGCGCCCCGGACGCGCCGAGCGCCGCCCCGCACACCAGCCCGAGCACGGTCCGGTTGGCCCGCAGTTCGCCGACGATCCCCACCACGCTCTGCGTGCCCTGCCCGAGCAGGGCGCCCACCACTTCGGCGGGCGGGATCGGGCGTGCGCCGATCGCGAGGCTGGCCACCACGGCGGCCGCCAGGGCCAGCACGGCCACGATCAGTCCGGGAACCAACCCGGTCCCGCGGCGGGGTGGCTGGGCAGCGCTTGCTGCCGGGGCGGCTGCCCGGTCGGGGGCCGGCACCGCGGGCCGTCCGTCGGCGTCGGAGTCGGGGAGAGGTCGTGGGGCCACGGTGGAACCCTAGACCAGACTCGCAGTTAGGTTAGCCTTGCCTGTGTGGTTTGATCTGTAGCCATGACCAGAATCTCACGCCGGCGCCGCTCGGCGCCCGCCCTGATCGCCATGGCCCTCGCCTCCGCGGTGGCCCTGTCCGCGTGCTCCGGCAGCAGCGACACCGCCGAGGCCTCCTCGGACGACGCCTACACCGTCACCCACGCGATGGGCGAGACCGTGATCGACGGGACGCCCGAGAGGGTCGTCGTCCTCGACTCCCCGCACCTCGACGCGCTCGTCGCGCTCGGCCACGCCCCCGTCGGGATCACCGAGTCCGGCGCCGGCACCGGCGCCCCGCCGTACCTCGGCGGCGTGGACGCCGAGATCGTGGGCCTGACCTCCGAGCCCGACATCGACGCGATCGCCGCGCTGGCCCCCGACCTCATCATCGGCGCCAAGGTCCGCCACGAGGCCATCTACGACGAGCTCTCCGGCATCGCGCCCACCGTGTACTCCGAGAACTCCGGCACCGACTGGCAGGAGCAGGCGCGGATCACCGCCGCCGCCGTCGGCGAGGACGACGAGATGGAGCAGCTCATCGACGACCTCGACACCCGCATCGCCGAGGTCGGCGAGCAGGTGGGCGCCGAGGGCACCACGCTGTCGATCGTCCGGTTCCGCCCGGACAACTTCCGCCTCTACGGACCCGAGACGTTCTCCGGCTCGATCCTGTCCCAGATGGGCTTCGACCTGGGCGAGCGCGAGTGGAACGAATACTCCATGGCCGAGCTCTCCCCGGAGTTGTACGAGCAGATCACCGGCGACGTCGTGTTCTTCACCAACCCCGGCGGCGACCCGTCGGCGACGACCATGGCGACCGTGACCGGACTGTGGGGCGACCTGCCCGCTGTGAAGTCCGGCCAGGCCTACGAGGTCGAGGACGAGACCTGGATGGTCGGCATCGGCGTCCTGGGCGCCGGCGAGATCCTCGACGACGTCCAGGAGATCCTGGGCTGATGCGCCCAACTTCCCTCGACCGTGATGCCGGCGCCGGCGCCCAGCTCGAGCGCGGGCGCGGGCGCGGGCTCACGGTGGAGGGGGCGCGGCTCGCGTACGAACGCCGGGTCGTGGCCACCGACCTCGACCTGGAACTGCCCGAGGGCGCGTTCACGGTGATCGTCGGCCCCAACGCCTGCGGCAAGTCCACGCTGCTCAAGGCGCTGGCCCGCGTGATCGCCCCCGGCGAGGGACGGATCCTGCTCGACGGACACGACCTGCACCGGCTGCGGACCAAGGAGGTCGCCCGCCGGATCGGGCTCCTGCCGCAGGGCGCCGTCACCCCGGAGGGGATCCGGGTCGATGACCTGGTGGCCCGGGGCCGACACCCGCACCACAGCCCACTACGCCAGTGGAGCCGTTCCGACGACACCGCTGTGACCGACGCGATGGCCTCCACCGGCGTGTCCGATCTGGCGACCCGGTTCGTCGACGAACTCTCCGGCGGCCAGCGGCAACGCGTGTGGATCGCCATGCTGCTGGCCCAGGAGACGCCCATTCTTCTGCTGGACGAGCCCACCACCTACCTCGACATCGCGCACCAGTACGACGTGCTGGACCTGCTCCGAGACCAGCACGAGACCGGGCGCGCGGTGGTCGCCGTGCTCCACGATCTCAACCAGGCCGCCCGCTACGCGACGCACCTGGTCGTGATGAAGGACGGCCGCGTGGTGGCCACCGGCGCCCCGGCCGAGGTCCTCACCGCCGAGCTGGTGGAGCAGGTTTTCGGGCTCCCGTGCCTGATCGCGGCCGACCCGGTGACGGGAACGCCCACCGTGGTCCCGCTCGATCGGCGTGGCCGGAGCTGAATCCGGAGCCGCGGTGTTACCAATTATTGGTATCGTTGCCGCATGGGTCAGAACACCTCCATCAGTTTGGACCAACACTTCATCGACTTCCTCGCTCGCGAGGTCGATTCCGGTCGCTACCGTTCAGCCAGCGAGGTCGTCCGAGCAGGGCTCCGGCTCCTCGAGGACCACGAAACCCAGCTCGCCGCGCTGCGCCGCGCGCTCATTGCCGGCGAGGAGAGCGGTGCGCCGGAGGAGTTCGACTTCGACGCGTTCATCGCGACCAAGCGGGCATGAAGAGCTATCGGCTCACCCCCGCAGCCCAGAGCGACTTGTCCGAGATCTGGGATTTCACCCGGGAACGCTGGGATATCCAGCAAGCCGAGACGTACATATCGGAGATACGAGCGGCGATCGAACGCATCGCCGAGGAGCCGGCGCGTGGACGCGACTGCGACGAGATCCGCCCCGGGTACCGTCGCTACGCGATCGGCAGCCACGTCGTGTTCTATGTGGAGACGGAAGGCACTGTGGATGTCATCCGGCTCCTCCACCAGCGAATGGATCCGTCCCGTCACGTGTGAGATAGACGGCTCCGGCGCCCGACCCGGCATCTGCGTCGGTGGGGCGGGCAGGTGACCTTGTCGTCGTCGTTCTTGTCGTCGTCCTCGCCCCCAGTCTTACCGGTCCGGCTTGAGGCCGTTCTCGATGCCCCACGCGACAGCCTGCGCCCGGGTGGTGACGTCCATCTTGCGGTAGGCCGAACGCACGTAGGTCTTGACCGTGTTGAGCGAGAGGTAGCACTGCTCGGCGATCTGATCATTGGACAGCCCCTGCACGATCAGGCTGACCACCTCGGCTTCACGGTGTGAGAGGCCGGCCTCCTTGGCGGGCCACTTGTCGGGACCCATGATCGGCAGGCCCGTTCCCGTCAGGGTGACGCGGTTCCCGGCGGCGATCTGCTCGATGCCGCTCACCAGCTCGGGAGCGGTCAGGGACTTGGACAGGAACCCGTGGGCGCCCGCGTCGAGGCTGTCTCGGACCGCGGCCGGGTCCGAGGTGAACGAGTAGACGGCGACCGTCGCGATGGTCGGATCCTGCAGGAGGTTCTCGAGGCGGTCGTCCTTGCCCAGGGATGAGGCGAAGGAGTCGTACAGGGCCACGTCCACCGTGGCCGAGCCGCTGGTGACCATCTCCTTCTCCACCATCTCGATCCGGTCGGAGTAGGGGGCCAGGAAGGCGTTCACCCCGGCGACGACGACGAGGTAGTCATTGACCACTGTGACCCTGATCGGCATGTGCAGAGCCTAGCAACGGACGACAACCGGCCGCGCCAGCGATTACACCCCTAAGGGTGAGGCGCGCCCGGGTGGTCCCGGGAGACACTTCGTCGTTGATCTTCCGCCTTCCGCGACAGGAGTACGAGTGCCACGGTTCAGGAATCTGAAACCCACATCGGAGTACTGGGCTTGGAGGGACGACGGAGCGTGCGTCGGGGACCCCGACCTCTTCTACAGCGCCGAAGACGAGCCCAAGGGTGTGCGTCGTCGCAAGGAGGACGCAGCCAAGGCGATCTGCGCCGGTTGCGCCGTGCTCGAGACCTGCCGGAAGTTCGCGATCGAGGCCGGCGAGCTCTACGGCGTCTGGGGCGGGATGACTGAACTCGACCGGCACAAGCTGGCGGGGCGGCAGCGGACTGGGTAGGTCTCGGGGGCGCTCGGCGGTCCCCGGCCGCTTTCGTGATTGTTCCTTCACTCTGAGTCCGACCTGCGTTAGCGTGGAGCCGAGCCTGTGAGTCGAGACCGTCCGAGCGGACGCGGGGGAGTGACCATGACGCGCCCATCGATCCGAGGCGGCGTCGCACTCGCCGTCGCAGTACCCGTGCTGGCGACGGCCGCGTGCAGCCCGCAATCGACCGCGCCTCCTGTAGTGAAGCGGGATACCATCCGCGCCCTGGACATCGTCGAAGGCCGGCAGGACGAGCCCATCGAGCTGGCAGTGGACGGCGGCGCCGACGGGGTGAAGGTGACGCATCGCAGGATCACCCTCGCGCCCGGGGTCGGCACCGGCCGACACTGCCACCACGGGCAACTGCTCGTGGTGGTGGAGCAGGGCGAGCTCACCCACTACGCCGACGCCTACCACGGCGGCGTCCACGTCTACCGCGCCGGCGATTCGGTGGTCGAAGACCCTCGGTACGTGCACGAGACGGTCAATGAGGGGTCGGAGGGCCTGGTGGTGATGGTCACCCACTTCACTCCGGAGGGGATGCCGACGGAGGAGACGGATCTCGCGAAGTGTGAGCAGTAGGCAGCCGGTGTGACCAGCGACCCGCCTGCCCGGGTTACGCGTAGACCGGCGCCCACGCCGGGTCGGGGGACCGGACCTCGAGGTACGCGGTGGCGGAGTCGGTGTACGCCAGGACGAACGCCACCAGGTGGGCCCCGAGCAGCACCCACGCCGACCACAGGGTGATGTCCCAGAGCGCGGTGACCAGCGTGAGGCCTGCCGCGATCGTCAGCAGCGCCCGCGCCCACCGCTCGCCGTCGCGCAGTTTCACCGCGGCCACCACCTGCAGGACTATCGCCGACACCACGCCCATCGCGATGATCGCGCCGATCCATGCGACCCCCGGGGCGGGGGTCGACGCGTCCTCGGTGCCGCCGAGCGGCACGACGAACCCGAGCAGGTCGGTCGCCGCCAGCACGCCGGTGATGGTGAGCGTGCTGAACAGGCCACAGAACAGCCAGATCCACGACGCGGCGGTGACGGTCGACGGTCGGGTCATGCGGTTACCTCTCCACGAGAACGGAACAGATTGCCTATAGCGTGTACCGCCGCAGACAGGTGTCGATAGAGTGCGTCACACCTGATTTTTTCGGCGCAGCGAGGAGGGTCCCGTGCCCGCGTGGAACACGACCCGTGCGGCGGTGCGGTCCGACACCGTGGCACGCGCGACCGCGCGATGCGTCGACACGCGGCGAGGCGTGCTCGTGGTGGGGCCTCCGGGTGCAGGCGCCAGCCGGTGCGCGGCCGACATCGCCGCAGGTCTCCGCGCCGCCGGGGTCCCCGTGGTGGTGTGGGACGACCTGGATCGCCTGAGTGCGCCGCCCCGCAAGGTCCCCGATGGTGCGGTCCTGGTGGCATCGGCCAGGGTGGGTGCGGCACTGCCTCCCGGATACGACGACGAGGTGAGCACGCGCACCACCCGGCTTCCACTACGCCTGCTGACACGCGGCGAATCGGAGATGGTGGTCTCCGAGGCCGTCGGTATGCCCGTGTCGGCGCGGCTGGTCGAGGCACTGTGGGCGTCCTCGCACGGCAACCTCACGGCGCTGCGCGCCACCTACGACGACCTGGCCGCCCGCCGGCTGACCCGCCGCACCCGCGACCGGCTGGAGTTGGTCGAGGATCCCGCCACCGCGATCGCCGGCGTCGCCGTCGACCCGCACCTGTGGATCGACCCCCGCACCGCCGCCGCGGACCTCGGCCCCCTCACCACTGCGGCCCTCGCCCGACGCATCCCGCTCGACGACCTGGTTCGGCTGCACGATGACGACGTGGTGAGCGATCTCCTCGCCCGTGGGTTGCTGTTCGAGCGGCACGAGGGCGGCGTCGAGGTGCTGTCGGTGCAGCCGCCCATTCTGGCGAGGGCGTTGCGCGCCGGGGCCGACCACCGGCGGCGACGCAAGGTCTACGCGGCCGTGCTCGATCGCGCCGCATGCCGTGACGCAGGCCGGGCCAGCGAGCGGGCCGACGACCGGGCCGGCGGGCGGGCTTCAGGCGAGATCACCGGCATGGCGGCTCCCTTCCAACCGGACCCGCGAATCATCCTGTGGGCGCTGGTCAACGCCCGCCCCGTCGACGCGGGATGTGTGGTGGCCGCTGCCCGCGCCGCCCTCGACGGCCACGACTACCGCACCGGGGTGGAGCTCCACGACGCCGCCCAGCGCTCCGCGCTCACCACAGCGTCGCTGCAGCAGGCCGAGCTGTCGCTGATCGCGGGCTCGTGCCTGCGCCTGCTCGACCGGCTGCCCGACGCCGCCGCGATGTTCGACCGCTCGCTGGCCTGCCTGCGGGACGATCCCGGCGGGGCCGACCACACCCGGGTGCTCATCGAGAACGTCACGGCCCGGGCGGACCTCGCGCACTACCGGGACCGGGGTCCCGAGCAGTCGCTGCCGCTGATCGAGTCAGCGCACCAGTGGCTTCCCGACGGGCACCCCGGGCGCGCGGTGCTCGAGGCGCTGACCGTGGTGCACCTGAGTTACTCGGGGCGCTACCGCGAGGCGGGCCGGGCCTACACCGAGCTCACCGCTGAGCTGCCGCCCGAGTGGGAGCGGCGCCTGGAGCCGATCCACGCCCTCGCGCTCGATTCCATGGGGCAGTCCGAGGCCGCATTGGCCGTGATTCGGCGCGAGGCCCGCCGATCCCGGTCGGTCGGCGGCCAGGCGTGGGCGTCCGAGGAGTTTCTCGCGGCGCTGGTGTCGGTGATGCTGCACGGCTTCGGAATCAACGCGCTGCTCGCCGAGCTCGCGCCCGTCATCGCGGTCGAGCAGGATGATCACGTGCGCGTCGATCACGGCGTGCGGCGGCTGGTCGACGCCGAGATCGCGCTCGCCGCCGGGGACCTCCCGGCCGCGGTGGGGGCGGCGTCCGACGCGGTCGCGATCATCGAGGTGGACGGTCCCGAGGACTTCCACTCCCGTTCGCTGTCCCTGTACGCGCTGGCCGCCGCGATGTCCGGACAGGCCGCCACCGCGGAGGAGTACCTGCAGCGGATGCGCGCCATCCCGGGGTACACCAACTCGCCGGTGGGTCCGGAGATCCGCGGCGTGGAGGCGGGCGTGCTGATCTGCCTGGGGCGCCCCGGCGAGGCGGGCGAGGTCGTCCGGTCGCTGATCGACGAGGGGCTGAACGGCGCAGCCACCCGCGCCGCCATGGCCGGGGTCCTCACCGCGGACCCGGAGATCTGTCGGGCGCTGGCCGAGGTGGATGTCACCGGCGACGTGCCGGTGCTGGTCCGCGACCTGGCGGTGGCGATGTCTGCCCGCAACCCCCGGCTGTTGCTGGACGCGGCCCGCCGGGCCCGGACGTACGGGTTGCACATGGTGGCGGCGGTCGCCGCGGACCGTGCCCGCGACGCAGCGTCGCCGGGATCGAAGTTCCACTCCCAGGCCGAGCGGATGCTCGCGACCACCGAGCTGGGCGGGCCGCTGGCCGGCCTCACCCGCGTCGGTGGCCCGGCGGTCTCGGTCCCGGCCGGGGTCTCGTTGACCCGCCGCGAATCCCAGATCGCCGACCTGGTGGGGCAGGGACTGACCAACGCCGAGATCGCCGCCGAACTCCACCTGTCCAAGCGGACGGTGGAGGGGCACCTCAACCGGATCTACACCAAGACGGGTACCCGACTGCGAGGCTGAGACCACAGCGGGGCCGAGTCGGATTCGAGGTGTGCGCGTGCAGCAGTCAGAGAGTGGTCGGCAGGCCCCGGGTGATCGGGCGACCTTCTGCGAGGCCCCGGCGGCCTACATCGTGGAGACGTACTTCGTGCTCCGGATGGTGATCGCGGGCGCGGCCATCGGCCTTCCCGTGGCACTTCTGGTGTGGGTCACCCTCGACCCCGATTTTCCGATGATGGACTCGCTGAGCTCCTTCTACTACACGCCGGCCCGCGGGCTGTTCGTCGGAACCCTGGTGGCGATCGGGGTCGCTCTGGTGGCGTACCGCGGCTATACGCGTGGTGAGAACTGGCTGCTCAACGCCGCCGGCACGCTCGCGATCGTCGTCGCCCTCTTCCCGACGGAGGACCCGGCCCTGCCCGGGCTGAACGCGGTGAGCGTCACCCACGCGGTGGCGGCCACGTCATTCTTCGTCCTGGCGGCACTGTCGATCTTCTTCTACGGGCAGGAGACGATCGCCTCCATTCCGAACGCGGAGCTGCAGCGCAGCTATCGCCTGGGCTATCGGATTCTCGTGGTGCTGGTCCTGCTCTTCCCGTCCCTCGCGCTGCTCATCGCCTGGCTGATGGACTCCACCCTGTGGCTGTTCCTGGTCGAGACCGCCGCGCTCTACGCCTTCGCGATGTTCTGGATCGTCAAGACCTACGAACTCTCGCGGTCGCATTCCCGGCGCATGCTCGTGTGATGCGTCCGCGCGAAACGGTCAGCGACGTGAACATGCCTCGGTTAATCTGAGCTCACTACTCAACGCCACTCCCATGGCCTTCCCCCTCGAGGTTCACACCATGATCCGTCGTTCCCTCACCGCTCTCGGCCTGGCGACTCTCGTCGCCCTCGGCGCCGCCCCCTCCGCCGTCGCCGCCGAGATCCCCGTCGGATCAGGGGTCATCGCCGTACCGGACATCGCACCGATCGTCGTACCGGTCCCGATGGGATTCGACGCCGCCACCCTGCCGCTCCTGCCGTTCCCGCTGGTCTGGGCCCCGCAGTTCATGCCCGCGCCGGTCGAGAGCGCGCCCGCGACCACGCCGGCCCGTCGGCTCTCGGGCTGTCGCGAGGCGTGGGACCTCGGAGTGGCCCCCATCCACCGCGGCAGCGAGTACTACGACCCGTCGATGGACGGCGACGACGACGGCATCGCCTGCGAGCGGGACAACCGCTAGAGCCGGCTGGCTCCTGCGGCGGGCGGGCGGTGGGCGTGGTCTCCTCGCGGGGCTACGTGCCGTGCGGCGCGATCACCGCCCGCCCGCTGATCTGGCCGTCGACGAGTTGCTGGTAGGCCTCCAGGGCCCGGTCGAGCGGATACACGTGGACCTCCGGCGAGATCCTGCCCGCCCGGTACAACTCCACCACCTCGTGGAGGTCCTCGAGAGTGCCCCAGTAGGTGGAGGAGAAGTTCACCTCGTAGGGCAGCTTGAAGGCGTTCCAGGCGAAGTCGTCGCCGGCCAGGCCCACCACCGTCAGCGAGCCCTGCTGGGCGACGCAGGCCGCGGCGAGCTCGAGGGTCGGGGCGGCGCCGACGAAGTCGAACACCGCGTTGACGCCGAGCCCGCCGGTGAGCTCCCTGATCTTCTCGGCGGCGCCGTCGGTCGGGACACGGATCGCGCCATCGGCCTCCGCGGCGGCTACGGCGTCGGGCTTGGTGTCGGTGGCGTACACGGTGGCCCCGGTGAGCGCCTTGATGATCTGCACCCCGACCAGGCCCAGACCGCCCAGGCCGATGCACAGCGCGGTCGCCCCGGGCGTGGTGAGGTGGGGCATCGCGCGCTTGATGGCGTGGTACGGGGTCAGGCCGGCGTCGGCGAGCGGGGCCGCGGCCACGGGGTCGGCGTCGCCGAGGGGGACGAGGTTGCGGGCATAGGTGGTCATGTACTCGGCCATGCCGCCGTCGCGCCCCAGGCCGGTGGCCAGGTAGCCGACCGACGGCACGTCCTGGCAGTAGGTGTCCTGTCCGCGCGAACACGGCTTGCACCGGCCGCAGCCGATCGGGCCGTAGACCAGGTAGGCATCGCCCTTCGTGAGCCCGGTGACCCCCGGGCCCAGCTCCTCCACCCAGCCCGAGACCTCGTGGCCCAGGGTGAACGGCGGGGTGAGAAAGCCCGTGGGGTCGCCGGGGAAATCGTGGAACAGCCCAACGTCGGAATGACATGCACCGGAGCCGGCCACCTTGAGCAGGACCTCGCCGGGGCCCGGGGAGGGCCGATCGACATCCTTGAGTACGGGGAAGGTCTTGAAACACTCGAACACGACTGCCTTCATGGCTGCGCACCTCGCTGAATCGCCGGAGGACGCACCGGACGAGTGACGTCCGTCACAAGTATCCCCCGGCTGTCCAGAGGCACCGGTTGTCCAGAGACGCCAGCGGGCCGGACCCCGGGGAGAGGTCCGGCCCGACGGCTCAGCGCGCGTGGCCGCTCAGCGCGCGTGGCCGCTCAGCGCGCGTGGCGGCTCAGGCGGAGGCGTTCTTGGCGGCGGCCTTCTCCGAGGCGTCGTCAGCGGTGGGCAGGCTGCCAGCGGCGTTCTCGAGGTGCGCGCGCACGAACCACTGGAACTTCTCGAGCTCCGCGGTCTGGCCGATGAGGATGTCCTCGGTGACCGGGTCGACGTCGCCGGCCACCGAGATGGCCTTGCGGTGGTCGGAGATCATGCCGTCGTAGACCTTGTCGAGCGCACCGAGGTGGGCCTGCGCGGTGTCCCGGCCGAGGGAGTAGTCGTCCCACGAGCGGTGATCGGCGTTCGCGCCCATTGTGCCCACCGGCGAACCGCCCAGCGTGGCGATGCGCTCGGCCAGCACGTCCGCGAAGCCGCGCACCAGCTCGACCTGCGGGTCCAGCATCTCGTGCACCGAGATGAAGTTGGGGCCCACGACGTTCCAGTGCACGTGCTTGAGCGTGAGGTGCAGGTCGTTGCACGCCGTCAAGCGCTTCTGCAGGGTGTCGGCGAGCGTGGCCGAGTCGGCGGTGGACAGTCCGGGAACGGTGAATTGAGGCATGGCTCGACCGTAGCGGCGGCCTCGGCCGGTCGCGACCGATCGCCGCTTCGCCGGCGTCCGGCGGCCCGGCCGGCGTGGCCCGGCGATCGGCCGGGGATCGGCCGCGAGGTTGACACCGTCAAGACCAGGACAACCGTCCAAAACGGCGGGTTTCGACCTACCATCAGGAGCGCCGACACGTGGCGAGCACCAGCTCACCTGCCGGCCACCACGCCCGCATCGAGCGGCCCCGCGGCCGTAGCCTGAAGACAGGAATCACATGACATCACGGACCCTCCGATCCCTCGCCACCGGCGCGGCCGCGCTACTCGTCGCCTCCGGACTCGCCGCGGGAACCGGGGCCGGCGTCGCCGGTGCCGAGCCCGTCACCGCCGAGCCCACCGCCACCGAGTGCGCGACCTCGCAGACCGTGACGTACAACGACTCCTCCACCCTGTGGACCGACTACCACCTCACCAAGGAGGTCGTGGGCGACGGCACCGCCGCCCCCGGCGGGACCGTGACGTTCCGGACCACCGTCAGCGGCGCCGGGGCCCTGGTCGGCCGGATCGACGACTTCCATCCGGCCGGGTTCGAGCTGGTCCGGGCGCGGGAGAGCGTCTGGTTCCTCATCGGCGGCCAGACGTGGTCGACGGTCACCGACGACGTGACCCGCGATTCCGCCACCAACTCCGTCCGCCACTCCGGGGCCGGATGGACCACCGCCGGCAACGCCAAGGCCACCCTCGAGACCACCTACCGCGTGCCCGACGACGCCACCCCCGGCGACGTGCTCAACACCGGCGCCGCCACGAACCTCGTCCTGGCCGACGGCCGCAAGGTGGCCAACCCCATCAACACCTGCGTCACCATCCGCGAGCCCAACCCCGCCGAGGCCGTCACCGGCAGCCTCGAGGGACTCGGCCTGGGGTCGCTGACCTCCGGCTCGAGCGCGCTGGGTGACATCGGCGCCGACCCCGCGGTGTTCTCCGCCGACCTCATCAACAACATCGACGTCGGTCAGCTGATCGGCGCAGTCGCCGGGAGCTGAGCCCCGGAGCGCCGAGGGCCGCGGCAGGATCGAACTCTGCCGCGGCCCTTGTCGTCGTCGTCATCCCAGTCGTCATCCCAGTCCGAACATCCGCCCGACGAGCCCGAAGACCATCACCAGCACCACCAGGATGATGATCGCCAGCAGCACCACGATGCCGACGCGGGAGTTCGACTTGGTCGGGCTCTGGCCGGTGCGAGCGCTGTCGGAGGCCAGGGAGGTGGAATCCGAGTCCGGCGTCGTGGGACCCACGGGGGAGCCGCCCGCGTCGAGGTCGGGGGAGTCGCTGGGATCCGGATCCGGGGGCGTAGTCGTCATAGCCCGTGTGTACACGAATCGCCACGGGTGCGATCGCCGGGAGCGAAGGGGCCCCCGCTCCCGAACGCGTGCCGGGCGAAGCGCGTGCCGATCAGCTCATGCGTGGCGGTGTCGGGGTGCAGGGCGTCGGGGAGCGGGTGCTCGGCGGCGTCCGCGGATCCGTACAGCGCGGTGCCGTCGAGATGGTGGAGGTTCTCGTCGTCCCGGGCCTCCACGATCGACGCGAGTGCGTCCCGGATGACGCGGAGAGTCAGCCGCCCCTGCGCGGTGTCCCCGGTCTCGCCCGTCGCGATGAACCGCACCTCGCCCGTGCGGAAGGTGTCCGGATCGAACGCGCCGGGACCCGGGGTGTCCTCGTGGATGCCGCAGTAGATCGGCGAGACGAGCAGCAGCGGGGTGGTGGGGTGCCCGTCACGGATCGTGTCGAGAAACCCGTGCACTGCGGGGACGAACGCGCGCAGCCGCATCGAATCCGAGTTGGTGACGTTGATGCCCAGCTTGAGGCTGATCAGGTCGGCCGGGGTGTCGCGCATGACGCGGGCCATGAACGGGTCGACGAGCGCGCTGCCGCCGACGCCGAGGTTGCGCAGGTCCACGCCCCCGAGTCGGGCGGCGAGGGCGGGCCAGGTCCGCGCCGGCGACGTGGCGTTGGAGCCGTGGCTGATCGAGCTCCCGTGGTGGAGCCAGCGGCGCCTGTCCGTCGGTGCGGGTGTCACCGGGGCATCCGTCCGGAGTTTGAGGAGCTCGACTTGCTCGTTGTGCGGCAGCCACAGCTCGACGAGTTTCTCGCCAGCGCCCAGCCCGGTGAACCGCGTGAGGTGCGGTGGGCCGGGCACGAGTTCGGTCACGCCGGTCTGGAGGTCCGTCTCGATGGCGTCGCCGCCGGTGAGCTGGTCGCTCGCGACGAGTCGGTGGTCGACCACCAGATCGATGCTCCCGCGGGGGCGTTGGATACCGCGGTAGACGAGGCGGGTGGGGTGGGTGACCAGCTCGATGCTCTCCGCGTCGGTGACCACCGCGACCCGGACCCCGGAGGGCTGCGCCTCGACCGAGAGCAACTGCGGATCGGGGAACCGGGCGCCGACCCAGGCCGGAAGCCGGTGCGGTCGCAGCCCGCGCGAGGTCGTCTCGAGGTACTCGTGACCGCGCAGGAGCTCGGGCGTCAGGGGAGTGCGGATGGTCATGGGCCAAGTGTCCACTACGGGGTGCCGTGTGGCCGGGCTGGTGGGCGCCTGCGTATGCCCGCGCGGCCACGTCACCGCCGCCGGCGCCGCACCCCGCCGTAGATCCCCTGGCGGGTGATGAGGCGCTGGAGCACGACGTCGTTGACCCGCGCCGGCACGCGCACGCCTTGGCCGGTGGGCGCGAACACGATCAGGCCGTCGCGGAGCGGACCGAGCACCGAACCCCATCGGCGCGGCGGCCGGCGGTAGTCGCGCAACGGCTGGCCGGCGAGATGCGCCCGGATGTTGCGCGCGAGCAGGACGTGCCCGCGGTTGCGGGCGGAGGTGCGCAGCGGGTCGGTGGCCGCGACATCCCCCACGGCGAACACGCCCGGATAGCCGGTGACCTCCAGAGTCGGCTCCACGGCGACGAACCCGCGGTCGTCGAGCATCCCGTCCGGAAGCCACGCGGTGTTGGGGGTGACGCGGCCGATCGCCCAGATCACCACGTCGGCGTCGGCCGGCGGCTGCCCCGTGGTCCAGGTGACGGGCCCGCCGGTGAGGTGGCGGGTCTCGTGGTCGGGCGGCAGGTCCGCGCGGTGACCCGGGTGCAGGCCCACGCCGAGGCGCTCGAGGCGGGACCGCACGCGCAACCAGACGCGGTGGTGGTGATGGGGCAGCGCCCGCTCACCGGGGAAGCACAGGTCCACGGCCGTGGCCGGCCACCGCTCGGCCACCTGCGCGGCCGCGCTCACCGCCGCCGCGCCGCCGCCGATCACCGCCACCGACCCGGCCGCCGCGAGGCGCTGGTGCGGAGAGGCGAGCTCGGCGTCGACGTCCGCCGCGTCCCGGAGGGTGGGGTGGCGCCAGAAGCCGTTGGTCACCCCGGTGGAGACGACGACGACGTCGTACGGTTCCTCGGCACGGGTTCCATCGGCGAGGGTCACGCGCACGAGCCGCTCGCGGGTGTCCAGGCCGGTCGCGGTGCCGTGCACGATGCGCGTGCGGTCGAGGCCGCGGAACCGGCGGTAGGCGATGCGGTAGTCCCGCTCCCACTCCTCCGGCCGGGCCAGGCGCAGGCCGAGCTCCTGGCCGCTGACGAACTCCGGCGTGGCGGTGATTCCCACGACGTCGGCATACCGGTGCAGCGCGATGGCGGTGAGGACGCCCGTGTCGCCGAGGCCGACGATCACGACGCGGGGGCGGGTCACGCGCGGGGCCGGGTCATATGCGGCGCCGCGTCATACGCGGGCGGTGGCCTTCCTGGGCGGTCGCGGGAGGAACCGGGACACGCGCTGTATGACGTCGTCGTACTCGGGGCGGCGCTCGAGGCTGCGTCGCTCCATCATCGGGATGCTCACGCCGAGGAACATGGCGAGCATCGCGGCGGCGCCGACGAACACCCACCACGCGCCGGGCCAGGCGGCCAGACCGAACAGGGCCATCGACAGCCAGATGCCGCACTCGCCGACGTAGTTCGGGTGCCGCGACCACGACCACACCCCGGTCTGCATGACCTGGCCCGGCGTGCGGGTGGCGAGGAAGCGGTGCATCTGCAGGTCGGCGATCGTCTCCAGTGCCAGTGCGGCGATGCCGACGGCGAACGCGACGATGTCCAGCCAGCCGAGTGGTTGCCCGGCGCGCGTGGCCACCACGTAGACGGGGATGACGCCCGCGAACACCACCAGGGTGGGAAAGACGTGGATCCCCATGAGGTCGGCGACGAGGCCGAACCTCCCGGCCTTCTCGCGGACCAGCGGGTAGCGCCAGTCCTCGTGATGCATCCCGGGGAAGGTGCGGACCCAGTTGGCGGTGAGGCGGATCGCCCACGCCACCAGCACAGCCATCATGAGCCACCAGCGGACGTCGTTCACGCCGGCATCGGCGGCGACCCACCAGTAGAACGCCAGCAGCGGCGGGATGACCGACCAGTAGGCGTCGTAGGTGCTGGAGTTCCGGAAGATGCGGCTGAACCCGAAGATGACCAGCGTCGCCACGAGGTCGGCGATCAGCCCGTCCAGCCACAACTGCCCGGTGTCCGGACCCCACACCAGCCACGCCAGCCCGGCGGCGATGGCGATGACGTACGCGACGGTGATTCGCAGGAGGGACGCGCCTCGACTCATGTCAGGAGGGTAGAGCGGCGCACGGCCGTTGGTTGAGGTAACTGCGAATGTGGCCGGTTCGGTCTATCCCGGCGCGTGTGCGTCCAGAGGGAAATGAACGACCTCGTCGTCGTCACTTCCGAGAGAGCGGATGACGAGATTCGAACTCGCGACCCTCACCTTGGCAAGGTGATGCGCTACCAGCTGCGCCACATCCGCATCGCTCCGCAGGCTCGCTCTCGCTCACCGCGTTGCGAGAAAGAACTCTAGACCATCCCTCCGGGAGCTCGTCGGGGAGGTACCCCTCGGGCGCTCGCGTCGCCCGCCAGCCCTGTCACAAGCCAGTCGTCCGTCACCTGTTGGGGTTGGTGGCTGCCCCGTCCAGCCACAGCGTGTCGGAGGCGTCGGAGTGGGAGCCCCCCGACCCCACGTGCTTCGGGTCGATCTTCGGACCCTTGGTGATGACGTGGACCAGGGCCATCCCGTGGCCGCGGCCCAGGTCGTAGTCCTCCTTGAGCCACGCGAGGATCGGGCCCGCCTTGGTTCCGGGGCCGAAGCCCTTCTCGGTGGCGGCGTCGACCAGTTGCCGGGGTGTGAGTCCGGTCTTGGTCTCGATCGTGTCGAGGTACGCCTGGAATGACATGGGGTGCTCCTTGCTGGTGGGTGGTGGCGGGTACGTGGTGGGCGACAGGTGCTGTGCGGGGCGGTCAGGTGGCCGGGGTGTCGGGGCGGACGGAGTAGGTGGCGACGATGTTGCCCGCCGGGGTCTGGGTGGAGTTCAGCAGTTGCAGCCGTGTGGTGGGGACGGAGTCGTCGAAGAGCCTGCGACCGTCGCCGGTGATCACCGGGTGGATGGTGAGGGTGAGCTCGTCGATCAGGCCGGCCAGGACCAGTCGCCGGGTGGTCTCGATCCCGCCGCCGACGGCGATGTCGCCTCCGGGCTGTGTGCGCAGCTGCTCGAGGTACTCCGCCGGGTCGCCGGAGACGATCGTGCTGTTCCACGGCAGGTCGCCGGTCAGTGTCGAGGTGAGCACGTGCTTGCGGACCGGGTTGACCCACTGGGCGAACGGGTCGTCGGCGTAGGTGGGCCAGAACCCGGACCATTCCTGCCAGAGCGTCCGGCCCAGCACCAGGTCCGTGGTGGAGGCGGTCATCTGCTGCATGGACTGCATCTCCTCGGGCCCGAACGCGTCGAACTGCCAGCGCTCCGCGTGCTCGGACACGCCGTTGAGCGTGGAGAACATGTGCGCGGTGATCGTGCGGCTCATGATGATCCCTCCTGCGGGGTTTCGGGGGCCGGTCGAGCGGGTGCTCGTGGCCCGGGGGAGTTGCCTTCACAGGGGTAGACGGGACGGGGCGGCGGAAATGATCGGTGCCGCGGAGATTTTTCTGCGCGCCGGCGTCCGGGCCTACGGCAACTGTGCGGGGAGGCCGAACTCGGCGAAGTGGTGCGCGCCGATGAAGTGGGTGATGGCCGAGATGCGGCCGGCGGCGGAGTCGAGGACGTGGATCGCGAACGGCTCCCAGCGCTGGTCGCCGGCCTGGTGGTAGACCGCGACGGCTGGCCGGCCGTTGGCGGAGGTGACGATCGTGCGCGCGTTCCGGCAGACCTCGCCCGGACCACGCCACCACCGTTCGATCTCCTCCGCTCCGCGCAGCCAGAGTTCGAACGGCGGCATGGTGAACTCGGCGTCGTCGGTGAGCAGGGCGACCAGGCGGTCGACGTCGTAGGCCTCGAACGCCGCGACGTACTGCTCGAGGAGGCGCGCGTCCACGTGGGGGTCGGGGCGGGACGGCAGTGGCGACCGTGACGACGAGGACGACGACGAGGTGTTCTCCGTCGGCCCGGGGAGCGCGGTCTCGTGCTGGGACAGGGTCTTCCGGGCCCGGGCGAGCGCGGAATTGACGGAGGGGAGCGTCATCCCCAGGAGTTCGGCGCACTCCGCGGCCGAGTGGTCGAGGACGTCGCGCAGGAGCAGGACGACCCGCTGCCGGGGCGGCAGGTACTGGAGGGCGGCGACAAAGGCGAGCCGGACGGACTCACGCTCGATCGCGGTCGCAGAGGGGTCGATCCCCAGGTGCGCGTCGCTCGCCGGGCCGATCCAGGTGGTCTCGGGCAGGGTGGTCAGCGTCGTGGGGTCGTCGGGTACGCGGCCGGGTCCGGTGAGGTCCGCGGGCAGGGCCCTGCGCTGCGGAGCCCGGGTCATGTCCAGGCAGACGTGGGTGGCGATCGAGTACAGCCACGTGCGCAGGGACGACCGGCCCTGGAACCCGGCGCCGTCGCGGGCCTTCCACGCGCGGAGCATGGTCTCCTGCGTCGCGTCCTCGGCCTCGGCGAAGCAGCCGAAGTAGCGGTAGCAGTAGCCGAGGATCTCGCGCCGGTAGTCCTCTGCCTCGATCGTGTGCACGCAAGACAGTGTCCGCCGAGGCGCGACGGTCGTGGGGTGGTTTGCGCCTCAGCCGGGCGGTCAGCGGCAGCAGTTCGGGTCGAGCACCCCGCGCAGGGCGTCGAGCGACTCGGCGCGCGCCCGGTGGTAGACGTTCATGCCGCGGCGTTCGGAGTCGACCATGCCGGCCTTGCGCAACTGCCCGAGGTGGTAGCTGACGGTGGATTCGGCCAGGTCGACACCCGTGGCGAGATCGCAGGTGCACACGCCGTCGCCGCTGTCGGTGAGCAGGATCGACACGAGCTTGAGGCGGACCGGGTCCGCGAGGGCCTTGAGGCGCAGCGCCAGTTCGAGGGCGGCGGCATCGCTCATGGGGGCGGCCGACACGGGCTCGCAACAGATGGGTCCGCTGACGTCGATCACCGGGAGCGCTTTGGGCATGAGCCGATCCTAGCGACCCTCTTGACATATATCGAAGAGCGGGAGCATTCTGGCGGGGTCGAACTAATTCGATATACGTCGCACAGGTGGAGGTCACCATGTCCCGCGCTCAACTCGCCCTCAACGTCGACGACCTCGACGAGGCGGTGACGTTCTACTCGAAGCTCTTCGGCGTCCAGCCCGCCAAGCTCAAGCCGGGCTACGCGAACTTCGCGATCGCCGAGCCGCCGCTCAAGCTCGTCCTGCTCGAGAACCCCGGCAAGGGTGGCTCCATCAACCACCTCGGCGTGGAGGTCGAGTCGTCGGAGAAGGTGCACGCCGAGATCGCCCGTCTGACCGACGAGGGTCTGTTCACCGACGAGGAGATCGGCACCACCTGCTGCTTCGCCACCCAGGACAAGGTGTGGGTCACCGGACCGGCGGGGGAGAAGTGGGAGGTCTACACCGTCCTCGCCGACTCCGAGACCTTCGGCACGAGTCCGCAGCACCTCGACGACCCGGCCGATTCGACCCGTTCCGAGGAGGCCGAGACCGCGGGCACGTCCTGCTGCTGAAGGCCCTCGTCGTCGTCGTTACTCAGTCCACCGACGGCGCCCACTGCACACCGTTGATGTGCGCCCCACCGTCGACGAACAGGGTGTTGCCGGTGAGGTAGCGGCTGGCGTCGCCCGCGAGGAACGCCGCCACCGGGCCGATGTCGGCGAGCGGGTCGCCGACGCGGCCCATCGGGTTGGCCGCCGCCATGCCCGCCGCCATCTCCGGATCGGCCTCCGTCACCCGCCGATAGGCCTCGCTCTGCGCGCCGGGGCAGATGACGTTGCAGCACACCTGACGCGGCGCCCACTCCCGGGCGGCCGTGCGGGTGAGGGTCCGCAGCGCTTCCTTGGCCGCGTTGTACTGCACCGAGTACATGTGTGCGTTGACGCCGTTGAGCGAGCACAGGTTGATGACCCGGCCGGTGCCACGCTTCTCCAGCTCCGGCAGGGCCGCCTGCATCGCCCAGAACGCGGCCATCACGGCCATGTCGAAGCCCGCGCGCAGCTTCTCGTCGGTCATGTTCTCCAGGCGGGCGAACCCCGATCCCCGCCAGGCGTTGTTGACCAGGATGTCCAGGCGGCCGAAGCGGTCGGTGGCGGCGTCCACCATGGCCAGGACCTGCTCCTTGTCGGTGACATCGGTGCGCACGAACTCGGCCTGCGCACCCCACTCGTCCCGCAGCCACTGCGCGGTGTCCGTGCCGGCGGCCTCGTTGATCTCGGCCACCACCACCGACGCGCCCTCGCGGGCCAGCGCCCCGGCGATCCCCCGGCCGATGCCCATCCCGGCACCGGTCACCACGGCCACCCGTCCGTCCAGAGTTCCCATGCCCATCCTTAAGTCGGTTTCTTAAATTGATTACGGGAACAAGTTCTACTAGAAACCCGCCGCCCGGCGCGGCGGATCGGTGACGGGTCGGGCTATGGCGGGGGGCGGCGGCCCCGATGTCGAGAACCCGCGACCTGTTCCGTCTCCCCGGTGAAGCGACCACACTGGGTCGCACAGCACGAGGAGGTTCTGTCATGGCCAAGTACCTGATGCTCAAGCACTATCGCGGCTCCGCACCCGAGGAGCCCACCTATCCGCCGCTGGGCGAATGGGACCCCGACGACGTCGCCGCCCACTTCCGGTACATGGAGGACTTCGCGGACCGACTGCGGGACTCCGGGGAGTACGTGGACTCCCACGCACTGTCGGAGTCGGGGACGTGGGTGCGGTACGACGGCGAGGGCCGCCCGCCGCTGACCGACGGCCCCTTCGCCGAGACCAAGGACCTGATCGCCGGCTGGATGATCATCGATGTGGCCGACTACGACCGGGCCCTGGCGCTCGCGTCCGAGCTGTCCGCGGCGCCGGGCCCGGGCGGCGAACCGATCCGCGAGTGGCTCGAACAGCGGCCCCTGCTCACCGCTCCCACGGAGATCGAGGACTGACCGCGGCCGGTCCGCCTCAGTCGGCCCAGCGCAGGCCGAGCAACTCCATCGCGCGATTAAGGTCTGCGTCACCCGTTCCGAGACCCGCGTTGTCGAAGCGCGGCGCCAGGATGGCCGACACGTCCCCATCTCGGGAGCGTTCGAAGATCGCCCACAAGGTGAGGTCGTCCCCGTGTCGGGAGGCGAATTCGATTCCGTCGAGTGGGACGTCGTCTACGTCCGTGACCCCGTGGAGCCAGGAGGCGATTCCCCGTGTGAGGGTGCGGGGTCTCGCGTCCCTGATCGCCGCAGCATCGAGGTCGTCGAGCCCGAGTCCGAGGGCGGTCATTCTGAACCTTGATCGCAGAGCGGCCAGCGAGCGGTGATCACCAGGAACAGCAAAGCTGCCTGACATCATCGCTGTTCCACTGCATCGCACCTCGCACCAGTCGGGTGGAATCGTGCCCGCCTCGATGGTCGGGAATTCGTCTTCCCCGTCGACTTCTATCTCCGCGAGTTCGTCGGACACCCGCGAGCTGGGCCTGAACCTCGCGAGGAGCTCCAGAAGGCAGGCGAGCCGGGTCTCGCCCACGTAGAGGGTCCGCCAGGAGCCTCCGGGGTCGTCCCACCGTCCATCGAATCGGCCGTCCTCGGCGTAAGCCCAATCGGTCCACTGCCACGGTGTGGGAGCGAATCCCACGCGGTGAACTGTTATGGCGGTGTGTCTCCGGACGACTATGTCGCCGGCGTCGGTACGGACTACCGTCTCGCGGCTCATCCGACCGATACGAATTGACGCGCGGCGGCGAGCACCATCGGGCCGGTTTCTCCGACGTCACCATCGCGGAGCAGCAGAGCCGGGGCCCTGTCATCGAGAAGCGGATTGAGTCCTTGCATCCACGCCTGGGCGACCGCCGGGGAATCGCGCTCGCAGATCATTCGAGCGATCCGGTAGGCGATTCGAAGCCGTTCCACGGTTTCCGGCCCGGCGATCTGTCGGGTGCCGTCGGCCCATCCCCGTACCGCACGGGTTTCTTTGACCTGCCCCAAGTAGGCGACCAACCGATCACCCAGGAGTGGCCGGAGTGCACCGACGAGCTCGGCGTTCGTCATCCGGTTCGCCTCTTCGAACGCGGCGAGATCCGGCCGCCGATGAAGTATCGCCATCGTGATGCTCCCTGACGTGTGGGCTGTCACTGCTGAATCCCACCTTGTTTCCCACATCGTATCCCCAGCAGGTCCCAGTGACCATCCCCATTCTGGCGTCGGGCACCCCGCACTGGCCGGTGGTTCGACCGGGAGCGCGGGCGTACCGTGCGGGCATGACCAACCCGGACGCGACCACCCCGATGCCCGACGAGAACCAGAACCGCGCAGAGGAGACCCTCGGTTCGCCCGTCCCCGAGGGCCGGACCACCGACGGCAGCTCGGTGCAGCGTGACCCCGACGACTGGGTCACCGGCGACGAGCCCATGACCGAGGCGCAGAAGAGCTACCTCGATACCCTCGCCCGCGAGGCCGGCGAGGAACTCCCGGCGACGCTGACGAAGGCCGAGGCCTCCGAGCACATCGACCGCCTGCAGAAGAACAGCCCGCGCACCGGCCACGCCTAGACGAGCCGGTGCCATGACCGCCCCGGACCTCCGGACGCTGACGCCGCAGGTCATCGGCATCCTCATCCGCCGCGGAGCCGACTTCGCCACGGCCGAGGACGCCGTCCAGGAGGCGCTCATCGAGGCACTGCGCGTCTGGCCTGACGACCCACCGCGTGACCCCCACGCCTGGCTGACCGCCGTGGCCTGGCGCAGATTCCTCGACATCGTCCGTTCCGAGGGCGCCCGTCGGCGTCGTGAGCAGCGGGCGGCGGAGGAGCAGGGGCCGGGCTCGTCGTTGTCGCTGTCGTCGTCGTTGCTCGTGCCTCCGGACCCCACCGACGACACCCTCTGGCTCTACTTCCTGTGCGCCCACCCGTCGCTGCCGATGCCGTCGGCGATCGCGCTGACCCTCCGCGCGGTGGGTGGGCTGACCACCCGCCAGATCGCGCGGGCGTTCCTCGTGCCGGAGGCGACCATGGCGCAGCGGATCAGCCGCGCCAAGCGCACCCTCGCCGGCGAGCGCCTCGACCGGCCCGGCGAGGTGGCCACTGTCCTGCGGGTGCTGTACCTGGTGTTCAACGAGGGCTACACCGGCGAGGTCGACCTCGCCGAGGAGGCCCTGCGCCTGACCCGGCAGCTGTCGGCGGCCATCGACCACCCCGAGGTGCGGGGCCTGCTCGCGTTGATGCTGCTGCACCACGCGCGCCGCGCCGCGCGGTTCAGGAGCGGCGGGGCCGGCCGTGACAGCAACGACGGCGGCGACGACGACGACGAGCTCATCCCCCTCGCCGAGCAGGACCGCACCCGATGGGACGCGCGAGCGATCGCGGAAGGTGTCGCGATCCTGCAGGCAGCGCTCGCACGCGACCAGCTGGGGGAGTACCAGGCGCAGGCCGCGATCGCCGCTCTGCACGCCGACGCCGCGAGCACCGCCGAGACCGACTGGGTCCAGATCGTCGAGTGGTACGACGAGCTACTCGCCCTGCGCGACAACCCCGTGGCGCGGCTCGGGCGGGCCGCCGCGGTGGGCCACGCCGTCGGCCCGCACGCCGGCCTGGCGGCGCTGGTCGACCTGCCGGAGTCGCTGCCCCGGCGCACCGCCGCGCAGGCGTACCTCCACGAACTGGCCGGGGACACCGGCGGGGCCGCCGCGCTGTACGGCGTCGCCGCCACCGAGGCGACGTCGGTGGCCGAGCGCCGGTACCTGGCCCGCAAGGCAGCCGAGCTGCGGCGGGCGGAGTCCTGAGACCCGTACCGGCGGCCACGTTTCCAGCATGTTTCGAGTCGGCCCACCCCCTCGCTGCGGGCGACCCCGCGGCCTAGAATTCGCTGGAGAAGGCGAGGTGCCCGCGATGACTCTTCAAAACCGGACGACGTCACGGAGATCCGTGTCCGAGGACACCGCGGAGCGTGCCCTGCGGGATCTCGACGACCGACACTTCACCGAGGTCATGCTGCGGGAATTGAGGCGGCGCAGGACGTTCGCCAGGGTGGCCGACCAGGTCGACGGAGCCCTCCGGGCAGCGCGCTTCCCGATAGGGGATCCGTTCCGGCCGCCCGCCGACCCCGCCGCTGCCGCCCGTCGGGCGATGATCGCCTCCGCAGTGCACAGCGCCGTGCTGCAGGTACCCCACGCCTGCTCCACCGAGGCATGCGAGATCCTCATCGAGCGGGGCGTGGTCCCCGGCTCCACACCCGCAGATGCGCTGCGGACCTTCGCGAGGGACGGCCGGCTCATCGTGCTCCGCGGCGACCGACGCTGGGTCTACCCGCGGTTCCAGCTCGACCACTTCGACCCGCGCGACCCGGACAACATCGTCGCCATGATCAACCGGATGCTCGACGCCGGCCACTACCCCGAGGCCGCCACCGCGTGGTGGACAGCGCCGGCCGACTCGCTGCCGGACCGCCGCTCACCCACGGGGTTGCTCGGACAGGACCACGCCACCCTGCGGCAGCTCGCAGCGGGGTACGCGGCCGCGGCGGGACTCTGAGGACGGTGACGTGATGGGCGTCGTCGCGTGGGGCTTCACCTGTTCGATCGATGGGTTCATCGCCGGGCCGGGGCACGACATGAGCTGGATGGAGGCCGCCGAGCCGCTCGCCGAGGGCACCGTCGAGCGCATGGCCGCCGACGTCGCGGTGATCATCGCCGGCCGGGACGGGTACGACGCCGCCCGCGCCCAGCGTGACGAGCGAGACGATCTCACCAGCGAGGCGTACGGAGGGGCGTGGTCCGGAACCGAGTTCATCCTCACCCACCGGCCCGAGGAACTGGCGGACGACCCGAGTGTGGTGGCTCTGGACTGCCACATCACCGAGGTGATCAGCCGAGCGCAGGAGATCGCCGGGGACCGGAACATCCAGATCATCAGCGCCGACATCGCCCGGCAGGCACTCGAGCACGACCTCATCGACGAACTGCAGGTGTTCGTGGCGCCGGTGTTCCTGGGCGACGGGATCCGCATTTTCGACGTGCCCGGAGGCAGGCGGATCGACTGGGAACTCGTGGAGATCTACTCCGACAGCCCCCGCAGCTTCGGCCGGGTATACCGACCCGCAGGGAGAGCCGAGTAGCCGCCGGGGGCGTACGTTGGGCCACACCTACACGCCCCCAACCGAGGAGATCCCTGAATGTCCGATGCGCTCTACACCGTCGAAGCCCTCTCCACCGGCGGAGGCCGGGACGGGCACGTCGCCACCGCCGACAAGGCCGTGGACCTGGAGATGGCTCCGCCGAAGGAACTCGGCGGCTCGGGCGAGGGCAACAATCCCGAGCAGCTGTTCGCCGCCGGGTTCGCCGCCTGCTTCCACTCCGCCCTGCAGAGCGCGGCGCGGGCGGAGAAGGTCACGATCGACGGCTCGTCCGTGGGCGCGCGGGTGTCACTGGTGCGCTCGGGCGAGGAGAGCATCGACATCGCCGTGGACCTCGAGGTCATCATCCCCGGCGTCGAGGCCGAGAAGGCCGACGAACTCGCGAAGCTGGCCCACGAGCTGTGCCCGTACTCCCGGGCCACGCGGGGCAACATCGAGGTGACCGTCTCGGTCGGCGAGGACTGAGGCCCGGCCCCGTCAGTGGGCCGCTCGGGGCGTGGGCTAGGTGAACGGGCTACGAGAGCGTGCGATCCGTCAGCCACCAGGTCACGGCGCGGTTCACCGGCTCGCGCGTGGACCCGTCGCCCAGGCGGGGCACGTCGAACCACACCCGTAGGGGCGGCCCACCGATCGCGGGCACGTCCACGAACTCCAGCGAACGCTGCCTCGAGTCGAAGTCCCACCTGTTGATGGTCGAACACGAGATGACCGGCACGAAACCCGTCGCACAGATCACCTCGGCGCGCGGCTCGAGCGGGGTCAGGACCCTCGTCCCCGGGATCGCCGGGTTCCAGAACGCCGGGTCCTCCGGCCCGAGCACGTCGCTGACGACCTGCGGCATCCCGCGGGGCACCGGAGGCGCCGCGGCGGGCAGTCCCGCGGCGTCCGGATCGGCGGCAGCAGTGGCGGTGCCGAGCGCGCTCACCGCGCCGATCAGGGCGACCGCGAGGCCGAGACTCCGACACGCGAAGTGGGGCAGGGGCACGGCAACTCCTGGGTCGGTGAGAGTGAGAACCCACGCTAGCAGCGGGGTCGCGCGACCGGTTCGGCCTTCCACGAGCCGGCGGCGGTTCGCTGAGGGGCTGACTTCGTCGTCGTCGTCGTTCAGGCCGTCGCCTACAGGCCGTCGCGATCGACGCCCGCTCGGCCCCGACCTCGGTAGAAGAACGATGATGGCCGAACTCGGGGCCCGTTCGCTGATAGCGTTTGTTCAGCTGACCGAATCCCCCTTCGGTCCGAGCAGACTCAGGGATCAGCAGGTATGCCCCACAGACTGACCAGATCGTCCATCTCGATACTCACCGGTGTCTGCGTCCTCGCCACGGCCGCGTGCAGTCCCGACGACCCGACGGCGGAGACGCCCGAGGTGAGGACCGTGAACCCGACCGAGCCGCTCCCGCCCGCCTCGACGATCGCGGGGTCGCAGCCCTTCCTGGCCGTCGACATCGTGCAGGGCCGGCAGTCCCGCCCCGTCGACCTCCAGGTGGACGGGGGCGACGACGGCGTATCGGTGACCTTCCGCGAGATCACGATCGAGCCGGGGGCGAGCACCGGCGAACACTGCCACCACGGATCTCTGATCGCGGTCGTCAAGCAGGGCGAACTCACGCACTACTCCGATGGCCACCCCGGCGGCTCCCGCATCTACCGCGTCGGGGACTCGAACATCGAGGAAGCGGGCTCGATCTATGAAAGCCGGAATCACGGTACGGAGGACGTGGTCCTGATGGCGACCTACGTGACCCCGGTCGGACAGGAACTCCTGGAGACGGATCTGACGAAGTGTGAGGCGTGAGCGGCCTGCTCGTCGGCTGAGGGGTCAGCGGGGGTCAGCGGGGGAGCTGCCCGTCGTCGATCTTGATGACGGTCCCGGTGACCGCCTCCGACGCGTCGGACACCAGGTAGAGCAGCGTCGAATCGATCTGCTCGGGCTGGCCGAGGCGCTGACGGGGGAGCCCGGGCGCGATGTCGCCCACGCGGGCGAGCATGCCGTCGGTCATCTCCGAGGCGAAGACCCCCGGGGCGATCGCATTGACGTTGATGAACCTGCGCGACCACTCCACGGCCAGGGCCTCCGTCATCCGACTGACCGCGGCCTTGGTGGTGGAGTAGAGCGCTGCTCCGTTGCCGTCGTACTGGTAGGCGCTCATCGACGTGATGTTGACGATCCGCCCCGGCACCCCGGCCTCGATCAGGCGGCGCGCCACACCGGTCGCCATGAGCCACGGGCCGCGGACATTGGTGTCCAGCACGGCGTCGACCAGCTCCAACGACATCTTGTGCGCACGCTGCGCGTCCGGGATGCCGGCGTTGTTGACGAGGATCTGCGGGAGGCCGATCTGCTCGGTGACTCCGGTGAGGCAGTCCTCGATCGAGGCGGGATCGGTGACGTCGAGCCGGACGCCGTGTGCCTTGCCCCCGCTCCGGCCGATGGACTCGACGACCTCCCGGATCCGCTCGGCCCGCCGCCCGGTGACGACCACAGTCGCGCCCGCGCCTGCGAGTACGTGCGCGAACCTGGCACCGAGTCCGGCCGTCGATCCGGTGACGATCGCGACGCGACCCGTGAGGTCGTCAGCAGTCATGGTGGGGTCCTATCGGTTGTGGGCCCGAGAGCGGCCGGGGTCAGGAGAAGAGGTCGGGCAGGCCGTCGGACACGCGGTCCGGGAACTCCGGCTGCTCTTTGGCGAGGAACGCGGTGACGCCGGCGCGCACATCGGCGGACTTACCACGGGTGTAGATGCCGATCGACTCGGCGCGGTGGGCGACCTCCGGACCGGGCGCGCCGAGCATGCGCCACAGCAGCTGGCGGGTCAGTGCGGCCGACACCGGCGACGTGCCCCGCGTCATCTCGCGCGCGACCTCGAAGGCGCGCGGGAGAACCTCATCGGCGGGCAGCACCTCGCTCACCAGCCCTTTCTCCAAGGCCTCGGCGGCGAGGATCGTTTTGCCGCCCACAGCCCATTCGATCGCGGTGGAGATCCCCACGATGCGGGGTAGGAACCACGTCGAGCACGCCTCCGGGACCAGGCCTCGGCGCGTGAACACGAACCCGAACTTGGCGGTGTCCGCGGCGATGCGTACGTCCGTCGGCAGGGTCATGGTCACCCCGACCCCCGCGGCCGACCCGTTGATCGCCGAGATGACCGGCTTGGTCATGCGGAAGATGCGCAGCGCGACCTGACCGCCGGTGTCCGGCGGGGCCCCGCCGGTGTCGACATCGGGATCAGCCGCGAACGCGTCGCCCCCGCCCGAGATATCGGCCCCCGCGCAGAACGCCCGGCCCGTGCCGGTGAGGACCACAGCACGCACATCGTCGTCCGCATCGCAGTTGTCCAACGCGGTGATGATGTCCGTCAGGTTCTCGTAGGTCGCCGCGTTGAGCCTGGCCGGGCGGTTGAGTCGGATCACGGCGATCTCGCCGTGGCGATCGAGGATGACCTCGGGCTGGTCGGGCGGGTTCTCGGAAGCCTGATCCGGCGAGGGCTGCACGATGTCGGACGTTACCTGCGCCGAGCAGCGGCGCTGGCCGGATCGACCACATCTTGTCGCGGGCGGCGTGGGCCGGTTCGGCTCTCTCCGCAACTGCGGGTCGTCGGCGGTCGCCCACCTCGTCGTCGTCGTTGTCGTTGTCGTCGAGACTTCCGGTGCCGGGGCGGCCCCAACGCTCTTCGCGACGGTGGGCTGGGTCGCGGGGCGTGGGGTGGGGCGTGGGATCAGAGCATCTGCCGGAGCATGTACGGCAGGATGCCGCCGTGCTCGTAGTACGCCTCCTCCGCCGGGGTGTCGATGCGGACCTTCGCCGTGAACTCGACTGCCGAGTCGCCCTCGCCGGCCCGGACCGTCACCTCCTCCGGAACGCTGTCCCGGCCCTCGAGCCCGGTGATGGAGAACAACTCGTCGCCCTTGAGGCCGAGACTCTCGGCGGACTCGCCCTCGGGGAACTGCAGGGGCAGGACGCCCATCCCGATGAGGTTCGAGCGGTGGATCCGCTCGTACGACTGCGCGATCACCGCCCGTACCCCCAGCAGGGACGTACCCTTGGCCGCCCAGTCCCGCGACGACCCGGACCCGTACTCGGCCCCGGCGATCACCACCAACGGCACGCCCTCCTCGGCGTAGCGGTTCGAGGCGTCATAGATGCTGGTCTGCTCACCGCTGGGGAAATGGGTGGTGACCCCGCCCTCGGTGCCGGGCGCCAACAGATTCCGCAGCCGGACGTTGGCGAACGTGCCACGGATCATCACCTCGTGATTGCCGCGCCTCGACCCGTACGAATTGAAGTCCGCCGGCTCGACCCCCTGCTGCTGCAGGTACTCGCCCGCGGGCGAACTGGGCTTGATCGCCCCGGCCGGTGAGATGTGGTCCGTGGTCACAGAATCGCCCAGCAGCGCCAGGACGCGGGCGTCGGTGATGTCCCGCATCGGCTCGGGCTCGACCGCCATTCCGTCGAAGTACGGCGGCCGGCGGATGTAGGTGGAGTCCTCGATCCAGTCGAACTTGTCACCCCCCGGCACGTCCATGCCGCGCCAGTTGTCGTCCCCGTCGAAGACGTCGGCGTAGCCCTTGGTGAACATGTCTGCCTCGAGATTGGCGTCCACGACCTCCTTGATCTCCGCCGAGCTGGGCCACACATCACGGAGGTAGACCGGCTCGCCATCAGAGCCCGTTCCGAGCGGGTCCTCAAGAAGGTTCTTGCGCATCGTCCCGGCCAGCGCATAGGCGATGACCAGCGGCGGGGACGCCAGGAAGTTCATCTTGACCTCGGGGTGGATGCGGCCCTCGAAGTTGCGGTTGCCCGACAGGACCGCGGCGACGTTGAGGTCCTTGTCATTGACCGCCTTGCTCACCGCCGGGGTCAGCGGCCCGGAGTTGCCGATACACGTCGTGCAGCCGTAGCCGACCAGATCGAACCCGAGCTCCTCCAGGTACGGGGTGAGGCCGGACCGGTCGTAGTAGTCGGTGACGACCCGAGACCCGGGGGCCAACGTCGTCTTGACCCACGGCTTGGGCTTCAGACCACGCTCCACGGCCTTCTTGGCCAGCAGCGCCGCTCCGATCATCACCGAGGGGTTGGACGTGTTGGTGCACGAGGTGATCGCCGCGATGACCACGTCCGCGTGGTCGAAGATCACCGGCGACTCGTCGCCGTCGATCATGATCTCCGCCGGATCGCTCGGCCACCCGAGCTCGGCGTTGGCGGTCAGCTGCTCCTCGGAGTAGTGGCGGGGAGGCTCGTTCTTCGCCGTAGTGGAACCGGGGGAGACCGGGTCGCTGGCGGGGAAGGAGTCCGCCGAGGCGTCATCCAGACTCCCGTCGTCCTTCTCCGACCGGTTCTTCTCCTCGTCGAGATTGCCCAGCACCACGGCCGGCGCATCGCCCAGCGCGATGCGGTCCTGCGGCCGCTTGGGCCCGGCGATCGACGGGACCACCGTCCCCAGGTCCAGCTCGATGACCTCGCTGTACTCGGCCGGGTTGTCCGGGTCGTGCCACAGGCCCTGCTCCTTGGCGTAGACCTCGACCAGCTCGATCTGCTGTTCCGACCGACCCGTCAGCCGCAGGTAGTCCAGCGTCTCGTCGTCTACCGGGAAGATGGCGCACGTCGAGCCGAACTCGGGGCTCATGTTGCCCAGTGTCGCCCGGTTGGCCAGCGGGACCGCCGCGACGCCCGGGCCGAAGAACTCCACGAACTTGCCCACCACGCCGGTCTGGCGCAGCAGCTCCGCGACGGTGAGGACGAGATCGGTGGCCGTGGTGCCCTCCCGCAACTCGCCGGTCAGCTTGAGCCCGATGACCTGCGGGATCAGCATGCTCATCGGCTGGCCGAGCAACGCGGCCTCCGCCTCGATGCCGCCGACGCCCCAGCCCAGCACGCCGAGACCGTTGACCATCGGCGTGTGGGAGTCGGTACCGACGAGCGTGTCCGGGTAGGCCTGGGTCATACCGTCGGTCCCCTCGCGCGTGAAGACGACCCGGGACAGGTATTCGAGGTTGACCTGGTGGCAGATGCCGGTGTTCGGCGGGACCACCACGAAGTCGGCGAACGACTCCTGCGCCCACCGGAGCAGCTGGTAGCGCTCCTGGTTGCGGCCGAACTCCAGCTCGGCATTGACCTCGAACGCATCCGGGCGGCCGAATACGTCCGCGATGATCGAGTGGTCGATCACGAGCTCGCCGGGGATGAGCGGATTGATCTTCTTGGGGTCGCCGCCGAGGTCGGTGATGGCATCGCGCATCGCGACCAGATCCACCACGCACGGCACCCCGGTGAAGTCCTGCATCAGCACCCGGGCGGGCGTGTACTGGATCTCCCGCTCCGGCGGGGACTGGGGAGTCCACTCCCGCAGTGCCTCGACCTGCTCGGCCGTCACCACTCGGCCGTCCTCGTTGCGCAGGAGATTCTCCAGCAGGACCTTGAGGCTGTAGGGGAGCGGGACCGCGGTGGAGACCTGATCGAGTCGGTAGACCTCGTAGTCCACGCCCCCGACTGCCAGCGAATCCCTCGAACCGAAACTGTTGACACTCATGACCGGCCCTTTCGTAGAGGTGCCGGTGCGGCCCGTGCTAGTGACGAGGATCACCGGCGTTGTTGCCGACCCTACTCCCGAAAACCGGAAGTCATAAGGCGTCACGCGTACCCGGGCTGGGGCTCGAGAGGGTCCCGCGCACCCGCTTGTCGCGGGGTGTGCGCGGGACGCTCTTCGGCAACGGTCAGCGTGGTGTCGCGGCGGGGGAGTCCTCTGACACGCCGCGCGTCCGCCCGCGACGGAACAGCGGCTCGAGCTGCGCGTCCTCCTCGGCGGTGGCGATGCGGAACGGAGGCTCGGCCGGTGTCGGCGGGCTCTGGCGCTCGTGACCACGCGTGGCCCGCAGGCTCGCCACGACCGACACGGTGAGGATGGTCGCGATCACGGCCAGCGAGATGGGGGTCGGAATGTAGAAGACGTCGATCTTGAGCAGCATCTTCGCGCCGACCCACATCAGCACCAGTGCCAGCCCGATCTTGAGGTAGACGAACCGGTGGACCAGATCCGCCAGCAGGAAGTACATCGCGCGCAGGCCCAGGATCGCGAACGCGTTGGCCGTGAAGACCAGGAACACCTCGTCGGTGACCGCGAAGATGGCGGGAATGGAGTCGACGGCGAAGACCACATCGGTCGTCTCGACCAGCACCAGCACAGCCAACAGGGGAGTGGCCATGATCAGCCCGCCCTTACGGACCAGCAGCCGCTGACCGTGGAACGTGTCCGTCATGGGCACCAGCCGGCGGAAGGCCGCGAGAATGCGGGACTGGTCCGGGTTGAGGTGCTCGTCGCGCTGGCGGATCATGCGAAAGCCCGTGTACAGCAGGAATGCGGCGAAAATGTACAGGATCCAGGAGAAGTTCTGGATGAGCAGCGCGCCGCCGGCGATGAAGATGCCGCGGAATACCAGCGCGCCCAGGACGCCGAGGAACAGGACCCGGTGCTGGAACTGGGCGGGCACCGCGAAGTGGGCGAAGATGATCGCCCAGACGAAGACATTGTCCACTGCCAGGGACTTCTCTATGAGATACCCGGCGAAGTACTGCTGGCCTAAGTCCGCGCCCCAGACCGCCCAGACGATCGCGCCGAAGCCGACGCCGAGGGCGATCCAGACGGCAGACCACACCGCGGCTTCCCTGACGCCGATGACATGTGCTTTGCGGTGGGCGACGAGGTCTATGGCCAGCATCACGACGATGAAGGCGATGACCGCGAGCCAGAGCCAGAGAGGGGTGTGCATTATCGGGGACCTTTCGATCAGTGGGTGATCGAAGGTCTCTCCCGGCCTGGTCGGCCCGCGCCGCCGGGCCCGAGGGCCGGAATGACGACGACGCGTGTGAGGGATACTCCCCTTCTGGTGCTGCAAGGTTAGCGGCACCGGCAGGGCGGCGCAACGGCGGATTCGTCACCTTGGCTGCACCCCTTGCCGGTTCGGCACGCTCCGCGCCCGGCTCAGGCGCGGAGCGCAGGGTCAGGCGACCTCGTCGTCGTCACCCACCGCTTCGCCGTCGCCGTCGTCGGCGGGGAGCTCGATGGCCTGCTCGGCAACGTCGGCCGGATTTGCCTCGCGGAAGGGGTCCTCGACGGTCACCTCGGGCTCGTACTCCTCGGGTGCGGTGACTGAATCCGGGCCCGGGGTGTACTCGTCCGGGTCGATACGGTCCTCGGCGATCATCTCGTCCTCCTCCTGGCGCAGGGGCGTGTGCCTCCACCTCTAGCAGCCTCCCGCGGGCGG
Organism: Dietzia sp. Alg238-R159; assembly: GCF_900537145.1. Lineage (NCBI taxonomy): Bacteria > Bacillati > Actinomycetota > Actinomycetes > Mycobacteriales > Dietziaceae > Dietzia > Dietzia sp. Alg238-R159. Next base: position 19,584 of record NZ_UNRI01000010.1, on the reverse strand, counting down.
CGCCAGGGGCGGCGGCAACGAAAGATCGTCTCGCTGGCATCGTCCCGGGTCGTGAGGCTGTTGTGGTCGATGCTCCGAGGGGTGACCGGCAGCATGGAGGCAGCCTATTGCGACGAGTCCACCCTGCTGGCTGGGTTCTTCTGCGCCAGTCGAGAGGGATGGGCCCCGGGTGGCGAAGTGTAGTGATTCGACCCTTGCGTGTTCGAATGGGTGTGCGTAGTATAGAACACAGATTCGATACCAGGTAGCCAGGCGGTCAGGGGGTGGAGCACATGGGCGGAAACGCAGACACCGCGGCCGGTGGCCCGTCCCCGTCCGGCGACTCCTCCCCCTTTGTCTCGCCCTCCGCGCCCACTGCAATGTCGGAACTGCGGGCGGCGGCGCGGGAGGGGTGGATGGGCGAGAATCGTGCGGCGGCGCGCCGGTTCGTGGCCTGTTACGAGTTGTTTGTCGAATGCCAGCGTCGGGAGGAGTCCGGGGCGGGCGGCGGTGAGTGTCGGCCCGGTCATGCGGTGCTCGATCCGATCGATGTCGCGGCCGGGTATGTGGTGTCGGCGATGGCGATCTCGACGGGCCGGGCCGAACGGATGATCACCTTCGCCCTCGATCTGCACCTGCGGTATCCGGCGATCCTCTCCGCGATGGCGCAGGGGCGGCTGGATCTGCAGGCTGCGAATATACTGGCCTCGCAGATGGCCACCGTCCACGTCGATGTGCTCGAGGCGGTGCAGCGGCAGGTCGTCGAGGAGTATCTCGCCGCGATCGAGGGCGGGGTGCGCATGGGCGAGAAAGCCATCCGCGGCAACGTCGATGCGATCATCGCCCGCTACGACGCCAACGGCATCCGCTTGCGCCGTCAGGAAGCGGCCCGCACCCGCGGGGTGCGGTTCCACAAGGGCGTCGACGGCATGTCCAGTGTCTCGGCGATCCTGGCCACCGAGGAAGCCGCCGTCCTGGCCGAGGCCCTCGACCAACGCGTGAAAGACCACAAGTACGCCGACGCCCAAGCCGCCGCCAACATCCAAGCCGACACCGCCGACCCCGACACCGACACCGGCACCGGCGGCTCTGGCGAGGTCGAGGATTACTCGATCGCCGAGCGTCGCGCCGACGCCCTGATGTCCCTGGTGTGCGGCGATCCCGGCCTAGCCGGCACCCCCGCCCGCCCCGGCCGTCCCGGCGCGCCGGGTGCCGGGGTGGCGTTGCGGCCGAAGGTCACCGTCATCGCCACCGGCAACACCGCCCGCGACGCCGGCGGCGCCCGAGTGGAGTTCACCCGCACCGGCCAGGCCGCCCTGCAGGCCCTGCTCGACATGCTCGCCACCAGCGACGGAGCCACCTTCGAACCCATCGACCCGCGCATCGGCGCCGCCGATGACGCCCGCACCGCCCTTAAATACCGGCCCAGCGCCCAGTTGGCCCGCCGGATCCGGCTGCGCGATGGCACCTGTCGCCACCCCGGCTGTGCGATCCCGGCCGAGGCCTGTGATCTGGACCATGTGGTGCCGTTCGATCACGCCGACCCCCAGCGGGGCGGGCACACCATCGAGGSMAACCTCGCCGCAATGTGCCGGCGCCATCACCGGTTCAAGACCTTCTCSGACTGGATCTACGACCTRCAGCCCGACGGCACCCTGCTGGTGCGCACCCCGGACGGYTCGACCATGCTCACCCGACCCTCCGGCCCACTGGCCGAGTACCGGCGTGAACAGGCCCGCGCCGAGACCGAGGCGTGGACCCGGCAGCAACGCCGCAGCCCCGGGCCCACCGGTGACGAGMAGGCCGACGCGGAGCCGACGTTCTGGTCGCGCCGCGCCGCGCGCCACCGCACCGAACGCCGCAACGCCGAACGCGCCCGCACCTTTGACCCCGCCCCACCCGCCTCCGGCACCGGGACGGGCGCCTCCAGCTCCAGCACCGGCGCGGCCACCGACACCACGCCCGAGAAAGCCACCCCCGCCAGCGCCACCCCCGAGAGCGCCAGCCGCTGGTGGGCCCGCAACAAACCCCACCACAGCGACATCGAAAAAGGCATCCGCGCCCTACTCCACGAACGCCTCGACGAACTCATCGACCCACCACCGTTCTGACCTGACCGCGCAGTTTGCGGCGCAGTAGTGGAGCGCCGGACCCTCACCCCTCCAGTCGCGTTACCACGCCGCGGTCGCCGTCCACTCGGACGCGGTCGCCGGTGCGCAGCGTTCGGGTGGCGTCGATGGTGTTGACCACGCATGGCAGGCCGTACTCGCGGGCGACCACCGCGCCGTGAGAGACAGAACTGCCGATGTCAGTGACCAGCGCCGCGATCACAGTGAAATACGGCGTCCAGCCCACATCCGTCACGGGCGCAACCAGGATCTCGCCGGGCTGCACCTCGCGGGCATCGACGATCGAGCGGGCCACCCGCACCACGCCCTCCACCGTTCCGCGGCTCGCCGGACGGCCCACGATCTCGCCGTCCTCAGCCTCGCGCGGCGGCCGGGCGATCAACGCAGTCGGCCGGCCCACCGACACGTCCGGGAACTCGAGCGCGTCCTGGAACGCCAGCGCCTCCCGGCGCTCGACAGCCTGCGCGACCAGCTCCTCCGGGGAGGCCGACACGCTGCCGTCCGAGCCGTGACTCCCGAGTCCACCGGTCACCGGACCCGGCGCGCCGACGATCCGCGCCAGCTCGGGCCGGTCGAAGAAGAACACCAGATCCGCATCGGGCAGCCGCCCGGACGCCGAGAGCACCTCGCCCAGATGCCCATAACCGCGCTTCAAGGAGTGCGCCATCAGTGCCATCTTGGACTTGGTCTCCTCGCGGCCCCGCGCACCGGCCCGGGCCCACCGCGCCAGCTGGCGGATCGCGCGTGACTCCGGCTCCGGGACCGCCGCGGTCGCCGGGGCCTGCCCACCTCGCTCCAGCGTGGACCGCACCATGACCTGCATGATCGCGCCCAACCCCTCGGGATCGTCGGCCCACGACGCGTCTCGCATGCACAGCTCGCGATACCCGCGATGACCATGGCGTAACAGGAACCGCCGCAGCGCGACACCCCACCCGTCGGCCGAGGCGAGCACCGCCTCCACCGCCGCGCCGGGATCCGCGCCGACAAACCGCTCGGCGGCGCCGGGGTCCGCGGCCAACGCGCGCACCACGGCGTCGAGTTCGGCCAGCATGAGCGCACTCTCCACATCCGCGGCGCCGGCCATGAGCCGGGAGGCCTCGGCGCGGCCGTCGTCCTCGCTGCCACCCGCGGCCACGGCCTGCCGTACGAGCGTGCTCTCGAGCACGTTGGCCGCGACCGCCGCCCGGGACGAGGACCGCACGTGCGTCAACGTCAGCTCGCAGTACAGCCGCATCCCGTCCTCGAGCTGCCGCCACATCCGTAGAGGGTCACAGCCGGTGGGGACCTCGAACGCGCCGATCTGCTCGCCCAGACCCCGCACGGCCGGGCCCGCGGTGAGGGCGAACGTCGACAGTCGAACCGTATTACCGAGTCGCCGCGGGAACGGCTGCGGCGGCTTGGGCACGAGCTCGTCGACCACCCGCCCGCAGATCGACGTGGAGAACTGCTCCAGCGAATTGCCCAGCAGTCCCGAGCTCAGCGCGGTGCCCTCGGTGAGGTTGAGGAACATGTGCCCGGAGAAGTAGCCCACCTGCAGCCACGGTTGCTCATAACTCGGCTGCGCGCGGGCGACCACCTGGATCAACTGCATGGCGTGGTCGATCGCGTACCCCGACACCGACGCGGTGAGCGGGCAGTACGCCCCCGGCATCATCTCGCCGATGTTGCAGCGCGTGTACACGTGGTCGCTGCCGGCGAGTGTCGAATCCATCCCGCCCAGGTCCGCGGGCAGCGTGGTGACGGGCCGCGCCTGCAGCCACCACAGCCGCCCTTCCCGGTCGATCGCCCACTCCAGATCCATCGGCCGGTCCCAGTGCCGCTCGGCGGTCAGCGCGTCGGACCGGATCGCCTCGATGTCCTCGCCGAGGAGCACCGGGCGCTCGCCGACCTCGCTCACCGCCACGGTGCCGGCGGCGTCGAGGACCAGGTGGTCGGGGGAGGCGGTGCCGTCGACCAGGGACTCGCCCAGCCCGGCGACGGCGTCGATCACCACGAGGTCGCGCCGCCCCGTGGTGGGGTCGGCGGTGAACACCACGCCGGCCGCCCGCGCGTCGACCATCTGCTGGACCACCAGGTGCATTGTGGCGGGGGAGTCGGTGGCGGGGGAGTCGGTGGCAGGGGAGTCGGGCCCGGCGCCGCGGTAGGCCGTCGCGCGCCCCGATGCCGCCGACGCCACGCACGTCCGCACCGCCTCGGCCAGCGCCTCGGCCGAGTCCACGCCCAGCACGGTGTCGTACTGCCCGGCGAAGGACTGTTGCGCGCCGTCCTCCCCGGCCGCCGAGGACCGCACCGCGACCGGGATCGCGCCCGCCTCGGCCATGCGGCGGTACCACCGGGCGGTGGTGTCGGCTGGGACGGTGGTGTGGGCTGGGACGGTGGTGTCGGACTGAGTGTCGACGACGACGAGGTCGGCCCCCGCGTCGGCGATGACGAACCCCGGCGGTACGTCCAGGCCCAGTCGGATGAGCTCGGCCAGACCTGCGGCTTTACCGCCGTAGCTGTCGTCGGTGACCTGCTCGAACTCGACGGTGTTCATGGCCGGCCCGCCAACTCGTCGACGATCTGCGCGAGCGCATCGGTGGCGATCGGCCCGGTCTGGTACAGGCACACGCGGTCGCCGACGCCGTTCACGCGGTCACGGACGTGGGCGGCGACCTCGGCCGGGGAACCGCACGCGGCGATCGTGTGCAGGATCTCGTCGCTGATGAGCGAGGTCATCTCCTGCCACCGCCCCTGCTTGCTCATGGCGTTCAGCTCGGGCTGCAGATCGCCCCAGCCGTGGGCGTCCAACACGGGTCGGTAGGCGGGCGTCGAGCCGTAGAACGCCAACAGGCGGCGGGTGGACATGTGCTCGTCGTCGTTCTGTCCGTCCGTCACCGACACGATCACCTCGGGCACCACCTCGAACTCCTCCTCGCTCCGCCCGGCGGCCGCCAGGCCCGCCCGAACCCTTGGCATCGTGTGCTCGTGGAGGAACCGGGTGGTGCCGAACGGCATCACGAGCAGCCCGTCGGCGACCTCGGCGGCCGCGCGCGTCAGTCGCGGGCCGAGCGCACCGAGGTAGATGGGCGGCGGGCCGTACGGGGTGGGCGGCGGCACGAACGTGGGGGTCATGAGGGTGTGGCGGTAGAACTCGCCGCGGAAGTCCAGTCGCTCGCCCGTGGCCCATGTATGGAAGATCGCCCGCAGGGCGCCCACGAGGTCCTTCATCCGCTCGACGGGCCGGTCGAATTCGGTGCCGTAGCGCTTCTCGATCTGCGCCCGGATCTGCGTGCCCAGGCCCAGGACGAACCGTCCCTCGCTGAGCGTCTGCAGGTCGTGCGCCTGGTGCGCGAGCTGGATGGGGTTGCGGGGGAAGGCGATCGCCACGTTGGACATCAGGTCCAGGCCGCCGACCTGCGAGGCCAACACGAGCGGGGTGAACACGTCGTGCGGGCCCTCGAAGGTGAACACCCCGGACGCGCCCGCCTCCCTGAGCTCCTCGGCGCGCCGGACCGCGTCGGTCGGGGAGAACAGTGCCGTCATGACCTTCACTTCGCCACATCCGTCCAGTCCGAGAACCCCGACGGGTGATGCGGGCCGATCACCCCGTGCTCGAACAGGCCCGCACCCTCGCGTCGGGTGCCGTCGGCCTCGGTGCAGACGGCGTGGCCCACGTGGTCGATGAGGCTGAACGCCGCCCCGGCCATGACCTGCGGGTCCGTCAGGTCGAAGGTCACGCGGTCGGTGAAGTTCTCGCCCTTCCAGCTGCCGTGGGCAAACGTGGAGTCGCCGCCATAGCCGGAGCCGAACGCGATCGGGGCGTACAGCCGGGACTCCACCTCGAGCCGGATCCGCTCACCCGCGCGGTTCATGAACTCCACCCGCACGCCCGTCGGGATTCGGGTGCCGGGCGTGTACTCGACCGCCACGCGCACGCCGTCGAGCTGCTCGACCCGGCCGTCGGCCCAGCGGCGGGTGCAGTCGTAGAGGCTGCGGTGGCCGTCGGGGTCCTCCTGCAGGATGAGGAACAGCTGGAAGTCGTCGAACGCCAGCGGGAGATACAACCACCACATGCCCCGGAAGGCCGTGTCGGGCCTGCCGGCCGGTTCGGCCTCGCCCACCGGGCGGATACCCCACGAGCGGTCCCGGGCGGCGACCGACGAGGAGTGGGTGACCTCCATCTTGTCGTCGTCGACCTCGATCCACCCCTCCCACGAGCCGACCTGCGCGAACCGGCTGGCCTGGAGCGTCACCCGCCGGTCGGTGAGCATGGAGTGCGGGTCCTCCAGTGCGGCGGGGAACAGGCCGCGCCACGTGAGGTCCGCGGCGATGCCCTCCGTGCGCTCGAGGGTCAGCCGGATCTCCCGCAGCGGCTCGATCACCTCCAGCCGGTACCCGCCGACGTGGGGGTTGAGGCGGTCATCGTCGATGGCGTCGCTCATCCGCACCGCGGTCTGCGTGTCGCCGCGGCGGACCACGAAGTACGCGTCCTTCACGCCCAGGCGCGGGTAGTAGCCGATCCCGGTGAGCACCATGAAGCGGCCCTCGCGGTCCAGCACGTTGAAGTAGGAGCGGTCGTAGAAGTTGCGGTCCGAGGTGGCCGGCCACGTCAGCGGCGCGGGCGTCTGGTGGATGGGGAACTCGTCGAGCGGGCTCAGATGCACGGGGCTCTCCCTGAGGTGCTGGGTGGCGGCGTCTCGCGGTCTCGCGTCGGCGGCGGGAATACGATGTTCGGCGTATCGGAACTAGGGTGAGACCATGACAGCAGACGGCGACACCGCGCGTGGCGGATCAGCGAAGTCCGCGCCCGGGCGGCCGCGCGACGGCCGGATCGACGCCGCGATCATCACCGCCACCCGCGAACTCATCCTCGAGACGGGCTACCCGGCGCTGACGCTGTCCGCCATCGCGGCGCGCGCCGGCACGACCACCGCCGCGCTGTATCGCCGCTGGTCGAGCAAGGCGCAGCTCGTCCACGAGGCGGTGCTCGAGGCGGAGGTGATCCCGGCGTTCGAGCCACCCGACGGCGCGGGCGGCGGGGCGAGCAGCGCCGGCGGGGCTGGTGCCGCTGTCGGGGATCCGCAGGCCGACATCCGCGCGCTGGTGGAGACCGTCCGCGTGCTGTTCGACCGGCCCGAGGTGCGCGTGGCCCTGCCCGGCCTCATCGCCGACACCGTGGCCGATCCCGACCTGCACGCCCGGATGATCGCCCGGCTCGCCGGAAACCTGCCAGCCTTCGAATCGCGCTTCGGTCGGGCCCGCCGGAGCGACGACCACCTGCCCGTGCTGGCGGAGGTCGTCGCGGGTGCGGCGATCTTCCGGCTGCTGGTGAGCCCTGACGCCGCGCTGGACGACGAGTGGGTCGAAGAGCTGACCGCGCTCATCACCGGGCGGTGGCAGGCCGACGGCTGAGGCGGGAGCCGGTCAGGAACCCGCGATCGCCAGGATGATCCAGACCGGCAGCCACAACCCGAAGGTCAGCAGCGTGAGGATCAGGTGCAGGGCGTGGTTGACGCGCCTGACCTGCCCGCCGTGCACGTACACCGTCTGCTGCATCGGCGGATAACCGAACTGGGGCGGGTAGGGGCCCTGAGGGAACTGGTGCGGCGCCACGTGCAGGTGCTGCGGGATGTACTGATCGGCGTACCCGAACTGCTGGCCGGGGCCATACGGGGCGGTCGGACCGTAGGGCGCGGCGGGCGGCATGCCGTACGGGAACCCACCCTCGTGGGCCAGCGGCTCGGGCGGTCGCGCGTACGGCTGGGCCGGCTGGTGCGGGTGGGCGAAGCGCTGGGGTTCGTAGCGCTGGGGCTCAGGCTGCTCGGCGGGCGGGAACTGCGCCGTGGGGAACTGCTCGGTGGGGTTGGCCTGCCCCGGCGTCTCGGACCGGTCGAGCCAGTCCTCGGACCACGGCCCGTCCGGTCGCCGCGCGTGCTGCTCGTTCATGCTGGCTCGATTCGAGGGGTCGCTGGCGGGATGGGACGCCCTCCAACATAACCCCCGACACCGCCCCGTTGACACCGGTCAGGGCCGATCTCAAGGTCGAATCCGGGTCACCCTGAGGGGCCGCGGTGCGGATCCGGGGGGCGGCAGTGTGAATCTCGGGAACATTCCGGTCCGCCACCCATCCGGAATGCGGGGGCCTCCGAATCCTGTATAGACGCCCAGACAGGAGATCCATCATGAGCACGGTCCCCGCACGTCGCCGCAGCACGATCACGACGGCCGCCCTCGTCGGACTCGGCCTCACCGCCGCGACCCTCGCGCTGGGGACAGGCCTGCTGACGATCGGGTCGTCGTTGAACACCGCCGTCGCATCCGCCGAACTCGCCGCCGGAGCCGCACTGATGTCCCGCACCACCTGGATGCTGCCCGCCCTGTTCACCGTCATGGTGTTCGCGGGAATGGTCGTCGCCGTTCACCTGATCGGCGGTCGCAGACGCCCGCAGACCACCGAGGCCCGGGTGCGCACCCGCGACAACGAGACCCACCCCGCCATCCCGTTCGAACTCCGTGCTCCGGACCGGGCCGTCGCCGAGGCCACCCGCGGACTGTTCCGCCACATCGACTCCTGAATCGGATCCCGGGGCGGGTTGACCTCGTCGTCGTCGTACCTTTGTCCGGCACACCCCGCCGGTGCCACGATGGGCGTATGGCGAAAAAGGACAAGCGGTTCGAGAAGATCCACTCCGAGTCGATGGGGTTCGGCGGGACCGCGGAGATCCTGCGCGACACCCGCACCGGCGTCTGCTACCTGTGGCGCTCGGCCGGTGGGAGCGGGGGCGGGCTCACCGTGCTCGTCGACGCCCAGGGCAAGCCGCTGATCGAGTACGGGCTCTAGTTCGCCGCAGGTCAGCCCGCGCACGCCCCGGCGGTGCCGTCGCCGGTGCCGGAGGTCGAACCGAGATCCGCACCCAGCTTCTCCGCGAGCCTCGGCGCGAGCCCGGTCGGGGTGGGCTGCGGACACGTCGACATCGTCGGCACGGTCGCGGACGTCAGCGAGGACCCGCCCGGCGGCGCGGCGGAATGCGCCGTGGTGGTCGCCGAAACGGCGCCGGGTTCAGGGGTCGGGCCGGCGGCGGGGGCCCGGATGATCACGGACGCCGAATCGTCGCTGTCGCCGACGCCGCCCCTGTCTTCTCCGGTGGCGCGGGCGCCCTTCGGGTCGCGCTCGGCCTCGGAGTCACCGGCGTTCGGGCCCGGATCGGCGACGGTCGACGACAGGACCCAGGTCTGCGGACCGGGAGTCTGCGGGACGGGGTCGGCGGATGTGGTCGGGACGACCGCAGCCGATCGCTCCAGGCCCAGCGGCACCAGGAAGAACAGGCCGAGGAGGAGCGCCACACCCAGGACGGCCCAGCCGAGCCCCGGAGGGGAGCCCGGGCGCGGAGCGCGTTCAGTGGTGCCGTGAGCCGGGGAAGGGGCCTGTCGTGTGGCGGCGTCGTCTCCGACAGGGCGGCGATCTCTGTGTCTGGACCGCCTGAAACCGACCATCGTGTCTCCCTCGGCAAGGCACCGCCGCGGATCGGCTCAGTGCGACTGCGGGAGACACTCACCACCCCTTCTCCCAGGAGTAACATCGCCGGAAGTTTGGTAAGCGTTACTTCACGCACTTGGATGAATCGGCCTACGAACTGGGAGGCCGGAAGTGACCGCCGGTCCAGACGGCTCGCCCGGCTGCCACCGGGGGCTCAGCCGATCGCGGCGAGCAGGTCGGCGCAGGCCTTCTCGCAGCGCCGGCAGGCCCGGGCGCAGTGCTTGCAGTGCTCGTGCATCTCGGCGTGCTGCTCGCAGTCGTCGGCGCAGGCGGCGCAGGCCGTCCGGCACGCCGTCAGCTGCGCCTTGACGACCTCGAGGTTGCTGCCGGTTCGGCGGCTCAGCAGGGCGGCGGTGGCGGCGCAGACATCCGCGCAGTCGAGGTCGGTGCGGATGCAGTCGCGCAGGTCGGCGACGGACTCCTCGGCGAGGCACGCGTCGGCGCACGACGTGCAGGTGGTGGCGCAGGACGCGGCCGCGTCGATGGCCTCGGCGAGCAGGTCCACGTCGAGGCCGTCGGTCGGATTCGGATGGGACGTGATCATCTCGGAAGTGCTCATACCCCCACGCTACTGATCCCGCCCGGTGGCGCAAGGTCTGAGATCAAGACGATATAACGCCTGGTGGGGGGCTCGGAGGTGTCCTTCAGGGGCGGGGCGCAGGCCGCGCGAGCCCTCGCGCGAACCCGTCGATCAGGTCCGCCACATAGGTGCCGTGCGGGGGACCGACCTCCGGCGGATCGCAGGCCCGCGCCGCGAGTTCGGCGGTGAGCATGACGATGAACTGCCGGACCCGGTGGCGGGCCAGGTCCGGGCCGCACGCCGCCGTCGCGGCCGCGACCAGCATCTCCAGCTGATCCTGCAGTGCGGTGTCCGCGACCGGACCGGTGCTGACCGTCCGGCCCACCTCCGCGAGCGCTCCCAGCTGGCCGATCACCCGGAGCGTCCAGCGGCCCTCGTCGTCGTCCAACAGGTCCGCCAACGGGGACACCACCGCCCGCACGATCTCGGCGAGGTCGGGAGGCGACGACACCCACGTTCGCAGGTCCGCGCGTCGCTCGGCCTCCATCCGCAGGACGCCGCGGTCCAGGACCTCCCGGAGCAGTCCCGCGCGGCCGCCGAAGTGGTAGTTGATCGCGGAGTCGTTGCCCTGGCCGGCATCGGCGACGATGTCGCGGACCCGTGCCGTCCGCCAGCCGTCCAAGGCGAAGCGGCGCAGCCCGGCGAGGTAGAGGGCGTCCCGGGTGGCGGTGGCGCGGGGTGTGGTGGGGCGGGGGGTAGTGGAGCGCGGGGTGGTGGGGCGGGGCACGCGCTCGAGTCTAGAGGGGCCCTTCCCATTGTTTAACAGTCCATGTTAAATGGCGCCATGATGCAGCAGCCCGCGACGGCCCCCACGTTCAACCCGTTCGACCCCGCGCACCTCGCCGACCCCTACCCGGGCTACCGGCTGCTGCGCGAGACCGATCCGGTGCACCATCACCGCGGCGACGGCACCACCGCCCACCCCGACTTCTGGGCGCTGTCCCGCTACGCCGACGTCGACGCCGCCGTGTGCGATCCCGGGACGTTCTCCTCCGCCAGCGGGCTGACCTTCTACCGCGACGAGATCGAGAAGCTGGGGCTGGCCCCGACCATCGTCATGATGGACCCGCCCGAGCACTCCGGGAAGCGGCGGCTGCTGGCCAAGGCGTTCTCCCCGAAGCGCGTCGCCGCCACCGAGCCGCGGATCCGCGACTTCGTCCGTGGGCGGCTGGCGGAGATGGCCGAGAGGTACGACGACGACGAGGTGGTCGATCTCCACCGCGACTTCAGTGCGCAGATCCCGACATTCGTGCTGGCCCACCTGTTCGACCTGCCGACAGCGGACCGCCCGCTGTTCGGCCCGTGGGTCAGTGCGCTGACGACCCTGCAGGAGGAGGGATTCCGCCCGGCCGGTCTCGAGGGCGGGGCGGTGGACGCGGTGGCGGAGATGTTCGCCTACTTCGGTGAACTCATCGCCGAGCGGAGGGCCCACCCGGGTGACGATCTCATCTCCGCTCTGGCTCAGGCCGAGATCGAGGGCGAGCGGCTGGACGACTGGGACATCCTCGGCTTCTGCTTCGTCATCGTCGCCGGCGGCAACGACACCACCGGCAACCTCATCTCGCACACCGTCGCGCTGCTCGACTCCCATCCGCGGCAGCGCGAGATGCTCGCGGCCGACCCGGGGCTGATCCCCGGCGCGCTCTCGGAGTGCCTGCGCTTCGAGTCGAGCGTGCAGGCGCTCGCGCGGACGACCACCCGCGAGGTGACCGTCGGCGGGACGACGATCCCGGCGGGGGAGAAGGTGATGATGCTCTACGGCTCGGCCAACCGCGACGAGCGCGAGTTCGGTCCGACCGCCGGGCAGCTCGACATCACGCGCGAGATCAGCGGGCACCTCGGGTTCGCCCGCGGCCCGCACTTCTGCATCGGCTCGCACTTCGCGCGGCTCCAGGCACGCATCGCGGTGGAGGAGCTCTACGCCGCGCACCCGACGGTCGGGGTCGACCGGGACTCGGCGGTTCGGGCGCTCTCGCCGTTCACCCGGGGGTTCGTCTCGCTCCCCGCGACGGGCCTGGCCTGACCTGACCTAACCTACGGCTGGGCATCAGTCGTGTTCGGGGCGCCTCCGATTGCGCTTGATCTCGGCCCGGCGGCGTTCATGCTGGACACGTCGCCGCTGCGAACCGCGGGTGGGTCGGGTCGCACGCCTGGCGACCGGCGGCGCCACCGCTTCGCGCAACAGCTCCTCGAGGCGCCGGCGTGCCGTCGCCCGGTTGCGCCGCTGCGACCTGTTCTCCTCGACGCTGACGGTGAGGACCGTGCCGGACAGTTTCGGGGCGAGGGTGCGCAGGGCCCGTTCGCGCTGGACCTCGTCCAACGCCGTCGTGGTGCCCAGGTCGATGCTCAGCTGCACGCGCGAATCGGCGGTGTTGACGTGCTGGCCGCCGGGGCCCGACGACCTCGAGAAGCGCTCGACCAGGTCTCCCGCCGGCACCGTGAGGCCACGGGGCGCGCCGGGCCCCGGAGTCACGCGCAGGCCGTCCATGGAGCCAGTATCCCGCACCGACGAGCGCGGCCGGGAACCCGACAGCAGTCCGGACGTCAGTCGAGCTGCTCCTGCGGCAGGTCGGCATCCGTGCCCGCCGCCCGGCGCTCGTCGACCAGACGGGGCTCGACCCGCTTTGAGGGATGGAACCCGGCCTTGTCCGCGTAGAAGGCACGGATCGTGTCCATGTCCGCGGCCACGTCGCCGGTCAGATCGATCGTCGGGCCGAGCCCGGTCGTCATGGTGCTGCGATCGACGTAGCCCAGCGTCACCGGCATGCCGGTTTCGCGGGCGATCCGGTAGAAACCCGACTTCCAGTGCGTGTGCCCGCCGCGGGTGCCGTCCGGGGCGACGACCAGGCCGAACGTCTCGCCCGCGTGGACCTGCCCGACCACGTCCTCGACGACCCGGGCGGGGTTCGCCCGATCGACCGGAACCCCACCGAGCGCCCGCATGATCGGCCCGCGCCACCCGGTGAAGAGGCTGGCCTTGCCGAGCCAGTGCATGTCGATGCCCAGTCGCCAGGCGATACCGAGCATGAACACGAAATCCCAGTTGGACGTGTGCGGTGCACCCAGCAACACCGTCGGTCGATCCGGAGCCGGTCGGGTCGACAACTCCCAACGGCTGAAGAACCAGAAGGCGCGGGAGACGAGGCGGCGGATCACCCCGTCACCCTAGGCCACCGCCGGGTGCGGCGGAGGGGGTCGAGGCCGGACGGGAAATCAACACACAATCGACGCAGTTACACTGCGAATATAACGATATAGTCATCTTTACGACGGCATCGTCGATCCAGACGAGTGTCGTGACACCTACTCCTGAGGAACCGCTATGGGTGCTCCGCAACCCGCTCCGTCCCACTCCGATCCGAACCCCGGCTCGACGGCCACGCCCAGATCCGGGCAGGGGACCCGTCCACTCAACTGGATCATGCTCGTCGCCGGGGTGCTGCTCACGGCGCTGGGCCTGGGACTCACGGCGGCCGGCATCCTGCTCGCCGCAGCAGAGGCCTCACAGCGGGACGGGCGGTATGCGTACACCGAGACCGAGCAGTTCCGCTCGGTCGGCAACGCGATCATCACGGCCCCGTTCACCCTCAACCTGGACGAGGACCAGGCTGCCTCCTCGGGTGCGTTCGATCTCGAGGACCTGATCAGCGTCCGGGTCCGCGCCACCCCCGTCGTCCCGGGACAACGGGTGTTCCTCGGCATGGCGCCCGCCGATGCCGTCGACGAGTATCTCCGGGATGTGCCCCACGCCGTGTTCGGCACCGACCCGTGGGCCGACGGCTACGGCATGGACGCGACGGACTGGTCGACCCGCTCGGATGAGAACGGCGATGTCGACGAGGTCCCCGGGACGCGGGTGCCGGGCCCTCCCGCCGACGAGCGGTTCTGGGAGCGTTCCGTCACCGGCTCCACCCAGCAGACCCTCAATGTGGACCTCCGGTCCGGGAACTGGGCGATCGTCGTGATGAACAGCGACGGCAGCCGCCCGGTGTGGGTGGACGTGCAGGCGGGGGCCCACACCGAATTGTTCGGATTCGCGAACCCGGCCACGCTGATCGCCGGGATCGTCGGTCTGGTGCTGGGGATCCCGCTGATCCTGCTCGGCGCCGCCGGGCTGGGGCGCGACGTCGAACGCCGAACCGCGGGCGTCCCGGGCGCTGATGTCACGGGCCGGTTGACCGGCCCCGATCCGCTGCGGCTGACCGGCCATCTGGATCCGGGCGTCTCCCGCGCACTGTGGCTGATCAAGTGGGCGCTGGCCATTCCGCACTACATCGTGCTGGCGGTCCTGGGCTTAGCCGCGGTCGTGGTCACGGTGGCCGCGGGCCTGGCGATCCTGTTCACCGGCCGCTACCCGCGCTCGTGGTTCTCCTTCATCGTGGGCGCGATGCGGTGGCACTGGCGGGTCGGCTTCTACGCCTACGCCGCCCTGGGCACCGACCGGTACCCGCCCTTCGCGCTGGGCCGGGCGGACTACCCCGCCGATCTGGACGTCGTCTACCCCGAACGTCTGTCGCGGGGTCTCGTGCTGGTCAAGTGGTGGCTACTGGTGATCCCGCACCTGCTGATCGTCGGCATCATCACCGGCAGTGGCGCGGCGGCGGTCGACGCCTCGACCGACAACGACGGCACCAGCGCCGGGTTCACCCTGCTGGGACTCCTGGTGCTGATCGCCGCGATCGGCCTGCTGTTCACCGGGCGCTACCTACCGGGCCTGTTCGCACTGAACGTCGGCCTCAACCGCTGGGTCTACCGGGTCGCGTCGTACGTTCTGCTGCTGCGCGACGAGTACCCGCCGTTCCGCCTCGACCAGGGGCCGACCGAACCGGCACCCGCCGCCGAGCAGGCCACACCCGCCGAGTACGCCACACCCTACGGGCCTGCCGACCGCTGAGGGGCCGGGCGGGGGCCTCAGCGGTCGCCGGTGATGACGCGGGCCAGCAGATCCGCCAGCCGCTCGTCGATGCCCTCGCGATCGGCCTCGGGGATGTCCAGCGCGTCGAGCAGCGCGCCCCGGAGAACGGGCCAGGCGTACACGGCGGTGAAGACCAGCAGCAGCTCGACGTCGCCGGCGGGCGGGGGAGAGGTCATCCGCCGCAACGCGGCCGCCGGACGCTGCGACGGGTCGAGCATCGGCGGGAACGCCGCCTCGCGGTCCAGGGCCAGCCACGCGAGCAGCCGGCTGATCTCCGGGTGCGACGAGGCCCCGAGCAGCATCCCGCGCGCGGCCTCACCGGCGTCGTCGAGGTCCTCCAGGCGGGCGGCACCGTAACGCACCGCATCCTGCATCACCTCGGTGAGCAGCGCGTCCTTGCGCCCGATGTGCCGGTGGATCAGGCCGAGATTGACCTGCGCCGCGTCGGCGATATCGCGCAGCGGGACGTTCGGACCGCGATCGGACAGCAATCTGCGGGCCTCCCGCATGACCGCCGAGCGGACCTCGTCGCGGCCGGTCGGGCGTGTGGGGGACGGGCTGCCCGCGTTGTCGTCGTCGCCACGGCTGCCGTCCCCGTTCGGGGCGCCTGGCGCGCCTCCGACGGCATTCTTCCCGGTTTCCATTCCCGAACTGTACACAATTGACTACAGTCGCTGCTGTGCGCGCGACACGCGCGCCCCGACCCCCTGCGAAAGGCCAGCGATGAGCACTCCCGACCGCCGCGACGACATCGACGCCATCAAGTCACTCAAGTACCGCTACCTCCGCTGCGTCGACCTGCGGCTGTGGGACGAGCTCGCCCAGACGCTCGCGCCCGATGTCACCGCGTCCTACGGTAAGCGCCTGTCCTACACCGGCCGCGACGAGGTGGTCTCCGGACTGCAGGGTCAGATGACGAACGACGTCATCACCGAGCACCAGGCCCACCACCCCGAGATCGAGGTCGACGGCGACACCGCCACCGGCCGCTGGTACCTGCAGGACCGGGTGATCGTCCCCGCCTTCGACACGATGATCTTCGGCAGCGCGTTCTACTCCGACACCTACGCCCGCATCGACGGGCGCTGGATGATCACGAAGACCGGCTACAAGCGCACCTACGAGGCGATGATCAACCTCAAGGACGTGCCCAGCTTCCAGCTCAACGACAACCACCTCGCACCGTCGAGCGCCGACTAGCAGCACCGGGCACCGGTAGGAGGTCGGACGGACCGTCATGGAGTTGATCTGGGTCGCGGCCGTGTGCGTGGCAGTGGCCTCGGTCATAGGAGGGATGACCGGATTCGGCACGTCGCTCATGGCGACCCCGTTCATGCTCATGGCGGGCATCGGCCTGACCGAGACGGTCGTGGTCAATCTCGTGGTGGCGTTGGTGACGAGGGTGGGCGTCACCTACCAACTCCGCCAGCACATCGAGTGGCGACGCGTCGCCATCCTCGGCGGGGCGAGCCTCCCGGGTGCCTGGCTGGGCGTGCAGACCGTGAGCATGCTGCCCGAAGAGCACCTTGCTCGCGGCCTGCGTCGTCGTCGGAGTGGCGTTCAACCAGCTCGGCATCGCGATCGCCACACGCCTGCCGACCCACGTGTTCCGCTCGTCGGTGATCGCCCTCGTGGTGGTCGCCGGCCTCGTCACCATCATCACGGCGTGATCGCCGCCCACCGAGATCCCGATCAACCACGGAGGACCCCATGACCGAGAACACCCAGAACACGCCCGGGGCGGGCACCGACCAGCCGGGCGCGGCCGCACGGCCCGGCGCCGACCGCGACAACCGCCTGGCCGGCAAGGTCGCGATCGTCACGGGCGGAGGACAGGGCGTCGGCCGCGGCATCTCGCTCGGCCTCGCCGAATCCGGCGCGGCGGTCCTGCTGGTCGGTCGCAGGATGCACAAGCTCGAACGCGTCGCCGAGGAGATCCGCTCCGCCGGTGGCACCGCCGAGTGCCTCGCCGCCGACATCGTCACCGACGGCGCACCGGAGCAGATCATCGCCACAGCCGTAGAGCGCCTCGGCGGGGTGGACATCCTCGTCAACAACGCCAACATGGCCATGCCCCTGCCGCTGTCCGACTACCCCGACGACGACTTCCGCAAGGCCTTCGAGGGCGGCCCCCGGGTCTCGCTGACCCTGATGAAGCTCGCCCGGCCCGAGATGGCCAAGCGCGGGGGCGGCACGATCATCAACCTCGTCACCTCCGCCGCCGTGCGCTGGGACGCCGCCAACTACGGCATCTATTCCGCAGTGAAGGAAGCCGTCCGCGCCCTCACCCGCGCCGCCGCCTACGAGTGGGCCGCCGAGGGGATCCGCGCGCTCAACGTGGCCCCGCACGCCCACAGCCCCGGGCTCGACTGGTGGATGGAGAACAACCCGGAGGAGGCCGCCGAGTTCGTCGCCGGCATCCCCGCTGGCCGGGTGGGCGACCCCCTCGCCGACATCGGCCGCCCCGTCGCCTGGCTGTGCTCCGGCGAGGCCTCGTATCTGAGCGGTGCGACCATCCCGTTGGACGGCGGCCAGTCCCGCTGGGGCTGACCTCGTCGTCGTCGCCGTCGTCACCATCATCACCGTCGTCGTCCCCGTCGTCACTGTCATCACCGTCGTCCCACCATCCCCACGCCCACGAGAGGCCACCCCGTGACCGTCACCCCCACCCCGACCCGCGACGCGCTCGCCCTGGCCGCCGACATCCGCGCCGGTGCCACCAGCGCCGCCGAGGTGCTCGAGACCGCGATCGCCCGTATCGAGCGGCTCGACCCCGAGCTCAACGCGATGGTCTCCACCCGGTTCGACGTCGCGCGCGCCGAGGTGGAGGCCGGCCTGCCCGAAGGCCCGCTGCGCGGGGTACCGATCGTCATCAAGGCGCTCGGCACCGACGTCGCCGGGCTGCCCGCCGCCGACGGCTCCCGGCTGCTCGCCGACGTCGTGGCGACCGTGGACAGCACCGCCGTGCAGCGCTACAAGGCGGCCGGGATGGTGGTGCTCGGCACGACCAACGTGCCCGAGATGGGCAAGTCCACCACCACCGAGTCGCTGCTGCACGGCCCGTGCCGCAACCCCTGGGACACCGGGTACTCGACGGGCGGGTCGAGCGGCGGATCGGCGGCGGCCGTCGCCTCGGGCATGGTGCCGGTCGCGCACGGCACCGACGGCGGCGGCTCCATCCGCATTCCCGCCGCGATGTGCGGACTGGTGGGGCTCAAGACCAGCCGCGGGCGTGTGCCGACGTGGCCGCACCCCGACGCCCTCTCGTCGCCACTGTCCTACCACCACGCCCTGACCACGACCGTCCGCGACAGCGCCGCCCTGCTCGATGCCGTCGCCGGCCACCGCCCCGGCGACTCCTACGGTGCGCCCACCCCGCCGCGCCCGTTCCTCGAGGAGGTCGGCGCCGACCCCGGCCGCCTGCGCATCGGGCTGCTGTGCGTCGCGCCCGGACCGTTCCCCACCGACCCCGCCTGCAGCGCCGCGGTCGATCACACCGCCGAGCTGCTCGCCGGGCTCGGCCACGACGTGCGCGAGGTGGAGTTGGACGTCGACGTGCTGGAGGGGATGTCGGCCGTCGGCGCCATCATGGGCGCCCAGCTGCGGGCGACCATCGACGCGCGCCTCGCCGCACTGGGAAGAGACCTCGACGACGACGACATCGAGCCCTGGACCCGGGTGATCCTCGACAACGCCATGACCCACTCGGCCCCCGACGTCGCGCGGGCCCTGCAGACCGCCACCCGGACCGGCTGGCGCGTGGCGGAACTGTTCGGGCCAGGTGGCGTGGACGTGCTGATGCTGCCGACGCTGCCCTCCACCACCCCGGAGCTGGGTTACCTCGACCCGACCGACCCGGAGGCGATGTGGACGCGGTCCTCGGCGTTCTCGGTGTGCACGAGCATGTTCAACCTCTCCGGGCAGCCGGCCATCTCCCTGCCGCTGGCCGCGGACGACCGCGGGTTGCCCGTGGGCCTGCAGCTGGTCGCCGACTACGGGCGCGAGGACCTGCTGCTGCGGCTGTCGGGGCAGCTCGAGGCGGCCGCGCCGTGGGCCACCGTGGCGCCGGGGTACGACGGGTGGTGACGGGCCCGGCCAGACGAGTGGCCTGAGCTGGCCCGCGTCCGGGCCTCCTGGGCTCCTGGGCTCCCGCGCCTGGGCTCCCGGCACGCCTGGCATCTGCTCCCGCGCCTGGCGTCTCGCGTTCGGGGTTGGCTTCTCGCGTTCGGGGTTGGCTTCTCGCGTTCGCCGCAGTGCTCCCATCTCGGCGCAGCCGCCCCCTGGCATGGCGTCTCGCTCCCGGAAATGCACGGGGTCTCACCAGCCGCTCCTGGCCGTGGCGTCTCGCCCACCCCGCGGTGCGCGCGAGACGCCACGTTGGGGCGCGGCTGTGAGCGGCGCGGCTGTGAGCGGCGAGGCTGCTGTCCGCCTGGCCCGCCCGGCCCACCCGGCCCCGCCG
>NZ_UNRI01000009.1:0-114698 GCF_900537145.1 Dietzia sp. Alg238-R159 | reverse complement strand
GACAAGGCCTACTCGTCTGGCACGATCCGACGCCAGCTCCGCAGTCGCGGTATCGCCGCTGTCATCCCAGAGAAAAGCGACACCATCGCCGCTCGCGAACGCCGCGGCAGCCGCGGTGGCCGACCCCCGAAACTCGACACTGACCTCTACAAAGACCGAAACGTCGTCGAGCGTTCCTTCGCACTGGCCAAGCAATGGCGAGCGCTGGCCACCCGCTACGACAAACTCGCGATCACTTACCGCGCCGCCGTCACCCTCTGCGCAATTCTCACCTGGCTACGCCGATTGGGAGACACACCCTAGGTGGACGACCTGAGCCGCCGGTCGGGACCATCCCCGCTCGCGCGGGGAGCACCACCGGGCACCCTTCGCGGCCTTGGCCCCACGGGGACCATCCCCGCTCGCGCGGGGAGCACCTCCGGCGTCTCGCTGATGGTGTGAGCGCCCGTGGGACCATCCCCGCTCGCGCGGGGAGCACACCCTCTACATACACGGCGAAGACGAGCAACCGGGACCATCCCCGCTCGCGCGGGGAGCACATCGACGAGCTGACGGGCCGGGACGGTGAAGTGGGACCATCCCCGCTCGCGCGGGGAGCACATCGGTACCGGCGAGTCGGTGGTCTCGGTGACGGGGACCATCCCCGCTCGCGCGGGGAGCACCCGGTCCTCGGGTTGCATCGTCCGCTGGTTGAGGGACCATCCCCGCTCGCGCGGGGAGCACGACGCCGTGATGAGTGGGGCGCCGGCGGGATCGGGACCATCCCCGCTCGCGCGGGGAGCACTGACACGCGCTGCGGCCGAGCAGGGGCTGGACAGGACCATCCCCGCTCGCGCGGGGAGCACGTACTCGAGCGTGTCGTGCGGGCCGGGATGCTGGGACCATCCCCGCTCGCGCGGGGAGCACGACGGCAACATCCTCGCCGGGGTCAACCCGGCGGGACCATCCCCGCTCGCGCGGGGAGCACCGTGATGAGGCGTTGCGGAAGAAGGGCGAGGCGGGACCATCCCCGCTCGCGCGGGGAGCACTCGCAGGTGGGTTCGACGAAGCCGAGGACGCAACGGACCATCCCCGCTCGCGCGGGGAGCACAGTATCGCGTCGACGACGACGAGGCGGGAATTGGGACCATCCCCGCTCGCGCGGGGAGCACCCCTGGGCCAGGTCGATCACCGCCACCGCGGGGGGACCATCCCCGCTCGCGCGGGGAGCACTCTCTTCGGAACCTAGCCGCTGGTAGTCCATCGGGACCATCCCCGCTCGCGCGGGGAGCACACCAAGGGCCTCATGCAGATGCGCGACGACACGGGACCATCCCCGCTCGCGCGGGGAGCACTTCGGGGACAACTGGGAGGCGATCAAGGACCTGGGACCATCCCCGCTCGCGCGGGGAGCACCAGCGGGTCCACGACGACACCGAGGTGCCCGAGGGACCATCCCCGCTCGCGCGGGGAGCACGCCGAGTCACCCACCCAGGAGAACGACCTTCGGGGACCATCCCCGCTCGCGCGGGGAGCACATCTGCTGCGCCGTCCTGGGCGCGTAGAAGTCGGGACCATCCCCGCTCGCGCGGGGAGCACTGCGGCGGTCGCCCGCTATACCGCATGGGTGGAGGACCATCCCCGCTCGCGCGGGGAGCACGAGTTGGACACCTCGATGCCGAGGGACGACTCGGGACCATCCCCGCTCGCGCGGGGAGCACATGACCGCCCCGGTCTACGACACCCTCACCGACGGACCATCCCCGCTCGCGCGGGGAGCACAAATGCTCCGTAATGTCAATGGGCTGCGCCCCGGGACCATCCCCGCTCGCGCGGGGAGCACGCATGGCGAATCCGCGCCGCCGACGGGTACGTGGGACCATCCCCGCTCGCGCGGGGAGCACCCCTCCGAGATCAACCCCAGGACGGCCGCATCGGGACCATCCCCGCTCGCGCGGGGAGCACAAGGCTGGTACGAGGTCTCGACCCGGGGTGGCGGGACCATCCCCGCTCGCGCGGGGAGCACGTCTCGACGGCCGGAGCGCAAGGGTACGGGCAGGGACCATCCCCGCTCGCGCGGGGAGCACGACCTCCACCCACCGCAACATCAAACCCCCGAGGGACCATCCCCGCTCGCGCGGGGAGCACTCCAACACCTGGCGGTGAATGAACCGGGCGGCCGGACCATCCCCGCTCGCGCGGGGAGCACGAGGTGCCGCTCCGCGCCAGTTCGGCCCGGATGGGACCATCCCCGCTCGCGCGGGGAGCACCTGTCTGGCGGCGAGGCGATCATGCGGCCCGAGGGACCATCCCCGCTCGCGCGGGGAGCACAGGCCCGCCTCAGTGGGATCGAGGCAGGCGTCGGGACCATCCCCGCTCGCGCGGGGAGCACATCCAGCTTGCCGGTGACCTCGCGTCATCAACGGGACCATCCCCGCTCGCGCGGGGAGCACGAGGGCGAGCTGACCGGGATCCAGTCCAGTGAGGGACCATCCCCGCTCGCGCGGGGAGCACTCGCTGCGCGTGTGCTCGTCGCCCGCCCGCTCCGGACCATCCCCGCTCGCGCGGGGAGCACCCCGCCTCGGTGACCGCCTGAGACATAACCCGGGGACCATCCCCGCTCGCGCGGGGAGCACAGCACGCACAGACCTACATGGGGGCGCGATGAGGGACCATCCCCGCTCGCGCGGGGAGCACGGCGCGGACGATGCCGACGATGAGGCCCTCGCGGGGACCATCCCCGCTCGCGCGGGGAGCACGCGCAGATCCAGGGGGCCTGTGATGTGAAGACGGGACCATCCCCGCTCGCGCGGGGAGCACGTGGTACGTCTCACTTCGGGCACGTTCCTGGTGGGACCATCCCCGCTCGCGCGGGGAGCACGGGGCCGGGTAGTTGGCTACCGAGCCTGTGTCCGGACCATCCCCGCTCGCGCGGGGAGCACGTTGGTAATATCGGTAGGTCGTCGTGGCAGTCGGGACCATCCCCGCTCGCGCGGGGAGCACAGCGTGCCAAGCGGTATCGAAATCGTTGACGAGGGACCATCCCCGCTCGCGCGGGGAGCACTTCCGGCTCAACAGGGGGAGTGAACGGAACCGAGGACCATCCCCGCTCGCGCGGGGAGCACGTTGGACGCCTTCGAGGACATGACCCGGGCGGTGGACCATCCCCGCTCGCGCGGGGAGCACGTGTTCGGTCCGGTCATCGTCGCGGCGGCGGACGGACCATCCCCGCTCGCGCGGGGAGCACGTTGTGTCGCGGATCGTGGACATTCACGGGGCGGGACCATCCCCGCTCGCGCGGGGAGCACGGCACGAGCGGCACCATGACCGTGTGGGCCGGGGGACCATCCCCGCTCGCGCGGGGAGCACGTACGCGGAGGTCCCCAGCAGGTCGAAGCGGTCGGGACCATCCCCGCTCGCGCGGGGAGCACGAGACCGGCGAGGTCTTCGCGGACCAGCCGCAGGGACCATCCCCGCTCGCGCGGGGAGCACACGCCCCCACTGCGAGTGGGATGGATGTAAGTGGGACCATCCCCGCTCGCGCGGGGAGCACGTCACCGGGTACGCGCCCATCACCGTCAACCCGGGACCATCCCCGCTCGCGCGGGGAGCACAGGCCGGGCGATCCGGGCGAATCGTGCAGTGGGGGACCATCCCCGCTCGCGCGGGGAGCACCCGTGCCAGTCACCAATGCCATGGGGCGTCTCCGGACCATCCCCGCTCGCGCGGGGAGCACGGTGTCCGGCTGATGGCGATGTCGAAAAAGATGGGACCATCCCCGCTCGCGCGGGGAGCACAGTGATCTGCTGATAGCCGAGGTCGCGTAGCCGGGACCATCCCCGCTCGCGCGGGGAGCACGTACCGAGCCAGTCCCCACGCACCGGGGCGACGGGACCATCCCCGCTCGCGCGGGGAGCACCCTGAACGCCCACCACCCCAAGCCTGGCGAATCCGGACCATCCCCGCTCGCGCGGGGAGCACTCGCTGTTCACGATGCCGGACAATCCGTTGGACGGACCATCCCCGCTCGCGCGGGGAGCACGCGTGCTGCCCGGGTACACACCCGGCCGGGACGGGACCATCCCCGCTCGCGCGGGGAGCACGCGCTTAAGGCGGCGCTCGGTGTGGTGGGTACGGGACCATCCCCGCTCGCGCGGGGAGCACGACTCCAGCCCGCATTGTGTGGTGTCGTCGCGGGGACCATCCCCGCTCGCGCGGGGAGCACAAAGACAACGGGGACGAGGAGATGGAGATCCAGGGACCATCCCCGCTCGCGCGGGGAGCACTCGTCTGCGGTACTGAACCTGCTCAAGCCCGCGGGACCATCCCCGCTCGCGCGGGGAGCACTCGGTCTGTGCAACCGCCAGGTCCTGCGAGGCGGGACCATCCCCGCTCGCGCGGGGAGCACCGTCCCTATGCCGGTGTCGATGACGCCGGCGACGGACCATCCCCGCTCGCGCGGGGAGCACGTGTCCACGGCGGGGGCGCAAGGGTACGGGCAGGGACCATCCCCGCTCGCGCGGGGAGCACTGGGTCAAGTGCCCGCCCCCCGTCGCGACCGTGGGACCATCCCCGCTCGCGCGGGGAGCACCGGATCAAGGGCATCACCGCCCGGCCGATCAAGGGACCATCCCCGCTCGCGCGGGGAGCACGCTTGCTGACCAGCCATCTTACAAGCGACTAAGGCACTCTTCCATGACTTATGACAGGAGTGGCTGGGGTCGGACGGAGAAATGGCGCAGCACTCGGCCGAAGAACTGACTTGTACAAGGCTACTAATCGGGAGCGCTAGTATCTCGCGGCTCCTAGCGGCCGATCACTTCAGTAACGTCTGCGTCGACGCTGCGCAGCCGTGCTCCAGCCCTTGCGAACTCGTCCACGGGTGGTTTCGTTGTTGGTTGGACGACGGATCAGGGTGATGCCGTCGAGATCGACGGGCTCCCATTCGTGACGGTGAGTCTTGAATGTAAGCCGCTGTTCCCCGTCAGAATTGTGCACCATGATCGCCTTGCCGTCCTTCACGTACTCGACGATCTGGCTCCATAGTAGGTCCCGTACTCGAGCCGGAACGTGGCCGACGTAGACTCCGGCGCTGATCTCAAGCAGCCAGCGGGTAAGTTGTCCGCGGAGTTTCGCCGGACAACTGGTGAGGACAACCACTACCACGGCAGGTCCGCATCGGCGGATGAGAAATTGGTGCCGCCGACTACATTGTGGCCGCGGTCGTCCCAGAGCTCAATTACATCGGCGTAGTCGGCTTCCTCCACAGCATCCGTGTCTCCTGTGAGGAGGAGGGTGTAGGTGTCACGAACACAACGTGTCAGGATGGCGCCGGATTTCACGGCATCTCGAACGGCTCTGCGGGTCATGGCTCCCACGTCGTCAGCTGGGAGGCGTTCCCGATTGATGATCTCAGCTACATCGAAGGCCACCGGAACGGTTATTTCGGCCTTGTACAAATCCGCGATGTCGTACACGAATGACCGGTCGTGGCCGGTGTGGACAAATCCAAGACCCGGACTGCAACCGAGGGCCACAACCACGGAATGGACAACACCGTACAGACATGTGTGCGCTGCTGAGAGCGCCTGGTTGATCACGTCGGAGGCTGTGAAATCCTTCGGGTCGTAGTCGCGACGCTTCCATTCGACCCCAGTCCGCGCTGAATGTGTACGGTACAGACTGCGGACTCGGGCTCCCTCACGTCCGCGAAGTTGCTGCATCGAACACGCTGACACTTCTTCATCGGGAAAGCGCATCTCGTACATCGCGCGGGCGACGGCGATGCGACCGCGAGTATTGGACACCGCGCGGGCTTGCGCGTCCAGCAGCCGGGAGGTCCGACCGAGTGGGCGCCCGTGTGCGTAATAGCGGACACCGCGCTCTCCGACCCATACCGCTGTTGAGCCGCTGTCAGCCATCAACAGCATCGCCTGGTGCGTCACCCTGGTCCCGGGGCCGAGCAACAGCGCGCCAAGAGAAGCTGCCGGTATATGTATCACGCCAGCGTCATCTGTTGCCGTGATCGCGCTGTCGTCACGTCCGATCGTCGCACGCTCGACATAGACGAACGAGAGCCGATCCTGGACGCGGACCAGTTCGCTAGGTCGCGTTGGGCGCACTCCGGGAATCTCGACCATGTCAGGACACCGGCAGTAATGTCAGCAGCCCGCAACCGTACCCTTTGGCGCGGCCGATTCCTTGCGTAAGCGCCTTGCGCAAACGTTCAGTGTCGTCGACCCGCAGTTGGCCCTCGAACACGGCCGATCGTAACGTGACGCGCTGAGATCCTCGCCGAAAGACGACTGTCTCACGGTCCCGTACCACCAGTTCAGGGTGGGTCCGGTCTTCGCTGTTCGACGAGTTCTCGATCACGCTGAACCCGTTGGACACAGTTCGATCGAGAAACCACTGCCTCTGATGACCGTCCGTCACGTGTCCTACGATCTGCTTCCGAACGCCTCCGTCGGCTGGCGTAGAGATCCGATGAGTCGGGTTGGCGGCGAGGCGGAAGATGTATTCCTGGTCTTCCGTGATCGACGCCAGGAACGACTTGTAGTCCCGGGTGGCCCAGGTAGCTCTCGTCGACCAGCCAGCTTGGTCGTTGATGTGCGCCAGGCACGGCTCGGCTGGGCTGACGACCAGGAGGTCGACGGCCTCGTCATGGCGATCGACCCGCCAGAGCACTCGTCCGGCTTCGGTGCTCGTAGGTGTGCCGGGAGAAAACGATGACATCACCGCAGCATGCATCGCGTGCCGGCTTCCGAGCAGCTTCATCGCTCCCCGACGACGCCGGTTCAATGAGATTTTTGACATGTACATTAGCTACCTCCAAGTGGAGCGAGCCAGTCGAGCTGCGCCGCCGGGCGCTCGGACGCAGGGTTGTGGACTGGGACCGTGTAGTGCACTACGTCCCGCCACTCGTACTGCCGATGGGCGGGGTCGAAGCTGATCGGAAAGTCGCGGACGGATTCCGCAATGGCCTCGCCGGGTTCGGCGTCACGCACGACCGGAAGCCCCACTGTGCTGCCCTGCATGCGACGATGACGGGTACTTGCCGTCCACTCGGCCTCGCTGAGAGCAACTTGCACCGTCGAGTCGACAATCCGCCCCCTGATCGGCCCGGCTGGAGGGAAGGAACGTCGACCGAGATACAGCGGGAAGGTCGGATTCCTCAAAGCGCTGACGAGAGCCTCCAGCAACACGGCGGGGCCCTCCACGGCGGCCACGAACTTTGCGTCGGCGAGGTAGTAGCGGTGAGTGAGCGCCTTAGACTTTCCTGTCCGCCAGTCGATTTCCGTCTGGAAATCCCGTTCAAGTCGACCGGGCTGGTCGGTCCTCACGCCGAAGCGGAGACGCGCGAGGTCCTCGATCGGATCGGTACGGCGACGGCCCATCGCCGCAGCGAGCAGACCTACCACGCCGCTCTTCGTCGGCTCAGGGCGGGTTTGCCGTTGGGTGAACCGGCTGGAGTCGCCCCACGCCTGCATGGGTGCTGCCAACTCGACCAGAAGCGTCCCGGTCACAGGGTCTCTCCAACGCGCGTCCGCACCTCGCCGCCGAGAGAGGTTATAAGGTCATCGAGCGATACGGTTTGAATCGCCTCGTCCAGGTCCACTGCATCGATCGTGGTTATCGCGTACGACGCGGCCGGTCTGGCGTCAAAGGCCGAGTAGACCCGGTCCGCTTCGTCGAGCAGTGCATTGACCGACCTTCTGGTCAGTCCGCCCGTAGGGGGGACAGCGTCTTCGAAGGCCGCGGCGAGATTGATCGGTTGGTCGGTACGTACCGTAGCCAGGACTAGCGACGGCAGCGTCTTGTTGGCGAACGTGTTGCGCTTGCCGGTCGGCATAGAGGTGATGAACGAACGGGCGAAGGCCTCGACGCCGCGAGCGACCGCCTCGACGTTGCCGAGGTTCTCCTGCAATCGTGCGACGTTGACCGTTGCGTACCTG
This sequence comes from Dietzia sp. Alg238-R159, assembly GCF_900537145.1. Taxonomy (NCBI): domain Bacteria; kingdom Bacillati; phylum Actinomycetota; class Actinomycetes; order Mycobacteriales; family Dietziaceae; genus Dietzia; species Dietzia sp. Alg238-R159. Next base: position 106,764 of record NZ_UNRI01000009.1, on the reverse strand, counting down.
TAGAGCGTCGCGGTGTTGAACTCGACAGTGCCGATCATGCCGGCGCCGGCGTTGTCCGCCGACTGCTTGTCATCGACGGCGGTGAAGTAGTCGAACTCGGGCACGACGGTATGCGTGCCGATCGCGTGGGCGACCTGGGCTGCGGCATCGACATTGTGGTCGGGTGCGTCCGCGATCATCCGACCGAACAGGGCGAGGTCGATCGAGTTGCCCCGCGACAGTAAGTCCTTAGCAGCCTTCTTCTCGATCTTGCCTTCGGTGGTCACGGCGAGTTCGGCGAGTGCGTCGATCTGCGGATTGCTGAGGAACAGAAGCGCGCCGGTCCGCGAGTACTCCTTCGGGTCTTCGTCGCTCTTCCGAGGCTTGACCTTCTCTACCTTGATCCCGGTGGCGGTGAGCACCTCAGCCGCGCGCTCCTGTGCGAAATCCTTACCGGACGGATCGAGAGCGCCGATCCGCGCAGCGATCTGGTCGACCATCCGTAGCGTCCGGATCCCGAGTTCGGACTCGTCCAGATGCTCGGTGAAGTCGTGGCGCATGGCGCGTTTCCAGGCTTGACTCGACACTCGTGCACGCCTGGTGCCTCCGAAGGTGGTGGTCTTGGGACTGCCGTCCTCGTCACGGTTGATGTTGGCGGGCGGGACGGAATGCACGACGTGAAAGTCGATGAACAGTGACATGCTTTCTCCTGGTGGCTGGCCTGCGTGGGTGAACGTGTGGGTGGATCAGTCGGTCGAGGTGGCCGACTCGCTGGCGGACCCTGTGGCCGACTCCTCGTCAGGTTTCGGAGCCCGGCTGAAGTCGCGGGACCACCGAAGCTGGACGCGCCTCCGGGCCTGGTCCGAACTCTCGCTGCGGCGGTGGTGTCCGCCGAGTACAGAGAGATCGTCGGCCAGGCGCCCGTAGTCGAGCCGGATATCATGCGCACGAAGTTGACCCACGAGGCTCCGGAGATGCCAGCGAGTCTCCGGTTCACTGTCCGCCGTGACCAGGGCATTGAATCGCCGGACGACCGGGTCGCTGGCGTCCTCGCTGCCGCTGATCCGCGCCAGTCGACTCAGTGCAGTGCCGAGAGAAGGGCCCCCGTCTTCGTGCATCGGCTCGTTCTTTGACTGCTGGTGGAGTGCGAACAGGGTCAAGGTGAGGTACACGGCTTTCTCGTCGGCGCTCGGGTAGTCGCGGTCGTCCTCAGGTACGGGGTAGCCGAGAAAGGCGATCTGCCACGCGGAGGGATCCTCGCCGATCTCTGTCGCTGTTGCGCGCCGGAGGCGTGCCAGCGCGCCGACGGCGGCACCACGGTTATGTCTCACTCCCTCACAGAGGTCCGCAGCCCGTCGGTTTACGTGCTGGTTGACGGCTGATCGGTACCGCCGCTGAGACTCGGTCATCGCGTGTCGTCCTTCCGTTCGACGGGCAGGTGCCGCCTGAGGTTGAAGTAGAACCAGTCGGCTGCTGCGCCGGCGGACATCGCTCGCCCGTCGACCACCCTCACGCCACGGGATCGGGGGGGCGCGGAATCCAGGAGCTCAACTCCGAGATCCCGGATGGTCGAGTGCGCTTTCGCGAACCAGGCCTGGAGGAGATTCTCGGTATCGAAGTCACCGCCCACATGACTGATCCAGAAGCGGAAGTGTTGATCGAGGGCCGCGTAGGCGGTTGTTCGAGCCCGCGCTGCGGCGCCGGCGGGATCTCCCCCGTTGGCGACAGCGAGGTCCGAGGCGAGCCGGGCCAGCGCGGAGACTCCGTGATCGGACCGCTCGATCGCCTCGATAACGCCACGGTAGGCGGAGCTTGCGCCGTGCGCGATCGCCGGGTAGACGACCAGCCGGTCGGTAAATATTTCCGAGTAGACGGACATGTTGGAGCCGTACTCGACGCCCACGGACACCAGGGACACCCGCTGGTTCGGTAGCTGGCGGGACATGACCCGGGTGCCGAGACGGTTCACGATTTCGGACGGTAGCGACTCGACAATGCCCTTCTTGTTAACGCGAGGTTCCGGGGGCGGCAGCAGCGCGGAGAGACCACGCCACAGGGCTCTGCTGAAGTCGTGGGCACGGGGCATGTAAAGGGGAACCGCGGACACTTCCTTCTTGGTCTGAGGCTCGCTGTACCTCCAGGAAGTCATCGGCTCGATCGCGAGTTGGCGCGCCTTGGCTATCGGATCGCCGATGCAGATTAGAAGTCGAGTGACGCGATCACCCGAGGTGAAGAGGCGAATGTGGCGAATCGGCCAGGTGAACAGCCCTGCCGGACCGAATGGGCCGATCGCGCTGACCTGACGCGCTGCCGGAGTCAGGGGATCGAGTTCCCACAGCGCGTAATCTTTTTCTGCCGTGTCGGGCTTCGGAACCCAGTTGTGCAACAGGGTTTCGCGGAAGTCGGCACCTTCCAGATAGAGGCCCCCGAGCCAGCCGGCCCAACCGACACCGATTGGGTACCCCCTGCCCCCCTTGGTGCGTGGATCGTCGACAGCACCCGTCTTGATGCCGTCGACATCGTAGGCCTGACAGTGCACCAGCCACCGTGCAGCCTCGGCGAACGACAGTTCGCCCACGTCCCGTCTCATAGTGAAGAGGCTGCCCGGCCCCGGTGCGTCAGGGACCAGAAGCGTTAGCGGGCGAGTAGCTCCAGACGTGCTCTCCAACCCTGCGACCTGCATGAACGGGTGGACTCTGTCGAATAGGTCGAATCTGTCGTGCCACCGATCGAGATAGTCACCGATCTGGTCGAGAGGCAGCGTTCCGGATTCCCAGATCTCGCCGAGATCGTCATCGTTCGGCACCGCGCGATACAGGACCGCGAGGATTAAGCGAAGAATCGCAAAATCCTGGGTTGGTAGCTCCCCGGCGATGCGACCGATTTCCGTGGAGCGGCGGAATACTTCGCGCAGAGAGACCGTCTCTGCGCGGCCATCGACTAGCCGCACCCGGATCCACGGCTCGTCGATGAGATTGAAGGACGCGTTCTCGACGACAGGCCGGTTCACTGCAGCTCCTTCTTGGTCACAACTAGGCCGAGCTGGGTGTCGTACTGGAAGTGGTGTCCTGCATGGAAGGCCGAACCATCTTCGCCGAGTACCAGTGGCAGCGTCCCGCGCAGCCAGCGCGAGTTCTGCCAGGTGTCAATGCAGTTCTGTTCGAGCTCGTCGATGAGCTGGTCGCCGAGTCCACCAGTACCGAGATATCCGGGAAGCCGCAGGGTGTTGAGTGAGGCGGCGTAGGCGACGTCATCCTCGATGACCGTGGCCATGTCCACCTGCATTCCAGATAACGTGCCTGCCCACCTCGGGATTCGGTGTCGCCCGCCGACCCGCTCGACGACGACCACTTCGATCGAGTCCTCCGAGTCACGCACCTGCGCAATGCCCTGTTCTTCGGTAGAGCTCGGGGCCTCTACGTGCGCCCAGCCGACGAGTGGGCCTTTGGCCGGCGCGGGCACGCGGAATAGCGCTGCCTTGCTTCGCTTGTCGGCGCGGACCCGGTCGGCGATACGCTCCGCCTCGCTCCACTCGTTGGCCCACCCGTCCGGTGCCGATATCGACTCGTAGGCGCGAGTCACCAAGAGGGCGACGTCGTCGGGGCTCATGATGCTGTCGTGTGACCTGTGGTGCTCGTCGAGGGTGGCTATACATCGCAAGAGAGGTGCCGCTCCGTAGACGGTCCGGCAGCCGCGATCGAGCACAGGTACTCCGTCGTCGTCGCGGTCGAACCCAGTCAGGATCAGGCGAGCCGAGCGGTGCGCTGACGGTCGCCCGGGGTTCTTCCACTCGTGGCGGTGAAGTCGTCCAGCGCGCTGGATGATGAGGTCGATGGGTGCGATATCGGTGAACATCAAGTCGAAGTCGACGTCGAGTGACTGTTCGATGACCTGCGTCGCGATGACGATAAGCGGGCGGGGACCGGTCGGGGCACCGGGGCCGAGCCGTTCGCGCAGTTCGACCTCCTTGGCGAGTCGGTCGGGAGTGAGGAATCGAGAGTGCAGAAGTCGGAGCTCGACGTCGCCGGACGCATCGCTCGAAAGCGCTATGAACACCTCCTGAGCGCGGCGCACAGTGTCGCAGACCACAGCGATGCTGCCGCCGTGCTTCGATTCGGTGATGACCCGCCGCGCGATATCGGCAGTGGTTCCGGCGTACTCCTCGATCGTCATGACTGATCGTCGCGCCGAGGGCTCGAGACGGATCGTCTCGGAACCGTCCGGACACGTCGCGGTGATCCGCGGGTAGGTGATCTCCTCGTCCGGGTCGGCACGCGGTGTCCGGCGTCCCAGCCCTTCGTTGTACGCGGCGACGAGTTCTCTCCGGACAGAAGGAGGAAGTGTTGCAGACATCGCGATCACGGGCACGCCGTAGGCGGCAAGCCACGTCAGAATCCTGCACAGGTATTGCCGCATGTACTCGTCAGCCGCATGGATTTCGTCGAGCACCACGACTTTTCCGCTCAAGCCGAGGTGTCGCAAGGCGACGTGCTTGGAACAGAGGGCGCCCAGGAGGATCTGATCGATGGTGCCGACGACGAAGTCGGACATCGTAGCGAGTTTGCTGCGGCCGGTCAGGAAACGGTGGGCGATGACGGACCCGTGCTCGAAAGCCCCGCTGGCCGGGTCGGAGTCGAAGATGGGGGACATCCGCGGGATATCCCGATAATCCGTATTGAATGCAGACTTGCCATGTGCGAGCCCGATGGACAGGGTCTGCGAGCCCTGGATCGCGCTGATCCACTCCTGTACCGGTCCGAAGATCCCATCTGCGGTCGCCTGAGTGGGCAGTGCGAATATCGCACCGCCGAGGCCGAACCGCGCGGCGAGGACCTCGCTCGCGCCGAAGGCTGCTTTCGTCTTGCCCTCACCGGTCGGTGCTTCGAGGATGAGTAGCTCAGGTCGCTTGACCTCGTGTGCCAGTGCGACGATGCCCGTTTGAACCGGTCGGGGATTATCGAGCCCAAGATGGGCGGCGAACAGGCTCCCGTCACCGGGTATGTCGGATACCCAGGGCAGGGGCAGTCCGAGGCGCAGCATGGCGGCCTCGGCGGCTCCTGGATGCCGCGGAGCTGTCGTCAGGGCGAACAGTTCCTGGTTGGATGCGATCCAGTCGGCGAGAATCGTCAGTCCTGCAGCAATGAGCGCCGCAGGTTGACCCGGACGAACGGTCGAGAGTCGCTGTAGATCTGCCGGGGAGAGGTGGGCGTTCGCTGCGGCGAAGTCCGCCAATTCGAACTGCACGCGCGACCAGTCTGTGCCAGTGCCGAGGAGTGCTGGGTCGCCTTCGTACTCTCGGGGCGGCGGACGGAACGACCCGTGGTGTCCGAGCGGGATCGAGGCGTAGACCGGCGAGAGTCTCGGGGGGAAGCCGTGCCTGGCTTCCAGCCACTCACACAAGATTAGGAACGTCGCCATCGAATGTGGCAGCTTCGAGCGATTCCGATGGACGGCGGGGTGAAACTCCAATTCAGCGTCGGAGATCCTGTCGCGGAGACCGTCAACTTGGACAGCGAAGGCCGGGGAGGCTTTTCCAAGGTCGTGTGCTGCTGCAAGCCAGATGACCGTCTTCTTGGCGAGCCCCGAATCGCCGTCCAGTGCCGAGATGAGTACCTGTTTGGTCGCTTGCGGCAGGAACTGGTCCCAAAGGTGTTCGGCGACCGCCGCGGTGTCGGTTATGTGCTGGTAGAGAGGCATCCACTCGGCACCGTCCTTGTAGTCGGACTTGGCCCACTGCGCGCGGGCTGATGGCGAGAGTTCGTCGATGGACGGCGAACTGTCGTACCCGTGTGGTGTGGTGTGAGCCATGAACATTAGAGTAGATCAATCAACCTCAGAAACCAATATCTAATTCAGACATTTGCTAAGTGCACGTTGACGAGGCCGGACCGCACTGCAATCCGTCCTTTCCAGCCCCGCGTGAGCAGGGAGTACGTATCCAGGAGCCTGGTCAGAGACCAACATCTACGGATCATCCCGACGGGCGGGAAGCCGTCTCGTTGAGTAGGGGACGGCTGAGGAGAGGGTAACGTGCTCGCATTCTGCTGTTCTCGCGGCTGGGTGGGTGAGGGGGTCGAATGGTGGGTAGGTGCCTTTCTTGGTGACGACCGCCGCCGGGGAATATCAGTCGTAGGCTGCGACGGTGCCTGAGAAGACGATCGACATCCCTGACCTCGCCGGCCAGACCTGGCTCGTCACCGCGCGACGAGTGGGGTCGGGTTGGAGACGGCCAGGGCGGCGTCACGGGCAGGAGCGCGGGTGATCCTCGCCGTCCGTGACACCGAGCGCGGGCGGCAGGTGGCGGCGCAGTTGCCCGGTGAAACCCGGGTGGTGGAGGTCGACCTCGCCTCGCTCGAGAGCGTCCGCCGGGCGGCGGGCGAGCTGACCGGCGTCGGTGGTGGCGACGCCGAAGGGCGGGCCGGCGGGTTGGCCGGCGAGAAAGCCGACGGGGAGGTCGAGCAGATCGACGTGCTGGTCAACAACGCCGGCGCCATCAGCCCGCGCCGGTGCGAGACCGCCGACGGGTTCGAGATGCTCCTCGGCGTCAACGTGCTGGGCCCGTTCCTGCTGACGAACCTGCTGTTGCCGCTGGTGCGGCGACGGGTGGTGATCGTCGCGTCCAACGCCCACAAGAGAGGATCCTTCGATGTCGATGACCCGCATTGTCGCCGTCGACGGTGGACCCCCGCCGCGGCCTACTCCCAGTCCAAGCTCGGCGACATGCTGTGGGGCCTGGCGCTGGATCAGCGGCTGCGGGATGGGAGGGCCGAGGCGGCTGCGGCGGGGGTGGACGTGCAGCTCACCCACCCCGGTTGGGCGGCCACGGGGATCTCGAACGCCACCGGCAACGCGGCGATCGACCGGGTGGTGACCGGCGTGTGTTCGCTCTTCGCCCAGCCCGCCGCGCAGGCCGCGCTCACGACGATGTTCGCCGCGACCCGTCCGCTGCCGCCGTGCAGCTACACAGGGCCGGACGCGATGCAGCACCTGCGGGGGATGCCGACGCTCATCGGACGCAGCGCCGAGGCATCGGACCCGGCGATCGCGGAGCGCTTCTGGGAGTTCGCCGCGGCGGAGACGGCGACGGACTGAGGCCGTCGCGGGCAGGCCGCGGGTTCGCGTGAGGGTTAGTGCAACCGAGGGGTTGCACTACGGCTGCGCCCGTGCCATGGTGGAGCCACAGGTGCACCCCGCGACCCAGCATCCACCGAGCGGAACGCACCGCGAGGGAGGGAAGCCCGATGAGCGAGAACCGAACGGCCGGAACCGGACCCGATACGACCACCGACGACGTGCCGGACGAGATCGTCCGCAGCATCCGCATCGACGCCGAGGCGCAGACCGTGTGGGGCATCATCTCGGAACCGGGATGGTTCATCAACGACGGCGAGTGGGCCGAGCACGAGATCACCACCGAGGGTGACGTCTCGCGGGTGGTGGACCCGGTGCACGGCGAGTTCAGCATCCGCACCGTCGAGTTGGACCCGCCCCGCCGGGCGGTGTTCCGCTGGCTGGGCGGGCAGGTCGGCAGCGTCGACGAGTTCCCGTCCAACACGATCGAGTTCACCGTCGAGCCGCAGGGTTCCGGCGTGGTGCTCACGGTGCGGGAGACCGGATTCGCCGGTTTGAGCAGCGACGCGGTGGTGCGCCGCCAGCGGTTCGAGGAGAACTCCGCCGGGTGGGAGACCGAACTCGACCTCGCCCGGCGCCGGGCGGAGGATCAGGCGTGAGCGACGCCCCGACCGACTCCCGCGCGGCCGAGGGGGAGGGGCTGTCGGACCTGCTCGCGCCCGAGGCGGACGGCGTCTTTGCCGCTCTCGCCGACCGGACCCGCCGCCGCATCCTCGTCCGGTTGGCCGATCAGCCGGACGACGCCGGCGCGGTGGCCGCCGACCTCGGGATCAGCAGGCAGGCGGTGGCCAAACACCTGCGAATACTGGTGGACTGTGGGCTCGTCATCGCGAGCCCACAGAAGCGACGGCAGGTCCACGCGGTCCGGCCCGATCGGATCCGCGAGATCTCCGATCTGCTCGGCGCGGTGTCCCGGGGCTGGGATCGCAGGCTCGCCCTGGTCAAGCAGCGCGCTGAGCACGCCGAGCGCACCGAACACGCCGAGCACTCCCGGCGCGCGGAGTGACCGCAGGTCAGGTGAGGTGGTCGAACTCGCCGTCAACCCAGGCGGCGTAGCGCTCCGCCGAGCGCTGGACGGCACCGCGGGCGTCCTGCGGCACGCAGCCCCCGAAGTTGCTGTAGATGCGGTCGAAGTCGTAACGCGAGACGTGGTCGGCGATCCGGCGGACGACGGCGCCGGACAGCGGCATCCAGTTGGGGAACGAGCGCATGAAGGTCACCCACCCCGGATCCGCGACCGAACCGATCGTGTCACCGGTGAACAACACGCCGCGGCCGTCGGGGGCGGTCCAGTGCACCACCACGCTGCCCGGGAAATGCCCGCCGGGCTGGGACGCGCGCACGCCCGGCACGATCTCGATCTCGCCGCCGTCCGCCGGGTCCGCGGCGTGGCCCCCGCCCCACACCACCGTGTTGCCCGGCCGCAGGCCCAGCCACTTCTCGTCCGGCGCGGAGACGTAGACCGGGCAGTCGTCGAACGCCGACGACCACAGTGATTGCACCCCGTACATGTGCGGATGCGAGGCGATGATCGCGGCGAGGCCGCCCCACCCGCGCACCGCGGCGACCGCCTCATCGCTGATGTAGTTCGGCGCCTCCACCAGCACATTGCCGTGCTCGGTGCGGATGAGCGCCGGCTTCTGCCCGATGCCGGGGGAGTTGATCTGCACGAGGTTGATGACGTCGGTCTCGCGCTCGGCGAACTCGATCGACGCGCCACGGGCCCGGGACTCCTCCGGGTCGGTCCACCGCTGCCCACCGGACGGCACGTACTGGCGCTCGTCCGCGCAGATCGGGCACACCTCCGGTAGCGGCTGCGCGCGCTCGACCCCGCAGGTCGCGCACTGGGTCACCGAGCCCACGGGTGCGCCGCCCGCGTCCGCACCGCGACCGGGGCTCACGGCATGTCCCCCTCGATGTCGACGGCATGCCAGTCGTCGCCTATCTGCAGCTCGAGCGACCCGTCGACGGGGAGCTTCTCGGACTGGCTGGAGACGGCGGACTCGAGTGCCTCCTGGGCGGTGTCGAAGTCGCCGAGGTCGATCGTCTGGTCGGGGGTGTGGAGGCGGTAGTGCGGCATGCCCCGATTGTCCCCGTCGCGCGCGACTGCCGCATCCGTCGCGGCCCCCGACCCACCCGCGCCGCAGTGGCAGGCCCCGCAGGTGCGCGGTGCCCGCTGCCCGGCGGGTCTTCCCTGGTGGCCGCCCGCGGCGCACACTGGACAGACCGCCGCCTCAGCGAGAGGGCACACCATGTCGTCGTCGTCATCCTCCCCGTCCCACGACCCACGCGACGCCGCACCGGCCGACCCGCCACCCGGGTACCCCGACCTCGGGCCCCAGCCGGTGGACGGGGTGCGGCTGCTGCGCGCACCGGCCGTGCCGACCGCCGTCGTCCGCGCCACCGGCGTGCCCATGGCCACGATCGCCGGGTTCTTCGACTCGGCCTTCGGCAAGGCCTTCCCGGTCCTGTTCGCCGCCGGCGTCACCCCGGCCGGGCCGGCGTTCGCGCTCTACACGCGCACCACCGAGGAACCCGAACCCGCCGCGGACCTGGAGATCGGGTTCCCCCTGGCGCGACCGCTGGCCGAGCTGCACCCCGACGAACCGGCCGAAATCGACGGGATGCAGGTCATCGCGTCCGAGCTCCCGGCCGGGGACGTGGCGGTGACCAGTCACCTCGGCTCCTACGACGAGCTCGGGCAGGCGTGGGGCGAGTTCATGGGCGCGATCGGCGCGACCGGCCGCGCGCCCGGCGCCCCGTTCTGGGAGAGCTACGTGACCGAGCCGAGCCCGGACATGGACCCGGCCACCCTGCGGACCGACCTGTTCTGCCCCGCCCGCATCCCGGACGACGCCGCCTGACCCGCGTTCATCGCCCGCCGCCCGCCGCCCGTCGCCCGTCGCCCGCCGCCCGCCGCCGAGCAGAGGATTTCGCCTGTATCTCTCGAGAAGCAGTGCGCGAATTCCTCTTCTCGGCGAGCGCTCACAGGCCATCGCCGTCCCGCGCCATCGCCGTCCCGCGCCGTCGCTGCGGGCGACGGGCCGGGCGGCGGGGTCGGCCGCGCCGCTACATGTCCTCCAGCGACCGACCGTTGGTCTCCGGGATGAACTTCGCCACGAACAGCAGCGACAGCAGCGCGGAGACCGCGTAGAAGCCGTAGGTGAACGTCAGGCTGAACTCGGCCATCGGCGGGAACGCGGTCGACACGGCGAAGTTCGCCAGCCACTGCGCGGCCGCCGCCAGGCCGAGGGCCGCGGAGCGGATGCGGTTGTTGAACATCTCGCCGAGCAGCACCCACACGGCCGGGCCCCACGACATGCCGAAGAACACGACGAACCCGTTCGCGGCGATGAGCGCGATCAGCCCCTGGGTGTCGGCGAGCTGTGGGGCGAGCTCGCCGTCCGGGCCCGGTCCCATGGTCGCGGTGCTGAACATCAGCGCCATCACGGCCAGCGAGATCGTCATGCCCACCGACCCGGTGATGAGGAGCTTGCGGCGGCCGATCTTGTCGATGAGTGCGATCGCCACGATCGTCACCACGATGTTCGTCACGGACGTGATGACCGTCTGGGTGAGCGCGTCCTCCTCGGTGAAGCCGACCGACTGCCAGAGGGAGGTGGAGTAGTAGAAGATGACGTTGATGCCCACTGCCTGCTGGAAGACCGACAGGATGATGCCGATCCACACGATGGGCAGCAGGTTGACCCCGCCCGGCTTGACCAGGTCACGCCACGAGCGCTTGCGGTCGTCGCGGACTGTCGCGCGGATCTCCCTGATCCGGGAGTCGACACCACCCTGCTGAATGGAGCGGAGGACCTCGCGGGCCCGGTCGACCATGCCCTTGCCCACCAGGTAGCGCGGTGATTCGGGGATGGTCAGCGCGAGCACCCCGTAGGTGACGGCGGGGATCACCTCGGCCCAGAACATCCACCGCCACGCCTCGGCGCCGAACCACAGTTCCTCGATCGCGCCGCCCGCGATGCCGGCCAGCCAGGCGTCGGAGAGCAGTGCGACGAAGATGCCGGAGACGATCGCGAGCTGCTGCAGCGATCCCAGCCGACCGCGGATCGCCGGTGGGGCGACCTCGGCGATGTAGGCCGGTGCGATGACGGACGCCGCGCCCACCCCGAGCCCGCCGACCAGCCGCCAGATGATGAGGTCGACGGGGCCGAAGGCGAACCCGGTCCCCAGGGCGCTCGCGGTGAACAGCACCGACGCGAGGATCATCACGCGGGTGCGACCCCAGTGGTCGGCCAGACGACCGGCGACGTAAGCGCCGACCATGCACCCGAGCAGGGCGGAGGACACGGCGAAGCCGGTCAGCCCGGCGTTCATCTCGAAGGTCTCCTGCACGGCGTCCACGGCACCGTTGATCACCGCGGTGTCGAAGCCGAACAGGAAGCCGCCCAACGCTGCGACCAGGGAGATGAGCACCACCCGGCCGGTGTTGAACGTCTCCTCCTCGGCGGGTGTGGGTGAGGTCTGCTGCGTGGACATGACGTACCCCGCTCTGTTGTCCGACGCACCTGCTCCAGGTGGTGAAGGGAGCGTAGGCACGCGGTGCAAGTGACGCAAGCGATAAAGGAAACCGTTGTTCCGCCCGGTCCGCCCCCGCGGGACGAGAACACGTTCTAGGCTCGGGGTCACCTCGTCGTCGTCACCGAAAGGGCCACCGCCTTGAGCGCCTCACCCGACCAGATCCGTTCCACCGCCGACTCCTACATCGCGGCACTGACCGCGGGCGACCTCGAGGCCGTGATGGACCTCTACGCCGAGGGCGCCACCGTCGAGGACCCGGTGGGCAACGGCACCGTCCACGAGGGCAAGGCCGCCATCCGCGAGTTCTACGCCAGCGTCGTGGCGATGAAGATCGAGGGCGAGGTGCTCGAGGCCCGCGTGTGCGGAAACGACCTGCTGTTCAACTTCGAGATCACCACGCACTTCGACGCCGACTCCAAGGCCACCATCAACGTCTGGGACCTCATGACCCACGACGAGCAGGGCAAGGTCACCTCGATGCGCGCCTACTGGACCCCGGAGAACATGAGCTGACCGCGGCGCGCGGGCTACGCGCCGCCCTGGCTCCCGGCCCCCTGGGGCACGTTCTCCGACGGTTGCACGACCACCAGTCCCGCGCCGCCGAACGCCAACTGGAACGTCTCCCCGGACCCGCCCCGGAGCAGGGACTTCACCCCGCCGGTGTCCACCCGGACGTCCATCGTCACCCCGGCGGTCCACAGGACCACGGCCTGGGGATCGGCGAACGTCGGTGCGGAGGCCACGTCGAGAGCGACCGGCTGTCCCTTGGTGGTCACCGCCACGAACCCGGTCCCCCGCAGGGAGACGTTGAACAACCCGCCGGTCATGACGGCGCCCTTGGCGGCGATGCGGTGGATGTCCCACGCGATCCCCTCGGAGAACGCCAGCACGCTCGCACCGTTGACCGAGATCATGTCGTCCTCCAGGTAGAGGACCTGGACCTCGGAGGCCTGGTCGGCGAGGAACAGCTCACCCCGCCCGGTGCAGCGCATGAGGGGTACGCCCTCCCCGGTCGCCGCCGCCTTGAACATCCTGCCGATCCCGCCGCTGCCGACGTTCTCGAACCCGACCTGCCCCTGGTAGGCGACCATCGATCCGGTCCGCCCGAGGATCGGCTGGTCGGCGAGCGTCGCCTTGAGCATCTTGGAGTTCTGGAGGGCGAACGGGCGGTTCGTCTCCGTCTCGCGCGCCGACTGGAAGAGGTCCCCGTGGATCATGGCGCACACGGTACGCCCGCTCCACTAGCCTTGGGGTCATGATCACCGCAATCGTCTTCGTCCACGCCGAGACGGCGCGGATCCCCGAGGTCGCCGGGGCCATCGCCGATATCGACGGAGTCTCCGAGGTCTACTCGGTCACCGGCACCATCGACCTCATCGTGCTGGTGCGGGCCCGGCGCAACGACGAGATCGCCGACATCGTCTCGGACCGCCTCAACAAGGTCCCCGGCGTGGTGGACACCGAGACCCACATCGCGTTCCGCACCCAGTCCAAGCACGATCTCGAGGCCGCGTTCTCGATCGGGTACGAGGACTGAACCGGGTACGAGGACTGAATCGGGTACGAGGACCGAACCGGCTACGGGGACCGGGAGTCAGGTCGGCTGGCCGGTCATCTGCTGTATCCGGGCCAGGCGGCGGGCCCGGCGTCGGGCCCGCTGAAGCTCGGTGAGGAGCTCCCTGCCGGTCCATTGCCGCCGGTCCTCGCCGGCCGCCTCGGCCTCGTGCACCAGCTCCACCATCCGCGCGCAAGCCGGAGCCCCCAGTCCGAGCTGACCGGCCATCTTCACGACCTTGCCCTGCAGGTACTCGACCTCGGTGGGCCGGCCGCGCACGAGATCGTCCGTCATGGACGAGGTGCCGTCCGCGTCGACGCGGACCGCGGCCCGGGCGAGGCGGCGGAACAGCGGGTTGGGCAGCCGCATCACCACCGGGAGGGCGCCGGCGGGGATGGCCAGCGGCACCCGCGGCACCACCCCGGCGGCGGTGAACACCCGGTTGGCCTCCGCCTGGCACAGGGCGACGCAGCGCCGCAGGTCCCGGTCCAGCAGCTCCGTGCGCAGCGGGAGCCCGGACAGCGCCTGGACTGCGTTGTTGAGGTTGAGCAGGACCTTGCCGTGGAGGACCGCCTGGATGTCGTCGGTGGGTCGCACGGGCAGTTCGGCCGCCGCCATGGTGCGGATCAGCGGGACGGCCATGGGATGTTCGGCGAGCCGGATCACCCCGGTGGAGGTCCGCCGATAGGTGGCGGGTCCGGTGCGCGCGACGTTGAACGGGACGACGCCGGGGATCACCGTGGTCCGGTCGAGTAGTTCCCGGATGAGGTCCGCCGAGTGCAGACCGTTCTGCAGGCCCACGACCAGCGTGTCCGGCCGGAGGTAGGGAGAGAACTCGGCGGTGGCGGCGGCCGTCTGTCCGGCCTTGGTGCACACCAGCACGACGTCCGAGCGGCGGACGCTCTCGGGCCCGGTGGCCAGGGTGAGGGCGTCGGCGGGGATGTGGAGCCGGGCGTCCTCGCCGTCTCCGGACTCGACGGTCAGTCCCACCGCCCGGATCGGGTCGAGCACGTGGGGGCGCCCGACCAGGGTCACGTCGGCGTGGCGGGCGAGCCGGCCGCCCAGGTAGCAACCGATCACGCCCGCGCCGATCACGGTGATCCGAAGAGGAGGGTTTGGGCTGGTCATGGTGGTGCAGAGGATACGACACGCGCGGCGGCGGGGGAGCCGTTCGACGTACCTGTCCGCCGGACGGGGGAATCAGTGCGGGCGCGGCCGCAGGACGACCTCGGTGGGGTGCGCATCCGGAGTGGACTCCAACGCCTGCCGGACGGCGGTGGCCACCGATTCCGGGCGGAGGAAGGCGCCCGGGTCGTAGTCGCGCCCCTCGGCGGCGACGATCGCGCGCTGCATGTCGGTGTCCACGCGGCCGGGGTGGATGGAGGTGACGCGCAGGTCGGGTTCCTCGCCGCGAAGGGTGTCGGTAACGGCGCGGAGCGCGAACTTGGAGGCGCTGTAGGAGCCCCAGCCCGGTTTGGCGGTGGTCCCCGCGCCGGAGTTGACGACGACGAGGTGGCCCCGTGCCGCGCGCAGCGCCGGGAGCAGTGCCCGGGTCAGCTCGACGACGGCCAGCACGTTGACCTCGAACGCCCGGCGCCACTGGCCGGCCTCGGACTCGTCGATCCGGCCGAGGTCGGCGACCCCGGCGCAGTGGACGAGGCCGTCGAGGGTGCTGATGTCGCGGGCGGCGCGCGCGACCCCGTCGCCGGTGGTGAGGTCGGCCTCCACCACCCGGGCTGAGCGGCAGTCAGCGGCCACGGCCCGCAGCGCATCGACGTCCCTGCCCACGAGGACGAGGTCGTGGTGGGCGGACAGCGTGCGGGCGGTCGCCGCCCCGATCCCGCGGGAGGCGCCGGTGACGAGAACCGTGCTCATGCCCCGAGGCTAGACGGACCGGGGGGCGTCGGAGTGCTGCGGGTCGGACTGCTGAGAGTCGGGAAGGGCGTCGACATCGCCGTCGAAGGCGTCGAGGAGGGCGGTGAGGGCGGGCACCGCCGAGGAGAGCAGATCGCGGTGTTCGGGGCTCAGGTAGGACATCCGCTCGGCGAAGTCCCGGTCACGATCGGCGAGGACCTGTTCGATGCGGGCCCGACCGAGGTCGGTGAGGCGGACACAGACCCCGCGTCGGTCGGAGGCGTCGGGTTCGCGCTCGACGTACCCCATGGCCTCGATGACGCTCACCGAATTACTGGTGGTCGGTACGCGGACGTTCTCGAGTCGGGCGAGGTCCGACATCCGCAGCCGCCCGTGGCAGGCCAGGGTGTGCAGGATCGAGGTCTGCGCGCGACTCAGCGCGTACTGGGTGCTCTGCCGGCGGACAAGCAGGTCCAGGCGCAACAGGATGGGTCGGAACTTCTCGGCGAGTCCCCGCCCGGGCTCACCTTCCCGTATCGCCGGATCGCTCGTCGTCGTCTCCATGACCCCTGCTCCCTCGACACCGGCTTCCGCCCCGGAAGCCTCGCGGCACCGAATCTAGGCCGAACTTCTCCCGTCATGGGGCGCCACCTCGTCCCGGGGTGGATACTGATC
The DNA here is from genome assembly GCF_900537145.1 of Dietzia sp. Alg238-R159. NCBI lineage: Bacteria > Bacillati > Actinomycetota > Actinomycetes > Mycobacteriales > Dietziaceae > Dietzia > Dietzia sp. Alg238-R159. Next base: position 91,028 of record NZ_UNRI01000009.1, on the reverse strand, counting down.
GCATGGGTTTGTATCACCAGATCACCGGGGCCGGCCCGACCATCGTCCTACTGCACGGCGTGTGCCACCGGGCGCACGCCTGGGATCCGGTCGTGCCGCTGCTCGCGGACCGGTTCCGCGTGGTGGTCGTGGACCTGCCCGGCCACGGGCGGTCCGCGGATCTGCCGGACACCGGCGACGTGCTCGACTACTTCGTCTCCGAGCTCGTCACCCTCCTGGAGGAGGTCGTCCCGGCCGGGGAGCGCCCCCACATCGCCGGCAACTCCCTGGGGGGCTTCCTCGCGCTGGAGCTCGGCGCCCGCGGACTGGCGAGCAGCGTCACCGCGCTGTCGCCCGCGGGGTTCTTCCGCTCGCACGCCGAATGGCGCTACACGGTGAGCGTCTTCCGGAGTCTCCGCCGGGCGGCCGGCCGGATCGGCCGCCACACCCCGGCCCTGACCGAGCGGGCCGCCGGACGCGCGGTGATGATGGCGGTGTTCTGCGCCCGCCCGTGGCGGTACCCGGCGGAGGCCGCGGCCATCGACAGCGAGGCGATCGTGTCCAACACCGTGCTCGACCGGGCCGACCGGCGGGCGTTCGTGTTCTCCGCCCCCGTCGACGAGAACCTGCCGATCACCATCCGGTGGGGCCGGTTCGACATGGTCCTTCCGGTGCGGCAGGTCTCACTCGCCACGCGGTTGTTCCCGCAGGCGAGGGTCGAGGTCAGCGCCGACGGGCACGTGCCGATGTCCGACGACCCGGAGGGCGTCGCGGCCTCGATCGCCGCCTGCGCCGAGCGCGGCCTGGCGTACGCGCGGGCCGGCAGTCGGGCCTGACCGGCTCGCCTGCCGGCCCGGCAGCCGGGCCTGACCGACCCGACCCGCCGGCCCGGCAGTCCGCCTACCCGCCCCGGCCGTCCGTCGTCAGGAGCCGATCAGGCCGTTCGGCAGGGAGCCCGAACCGAGAGAGCCGGCACCGCCGGAGAACCCGTTGCGCCACGCGACCACGGTCGACGGCCGCGGCTGCGAGGTGCCGCCGTCGGGCCAGTGCGAGGCGGGGTTCTCGATCGACGCGCCGTCCTTCTCGCCGGGGTGCTGGACGTTGACGATCACCCGGTTGTCGAACACCAGCGGTCCGCAGGTCTCGGCCCCGACGGGGACCGTGAGGAACAGCTTGGTCTCGCCGCGGTTCGGACCTTCGGTCGCCACCGAGTAGAGGCCGTCGTTGAAGCCGAGGGCGTTGCCGTCGGTGGACACCCACAGTCCCCCGGCCGGGTCGAAGGCGACGTTGTCCGGGCAGGAGATGGGGCTGACCTTCGACTTGTCGAAGCCGCCGAAGTACGAGTCCGCCTCGGCCGGGTCGCCACACACCAGCAGCAGGTTCCAGCCGAAGGTGGTGCCGGCGTGGTCGTCGGTGATCTCCACGACCTGACCGTGCTTGTTGTTGTGCCGCGGGTTGGCCTCGTCCACGTTCGCGGTCGTGCGGCGGGTGTTGTTGGTCAGCGCCATGTAGACCTTGCCGGTGGTCGGGCTGGGCTCGACGTCCTCGGGGCGGTCCATCTTGGTGGCGCCGACGCGGTCGCCGGCCATGCGGGTGTACACCGCGACCTGCTCCGGCGTCATGTCCGGCACGTGTGAGACGGCGTTCCCGCCGGGCGCGACGGTCAGGAGCGGGATCCAGGTGCCGGTGCCGTCGAACGCGCCGTCGGCGGGCAGCGTCCCGGAGCCGTCGATCTGCGCGGCGGGGGAGTTGCCGGAGAACGTCGCCACGTAGAGGGTGCCCTCGTCGAGGATCTTCATGTTCTCGGCCCGTGCGGCCGAACCGGTACCGGGTGTGATCCGGCGGCTGGAGACGAACTTGTAGAGGTAGTCGAAGCGCTCGTCGTCACCGGAATAGGCGACGACGGTGCCGTCACCGGTGACCTGGACCGAGGCGCCCTCGTGCTTGAACCGGCCCATCGCGGAGTGCTTGACCGGGGTCGAGGTCGGATCCCAGGGATCCACCTCGACGACGTAGCCGAAGCGGTTGACCTCGTTGGGCTCGGCGGCCGGGTCGAAGCGGGCGTCGAACTCCTCCCACCGGCGCCCCGAGCGGGAGACGGACACGCCGTAGCGGCGCAGGGCCTCGAGACGCTCCGGGTCGCTGACCGTCCCGGTGGTGCCGAAGTACTGGTTGAAGTTCTCCTCGCCGGACAGGACGGTGCCCCACGGAGTGTGCCCGCCGGCGCAGTTGTTCAGTGTGCCGAGCACGCGGGTGCCGGTCGGGTCGGCCGTGGTCCGGGTCAGGGGGCCGACGGCGGGTCCGCGCAGCTCGAACGGGGTGGTGGCGGTGATGCGCCGGTTGTAGGACCCCATGACGGGGTCGAGCCCGCCGTCGCCGGCGCGGCTGGAGAGCTCGACCACCGTCAGCCCGTGGGCCGCCCAGGCGATCTCCACCTGCTCGCGGGTCGGGGCCGAGGAATCGTACCCGCGGAACATCGAGGGCTCGGTCGTGTACTCGTGGTTGACGGTGAGCAGGAAGCGCTCGTCGCGGTCGTCCATCGGGAACATCACCGCGAGGTCGCAGTTGTAGCCGTACTGCATGGCCTGCGCGGCGGCGGTCTGGTTCTCGAAGTCGAACTCCGGGGCGCCCGGCAGCACGGGGTCGCCCCACCGGATCACCACCTCGCTCGAGTATCCCGCCGGGACGGTGACGGCGTCGGCGGTGTTGGGCGCGACCGGGGCGAACCCCGTGTCGATCGTCGCGCCGCCGGTGGATCCGGTGGGGCCGAGCGAGCCGGCGGCGGACGAGCCCTGCGCCGCGGCTGCCGCGGGCAGCACCTGGGTGGCGCCCACCGCCAGCGCCACGACGCCCGCGGCCTTGAGCGCACCGCGGCGGCTGATCTCGGTGGCGATGTCCCCGAAGTACGGGTTGTCGGTGGTGTTGGGCACCGGCGCGGCGCACTGGTCCCCGCACTTGTAGACACAGGTCACGTGCTGTCGGTTGGAGATCCCCGGCGTCGGGGCGGTGGCGAGCGGGAGCAGGCGGCGGACGGACATTCGGGTCTCCTGGAGGCGTCAACAGTCGTAGTGGACGCATGCACGCTAGGCGCGCGGGACGACCGGGCGGCCGCGCGCGGGCCACGCCCGCGTGAACTGTGTGCGCAGTGCGGGTGAACTCCGCCCCGGGCCGCTACAGTCACCCGTGTTCGCCCTCTATCTCGGATCGTCCGGCACGTTCCTGCCGGTGAAGGGAATTATTTCTCATGGCCTCGGTAACCTTCGAGAACGTGTCCATCATCTATCCGGGGGCCGCGCGACGCAGTGTCGACCGTCTGGATCTGGAGATCGCCGACGGCGAGTTCCTCGTCCTGGTCGGACCCTCCGGCTGCGGAAAATCGACGACCCTGCGCGCCCTGGCCGGTCTGGAGGACGTGGCGGCGGGACGGATCCTCATCGGTGACAGGGACGTGACGGGCACCGAGCCCAAGGACCGCGACATCGCGATGGTGTTCCAGAACTACGCGCTGTACCCGCATTACACGGTCCGCGAGAATATGGGTTTCGCACTGAAGCTGGCCAAGGCGTCCAAGTCGGAGATCACGGAGCGCGTCGACCGCGCGGCGGAGATGCTCGACCTGGTGCCGTATCTCGACCGCAAGCCCAAGGAGCTGTCCGGCGGCCAGCGTCAGCGCGTGGCCATGGGGCGGGCGATCGTGCGCAACCCGCAGGTCTTCCTCATGGACGAGCCGCTGTCCAACCTCGACGCCAAGCTCCGGGTGGCCACGCGCGCCCAGATCGCCAAGCTGCAGCGGGACCTGCACACCACGATGATCTACGTGACGCACGACCAGGTCGAGGCCATGACGATGGGCGACCGCGTCGCGGTGCTCAAGGACGGGGTGCTCCAGCAGGTCGACGCCCCGCGCGAGCTCTACAACAACCCGGTCAACGCCTTCGTGGCCGGCTTCATCGGGTCACCGTCCATGAACCTCTTCGACGCCCCGGTCGCCGACGGGGCGGTGGACCTCGAGGGGTTCCGCGAGCCCGTGCCCGCCGGCTCGGGGTCGCGGGTCACCGTCGGCGTGCGGCCCGAGCACCTGCGGATGGCCGCGGAAGGCCACGGGCTGGAGGTGACGGTGGACCTGGTGGAGGAGCTCGGGGCGGACAGCTACCTGCATTGCTCGACCCGCGACAACCACCCCGTGGTGTACCGGGCGGAGTCGGGTGACCACCCCCGCAAGGGCGACACCATGTACCTCGAGGCGCTCGACGACGAGGTGCGGTTCTTCGACGTGGAATCCGGTCTCAGACTGCGCTGACCCCGTGGGGCCGGGGCCCGTGCCAACGGCGATGCACGCCGGCGTCCGCCCCGATCGGGTGTTGCTAGAGTGACTCCTGTGACCTCGCTCCCGTGACCATCCTGGTGGCGGGAGCGACGGCGCGTCGGTCGCGTGTCCGCACGTGGTCCCGCGCCACCGCCGTCTCGTGGGTTACGCTCAGCAGGTCCTCAGTGAGACCCGCGTCACAGGCGGCACCGGTCCACTGCCCCGTCGGCACTCGCCGAGGGGAGTCGAGACACGACAGTAGGAGAGAGCGCATGGCCGTTCACGGCAGGTTCCTCAAGGCGGCGGCGGCCGCCTCCGTAGTCGCCCTGGTATCCACGGCGTGTGGATCGGGTGGCGATGAATCCGACGAGCAGGCGCAGGCCGGCACCTCGGGCGTCGGCCCCATCACCTTCGCGATGGGCAGCAACGACACCGACAAGCTCCGTCCCGTCATCGAGCAGTGGAACGCGGAGAACCCCGACCAGGAGGTCACCCTCCGCGAGCTGCCGGCCGAGCAGGACGGGCAACGCGACACCCTGACGCAGTCGCTCCAGACCGAGAGCGGCGAGTACGACGTGTTCGCCCTCGACGTCACCGACACCGCGTACTTCGCGGCCAACGGGTGGCTGCAGCCGATCGAGAACGAGACCGAGGTCGACACCTCCGGGCTGATCGAGGCCGCCGTCGACTCGGCGACCTACAACGGCACCCTCTACGGCGTGCCGCAGAACACCAACGCCCAGCTCCTGTACTACCGCACCGACCTCCAGCCGGAGGCGCCCGCCAACTGGGAGGAGCTCGTCTCCTCCTGCGAGGCCGCGGAGGGTGCGAACGTCGACTGCCTGCAGACCCAGCTCAGCCAGTACGAGGGTCTCACCGTCGCCGCCACCCAGTTCATCCACAGCTGGGGCGGGCAGGTCGTCGGTGAGGACGGGAAGACGCCCGAGCTCGACACCGAGGAGGCGCGTGCCGGCCTGGCCGCCCTCGTCGACGCATACAAGGGCGGCGTCATCCCCCAGAAGACCGACGCGTTCACGGAGGAGGAGACCGCGCAGGCCTTCCTCGCCGGCGAGACCATGTACTCCTACAACTGGCCGTACATGTACGAGTCGGGCCAGTCCGACCCCACGTCGCAGGTCCAGGGTGACTTCCAGGTCGCCCCGATCGTCGGCGAGGACGGCGCCGGTCAGTCCACGCTCGGTGGCTACAACAACGCGATCAACGTGTTCTCCGAGAACAAGGAGACCGCGCGGGCCTTCCTCGAGTTCATCATCTCCGAGGACGTCCAGATGGGCTTCGCCGAGCAGTCGTTCCCGCCGGTGCTGTCCTCGATCTATGACGACGAGGCGCTCCAGCAGGAGTTCCCCTACATGCCGGCGCTGAAGGCGGCGCTCGACAACGCCGAGCCGCGCCCGGTCACCCCGTTCTATCCGTCCGTGTCCAAGGCGATCCAGGACAACACCTTCGCGGCGCTTCACGGGGAGAAGGACGTCGAGCAGGCCCTCAACGACATGTCGGCCGCGATCGAACAGGCACAGTGATTCACCGAGCACGGTGATCGAACGAGGTCAGCGATCACCGCGGTCCGGGTGATCGGCACACGGTCCGGCGACAGACGGCTGTCGGACCAGGGCAGGTGGGCCCCGGGTAACGTTCCCGGGGCCCACCGGTCTACCTGGTGGGGCGGGCGCGAATCCGGCGAGGAGCGAGGCGATGACGACGAGCGAGAAGTCCCCGGCGCCACTGGTCGAGAAGAAGTTCGACTGGCGGCCGGTGTGGATGGTGGGTCCGGCCCTGGCCATCCTCGCGGTGGTGATCGGGTATCCGGTCATCCGCGCGGTGTACCTGTCGTTCATGGCCGACCGCGGCCTGGACCCGGCCACGGGCATGTTCTCGGAGGGCGGGTTCGCCGGCTTCCAGCACTACCTCTACTGGCTGACGCAGGCCTGCCCCGCTCCCGGCGGCGACGGCACGGTCACCTGTCCGCCGGGCGTCTCGTCCGTGGACTTCTGGCCCGCCATGGGCAACACGCTGTTCTTCACCGTCACCACCGTCTCCCTCGAGACGGTACTCGGTTTCGCCATGGCCGTGGTCATGGGCAAGAGCATCTGGGGACGCTCCCTGCTGCGTGCCGCCGTGCTCGTCCCGTGGGCGATCCCCACCGCCGTCACGGCCAAGCTGTGGGCGTTCATCTTCGCCCCCAACGGGATCGCCAACACCATCCTGGGCACGAACATCGCCTGGACCACCGACCCGTTCTACGCCCGTATGGCCATCATCATCGCCGACGTGTGGAAGACCGCGCCGTTCATGGCGCTGCTCATCCTCGCCGGGTTGCAGATGATCCCCGGTGACGTCTACGAGGCGGCCCGCGTGGACGGCGCGTCCCGCTGGCAGCAATTCGTCCGCATCACCCTTCCGCTGGTGCGTCCCGCCCTCATGGTGGCGATCCTGTTCCGCACCCTCGACGCGCTGCGCATGTACGACCTGCCCGTCATCCTCGTGTCGGCCAACTCCAACTCGCCCACCGCGACCGTGTCGATGCTGGTGGTCAACGAGATGAGAATGGGCAACTTCAACAGTGCCTCCGCGATATCGACACTGGTGTTCCTGCTGGTCTTCGCCGTCGCGTACATCATGGTCAAATTCCTCGGCGCGAACGTCGTGGAGGATCGCACGGGCAAGAAGGGGGAGATCCGGTGAGTCACCGAGCGTCTGAACCGAGCACCTCGCCGACCACGCCGACGACCACCTCGTCGTCGTCGACCCGCGGCCCCGACCGGCGCCGCGACGACGAGGACATCAAGCCACCACGCAAACCGCTCGGCCCCACCGTCAGCACCTACGTCGGCGCGCTACTCATCCTCATCTGGGGACTCGCGCCGTTCTACTGGATGCTGGTGACCGCGTTCCGCGACAACCGGTTCATCTTCTCCGCCAGCCCGGTGCCCTCGCACCTCACGCTCGACAACTTCCGTGAGGCGCTGGCCACGGACGGCGGCAACAACTTCCTGGGCGCGATCATCAACTCCGTGCTCATCAGCTCGATCACCACCGCCCTCGCGCTGACGTTCGGCGTGTTCACCGCCTACGCCCTCGCCAGGGTCGACTTCCGGGGCAAGTTCCTCGTCACCGGGATCATCCTCGCCGCGTCGATGTTCCCCGGCGTCGCCCTGGTCACGCCGCTGTTCCAGCTGTTCACGGACATCGGCTGGATCGGCACCTACCAGGCGCTCATCATCCCCAACATCTCGTTCGCGCTCCCGCTGACCATCTACACGCTCACGTCGTTCTTCAACGACCTGCCGTGGGAGCTGGAGGAGGCCGCCCGCGTCGATGGTGCGACCCGCGGCCAGGCGTTCATCAAGATCATCCTCCCGCTCGCCGCGCCGGCCCTGTTCACCACCGCGATCCTGGCGTTCATCATCACGTGGAACGAGTTCGTGCTCTCGCAGCAGCTGTCCACGACCGCGACCGAGCCCGTGACGGTGGCGATCGCCCGGTTCTCCGGCGTCAATCCGTATCTGCCGCCGCACGCGGCGATCATGGCCGCCGGCGCGCTCGTCACCGTGCCGCTGGTGATCATGGTGCTGATCTTCCAGCGGCGGATCATCTCCGGCCTCACCGCCGGCGGACTGAAGAGCTGACCGGCGGTGGCTCGGAGCGGCGGTGACGCCCTGGGTGCCCGGCAGCGGCTGGAAGTCATCGGCGGGTTCGTCGGGTTCTTCACCGTGCTGGCGCTGGTCAACGCGGTGGGCTTGATCCTCACCGGGCGACCGTCGATCTTCGCCTCGCTCGTGCTGGTGCTCATGCTCGTGGCGTCGGGGTACACGTACCGGACGTGGCGCCGGGTCGACCGGGCGGTCAAGCGGGGCTGACCCGCCGTGGCCCGCGCCGACACGCGCCCGCCCCAGCCCGCCCGGCCCGCCCCGGTTCCAATCCAGCCTGAAATCCGCTACTCGGAATGCGGATTCGCTACGCCGATCGGGATAGCGGATTCGGAATCCAAGTAGCGGATTTCCGGCTCTTGTGACCTGTCCATGGGTCGTTCGGTGGATCTCGGGTAGAAGCACGCCGTTCTCGGCTTAGGTTTTGGGTGTCTAAGTCCAAACCGAAGAGCGGAGAACGGCGTGCGAGGTGTCAGCCTATGGCGTGCGGTGCTGGGCGTCGAGAGAACGGTTATCGAGAACGTCGAGTTCGACCACAACGAGCAGATCGTGGTCGCACATGTTCGCCCTCGAAGGGGGTACTGGGCCCGGTGCGGCGTCTGCGGGACGCCGGCGGCCCGGTACGACAACGGCGCTGGCCGACGCCGCTGGCGCAGTCTGGATATGGGCTCAACGATGGTGTTTCTCGAGGCCGATTCGCCGCGAGTGAGCTGCCCCGTGCACGGTCCCACTGTGCGTCAGGTGCCCTGGGCCCGCCACGGCGCCGGTCACACCAGACCCTTTGACCAGCAGGTCGCGTGGCTGGCCACGCAGTGTTCCAAGAGCGCCACGTGCCAGCTGATGCGCATCGCCTGGCGCACGGTGGGGTCGATCATCGCCCGCGTCTGGGCCGACACCGTCGCCGGTACCGATCCGTTGGCCGGTCTGCGGAGGATCGGAATCGACGAGATCTCCTACAAGCGCAACTACAAGTATCTGACCATCGTGGTCGATCACGACACCGGTCGCCTGGTGTGGGTTGCCATTGGCCGGGACAAAGCCACCGTGCAGGCGTTTTTCGACGCTCTCGGGGCCGACCGGTGTGGGCAGATCACCCATGTCACCGCTGACGGGGCGAAGTGGATCGGCGACGTCGTAGCCCGAGCGTGCCCCGAGGCGGTGCGCTGTACCGATCCGTTCCACGTGGTCAAGTGGGCCACCGATGCCCTGGATGAAGTGCGTCGACAGGTGTGGAACGAGGCCCGCGGCGACAAACGGCAACTGCGTGAACGTCGTCTGGCCAACAAGGTCAACCGGGCCCGCGGTTACGCCCGGGACATCAAGCACGCCCGATATGCGCTCTGGAAGAACCCCGAGAATCTCACCACCCGGCAGAGTGCCAAGCTGGCGTGGATCGCCAAGACCGAACCCACCCTGTACCGCGCCTACCTGCTCAAAGAAGGCCTGCGTCTGATCTTCCAACTCCCGATCGACGAGGCCAGAGACGCCCTGGAAGCGTGGATCAGCTGGGCCAGACGATGCCGCATCGAACGGTTCGTCCACTTGCAGCGCACCATCTGCACCTACAAGACCGAGATCCTTGCCTCGATCGAACACGGCCTCTCCAACGGGCTCATCGAATCGGTAAACACCAAGATCCGCCTCATCACCCGAATGGCCTTCGGCTTCCGTTCACCAGAGGCCCTCATCGCCCTGGCCATGCTCAACCTCGGCGGCCACCGTCCCACCCTCCCCGGCCGCCAAAAGGCCCACGCATGAGTCATAAGAGCCGGATTTCCGGCGCCGACGGGCAGGTTCAGCGCCGGCGCGCCGGCTTATCGCCCGTCGCGCCAGGCCACCAGCGACTCGACCAGGTCCAGCGGGTAGTCGGGGCCGTTGAGCCCGACCGTGAAGAGGGTGACGCCCTCGGCGTGCAGGTCCTCGGCGAGCCGCTTCGCCTCGTCGGGTGAGCTGGCCCCGCCGATCTCCGTCGACCGCTCGATCTCGCCCGGATCGCGCCCCACGTCCGCGCAGTGCCCGGCGAGCACCTCCGACTTGTGGCGGTAGGTCTCCACGTCGACGAAGGAGTGCCAGATGTCGGCGTGGCGGGCCACGTGCCGCAGGGTCTTCTTCTCACCGCCGCCACCGAGCAGCACGGGGATGTCCCGCGTCGGGGCGGGGGTGAGCGTGGCGAAGCGCTGCTCGATCCGCTCGAGGGAGTGCCCGAGGTCGTCGAGCCGCGAGCCCTTGGTGCCGAACTCGTAGCCGTACTCCGCGTAGTCCCGCTCGAACCATCCGCTGCCCAGGCCCAGGATGAGGCGGCCGCCGGAGATGTGGTCGACGGTCCGGGCCATGTCGGCGAGCAGGTCGGGGTTGCGATAGGTGTTGCAGGTGACCAGGGCGCCGATCTCGACGCGTTCGGTCTGCTCGGCCCACGCGGCCAGCATCGTCCAACACTCGAAGTGCGCGCCGTCGGGATCACCGTAGAGCGGGAAGAAGTGGTCCCAGTTGAAGACCACGTCCACGCCCGCGTCTTCGGAGCGTCGGACGGCGTCCCGGATCAGTCCGTAGTCCGGCGAGTGCTGCGGCTGGAGCTGGACGGCGATGCGGACCGGGCGCGTGGGGTTCGGGGTCATGCGCCCCATTGTGGGGCGTGGCGCCGCCCCGCGCACCCGGCCCGTGCGTCTCAGCGCTCGCGCTCCAGGACGAACCAGAAGTGCTCGCCCTCGTGCACGGTGCCGCGCCCGTTCATCACCGCGAGGAGGGTGTCGGGTCCGACGACGGCGAAGTGGTCGATCACCGGCAGGCGGTCGTACACCATGGAGGCGGTCGGGCGGCCGCGGAAGGAGACCTCCCACAGGGACGCCCCGCCCCCGCCGGTCGCCGAGGTGTCCGGCACGACCTCACCGGAGTCGTCGGTGACGAGGATCGGGTCCACCTTGCGGGCCTCGGTGAAGTCCTTGCCCCACCAGCGCATCTGCCCGAGCATGCCGAACATGGGGTGCCCGGTGTCCAGGCCGGTGCCCCTCCAGCGGCTGCCCGCGATGTCGTCGCGCGGCGACACCCGCGGTCCCGGCGGTCCCGGCCGCCCCGGCTGTACCGGCGGTGCTCACAGGCCGAGCGTCTTGCCGATGATGTCCCGCTGGACCTCGTTGGTGCCGCCGTAGATGGTGGAGACCACCGCCTGGCGGACCAGACGTTCCATCCCGTACTCGGTGGCGTACCCGTATCCGCCCATGGACTGCATGCACTCGAGCGTGACCCGCTTGCTCAGCTCGGACGCCTTGAGCTTGGCCATGGAGGCCTCACGCGGGAACAGGGCCGTGGGGTCGGCCTCGTCGACCTTCCTGGCGACCGCGTAGACGAGCAGGCGCGTGGCCTCGATCTCGGTGGCGAGGTCGGCCATACGGTGGCGGAGCACCTGGAAGGAGCCGACGGGGCGGCCGAACTGCTCGCGCTCCTTGATGAAGGTCAGGCAGTCGTCGAACGCCCGCTGGGCCACGCCGAGCTGCATGGCGGCGAGGATGAGGCGCTCGGTATTGAGCCCGGTCATGAGCTGCGCCCAACCGCCGCCGACCTCTCCGATGACGGAGTCGGCGGGCAGGCGGACGTCGGTGAAGTAGAGGTCGTTGACCTCCTTGCCGCCCATGGTCTCGATCCCGGTGATCTGCAGGCCCTCGATGTCCGCGGGCACGTCGAACATCGTGATGCCCTCGTGCTTCTTGCCCGACGAGTCGGTGCGGGCGACGAGCAGGATGCGGTCGGCGAAGTGGGCGTTGGAACACCAGGTCTTCTGCCCGTTGATCACCCAGTTGTCGCCGTCGCGCTCGGCCTTGCAGCGCAGGGCGGCGACGTCGGACCCGGCGCCGGGCTCGGACATCGAGATGGACAGGGTCCCGCCGTTCACGACCAGCTCGAGCGCGCGTTTACGCTGCTCCTCGGTCCCGAACTTCTGGTACGCGGCGGCCGTGATGAGGGTGGGGCCGATGCCGCCGATCGGGGCGAGGCCGCGCAGGGAGTGCTCGAGCAGGAGGCACAGTTCGACGGCGCCGGCGTCGGAGCCGCCGTACTCCTCGGGGACGGTCAGCCCCAGCCATCCGAGCTCGGCCATCTTGGAGTAGATGTGCGGCGAGTGGGTGCCGCCCTCGGTGGTGAGCTCGCGTCGCTCTCGACGCCGTCGACCTCGCGCGCGCAGAAGTCATCGATCGACTTGGCGAATTCACGCTGCTCTTCGGTGAGGATGTCGAACACTTCTCGCCTCGTTTTTCTGTGTGGTTGCCCCGGTATCTGGCACGGGGTGCCGGTTGGGTGCACACTGGACTACTGTGGCGCGTATCGCGGTACGCTACATCAAATATATGTGATCGGTAACGAGAGGACCTCAGATGACGACCACCGAGCCCAGCAAGACCGGCCCCACGTTCGCGAGCCTGGACCCCCGCGACGGCACCGTCCTCGCGGAGTACCCCGTCGCCGGTCCCGAGGAGGTCGCCCTCGCCGTGGAGCGTGCGCGTGCCGCGGCTCGCTGGTGGGCGAACCAGGGTCCGCGGGGTCGCCGTGAGTGGCTGCTGGAGTACAAGCGGGCGATCTCGTCCAGGGCCGAGGAGTTGGCGTCCCTGATCTCCGCCGAGACCGGGAAGCCGGACGAGGACGCGACCCTCGAGGTCATGCTCACCGTCAGCCATCTGGAGTGGGCGGCCAAGAACGCGGACAAGGTCCTGCGACGGCGCTCCGTCTCGGCCGGGCTGCTCATGAGCAACCAGGCCGCCTACGTGGAATATCAGCCCTACGGCGTGGTCGGCGCGATCGGCCCGTGGAACTACCCCGCGTTCACCCCGATGGGCACGCTGTCCTACGCCATGGCCGCGGGCAACGCGGTGGTGTTCAAGCCCAGCGAGCTCACGCCGGGTGTGGGCGTGTGGCTGGCGGAGGTGTGGGATTCCCTGGGCGCCTCCCAGCCGCTCATCCAGACGATCACCGGCGACGGCTCGACGGGCGCGGCGTTGTGCAGGGCGGGCGTCGACAAGCTCGCGTTCACCGGCTCCGCCGCGACGGGCCGGAAGGTCATGGCCGCCTGCGCGGAGACGCTCACGCCGGTCGTCATCGAGGGCGGTGGCAAGGACGCCCTGCTCGTCGACTCGGACGCGGATCTCGACGCGGCCGCCGACCAGGCGGTCTTCGGCGCCATGGGCAACGCGGGCCAGACCTGCGCGGGCGTGGAGCGGATCTACGTCCACTCGGACGTCCACGACGCGTTCGTCCAGAAGTTCACGGCCAAGGTCCGCGCGCTCACCCCGGGCAACTCGATCTCCTCCAGCTACGGGCCCATGACGCTGCCGGCGCAGGTCGACATCGTCCGCAGGCACGTCAAGGACGCGATCGCCAAGGGCGGCAGGGCCGTACTCGGCGGCGAGGACTCGGTCGGCGAGAAGATCATCGAGCCGGTCGTCCTCGTCGACGTCCCCGAGAACTCGTCCGCGATCACCGAGGAGACCTTCGGCCCCACCGTCGTGATCAACCCTGTCGCGGACCTGGAGGAGGCCATCGAGAAGGCGAACGCCAGCAGCTACGGCCTCGGCGGTTCGATCTTCACCGGCAACAAGAAGCGGGGGCTGGCCCTCGCGGAGAAGTTGGACGTGGGCATGGTGTCGGTCAACTCGTTCCTCGCGTTCGCCGGCATCCCGGCGTTGCCGTTCGGCGGTTCGGGTGACTCGGGTTTCGGCCGTATCCACGGCGCCGACGGGTTGCGCGAGTTCGCCCGCCCCAAGGCCATCACCGCGCAGAAGTTCGCGGCCCCGCTGAACCTCATGACCATGACCCGCAAGCCGCGTGACATCAAGATCGTCAAGTGGATGCTCGCGAACGTCCAGGGAAGGATGTGAGGTGAGATGACCGCCACCTCCGAGAGAACCGAGGAGGTGACGACGACGACGAGGGCCGCGGCCACCGAGCGGCCCGCCGTGCCCGGGGTGTTCGGACCGATCCCGGCCGACCTCGTCGCCGACGCCGCCGTCGACCACCCGCTCACGGCAGGGGTCCCGTTCAGGCCCGGGCGCTGGTACTGGCGTGATCTCATCGCGACTCTCGATCCGGTGGCGGACGCGGCGGAGATCCACCGCATCACCTCCGCGTACGAGTTCCCGTGGGACTATCAGCGGGCGCTCGAGCTGGCGCTGTACCGGACCTACTGCATCCCTTCGGTGTCGGCGGTCCTGGAGCAGGCGGGCAACTTCCGCGATCACCCGCAGAAGCGGTACGACGACACCGCGCTGCTCATGGTGGAGCTGGTCGAGCACGGGTACGACTCGCCCCGCGGCAAGGAGGCGCTGCGGGTGATCAACCGCCAACACGCGATGTACGAGATCACCAATGACGACATGCTCTATGTGTTGTCGACGTTCATCTACGAACCGCTCGAGTGGATCGATGCGAACGGCTGGCGGCGTCTGCATCCGAACGAACGGCTCGCGGCGTTCCACTTCTACCGCGCAGTCGGGGAGCGGATGAAGATCAAGGGGATCCCGCAGGGCATCGGGGAGTTCCGGCGCTGGCGGGACGACTACGAGGCGCGCACCATGCGCTACGCCCGGACCAACGAGCTCATCGGGACGTACACGCTCGATCTCATGTGTTCCTGGTACCCGGAGCCGGCCCGGCCGGTGGTCCGCAAGGTCGTGCAGGCGCTGATCGACGACGACATGACCCGCGCCTTCGGCTTCCCGTGGCAACCTCCGGCGTTCCGCGAGGCCGCCTACGCGGCGCTGCGGATGCGGTCGAAGGTGGTGCGGTGGCTGCCGGTCCGCCGCCGCGAGCTCGGGTCCCGTGGGACCGAGAACCGGACGTACCCGGGATACCCGGAGGGTTACCGTCCCGCCGACCTGGGGGCCTGCCCCATCCAGCCGCGCGACCGGGTGGTCGCCTGCCCGGTCGTGCACGCTCCAGCCGCCGGCTCCACCGGAGCCGCCTAACCCGGCGGAACTGCCGCCGCGCCCCGCGATTTCCGCACGTCGGGACGCCGAACCCGATGCCCGGAGAGGGTGCGTGACCCACGAGGGCGTGAGGGGCACATGGGTGCGCTTTCCGGGTTAGGTGGAACACGGTGTGATCTTGACAACACCGGCTACAGTGGGCATCGCGTAGCGACACTTACACATATATGTGATCGGATCCATGGTCGTTCTGGAGGGACGACGTCATCGCGGTCGGTTGCAGAAGGGATCAGTCGCCCATGCCAAGTCCTGAGGCCACCTCCGGTGGCACCTACGAGGAGGTCCAGCCGTGATCCGCACCCGATTCACCGAGGAGTTCGGCGTCCGTCATCCCATCGTCCAGGGCGGCATGATGTGGGTCGGCCGCGCCGAACTCGCTGCCGCTGTGTCCGAGGCCGGCGCGCTGGGGATCATCACCGGACTCACCCAACCCACGCCCGAGGACCTGGTCAAGGAGATCGCGCGCTGCCGGGAGATGACCGACCAGCCGTTCGGCGTCAACCTCACGATCCTTCCCGCGATCTCTCCGCCCCCGTACGCCGAGTACCGGCAGGCGATCGTCGAGTCGGGCGTGAAGATCGTCGAGACGGCCGGGTCCAATCCCAAGGACCACCTACCGGTGTTCCACGAGGCCGGCATCAAGGTGATCCACAAGTGCACCTCGGTCCGCCACGCGATCAAGGCCGAGCAGCTCGGTGTGGACGCGGTATCGATCGACGGCTTCGAGTGCGCGGGCCACCCGGGGGAGGACGACGTCCCCGGCCTGGTGCTCATCCCTGCCGCGGCGGCGAGGCTGTCCATCCCGATCCTCGCCTCCGGCGGGATCGCCGACGCCCGCGGCATGGTGGCAGCACTGGCGCTGGGAGCCGACGGCGCCAACATGGGCACCCGCTTCATGTGCACGGCCGAGTCGCCGGTGGCCGGGCAGGTCAAACAACAGATCGTGGCCAACACCGAGCTCGACACGAAGCTGATCTTCCGGACACTGCACAACACCGCGCGGGTGGCCGCCAACGCCGTCTCCGCCGAGGTCGTGTCGAAAGAGGCCCAGGGTGCCGAGTTCTCCGACATCCAGCACCTCGTCGCCGGAGCCCGCGGACGCAAGGTCTTCGAGGACGGCGACCTGGACGCGGGCATCTGGAGCGCCGGCCAGTGTCAGGGTCTGATCCACGACGTGCCCACCGCGGCGGAGCTCGTCGACCGGATGATGGCCGAGGCTGAGGAGATCATCACCGGCAGGCTGGCCGGGATGGTCGAGGCGGGGGAGACGGTCCGATGACCGCGACCGGACGTGACGCCATCAAGGTCGACCATGACGACCTGGGCGTGACCACGATCAGTATCAACCGGCCCGACCGGATGAACGCGCTCGACCACCCCACCGTCACCGCGCTGACCGAGCTCATCATCGAACACGGCAGCGATCCGGGCACCCGGGTCATCGTGCTTTCAGGGGAGGGCGGGGCGTTCACCACCGGAGCTGACCTGCAGGCGATCAAGGACGCCGGCGCGGACGCGCCCAGCCCCGACGCGACCATGGCCGGGGCCGCCGCACTGGTCCGCGCGGTCCTCACGGTCCCGGTCCCGGTAATCGCCGCCGTCACCGGCCCGGCGGCCGGGGTGGGCGTCTCGCTCGCGCTGGCCTCCGACCTCGTCCTCATGTCGGAGGACGCCTACCTACTGTTCGCGTTCACCAACATCGGACTCATGCCCGACGGCGGCGCCAGCGTGCTGCTGCCCGCGGCCGTCGGACGGTCGATCGCCTCGCGCATGCTGCTGCGTGGCGACGCCGTCTCCGCCGCGGAGGCCCACGACGTCGGACTGGCCATGGAGGTCCACCCGACCGCGGACCTCGAGCCCGCCGCCGCGAAGCTCGCCCGCCGACTGGCCCGGGGTCCGCGCCGCGCCCTGGAACTGACCAAGAGGGCCGTCACCGGGGCCACGCTCGCCGAGCTGGACGCGGCCCTGGCCAGGGAACTCGAGGGCCAGTGCGAGCTGCTGATCTCCCCCGACTTCGCCGAGGGCGTGTCCTCGATCCTCGAGAAACGGCGCCCGAACTTCTCCTGAACCGTCCCTCCTGTCACCTGCCCCTCCCGTCACCCACCGCCCGACGAAAGGCCGAGATCATGACCACCGCCACGGATCCCATCGCCGAACTCCACGCGGCACGTCGCAACAACTGGAACACGTGGGTCGCCACCCACGCCGAGATGCAGCCCGACGCCGAGGCGCTGCGGTTCCTCGGCCAGACCACCACGTGGTCCCAGCTGCACGACCGCAGCAACCGCTTCGCCGACGCGTTGGCCCGCCGCGGTGTGGGCAGGGGCGACCGGGTCATGCTCATCACGCTCAACAACCCGGAGTTCGTCGAGGCGGTCCTGGGCATCAACGAGCTGGGTGCCATCGCGGTCCCGGTGAACTTCCGTCTCACCCCCGGCGAGCTCGCCTACCTGGTCAGCGATTGCACGCCGAAGGGCGTCATCACCGACGCGATGCTCGCCCCGCTCGTCGGCGCGATCCGCGCCCAGGGCGAGGAGCCGGGCCACCACATCGTCATCGGCGGTGAACCGGGGACGCCCGACCAGACCACGTACGCGGACGCGATCGCGGAGGAGGGCCAGCCGCCGAGCCCGTCGACGTCCCCGAGGACTCCACCGCGCTCATCATGTACACCTCGGGCACCACGGGTCGCCCCAAGGGCGCGATGCTCTCCTACGAGAACCTCACGGCGCAGTCCCTGACCTGCATCCGGGTGTTCCGACTGTTCGAGGAGGACGGGCGCGCACTGTGCGCCGCCCCGATGTTCCACATCGCGGCGCTCGGCTCGATCGCGCCGAGCCTCCAACTCGGCGGCGTCACGGTGGTCCACCCGCTGCAGGCCTTCGACCCCGCAGCGGTCCTGGACACCCTCGAGGCCGAGCACATCACCAGCATCTTCCTCGTCCCCGTGCAGTGGCAGGCCGTCTGTGCCGAGCAGCAGGCCCGCCCGCGCAGCCTGGTGCTGCGCACCATCTCCTGGGGCGCGGCCCCGTCCACCGACACGATCCTGCGCGCCATGGCCGAGACCTTCCCGGACGCCCTGAACTGCGCGGTGTTCGGCCAGACCGAGATGAGCCCCATCACCTGTGCCCTCGACGGCGATGACGCGATCCGCAAGATCGGCTCCGTCGGCAAGGTCATCCCCACCCTCCAGGCCCGCGTCGTCGACGCCTTCGGCGAGCTCGTCGGCCCGGGTGAGGTCGGCGAGATCGTCTACCGCGGTCCCACCACCATGTCCGGCTACTGGAACAAGCCCAAGGAGACGGCGGAGGCCTTCGAGGGCGGGTGGTTCCACTCCGGCGACCTGGTCCGCATGGACGACGAGGGCTTCGTCTACGTGGTGGACCGCAAGAAGGACATGATCATCTCCGGCGGCGAGAACATCTACTGCGCCGAGGTGGAGAACATCATCGCCGGGCACCCGAGGATCCGCGAGGTCGCGGTGATCGGCCGCAAGGACGACAGGTGGGGCGAGGTCCCCGTCGCAGTGGTCGCCCAGAACGTGGAGGACGGCGTTGCCGATCTCACCCTCGAGGAGCTCAGCGAGTGGCTGCGGGACAAGCTCGCCGGCTTCAAGCTCCCCAAGCATCTGGTCCACGTCGACGAACTCCCCCGCAACGCCAGCGGCAAGGTCGTCAAGGGCACACTGCGTTCCGAGCACGGCACCGTGGGCGTCTGAGCTGGTGTCACGGCTCCCGTCCGACCACTCCGGGAGAGCAGGGAAGTGCTCACCAGCTCTATCGTCGGGCCGGATCCACAGGTGCGCGACCACCGGCTTCCTGCAGCGACCGTTCCGGGATGAACTCGGAATCCCGTGGAGTTCGCACGCGGCCCGACGAACTCCCCCGGACGGTTCGGACGGCCACCCACCGCATCCTGTTCAAACCGATCTGAGGTGGAGAGTGCGGACGGACCGATCACTGAAGTGGGACTCAGTGCTCGGGGTCGAGTTCCGGTGCGCGCTCGTCGTCCCACACGCCCGCTCGCTCGAGATGGGCGATGAGCAGACTCGCGCCACCGGTGAACTCGGCGTCCACCACTTCGTGGGCCGTCTCGACGTCGCCGTCACGCAGCGCCTCGAGCATGCGGCGGTTGTCCGTCAGTGCGCCCGCACGCCACTCGGGGTCGTCCGCGTACAGCCGGTAGGGCATGTAGCGGGCGGCGTTGGACAGGAACCGGGACAGCTTGTCCGAGCGGGAAGCCCGGTTGAGGCACCGGTGGATCGCGTACTGGGCGTGCACCACGCCGTCGGTGTCATCTGACGCGGATGCCTTCTCGAATTCGTCGATCAGACGACCGTGGAACTCGAGAGTTTCCGCGTCGTAGCGGGTGATGGCCCGGTCGACGATGCGCTTGGAGAGTTCCGCTTGGAGCCAGAAGATGTCCTCGATGTCCTGGCGGCTCATCGGCGAGACCAGGTAGCCGCGCCGCGGCACCAGATCGACGAGGCCCTCGCCGCGCAGGGTGAGTAGTGCCTCCCGGACCGGGGTCACGCTCACCCCGAGTGCGGAGGCGGTCTCGTCGAGCCGGATGAAGGACCCCGGGCGGACATCGCCGCTCATGATCCGAGTCCGCACGTGGTCGGCGACCTCCTCGGAGAGCTGCGGGCGCTGGCCGAGTCGTGTGGGGGCCACGTCCGCCACCTCATTCCACAAGAGAAGGGCACCCACCCGGAGCGCCGAGACCGATGATCTAAATCAAATATATCTGTAGTGGCTCACACTACCTCGCCGGGGGCGGGGCATCCACCCACCGCCGAGAAGGGTTCACGTGAAACATCTCTCGCTCGCCTTCGTTTCGGTTATGACAACCCTCGACCGGCCCGTCTCCTCGGGGCGCTGCAGCGCGGGTCGGAATCGGCGACAGTTCGGCGGTGGCCCCGCGGCGACCGTCGGCGACCCGCGAGTGGCGCCCCCGACCCGCGACATGGAGCCCGACCCGCGACATGGAGCCCGACCCGCGACATGGAGCCCGACCGGCGGGGCACGGTGTCCGACCGGCGGGGCGCCTGGACCTGCCCCGCACCGGGACCGGCCGAGGGGAAGGATGCGTTTACGCGCAGCGACGTCGGCCGTGCCACTCGAGCGTGCGATGCGCGGACATCCGCACGAACTTTCCTGCGGAGAGGGCCGAATAGCGCGGAGGGGCTGCGGGGCGGCCACAGCCGGGCGAGACTGGGCCCATGACGTCAACCGAGAACCGTCCCGCCGTCCGTACCGAGCGCCGGGACCACGTCCTACTCGTCACCCTCGACCGCCCGGAGGCCCGCAACGCCGTCAACGGCGAGGTCAGCACGCTGCTGGGCAACGCGCTGCACGAGGCGGACACCGATCCCGAGATCCGGGTCGTGGTGATCACCGGCGCGGGAGAGCGGTCGTTCTGTGCGGGCGCCGACCTCAAGGCCATCTCCCGGGGTGAGGACATCTTCCCGGCCGAGAACCGGCAGTGGGGATTCGCGGGGATGATGCAGCAGTACGTCTCGGTCCCCGTGATCGGCGCGGTCAACGGCACCGCACTGGGTGGGGGCTGCGAGATCGCCCTGGCCTGCGACCTCGTGGTGGCCGCCGACCACGCGGTGTTCGGTCTGCCGGAGGTGCGGCGTGGGCTCATCGCCGCCGCCGGTGGCGCGTTCCGGCTGCCGGCCCAGCTGCCCCACCGGGTGGCCATGGAGATGATGCTCACCGGCGAGCCGATCACCGCCGGGCGGGCGCTCGACCTGCACCTGATCAACCACGTCGTCCCGGCCGACCGGCTGCTCGACACCGCGCTCGAGCTCGCCGGGACCATCGCCGCCAACGCGCCGCTGGCGGTCCAGGGGACCAAGCGGGTCGCGCTCGGGATCACCGACGGCGGGCGTCCGGCGGAGGTCGACCAGTGGAAGGTCAATGACACGGAGATGATCACCGTCATGACCTCCGAGGACGCGGCCGAGGGCCCGAGGGCGTTCGCGGAGAAGCGTGCCCCGGTGTGGAAGGCGCGCTGAACCCGGATCCGATGAGACCCATCCCCCAGCCCGACCGGATGTGAACTCCGCCCCCCGGCCCTACATTTCCGTTATGGAAGCAGTGTTGAGGTCGATGGTCGTCGAAGAGGACCTGCACGTCCTCGACACCGCGAGCAGGGAGTTGACGCCCCGGGCGGCGGAGTTGCTGGCCCTGCGGGGTGGAGGTGGCTCGGGAGAGGAACTGCGCAACTGCGTCATCCGCGCCGCGACCGCCCCTGCCGGGTCCGCGACGGAGCTGCGGTCGGCCCTCCGCGCGGAGCGGGCGGGGCTCAACGGGGCGGGGGCCGAGCTCGGGCTGGCGGTGGTCGCCGCCGGGGCCGTCCCGCTCGTGCCCCCCGGATCCGCCCTCGTCGACGAGACGCCGAGGACTCGTCGACTCCTGGCCGACTACGAGTACCTGGCCCGGGATCAGATCTACTGTGGCGTCCGGATCCGGGTCGAGGCCCATGGCGCAGACGAGGCTGTCGCGGTGTCCTGCCGGATCGCGCCGTACCTGCCGGTGTTCCTCGCGCTCACGGCGAGTTCGCCGTTCCTGAGGGACGGGTCGGACTCCGGCTACGCGAGTTGCCGCTCGGTGGCGGCCTCGCAGTGGCCCACGGCGGCGCCCGTGGCGGGCGTGTGCTCGGCCGCCGAGTACGACGAGCTGGTGGCCGACCTCGTGGCCAGCGGGGTGGTCGTCGATGCGTCGATGGTCGGCTTCGGCGTGCAGCCCGGGGCCGACCGGCGGTCCGTGGAGCTGCAGGTGGGTGACGCCTGTCCCTCCGCCGACGCCACCGTTCTGGCCGCCGCTCTGTTCCGGGCCCTCGTCGAGCGCGAGGCGACCGCCGTCGCCGACGGCGCCGGGTCGGCGGCCCCCGCCGAGACGAGGCTGCGGGCGGCCCTGTGGCGCGCGGCCCGGTCGGGCCTCGAGGGTGATCTCGTGGACCCCGTCACCTTCCGGGCCCGGCCCGCCACCGACGTCGTCTCGGATCTGGTGGAGTCCCTGACCGGCGAGTTGAACCGGTCGGGTGACCTCGACACCGTGCGCACCCTGCTCGACAACGCGCTCTACAACGGCAGCAGTGCGTTCCGGCAGCGCCAGGCCCTCCGCCGGCGGGGGCACCCCCACGACGTGGTCGACCTGCTCGCGGCGGAGACCGCCGGGATCAGCGGTCCCCGGTCGGCGGTCCCCGATGCCCACTCACGACTGTTCGGCGTCTACGAACCGATCGAGGGCCTCGACGCCGACCCGAGCTGGGACGAGGCGGTCGAGGAGGGGGGTGCCCCCCCGTGAGGCCTACGCTCCCGTGATGTCGGCCCTGGACCGGGCGGGCACCGTGCGGCTCCGGTCGCGACAGGTGACGGCGGAGAAGGAGGCCTCGGTGGCCGGGGTGACGTTCCGGGTCACCGGACAGGAGCGGCCCCAGGCGTTCCCCATGGACTTCGTACCCCGCATCATCTCGCCCGAAGTGTGGCGGGTGCTGGCCGCCGGCACGGAGCAGCGCGCCCGCGCCCTGGACGCCTTCCTCGACGACATCTACGGCCAGCGCGAGTTCGTGCGCGCGGGGCACATGACGCCCGAGTCCCTGGACCGCGCCCCCGGTCACCGCAGCACGGGACGCGTACAGCGGCCGGGTCGGACGCGGGCGCACATCTGCGGGATCGACCTGGTGTGCGGGGACGACGGCACGTGGTTCGTGCTGGAGGACAACGTCCGGGTGCCCTCCGGGATCGCCTTCTCCCACGCCCTGCGACAGATGACCACCTCCCTGTTCGGCGACCTCACGGGCGGGTTCGATCTCCACGCGCCGGACGAGGCGTTCGGCATGATCCGCGAGACGCTCGAGGCGGCCGCGCCGCCGGCCGCCGGGGACGAGCCGCAGCTCGCGGTCGTCTCCTCCGGGCCGACCGACTCGGCCTGGTTCGAGCACCGACTCATCGCGCAGCGCACCGGACTGCCGCTGGTCACGCCCGACCGGCTCACCTTCCGGGACGGGGTGCTGCACCATCGCGCGGGCCGCGATCTGCACCGGGTGGACGTCATGTACGCCCGGATAGACGAGGACATGCTCCTCAGCTCGCCGGGCGACGAGGGCATCCCGCTGCGCGACGGGCTGCTCGACGCGCTCGGGGCCGGACGCCTGACCATCGCCAACGCCCTCGGCAACGGGGTGGCCGACGACAAGGCCGTCTACGCCTCCGTCCCCGCCATGATCGACTTCTACCTGGGGGAGACCCCGATCCTCGAGCAGGTCCCCACCTACCTGTGTGCCGACCGGACGCAGCGGGACCTCGTGTTGAACCGCCTCGGCGAGCTGGTGGTCAAGCCGATCGACGGGTACGGCGGACTCGGGATCACCATCGGGCCGGAGTGCTCGGAGGCGGAGCTGGCCGCCCGCCGGGAGGACCTGCTCACCCGGCCGGAGGGGTTCATCGCCCAGGAGGTCGTGCCCCTGTCCACGTTGCCGACCTTCGACGGGACCCGGATGCAGCGCCGGCACGTGGACCTCCGCGCGTTCGCCCACGTCCGACGCGAGGGGGGCAGGACCACCGCGCACGCGGTCCCGGCCGGGCTCACCCGGGTCGCGCCGGCGGGATCGATGATCGTCAACTCCTCGCGGGGCGGCGGCGGCAAGGACACGTGGATCATGCGGTGACCCCCGCGCCGGGCGCGGAGAGCTGCTGCGGGTGCGGGTGCGCCCGCGTTCCCTTAGCGTGGGAATGATGACCGACGCACAGCGATGGATCAGAGTCGAAGAGGAACTCCACCTCGTCGACACGAGGACCCGGCGACCGGTTCGGCGGGCAACGGACGTGCTCGCCGCTCTCGGCGACACCGGGCAACGGGGACAGGAGGGCCACGTCCGGCCGGAGCAACACGGCGCGATCGTGGTCGCGGACGCGGGCGCCCACACCGGGCTCGGCGAGCTCGGGGACGCCCTCCGCCGTAACCGGACCCGCCTGGCGGAGGCCGCCAACGGACTGCGGACCGGGGTGGTCGCGGCAGGGTCGCTGGCCTCGCCCGGAGTGGAGTTCGACCCAGCGCCGCAGGACCCCCACCCCGCGCCGGGCCGCGAGTCGCAGACCCGCGCCTCGGCCGGCTTCCGGGTGGTGATCGAGACCGCCGACGCCGACGAGGCCCAGTACGCGGCCCGACGGGTCGCCGCCCTCGCGCCGGTGCTGCTGGCACTGTCGGCGAGTTCCCCCTACTGGGCCGACGGCACCGACTCCGGGTACGCCTCCACCCGCTACTTCGAGAGCCAGTGGTCGCCCGCACACCTGCCCGCCTATGCCGCCGACACCGCCGACGAGGCGCTGGCCTGCGAGGACGAGATCGTCGCCACCGGCGTGGTCGCGGGACGGGAGGGGATCGCGGTCGACGTCCGCCCCTCCCGGGACGGGGACGGGATCGAACTCGTGGCCTGCGATTCGTGCAGCACGATCGACACCCTCGTCGTCGTCGCCGCCCTGTTCCGCGCGGCGGTCGACCGCGTCCTCGCCGAACGGGACGCCGCGCAGGGCGCCGGATCCGTTGGGTGGGACGGACCCTCCGACGCCGTGCTGGCCGCGGCGTTCTGGCGCGCCGCACGCTCCGGACTCGAGGGGGACCTCGTGGACGTGGCGACCGGGCGCCCCCGCCCCGCCACCGAGGTGCTCACCGGACTGGTCGACGACCACGTCGACCACCTCCGGGCCGGAGGCGAACTCGACCTGGTGCTGAACCTGCTCGACGGGGTCCGCGGTTCCGCGACCTCGGCGACCCGCCAACGCGCGGCGCACCGCCGACGGGGACGCCGCAGCGACGTGATCGCCGTCCTGCTGGCTGAGACCGTCGAGCGGATCCGTCCCCGGGACACCGCCGACGACCGCGGGATGCGACACATGCTCGCCTCCTACTCGCCGCTCGGCGAGGCGGTGACCGAGGAGGTGCACGACGAGGCCATCTCCGAGGACGGCAATCCGCGGCCCGAGTACGTGGACCTGCTCAAGGCCGTGTCCGACCTCGGTCCCGAGGTCCTGTGCGAGCGCAAGGAGCAGGTGGACGACAGACTGCGCTCCATGGGCATCACGCTCAAGGTGTACGGCAAGGACGAGCCGCAGGTCTTCCCGCTGGACTCGGTCCCGCGGATCGTCCCGGCCGACCAGTGGGCACGGATCTCCGCGGGCATCGAGCAGCGGGCGCGCGCGATGGAGATGTTCCTGCGCGACATCTACGGGGCGGGCGAGATCAGCCGGGCCGGCGTGGTCCCCGCCGAGGCGCTCCAGCGCGCACCGGGGTTCCGTCCCACCGGACGCGCGGTGCCCGAGGGCGTCCTGCACGCCCCGGTGTGTGGCGTGGACCTGGTCTCCACGGCGCCGGGCGAGTGGATCGTGCTCGAGGACAACCTGCGGATGCCCGGGGGGATGGCGATGGCGGTCGCACTGCGCGACCGGATCGCCGAGGGTTTCCCCGAGTTCGGTGCGCGGTCGGAGGTCCACGACCCCCGCGAGGCGCTGGCGATGCTGACCGACACCCTGCGGGCGGCCGCGCCCGAGGGGGTCGACGATCCCGCCATCGGCGTGGTGGTCGCCGAGGACGAACTCGAGGCGTACGACCTCAAGAGTGTCACGGAGGCGGTCGGTGGCACCCTGGTGACGCCCTCGGACCTGGTGTGCGAGGACTCCGCCCTGTGGCGGATCGAGGGCGGGGAGCGGCAGAAAATCGACGTGCTCTACGTCCGTATGGACGAGGAGATGCTCCTGTCCTCTACGGGTGCAAATGGCACCGCGCTGCGCAGTGGGCTGCTGAACGCGATGGCGGAGCACGGCGTCGCCGTGGTCAACGCGCCCGGCAACGGTGCAGCCGACGACAAGGCGATCTACGCGATGGTCCCGAAGATCATCGACTTCTACCTGGGCGAGAAGCCTCTCATCGGCCAGGTCGACACGTACCTGTGCGCCGACCCGGACCAGCGTCGACAGGTCCTCGACCGGCTCGGCGAGCTGGTCGTCAAGCCGATCGACGGCTACGGCGGGTCCGACATCACCGTGGGTCCGGAGTGCTCACCCCGCGAGCTCGACGAGCGCCGGGACGAGCTGCGCCGCCACGGCGACCGGTTCGTCGCGCAGGAGGTGCAGCCACTGTCCACCCTGCCGACCTTCGACGGTCACGAACTGCAGCGTCGCCACGTCGACATGCGGGCATTCGTCATGTTGCGGCACGGTGAGGGGGGAGACATCCTCGCCTCGGCCCCGCCCGTCGCACTGACGCGCGTGGCCCCGGCGGGCACCATGGTCGTCAACGCCTCGAGCGGAGGCGGCGGAAAGGACACCTGGATTCACCGTGCCTGACACCACCGAGGTCGAAGTCGAGGTCACCGAGGAGGCCGAGTCCCGCGACGTCGCGGGACCACCCGACGACGCCGCCGGGGGGCCCACCCAGATCCGTCACACCACGTCCCCCAACCTGTCGCCCGACGGCTCGATGCTGGCGTGTGTGGTCACCGAGCGCACCGGCTACCCGCGCGCCGTGCAGCGGCCGCTGGGGCCGGGTGGGCTGGACGGGGCCGGGCCGGAGCGCGACGTGGTCCTGCCCGTCGACGGCCCCGTGCGTCGCGTGGCCTACTCGCCCAACGGCAGGTGGCTCGCCTGCGAGGTCGCCCCGGACGGCGGCGAGCGCGAACGGATCTGGCTGGTCACCACCGACCCTGACGATCACGACGTCTACCCCGTCGACACCGTGGGCGACGCCACCGTCCAGATCGTCGGCTGGGACGGCGACCTGCTCGCGGTGACGGCGTTCGACTCCGAGGGCCTGGCCGAGGGCCGCCTCGTGGACCCCGAGACCGGGGAGCACACCGTCGTCGACCGACGGATGGGCGGCGCACTGGTCCACGCATGGGACGGTGCCGCGCTGTTCCGGGTGGGTGCCCGGGGTAACCGCGAGTTGCTGCGCATCGTCCCCGACGGCCGGTGGTGGCCATTGCTGCCCGTCGACACCGGCTCCACCACGGACGCCGGGGTCATCCTCGACGCGGGGGATGCCGACCGCCCCATGCGGATGATCGTGCGCAGCGACCACTCGGCCGACCGGATGGGCCTGCTCGCGGTCGAGGCCGACGAGGACTCCACCGAGTCCTGGCCGGTGGCGTTCCGCAGGGACGCCGATCTCGACAAGGTCGAGGTGAGCCTGGACCGCTCGACCGCGGTCCTGTTGTGGAACGTGCGCGGCGGCCTGTCGGAGATCGAGGTCCTCGACCTGCGGCCGGAACGCCCCCGGGTCATCGTCCGGCCGCCGCTGCCCGAGGTCGTGGCGTCGTCTCCCACGCTCACCGCCGACGGCCGGTTGCTCGCGCTCACCGTCCAGAGCCTCGACCAGCCTCCCCGCACCGTCATGTACGACGTGGACAACCGCAGGTGGACCGGGCGGCCGCCCGAGCAACCCGACCCCGCGCCGACGTTGGTCGAGTTCACCGCCCGTGACGGACTCCAGCTCAGCGGCTGGCTGTACCGTCCCGACATCGCTGACGAACCGGGCCCGACCGTGGTCCACCTCCACGGCGGTCCCGAGGGGCAGTCGCGCCCCGGGTACAACGACATCGCCCGCCGCTACCTCGACATCGGCGTGAACTACTTCCTGCCCAACGTGCGCGGCTCCACCGGCGCCGGGCGCTTCTACAGCCACGCCGACGACCGCTACGGGCGGTTCTCGGCGATCGACGACGTCGAGGACGCCCTGCTGCACCTGATCGACGAGGGCATCGCCGATCCCGGCCGGGCGGTGGTCTCGGGCCGGTCCTACGGCGGCTACCTGGTCAACGCCACCCTGGTCCGCCACCCCGGACGGTGGTGCGGGGGGATCGCCGCATGCGGGATGAGCGACCTGCAGACCTTCTACCGCACCACCGAGCCGTGGATCGCCGCGGCCGCCTACCCCAAGTACGGCAACCCGCTCCAGGAACGTGAGCTGCTGCGGGAGGCCTCGCCCCTACGGCGGTATCACCACGTCGACGTCCCGATGCTCTTCGTCCACGGCGCGCACGACACCAATGTGCCGCTCAGCGAGACCGATCAGGCCGTGGAGTTCCTGCGCCGGCGCGGCGTACCGGTGGACGTCCTGCTGTTCGAGGACGAAGGTCATGAATTCGTGAAATTGGCCAACCGGCAGCTTCTCGGCGACCGGGTGGTCCAGTTCTGCCAGGAGGTGTTCGATGTTCGGACGCAAGAAGAATGAGACCCCCGACCCGACCGGGTTCGAGGGCCGGCTCGTCGAGTGGCGGCGGCACATCCACGCCCACCCCGAGCTGTCCTACGAGGAGCGGGAGACGACCGAGTACATCGAGGGCGAGCTCCGATCGATGGGGCTCAAGCCCGAGCGGTTCGAGGTGGGCACCGGGCTGTGGTGCGACGTCGCGGCCGCCGACGGGGCCACGTCGACCGATGTGGTGGCGCTGCGCGCGGACATCGACGCGCTGGCCATGAGCGAGGAGTCCGGCGAGTCCTTCTCCTCCGAGGTCGAGGGCGTCAGCCACTCCTGCGGGCACGACGGCCACACGGCGATGCTGCTGGGCGCCGCCGAGATGCTGGTCGCCGACCCGCCGCCCCGCCCGGTGCGCCTGATTTTCCAGCCGGCCGAGGAGACGATGCCCGGCGGTGCCAAGGACTGCGTCGAGGAGGGCGTGGTCAAGGGCGTCGACCGCATCCTCGCGCTGCACTGCGACCCGCACCGCCGGGTCGGCGAGGTGGGCGTGACCGGCGGGGCCATCACCTCGTCCAACGCCAAGATCGGCATCACCGTCCACTCGGACGGCGGGCACACCGCGCGTCCGCACGAGACCCAGGACACCGTCTTCACCCTGGCCCAGATCGTCACGGGCGTCACGGGCGTGATCGACCGACGGATCGACCCGCGGTCGGGCACCGTGCTCACGTGGGCCTCGATCAAGGCCGGCGGGTCCGCGCCCAACGTCATCCCCGACTCGGGCGAGATCTGGGGCACGCTGCGCAGCGCGGACCGCGATGTGTGGGCGACCGTCGAGCCGCTGGTCCGCGAGACGGTCGAGCGGATCGGTGCCCTGTACGGGGCGCGCACCGAGGTCGAGTACATCCAGGGTGTGCCGCCCGTGGTGAACGACGACGAGTGCGCCGACCTCGCGGCGAAGGCCGTCGAATCGGTGCTCGGAACCGACGGGGTGGGCACCGCCGACCAGTCCAGCGGCGGCGAGGACTTCGCCTGGTACACCGAGGAGATCCCCGGCGTGTACCTGCGGTTGGGGGTGTGGGACGGCGAGTCCGAGGAGACGGACCTCCACCATCCGGGCTTCGTGCTGGACGAGCGGGCGCTGGCCCACGGTGCCCGCATCTTCGACGCGTTCGCCCGCCTCGACCGCCCCGCCTGAGCCGGCGGGGCGACTCCCGGCCGCGCGCGCTCACCCTCCCGCCCTCGGGCGCTCACCCTCCCGCCCTCGTGCGCTCACCCTCCCGCCGAGCAGAGGATTTCGCCGGTATCGCCCGAGAGCGGGTGTGCGAAACCCTCTGCTCGGCGAGGTGCGGGGAAACCGGCCCCGTCAGCGCACGGTGATCGCCGCGTCTCCGGCGGGGACGAGTTCGCCGATCACGGTGCCCCCCGGGATCTCCCCGGCCACGAGCAGCCCGCCGGAGGTCTGGGCGTCGGCGAGCAGGAGCAGCTCGTCCTCGTCCACGTCGGCCGCGAGGTGCGGACGGACCCAGTCGAGGTTGCGGCGCGTCCCGCCGCTGACGTATCCGTCGGCGAGCGCCTGACGGGCGCCCTCGAGGTAGGGCACCGCGGCGGGGTCGATCACGGCCGAGACGCCGCTGGCCCGGGCCATCTTGTACAGGTGGCCGAGCAGGCCGAACCCGGTGACGTCCGTGGCGCACTCGACCCCGGCGGCCAGGGCGTCCCGGGAGGCGACGTCGTTGAGGGTGGTCATCGTCTCGATCGCCTCGCGGCTCACCTCCCCGGTGTTCTTGTGCCGACAGTTGAGCATCCCGATCCCCAGCGGCTTGGTGAGCGACAGCGGCATCCCGGCCCGGCCCGCGTCATTGCGCAGCAGCCGGTCCGGGTCCGCCAGCCCGGTGACGGCCATGCCGTACTTGGGCTCGGGGTCGTCGACGCTGTGCCCGCCGGCCACGTGGCATCCGGCGGCGCCGGCCACCTCCTGGGCGCCACGCAGCACCTCTCCGGCCATCTCGTACGGCAGGACGTCCATCGGCCAGCACAGCAGGTTGATCGCCATGATCGGCGTCCCGCCCATCGCGTAGACGTCGGACAGTGCGTTGGCCGCGGCGATGCGCCCCCAGTCGTACGGGTCGTCGACGACGGGGGTGAAGAAGTCGGCCGTGCTGATGACGGCCCGGCCACCGGTGATCCGCACCGCCGCCGCGTCGTCGCCGTCGTCGAGGCCCACGATGAGTTCCGCGGCCGGATCGCGGACCGGGGCCCCGATGAGGTCGGCAACGACGTTCTCCAGAGCACCGGGCGGGATCTTGCAGGCACACCCGCCCCCGTGCGCGTACGAGGTGAGCCGGGCGGCGGGCGAGATGGGTTCGGTGGTCATGGTCCGACCCTAACGAGGCGGCGCCGATCGGTGGGCGCGGCCGGGGAACACCGCCTAGTCTCGTGGGGCAGGGAGGCGTCCGGGCACCTGGTGGTCCCCGCGGTCTTCAAAACCGACGTGGCCGAGTATCTCGGTCAGGCGGGTTCGATTCCCGTCCGCCTCCGCCACAACCTCACCGTCACCGGCACCGATCCGAAAAGGGGAACGGACGATCACCGAGCAGCCGCGGACAGGGTCGGGGGCGCCGTCGCCCGATCCGCGTCGTCTCATCCCGTCCACCGACGTCCTGCTCCGCGATCCCCGGCTCGCCGCGGCGGTCGACGGGCTGGGCCGCGAGCTGGTCAAGGGTGAGATCCGCGGCGCGCAGGACCGCGCCCGGGCGGGAGCGCTCCCGCCCGACGGGATCGTCGACGCGGTGCTCGACGCGCTGCCCGGCGCGCCCGTGACGTTGACGCCCGTCCTCAACGCCAGTGGCGTCCTGCTGCACACCAACCTCGGCCGGGCGCCGCTGTCGGACGCCGCCGTCCGCGCGCTCGCCGAGGCCGCGGGCACCAATGACGTGGAGCTGGACCTGGCGACGGGCCGCCGGGGCAGGCGGGGCCGCGGCGCTCTCGACGCCCTGCGGGCCGCCGTGCCCACGGCGGGCGACGTCCACGTGGTGAACAACGGCGCGGCCGCCCTGGCGCTCGCGACGACCGCGCTGGGCGGGCCGGGGCGGACGATCGTCATCGCGCGCGGGGAGATGGTGGAGATCGGCGACGGGTTCCGCCTGCCGGAGCTGCTGGAATCCACGGGGACCCGGTTGCGGGAGGTCGGCACGACCAACCGGGTAAACGCCGAGGACTACTCCCGCGCGATCGACGACACCACTGCCTTCGTCCTCAAGGTCCACCCCTCCAACTTCGTGGTGAGCGGCTTCACCTCGTCCGTCCCGCCCGCCGAACTGCGGGATCTCGGGGTGCCGCTGGTGGTGGACATCGGCTCGGGGCTGCTCGCGCCCCACCCCACGCTGCCGGACGAGCCGGACATGACCACGACGCTCGCGGCGGGCGCCGACCTCGTGACGTCCAGCGGCGACAAGCTCCTCGGTGGCCCGCAGGCCGGGATCATGGCCGGCGACGCCGCGCTCGTGCAGCGCCTGCGTCGCCATCCGCTCGCCCGCGCGTTGCGCGTCGACAAGCTCACGCTGGCCGCCCTCGAGGCGACGCTGCGCGGCCCGCGCCCGCCCGTCGTCGCCGGTCTCGAGGCCGACCCCGCCGAACTGCGGGCGCGGGCCGAGCGGATCGCCGCACGACTGCGCGCGGCGGGGCTTGATGCGGAGGCCGTCCGGTCCGTCGCCGCCGTCGGCGGTGGGGGCGCGCCCGGTGTCGACCTCCCGAGCGCCGCGGTGTCCCTGCCGGAGCGCTGTGCCGAGACATTGCGCGCCGGACGCCCCGCCGTCCTGGGGCGTGTGACCGACGGCCGGTGCCTCCTGGATCTGCGCGCAGTGCCGCCGGGGGACGACGACGAGCTGGCGCGACTCGTGCTCCGGGCGGAGGCGCCCGCCTGATGTTCGTCGTCGCCACCGCCGGCCACGTCGATCACGGGAAGTCGACGCTCGTCCGTGCGCTCACCGGCGAGGAGCCCGACCGGTGGGACGAGGAACGCCGCCGTGGCCTGACCATCGGTCTGGGGTACGCCTCGACCACCCTCGACGACGGCCGCACGGTCGCGTTGGTCGACGTGCCCGGCCACCGGCGGTTCGTCCCCACCATGCTGGCCGGGGTCGGGCCGGTGCCCGCGGTGATGTTCGTCGTGGCCGCCGACGACGGGTGGATGCCGCAGTCCGCCGAACACCTCGACGCGCTCACCGCGCTGCGCGTCGAGCACGGCGTCCTCGTCATCACGCGCAGTGACCTGTTGGACCCGGACCTCGCGCTGGCGGAGGCCCGTGACGCGATGGCCGGGACACCCCTGGCGGACATACCGGCGGTGTGCGTCTCGGCCGTCACCGGCGCCGGGATGGACGCGCTGCGCGGGGAGCTCGCCCGGCTGGGCACGCTGCTGCCGGAGCCCGATCGCGACGCCGACGTGCGGCTGTGGGTGGACCGGTCGTTCAGCATCGGCGGAGCCGGCACCGTCGTCACCGGCACGCTTCCCGCGGGCACCATACGGGCGGGTGACACGCTGGAACTGGGCCCGGGCGGTCCCCAGGTCACCGTCCGTGGTCTGCAGTCGCTCGGGCACCGGCGCGACGAGGTGGCGGCGGTGGCGCGGGTCGCCGTGAATCTGCGCGGGGTCGCCGCGGACGAGATCCCGCGGGGCAGCACTCTGGTCACCCCGCAACGGTGGCGCCCGGTCGGGACCCTCGACGTGCGCGTCGACGGGCGGACGGGCGCGCTGCCGGAGCAGGTGATGGTGCACATCGGATCCGCCGCGACAGCCGCTCACGTGCGGCCCCTCGACGAGGGTCATGCCCGCCTCACGCTCGCGGACCCGCTGCCGCTGCGGGTGGGGGACCGGCTCATCCTGCGCGAGCCGGGAGCCGACCGTATCCCGGCGGGCGCCGTCGTGCTGGATCCCGCCCCGCCGGCGCTGCGTCGGCGCGGCGCGGCCCGCCGCCGCGCCGAGGAGTTGGCGGCGACACCGGAGCGCCCCGACCTGCCCTCGGAGCTGCGTCGGCGCGGCGTGGCCCACGTCGACGACCTGCGCGCATGGGGGATCGCCGTCCCGGTCCGCGACCAGTCGCACCGCGGCTGGCTGATCGACCCCGGGCGCGTCGCCGTCCTCGCCGAGACCCTCGTCGAGGCCGTGCGCGAGCACGATCGCGCCGATCCGCTCGATCCGGGCCTGCCCACCGAGGCGGCCCGCCGCGCGCTCGGGCTGCCCGACGCATCCCTGCTCATGGCCGTCCTCGATCACCCGGCCGCGGCCTCGCTGCGGGCGGAGGGGGGCCGGGTGGTCGCCGGGGACGGGCCGGGCCTGCCCCCGGCGGTCCGCGCGGCAGCGGACACCCTGGCCGAGCGGTTCCGGGTCGGGCCGTTCGACGCCCCGACCGCCGGGGAGTTGGCCGGGCTGGGCCTCGGACCACGTGAGCTCGCCGCCTGCGAACGGGCCGGGCTCCTCACCGGCGTCGGACCCGGCGTGTGGCTGGGTCCGGGCGTGATCGGGGAGGCGGTACGGCGGCTCCGTGAACTACCGCAGCCGTTCACCCCGAGCGGCGCGCGCACCCACCTCGACACCTCGAGGCGTGTGGTGATGCCGCTGCTCGAGGTGCTCGCCGAACGCGGGCTCACCCGCCGCGAGGGCGACGACGGCCACGCCATTGTCTGACCCGACCTGTCGGTTGCCGCGCCGGGCCGCCCCGGACCCCGCCGGCCGGACGAGCCCGCGGGGAGGTCCGGTTACCGCTCGCCCGCGTAGGCCTCCCCGCCACCGCGGGCGTCACGCCGCTCGCGCTGGGGGATGACCACGTACTTCGGGTCCTTCGTCGACGCCATCCCGGCGTGGAACACCGCCCACCGGGTGCACGCCGACCCCGCCGCCAGCGCGAGGCCGGCGACCGCGGACAGCGCCCGGTTGCGTCGCCCGAGCACGGCGCCCACCGCGCCGGCGGTGGTGAGGATCTGGGCGGCGCGGTGGTACGCCCCGGCCCGGCCCTCGTGGAGCGGTTCGGCGGTGATGCCCATCGACTGCTGCATGATCCGGTCGGCGGCGAGCTCGAGCGTCGCGCCGCCCACGGCCAGCCGTCGGGCGGGGCCCGTCTCGTGGAGCGGGTTGAGCATCAGGCCCACCCCGCCGGACGCGGCCGCGGCGCTGCCGACGAAGACGAACGGCAGCTCCCGGCGGGCGGCGCTCCAGCTGGGGGCGGCGGTGTCGGTGAGCAGTACCGCCGTGTACGAGGCGACCGCCGGCGCCACGAGGGCGGCGACGATCCCGGCCGGTCGCGAGGCGCGGGTGATGAGGTCGGTGGGCAGGCGACGCGCGAGGCGGGTGGGCAGCAGCGGCACGATCTCCTGCCCCAGGGCCAGACCCACGAACGGGCCGTACGCCGACAGGAGCCAGGTGCCCACGCTCATCGGGGAGGTCAGCTTGAGCACCCGCAGCATGTGGTGGAACCGCTCCGGGCGCCCCAGGTCGCGGACCAGATAGTACAGGCTACCGGTGATCCCGCCGAGAGCGACGATTCGCGCGGAGCGGCGCTGGCTCGGCAGGCCCGCCAGGTCGGCCCCGGCGGCGAGCAGTGAGGAGCCACCGGCCAGGCCGCCGAGGAAGAGGTAGGCCGCGATGTCGTACTCCCACGGCGGGGCCTTGACGATCGGTGTGCCGTAGTACGAGCGGAATTCCGCGGGGGGCACCACGAGCTGCTCGCGTCCCCCCTTGCCCTTTCGGCGGGTCCGGGTCTGCTGCCCCGGTCCTCCGGGGATGCTCGTCTTGTCGTCGTCGGCTCGGTTGTGGTCGGCCCGGTTGTGGTCGGCTGGGTTGTGGTCGGCCCCGCCGCCGTTGCCCATCAGGACCCGCCCCCCGCGGCGAAGGCGGCCACCGCGCCGCCGAGCAGCGTCACCGCGGCCAGAGCGGCCTGCTGCCACATCTTCCCCACGAACCGGGTCGTCACCACCGGATCCGGCGGCAGTCCGTACACCTCCGGGTCGTCGAGCAGGAGGAAGAACGCCCCCGTGCCGCCGACGCCGTTGTTCGAGTCGTGTCCGTAGAGCTGGGCGTTCGGCTCGCCCGCCTCGACCAGCTGGTCCAGGCGGCCGGCAGCGCGCTCGCGGAGTTCGTCGAGGTCGCCGAACTGGATCGACTCCGTGGGGCACGCCTTGGCACAGGCGGGGGTCTGGCCTTCGGTGAGCCGGTCGTAGCAGAGCGTGCACTTCTGGGCGATGCCCACGGCGGGGTCGCCCGCAGGGCCCGAGCGGCGCTCGATCACACCGTACGGGCACGCGCTCACGCAGTACCCGCAGCCGTTGCAGATGTCGCTCTGCACCACGACGGTGCCGAACTCGGTGTGCATGAGCGCCCCCGTCGGGCAGACGTCCACGCAGGCGGCGTGCGTGCAGTGCTTGCACACGTCGGACTCCATGAGCCACCGGAAGTCGGTGGACTCCCCGGCGTCGGGGGAGTCGCCCGGCAGGGTCGACGCCGGTATCCCGAGGTCGACGGGCGCGGGCGCCGCGGGGGCCGGCGCGGCGTGCGCTGACGGCGCGCCGGCGTGCGCACCGGACCGGGCCGGCACCTCCTGCTCGATGAACGCGACGTGCCGCCATGTCGACGCGCCCAGCGCCTGGGTGTTGTCGTAGGACATGCCGGTGAGCTCGAGGCCGTCGGAGGGGATGAGGTTCCACTCCTTGCACGCCACCTCGCAGGCCTTGCAGCCGATGCACACGCTGGTGTCGGTGAAGAAGCCCTTGCGCGGCGGCGGGTCGGCGTAGCCGTTGTCCTCGGCGGGGTCGATGTCCCCGAAGAAGGACCGCCCGAGGTCGGACAGGAAGGCGGACATGATTCAGCTCTCCGTTCCCGGTTCGGTGGGCACGCCGGCGCGGCGACGGTACTCCTCGACGAACTCGAGTAGCGCGGGGCCACGCGGGCGGCGTCCCGCGACGATGTCACAGCTCGTCGCCTTGGTCGCGGGGATGGACACGTTGGGGTCGAGGGACTGGGCGAGCAGGTCGTTCGCCGGGTCGCCGATGCTCACGCCGTTGCCGCCCCAGTGATAGGGCAGCCCGATCTGGTGCAGGGTGCGGCCGTCGATGAGCAGCGGCGTCATCCGCCTGGTCACCAGGACCCGCGCCTCGATCGCGGAGCGGGCGGTGACGATCGTGGCCCAGCCCCCGTTGACCAGGCCCCGCTCCCGCGCCAGCTCGGGGCTGATCTCGCAGAAGAACTCCGGTTGCAGTTCGGACAGGTACGGCAGCGTCCGGCTCATGGCCCCCGCCGTGTGGTGCTCGGTCAGTCGGTAGGTGGTGAAGACGAACGGGAACACGTCGCTGCCCGGCTCCCCGTGGCCCGGCTGAGTCTCGTTGTACCGACCGGGGCGTATCGCGCGGGCGGGATTGGCGTCGCGACCCGGGTAGATCGGGTTCGCCACGGGCGACTCCGGCGGCTCGTAGTGCGCCGGCAGCGGACCGTCGGCCAGTCCGCGCGGCGCATAGAGCCACCCGCGGCCGTCGTCCTGCATGATGAACGGCTGCGCCCCACCGATGGCGTCCTGCGCCACCGCCCCCTCGGGCGGGGTGTAATCGGGCGCCTTGTCGGCCTCGAAGTCGGGCACGTCCTCGCCCACCCATCGGCCGGCGCCGTCGGCGGCGTCCGGATCCCAGCTGATGAGTGCCTTGCGTTCGCTCCAGGGCCGCCCCTCCGGGTCGGCGGAGGCACGGTTGTAGAGGATGCGACGGTTCGCCGGCCAGGCCCAACCCCACTCCGGGGCCACCGGGCCCTGCTCGTGGCGGGACTTGCGCCGCGCGGCCTGGTTGACGCCGTCGGCGTAGACGCCGCAGTAGATCCAACACCCGCACGAGGTCGAGCCGTCCGGCTTGAGCTGGGTGAACGTCGACAGGGGTTCGCCGTCCTCGCCGCGGCCGTTGATCTCGGCCAGCACGGCCTCGGCGTCGGGTTCGTCGTCCGAGCCCGGCTCCATCGGGTAGTCCCAGGTCAAATCTAGTAGCGGCCGGTCTCGGGGGTCGGTGGAGTCGGCCAGCTTCTCCTTCAGACGGCGTCCGAGGTGATAGTAGAACCACAGTTCACTGCGCGCGTCCCCCGGTGGCTCGACGGCCTGGTGTCGCCACTGCAGCAACCGCTGCGTGTTGGTGAACGTGCCCTTCTTCTCCACGTGGTTGGCGGCCGGGAAGAAGAAGACCTCGGTGCCGATGTCCTCCGGGCGCATCTCGCCGGTCTCGATCTCCGGGCCCCTGCGCCAGAAGTCGGCGCTCTCGATCATCACGAGGTCGCGGACGACCAGCCAGTCGAGGTTGGCCAGCCCGGCGCGCTGCATCCGCCCGTTGGCGGTGCCCACGGCGGGGTTCTCGCCGACGAGGAAGTACCCGCCGCCGCCTTCGTTGATCTGCCGCTGCACCGTGACGGTCGAGTCGTGCTTGCCCGTGAGCTTGGGCAGGTAGTCGTAGGCGAAGTCGTTGTCCGCGGTGGCGGCGTCGCCCCACCAGGCCTTGAGCAGGCTGACGGTATACGAGCGCATGTGGCCCCAGAAACCCTGCGCCACGTCGTCGGTGCCGATGTAACTGTCGAGGTCCGGCTGCTCGCCGGCGTTCGGTGAGGGCAGATACCCCGGCATGAGGTCGTACAGCGTCGGGATGTCGGTGGAGCCCTGGATGCTGGCGTGCCCGCGCAGCGCCATGATGCCGCCGCCGGGGCGGCCGATGTTGCCGAGCAGCAACTGGAGGATCGCGGCCGTGCGAATGTACTGCACTCCCACGGTGTGCTGGGTCCAGCCGACGGCGTAACAGAACGCGGTGGTGCGCTCGCGCCCCGAGTTCTCGGTCAGCGCCCGGGCGACGCGGAGGAAGTCGTCGGCGGCGACGCCGCAGGTGCGCTCGACCATCTCCGGGGTGTAGCGACTGAAGTGCCGTTTGAGGATCTGGAAGACGCAGTGCGGGTGCTGCAGGGTCTCGTCGCGCAGGGGATCCTCGGTCGTGTCCGACGCGCGGGCGCCGGCGGCGCCGGGGGTCTCGGAGGCCTCGTCCTCGGCATCGTCGTCGTCGCGGCCCTCGTCGGGCATGTCGTTCTGGGCACCCGCGTACTGCCAGGACTCCAGGTCGTAGGTCCGGTCATCGGCGTCGAAGCCGGAGAACAGGCCCGCGAGGTCCTCGGTGTCCTCGAAGTCCTCGCCGATGATCGTCGACGCGTTGGTGTAGGCCAGCACGTACTCCGAGAACCAGGCGTCGTTGGTGAGGACGTGGTTGATCAGCCCGCCGAGGAACGCGATATCCGACCCCGCACGGATGGGTACGTGCTGGTCAGCGAGCGCACTGGTGCGCGTGAACCGGGGGTCGACGTGGATGATCGTGGCGCCACGGCGCTTGGCCTCCATGACCCACTGGAACCCCACCGGGTGCGCCTCGGCCATGTTGGAACCCTGGATGACGATGCAGTCGGCGTTCGCGAGGTCCTGCTGGTAGTTCGTGGCACCACCACGCCCGAATGAGGTTCCCAGACCGGGAACGGTGGAGGAGTGTCAAATGCGCGCCTGGTTCTCCACCTCGATGGCGCCGAGCGCCGTGTAGAGCTTCTTCATGAGGTAGTTTTCCTCGTTGTCCAGCGTCGCCCCGCCCAGGCTGGCGAGACCCCGGGTGCGCCGGACGGTGTCTCCGTTCGAGTCCGTCTCCTCCCAGAACTCCTTCCGCGACTCCAGCACGCGGTCGGCGACCATCTCCAGGGCCGTGTCGAGGTCGAGTTCCTCCCAGTCTGTCGCGTACGGCTTGCGGTGGAGCACCGTGGTGATGCGGTCCGGGTTGGTGACGAGCTGCTTGCTCGCCGAACCCTTGGGGCACAGG
Organism: Dietzia sp. Alg238-R159; assembly: GCF_900537145.1. NCBI lineage: Bacteria > Bacillati > Actinomycetota > Actinomycetes > Mycobacteriales > Dietziaceae > Dietzia > Dietzia sp. Alg238-R159. The sequence continues at coordinate 52,042 of NZ_UNRI01000009.1, read as the reverse complement.
CGGCCGCGGGAGATGGGGCTGTCGTCGTCGCCCTCGATCTGGGTGACCTTGCCACCGGAGACGTAGACGTCCTGGGCGCACCCGACCGCACAGAACGGGCAGACGCTCTTGACCACCTTGTCGGCGGTGGTGGTGCGGGGGGTGATCTCGAGGGAGCGCCGGGAGCGGGTCGCGGAGCCACGACCGAGAAGATCCTCGCCGGTGAACTGTCGCCACACGGGCCAGTTCAGCGGTGAACCGCGGCGGGCCAGTTCCGGCCGCGACGCCCGCAGCCGACCGGGGTCGGGCTGGTGTTCCGACCTCGCCTGTTCCGACCTCGCCTGTTCCGACATCGTCACCTCCCGTTCTCCTGTCCGCACCACGTGGGTTCCGTCCGATGTAACGCCAGCACGATGACCGTCGCAACCGATTTGGCGAAACCTCTCCCGGACGCATGATGGAGGGGTGGACGAGCAGACATCGAACCAGCACGAGCCGTGGGCGACGGTCGGTCTCATGGCCGACCCCGGAGTGCCCCGCCGGGTCGCGGAGGCGATCGCGGACGACCTCGCCGACGACCTGACGCGCGAGCTCGGGGGTCGGTGGCGGGTGGAGGTCGACCAGGAGACCCTCCCGCTCGGACCGGACGGCGAGATCCGGCTCACCGAGCACGCCCCCCGGCTGCTGCAGGAACACGACTGGGACTTCGTGCTCTATCTGACGGACCTCGCCACCCGTTCCGACGGGGACCCGCTGCTCTACGACGTGAGCGGCTCGACCACCGCGGCGCTGGTGTGTATCCCGGTGTTCGGCGTCGTCAGAGTGCGTTCGAAGGTCCGCAAGCTCGCCCTCAAGCTGGTGCGTGCGGGCACCCACCAGAGTGGGCTGGGCGCACCCGCGACGGACGACCTGCCCCCCGGGCGCTGCCGAGGCTTCCTCAACAAGGCCCGGTTGCTGACGGGGATGGTGCGCAACAACCGGCCGACCCGGATGATGACGGCGCTGACCGGTGTCGTGGCCGCCGGAGCGGGGACCGGCGCCTTCGGCATCTTCTACGGGAGTATCGCCTCGCTCGCGGTGGCGTTGCATCCGCTCCGGCTGCTGCTGATCAGCGTGATGGGCGTGCTCACCCTGGTGGTGTGGCTCATCCTCCGCAACGGCCTGTGGACCCGCCCGGATGACGGGCTCACGGCGAGCAACCGGCGGATGGACAACGCGGCCACCGTCCTGACGGTCGGTACCGGCGTCGGCATCATGTACCTCGGCCTGCTGGCCGCCATGTTCGTGCTGGCGATCGCCGTGATGGACGCCGGATACCTCGAGACGCAGCTCGAGCGGCCCGTCTCAATCTGGGACTACGTCCACCTGGCCTGGCTGTCCAGTTGTCTCGGCGCCTTCGCCGGGGCGCTCGGGTCGAACTTCGACGACGAGGACGCCGTCCGCGAAGCCACCTACAGCCTGCGTTGGCACGAACGCCGCAAGATGTTCGACAGCTACGAGAGCGGGGATGCCGACAGCGACGAGCAGGAGGAACAGGAGCGGATCGAGCGCGAGTACGACGACGACGACGAGAACGAGGGCGGGGACGAGAACGACGACAACGACGACGACGACGGCGGCGAGAGCGGGGACGAGGGCGACGACAACGACGACGACGACGGCGGCGAGAGCGGGAACGGGAACCAGAGCTCCCGCAACGGGGGGCCGCGCGAGGTGGAGGACGACCGGCCGAGGGGGTAGACAAGGGATATGACAGCTGCACCGATCGACGCCGCCCCCGCGCAGGGCTCCGCCACGACCGCGCAGGACTCGGCCACGACCGCGCCGTCGCTTCCCGTCGCCTGTGGTCCACTGTCCGAGGCGGTCGTCGCGGCGTTGTCGTCTGGCGCCGTGCAGGATCTGCCGCCGGTACCGGCGGACACCGATCCGCTGGGCCGGGACCTGCAGCTCGCCCTGTACACGCTGTACGAACTGCACTACCGGGGTTTCGACGGGGTCGACGCGGAGCTGGAGTGGGAGCCGGACGTGCTGCGGCTGCGGCGGGACCTCGAGCGGGTCTTTCTCGGGCACCTGCGGTCGGCCGTCGAGCCGGGCGACGACCCCGTGGCAGAGATGGACGCACTGTCGGTCGAGGCGACCTCCGGCACCGGCCCGTCCTGGTACTTCAAGGACGAGGGGTCGTGGGACCAGTTGCGCGAGTACTTCGCCCACCGGTCCCTGTACCACCTCAAGGAGGGCGACCCGCACGCGTTCACCATCCCGCGTCTGCAGGGTCAGGCCAAGGCCTCGTTCGTCGCGGTGGAGTTCGACGAGTTCGGCGGCGGGCGGGGTGAGCGCGTGCACCAGCAGTTGTGGGCCGACCTCATGAGCGCCGCCGAGCTGGACCCGACCTACCTCGGTTACCTCGACCGGGTGTCGGCCGAGACGCTGGCGACGGTCAACCTCATGTCGATGTTCGGCCTGCACCGGTCACTGCGGGGCGCGGCGATCGGCCACTTCGCGGCCATCGAGATCACCTCGTCGCCGGGATCGGCCCGACTGGTGGCCGGACTGCGTCGGCTGGGCGCTCCCGAGGAGTGCGTCCACTTCTACGCCGAGCACGTGGAGGCCGATGCGGTCCACGAGCAGGTCATGCGCCACGACGTCGTGGGCGATCTGGTGCGCCGCGAGCCGGAACTGGCCGCCGACGTGGTGTTCGGTATGCGCGCGCTGGACTATCTCGACGACCTGGCCGCGGAGAAGATGCTCGCCGCGTGGAAGCGCGGCGAGTCCTCGCTCCTGTCCTGACACTCTCCCGGCCACTCTCCCGGCGAGCCGCCCGCCCCACCGCCCCGGAAAATCGGCTACTCCGAATCGGGATCCGCTATGCGCATCGGGGTAGCACCCTGTGGCTCAGGCTGGTTGTGAGTCGGCGATGGGCGCTGGCGGGAGGGTGTCGAGATGACGGTGGTTGTTCCATCACGCGAGCGCAGCGTTGAGGAGAGGCGGCGGTTGGCGCTTGAGTACGTCGAGTGCCGGTATGGCACCAAGGCCGCGTTCCTGCAGGAGCACCGGATCGCTGAGTGGCAGATGCGGCGGTGGGTGGCCGCGTTGGCTGACGGTGACCTCGACGGGAACGTCATCCCGCGTCAGACTGGGGAGATGACCAGGGAAGATGCAGCTGAGGTTAGGCGTCTGAACGCCAGAATCGCCAAGCTGGAAACGGAATTGGATTCCGAGCGCAAGGTCGTTGATGCGCTGGGAAAAGCTATATCGGTCATGCACTCACTTGGCGTGGCCGACGACGGGGAGGACCCGACTGGACCGAGCAGCAGCGGCGAGAGCACGAGGAGCTGATCGCGGCCGAGAACGCCCTACTGGAGGAACTCAAGGCGGCAGGCCGAAGTCAGCGATCGGCGCTGGCAATGATCGGCCTGTCCCGGGGCTCGTTTCATGTTCGGCGCAAGCCCCGAGCCCGGGTGGCGGAGCCGATCGCCCACGCCGATCGCAAGCAGCCCCATGCGTTGACTGAGGCAGAGTCAGCGCAGGTCGCCGATACGGTCAACGCCTCGCTGGCGAAGGGGCGTAGTGTGCGGCAGGCCTGGTACGAGCACATCGATACCGGACCGGTGCTGGCCAGTCAGGCGACCTTTCAGCGGGTGGCCGCCAAGGTGCGCACCACCCCTGTCCGTCGACGACGACGCCCCAACGTGCCCCGGGATAGCCCCACACTGCAGGCCCGCCGGCCCGATCAGGTGTTGTGTTGGGACATCTCGTTCCTGCCCGGACGCACAACCAGACAGAGCTTTGCGCTGTACTCGGTAATCGACCTGTACTCCCGCAAGATCGTCGGATGGACGATCCAGACCCGCGAAGACCGCTACGTCGCCGCTGAACTTCTGACCACCATCGTCGATGCCTCAGGCGGCAGGGTCGAAATCGTTCACTCCGACAACGGCTCGGCCATGACCTCCAAGCACGTACGCGGCGAACTCGAGAACAGAAGCGTGACCTGCTCGTACATCCGGCCCGGGGTCAGTAACGACAACGCCTACATCGAATCGTGGTTCGCCACGGTCAAGAGCGCGCACGCCTACCCGCGGGCCTTCCGTGACCTCGATCATGCCACCGAGTGGATCGCCGAATGGGTTGAGTACTACAACCATCGACACCATCACGGCGGACTGGCCGGCTACACCCCGGCGTCCGTTCACGACGGCACCTGGGTCGACGTGGCCCGCGCCCGGCAGACCAGGCTCGATGAGCACTACCGCCAGCACGCGGGCCGCTACCGCAAACGACCCCACATCCCCACCCCGAACACCACCGTCACGATCAACCTGGCAAACGATGGCTCACGACTGACGATCCCACCAATCGCCGCAACCCTCATCGCCGCCTGAATGACTCACAACAGGTTGACAATCACCGCAGATCCCGATTCCGGGTAGCGGATTCGCGGCGAGCGGCGGGGGACGAGCGGCGAGCGGCGGGCGGTCAGGGGCGGGGCCGCGCTCAGTCGTCGTCGCGGGCCGGGTCGGTTGCCCGGACCTTGCGGCGGTGGCTCGTGTCGCACAACGGGTAGGTCTTGCTACGCCGACACGTGCACACGGCCACCATGAAGCGGTCCGAGCACACGCGCTCGCCGTCGGGCGTCGTCATGTCGACCGGGCCCTCGATGAGCATCGGTCCCCCGGGCACGATCCGCACCCGCCGGGCGTCAGACGCGGTCAACGCGGATCACCACCAGCTCCTCCTCGCGGCGACCGGGCTCGAGCAGGCCGGCGGCCTCGAGTCGCTCGGCGTACGAGGTCATGACGGGACCGAAGTCCACGACGCGGGTGGCGACGGTCCGCGCGGTGAATCCCGACTGCTCGAGCTTGCGGATGGTCTGCGGGGGGTCCGAGAACTCCGAGTGCACGATCATCATGCTCCCGCCGGGCGAGACCAGGTCCGGGGCGAGGTCGCACAGCTGGTCCAGCACCACGCGGCCGTTGGCGCCGGCGTCCCACGCCCGGTTGGGTCCGGTGCCCTCGAGCGGGGCGTCGGACGGGACGTACGGTGGGTTGGAGACCACCACGTCGTAGGGGCCGGCCCGGCGGGCGTCGTCGAGGGTGCCGAGCCGGACGTCCACCTGCACTCCGGCCCGGTCGGCGTTGCGGGACGCGCACGCGACGGCGGCGGGGGAGATGTCGTAGGCGAGTACTTCCCGTGCGCCCTTGAGCGCGGTCTCGATGGCGAGGATGCCGCTGCCTGTACAGATGTCGAGGACACGCCGCCCGGCGACCAGATCGCACTGGTCGAGCGCCTCACAGACGAGCCAGGAGTCGTCCTGGGGCGCGTAGACACCGTCGTCGACCTCGATATGGGTGAACCGGGTCTGGGTCATCGGGGCCTCCGGTTGATCTTCGGGACAGATGTTGTCCAGTCAATCGGCGAAGCGCCCCACCTGCAACCGGATGCGGTCCCATCGGGCCCGGCCGGCGCCCCGGGGGGCCTACTGCCAGTAGAGGCCGCCGGGGACGTCGCCGCCGCCGGTGAGACGGCAGGTGAGCACGTCGCCGTCGGCGGAGGTGACCGCGAGGCCCTCCTGGGCGCACGGTCCGCCGGGTCGCGCCTGTCCGGTGGCGTCCGCGACCGCGGCCCCGCCGGTCCCACCCGTGCCGCCCTGCGGCAGCCACAGGGGGCCGGCGCCCCCGGGGTCCTCGGTGCAGAACAGGGCGGAACCGTCCTCGGCCTGGGCGACCTCGCCGAGCATCTGGCAGGGCCCACCGGTGCCGACGACGTTGGCGGGCAGTCGGGGCGCGGGGGCGGGGGAGACCGGCGGTGCCGGCGCGGGGGGCACGGAGACGGGCTGCGCGGTGTCGGGGGCCGTGGTGGTGGGGGCGGGAGTCGAGGATGACGACGACGACGAGGTGTCGGGCCGCGTCGTCGGCGAGGTGGCGGAGTCGTCCGCGGTGTCGGCGGAACAGGCCGAGAGTGCGACACCGGCCGCCATCGCGAGTGCGATGACGGCCGGGACACGACGACGCCCCGGGGTGGTGTGCGGGTGGTTCGTCGCTGTGTTCATACGATCCTTCTGCTGCGCTGGTCAGGCCCCGATGATGAAGGCCTCGAGCTCGGCGCGGGCCTTGTCGTCCGCCATCTGCTCCGGCGGCGACTTCATCAGGTACGCCGAGGCGGGCAGGATCGGTCCCCCGATGCCGCGGTCCTTGGCGATCTTGGCCGCGCGGACGGCGTCGATGATGATGCCCGCCGAGTTGGGGGAGTCCCACACCTCGAGCTTGTACTCGAGGTTGATCGGGGCGTCACCGAACGCGCGTCCCTCGAGACGAACGTACGCCCACTTGCGGTCGTCGAGCCACTCCACGTAGTCGGAGGGGCCGATGTGGACGTTGCGGTCGTGGATCTTGTCCTTGAGCGACCCCTCCAGGTTGGAGGTCACGGCCTGGGTCTTGGAGACCTTCTTGGACTCCAGGCGGTCACGCTCGAGCATGTTCTTGAAGTCCATGTTGCCGCCGACGTTGAGCTGGTACGTGCGGTCCAGCGCGACGCCGCGGTCCTCGAAGAGCTTGGCCATGACGCGGTGGGTGATGGTGGCACCGACCTGGCTCTTGATGTCATCGCCGACGATCGGGACGCCGGCGCTGCGGAACTTCTCGGCCCACTCCGGGTCGGAGGCGATGAACACGGGCAGGGCGTTGACGAACGCGACGCCCGCGTCGATGCAGCACTGCGCGTAGAACTTGTCGGCCTCTTCCGAACCGACGGGCAGGTAGCTGACCACGACGTCGACCTCGGCGTCACGCAGGGCCTGCACGATGTCGACGGGCTCGGCGGCGGACTCCTCGATGGTCTCGCGGTAGTACTTGCCCAGGCCGTCGAGGGTGGGTCCGCGCTGCACGGTGACGCCGGTCGGCGGCACGTCGCAGAGCTTCAGGGTGTTGTTCTCGGAGGCGTTGATCGCCTCGGCGAGGTCCATGCCGACCTTCTTGCCGTCCACGTCGAACGCGGCGACGAACTCGACGTCGCCCACGTGGTAGTCGCCGAACTTGACGTGCATGAGTCCGGGAACGGTCTGGTCGATCGCGGCGCCGGCGTAGAACTCGACGCCCTGCACGAGCGAGGACGCGCAGTTGCCGACGCCGACGATCGCGACGCGCACCTTCTTGTCGGTCATTGGGGATCTCCTTGTGATGGGTTCTCTGTCCGGATGAGTTCATTGATCCAGCGCAGCTCGCGCTCGCTGGTCTCCAGCCCGAGCAACGTGAGTTGCCGGGCGTAGCGCAGTTCGGTGGGTCCGGCGCGGGTGGCGGCGTCGCGTTGGCTCTCGCGACGCTCCTCCAGCACCCGACGCCGGCCCTCGAGAAGGCGCACCCGGGCGGGCCCGGGAGTGCGGTCGAAGAACGCGAGGTGGACGCCGAAACCGTCGTCGGCGAACGACGCCGTCACCGGCTCGTCGAGCAGGGCCGCCAACGTCCCCTTGCCGCGGGTGGTGATGCGGTAGGTCTTGCGCCCGCGCCGCGTGGTGGCGGGCGGCCTGGTGGCGGTGGCGGCCGAGGAGTCCTCGACGATGTCGCCCTGCTGCTGGAGGCGGCGCAGAGTGGGGTAGAGGGAGCCGAAGGACACGGTCCGGACCGTCCCGAGCATCTCGGAGAGTCGCTTGCGCAGCTCGTAGCCGTGCATCGGCCGCTCGTCGAGCAGACCCAGGATTGCCAGTTCGAGCACTCCACCTCCCCCTTCCCGCGAATCGTGCCTGTGCGCGTCGCGCGCCGTGCGTCATGCGACGGATTCACACTGTACACCTGCTGATGTATCGAGCCGATATACCGAGCGGTGGCATCGGCCCGACGTGTCGGCGCGCTCTGCGGCTCGCTCGGGCTCGGGCCCGCGGCGGGGGCCGTAGGCTGGAGGACGTGGACCAGGCCGACTCCCGCTCCCCGCGACCCGGCCCCGCGCCGGGGCCCGAGGACCCCACCGGCCGTGCGGCGCTCCAGCGTCGACGGGTGGTGGACTTCGCCCTGCGCCGCCGCGGTGTCCTGGGGGGCCTGCGCGAGGGCGCGCTCTCGCTGCGCGAGGTGTGCGACGCGGACGTCTACCTCCTGCGGGCCGCCGGTTTCCACGGCGTGGAGACGGAGACGGTCTGCCCGGTGTGCCGCAAGGAGAACCTCACGGAGGTCTCCTGGGTGTTCGGTGACGACCTGGGGCCGGCGTCCGGGTCGGCCCGCGGTCAGGACGAGATAGACCACCTCGCGTTGACCCACGACGGGTTCACCGTCCACGTGGTGGAGGTGTGCCGCAGCTGCTCCTGGAACCACCTCATCCTCTCCTACGAGGTGGGGCTCACCCCGGGTGCCGGAAAGCGCGTGCGACGAGCGGCGCGAGAGCTCCGCCGACACAGCTGACGCCCGCCCGGAGTGCCCGACGCGGGTTCCGGAGTACAGAATCGGTCGCGATTTCGTACACAATGGTCGCCAGAGCACCGCAACCGGGGGACTCCCGGGCCAGACGGGTCGGCTCGCAGGAGGGTAGAACATGTCGCAGAATGGCAGGACGAACCGGTCCGCCGACGAGGGCCGGAGCACCAGCTCGGACCGGCGCGGCTGGGCCCGTCGCCATCCGATCTGGACGACGGTGATCCTCCTCGCCGTCGTCGTCCTCGTGATCCCCCTGGCCATCGCGGGGGTGATGTACAACCGCACCGAGATCCCCAGCCCCGGCAGCGTCCGCACCGAACAGATCTCCGAGATCTACTCCAGCGACGGCACCACGATGATCGGTCGTATCGTGCCCCCGGAGGGCAACCGCACGCTCATCGAGCTCGACGCGATCCCCGTGCACGTGCGCAACGCGGTGATCGCCGCCGAGGACCGCAGTTTCTACACCAACGAGGGGTACGACCCCACCGGCATCGGTCGCGCGGTGATCGGGCAGATCACCGGCGAGGCCGGTGCGGGCGGTGGCTCGACCATCACCCAGCAGTACGTCAAGAACACGATGGTCGGCGACGCCCCCACGTACCAACGCAAGGCCAAGGAGATCGTCATCGCGGCCAAGATGACGAACGAGTGGTCCAAGGACCAGATCCTCGAGGCGTACCTCAACACCATCTACTTCGGCCGCGGCGCCTACGGCATCGCCGCCGCGTCCACCGCCTACTTCAACAAGCCGGTCGAGGCGCTCACGATCGAGGAGGGCGCGCTGCTCGCCGGCGTCATCCAGTCCCCGTCGGCCCTCGACCCGCTCAACAACCGGGCCGCGGCCGAGGGCCGCTGGAACTACGTCATGGACGGGATGCGGGAGATGGGCGCGATCGACGCCCAGCAGCGCGGCAACGCGGCGTTCCCTCAGGTCGTCGAAGACCCGCAGGCGATCGAGCAGAACGTCGGCGACCCGAGCAACGGACCCATCCGCCGTCAGGTGCTGGGCGAGCTCGCGGCCGCCGGGATCGACGAGCAGATGCTCAACACGCGGGGCCTGAAGATCACCACGACGATCGACCCCCAGACCCAGTCGGCGGTCGTCGACGCCGCCCGGTCGAACATGCAGGGCGAGAGGCCGGAGAACCGGACCGCCATCGTCTCGATCAATCCCAAGACGGGCGGCGTGATCGGGTACTACGGCGGCGAGGAGGCCGAGGGCTGGGACTACGCCAACGCCCCCCTGCAGACCGGTTCGACGTTCAAGATCTTCGGCGTCGCCGCCGCTCTCGACCAGGGCATCGGCCTGGGGACCCAGATCTCGTCCGCACCGGTGACCACCGGCAACGTCACGGTCACCAACGTCGACGGCCGGTCCTGTGGCTCGTGCTCCATCTCCCAGGCGTTGCTGCTGTCGCTCAACACCTCGTTCATCCGGCTCCAGCGCATGCTGGACAACGGGGCCAACGACGTCCGCGACATGGCCCACCGCACCGGCATCCCCAAGCAGATCCCGGGTCTACCGTGGGAGACGCTGAGCGAGCAGGGCGAGGATCCCTACGACGGCCTCATCCTGGGCCAGTACCCGATCCGCGTGCGGGACATGGCGACCGGCCTGGCGACCTTCGCCGCAGAGGGCGTCCACCGGCCGACCCACTTCATCGAGCGGGTCGAGACCGCCGACGGCGAGGTGCTGCTGGACAACTCCTCGATCGAGGGCGAGGAGGTGGTCGACCCCGACGTCGCCAACAACCTCACCTCCGCGATGCAGCCCATCGCCGCCTATTCGAACGGTCACTCGCTGGCCGGCGGGCGGCCCTCGGCCTCGAAATCGGGCACCACCCAGCTCGGCGAGACCGGGTACAACAAGGACGCCTGGTTCGTCGGCTACACCCCGTCGATCGCGACGGCCGTCTGGGTGGGGACCGACGACAACCAGCCGCTGCTCAACGCCTGGGGCGGCACCATGTACGGCGCGTCGCTGCCCGCCGACATCTGGAAGTCCGCGATGGACGGCGCCCTGTCCGGCACGGAATGGGAGAGCTTCCCCGAGCCCGGGTACATCGGCGGCCAGGCCGGCGCGTCCCAGGGGCAGTCCTACGGGAGCGGTTCGGGCACCACGGGCGGGACCGGTACCGGTGCCGGCACCGATGACTACGTCCCCCAGGCCAGTCAGGCCCCGGCCCCGGTCCAGCCCGCGCCGGCGCCGCAGGCTCCCGGCCCGCTCACGCTCCAGGTCCCCGGACTGCCGGAGATCGTCATCCCGGGCGCCGGTGCGCCGGCACCCGCACCCGCCCCGGCGCCCGCGCCCGAGCCCGCCCCGGTCCCCGGCGGCGGTGGTGGCGGTGCCGGTGGTGGTACCGGAGGCGGCACCGGCGGAGACGGAGGCACCGGTGGCGCAGGCGGCGGGGACGACGGGGCCTGATCCCGGGCGACCGGCCCCCGCCCCCGCCGCTAGGGTGTGACCGTGCAGAGCAACGGCCGTATCTCCCCGCTGCCGCTCGACGACGACCTCCGCTCCCTGGAGCCGCACGAGCGGGTCCGCCCCGGTGACGGGGTCGGCGCGGAGGCCATCGCGGCGTGGGGTGGGCCGGTCGGTCGTCACGCGGTGGTCGGCCGTCAACGGTTCTGGACGCCGCTGCGCGTGATCATGCTGTTCGCCGTGATCTTCCTGGCGTTCGGGTTCTTCTCCAAGTCCGCCTGCCTGGAGACCACCCACCCCACCGACGGTTCGCAGCCGGGCCTCAACTGGGACGGCCGCCAGTACTACAAGGCGTGTTACGCGGACCCGCTGCCGCTGTACTCGGCCGAGGGGTTGGACACCGGCGCCTTCCCGTACAAGTACATGTGGATCGCCGACAACGGCGAGGTCCGCTACATGGAGTACCCGGTGTTGTCCGGGATGTTCCAGTACGTCACGGCCCAGGCGGCCCAGGCCTGGCACGCGGTCTTCCCCGGCGGGCTCATCGAGGTGGCCAAGTACTTCGTCCTGGGCAGCGTCCTGCTCGCGATGGCGTGGATGATCGCCGTATGGGCCACCTACCAGTCCGCGGGGCGCAGGCCCTGGGACACGCTGCTCATGGCGGCCAGCCCGCTCATCATCTTCCAGGCCTTCACCAACTACGACCTGATGGCGATCGCGTTCGCCTCCGTCGCGCTGTTGCTGTGGGCCCGTTCGCGCCCGGTCTGGGCCGGGGTCGTGCTGGGCCTGGGCGTGGCGGCGAAGCTGTACCCGCTGTTCCTGTTCGGCGCACTTCTGGTGGTGGCCCTGCGCCGTCGGCGCTCCGCCGAGCTGGGTAAGGCGGCCGCGGCGGCGGTGGTGGCCTGGCTGGCCGTGAACCTGCCGATCATGATCCCGTTCCCCGAGGGCTGGCGGGAGTTCTACCGACTCAACTCGGACAGGCCCGCCAATCCCGAGAGCATCTACGCGGTCATCCAGACCCTCACCGGGTGGCAGGGCTTCGACGCGGCCCGCGCGGCGGGGGAGGCCCCCGCGACCCTCAACCTGGTGTCGTTGGTGTTGTTCGCGCTCGGCTGCATCGCGGTGCTCGTCATCGGACTCACTGCGCCCGTCACCCCCCGGGTCGCGCAGTTGGCGTTCCTCATCGTGGCGTTCTTCCTGCTCACGAACAAGGTGTGGAGTCCGCAGTACTCGCTCTGGCTGGTGCCCCTCGCGGTGCTCGCCGTCCCCCGCGTGCGGCTCCTGCTGCCGTGGATGGCGTTCGACGCCCTGCTCTGGGTGGCGCACATGTCGTACTTCCACGGCGTGGACAACAAGGGGATCGGCGCGGACGTGTTCCACCCACTCGTCCTGGTCCGCGACCTGCTGGTCGTGGCGATCTGCGCCGTGGTCATCCTCGAGATCTACCGCCCCCACCTGGACCGCGTCCGCATGACGCACCAGGGCACGCCCGAGGGCCCGGACCCGCTGGCCGGGGTGCTCGCAGACCCGGACGAACCCCTCGTCGTCGCCCCGCCCGCGAGGCGCGACCCCGTCGACGCCCCCCGGAAAGAGGACGCCGCCCCATGAGCACCAACTCCATGATCTGGATGTTCGTCTGCATCCTGATCGGCTTCATCTGCATGGTCACCGCTGCCGGCGGCTACCGGGCCGGGTGGCGCCAACCCGTGTGGATCGGCTGGACGGTGGCGGCCTTCCTGTTCCTCACCGTCATCCCGGTCACGCAGGCGTTGACGATCGGCCTCCAACACGGCTGACCGCCCCCGCCCCCGGTCAGCGGCCCGGCGCTCCCACTGCGCGACCCGGTCAGCCACACAGGTCGAACGGCTCGGTGTCCGGGAAGTGCCGATCCCACTCCTCGGCGGTGAGCTGCACGCCACCGGCGCAGGCCTCGCTCACCACCCGGTCCGGGTCGAGCTGCCACATCCACATGGCGCCCTCGACGCCCACCGCGAGCAGGCCGCCCGTGGGCGAGGCGCTGCGGCCCTGGTAGAGCAGGGGATCGGTGGTCGATCCCAGAACCGCCCACGGTTGCGGCCCGGCAGGGTCGGACACGTCCACCACGGTGACCTGGCCGGTGCTCGAGGTGAGCATGACCAGGTCGTCGTCCGCGGAGAACGCGGTCCAGTAGATCTCCCCGGGCGGCGCGGTGAACGAGGACAGTTCGCGGGGCGCGGTCGCGTCGGCCATGTCCCACAGTCGGATCGTCTTGTCCCCGCCGGAGGTGGCCAGCAGTGGCGAGCCGTGCGCGTACCCGGCCGACGGCGAGGCGCCGATCCCGGTGGTGAGCCGGTGGGCGACGGTCGGCCGGTCGGGGTCGGTGGTGTCGAGGACGACCGTCTCGGGCCCGAGGGTCGGCACGACGAGTTGCCCGGAATCGGCCGAGAACTCGGCGACGACGCACGGGTCGGGCAGCGGCACCGTGACCCGGAGCGTGGGCTCGGCGGGATCGGTGACGTCGACCAGTCCCAGGTCGGGGCTGGTGTCGCTGCACACGGCCAGGGTGCGCCCGTCGGGGCTGAGCGGGCTGGCCACCACCACGCCGGAGGTCACGGGCAGGGTCGCGATCGACCGGGTGGCCGGCCCGAACGGTGCGGTGAACACCTGCAGGCCCCCGTCGGCAAGCCCGGCGTAGACGACGCGCCCGTCGGGGGACATGGCCACGGAGCCGGAGAACCGGGTCCCGGCGTCGGGGACGACGCGGCCGGTCTCGCGCGGGACCGGGCCGGTGGTGTCGACGACGGTGTAGTGCAGTTCCGCGGCGGTGACGCCGAGGACCCCGGTGGTCCGATCCGCCGAGGACGCGGTCTGGAAGATCGAGTTGGACTCCGAGGCCGCGCCCAGGCGTCCCAGCGGCCAGAGTCGGACCAGGCCGTCGACCGAATAGGTCACGAGGCGGTCGGAGTCGGTGAAGCGGACCCCGGTCGCGACCTGCGAGGCCGGCAATTCGGCGAGCATCCGCCCGACGGGGTCGTAGACGCGGACCCGCTCGTCCGACCCGGCGGCGGCGAGCCGCCCCCGGTCGTCGTAGGTGACGTCGTGGACGTAGGCGTTCCACCCGGTCAGTTCGGGCAGCGGGCGGGCACCCTCGAGGACCTCGGCACCGCCGTCAGCGCCGTCAGCGCCCGCTCCACCGGCACCGCCCAGCTGCCAGCGCTGCACGGACCGGTTGGTGGTCCCGGCCGCGATCCGGGTCCCGTCGGGGCTCACCGCGAGGGCGAGCGGGATCGCGACCGGCCCGGTGTCGAGGTCCGGCCCGCGGCGACCCCGGCCGGACGCATCGGCGTCGAGCAGCGTCTTGACGCCCGCGGTGCGGTTGGCCGCCAGCAGGGTCTGGGAGTCGGGCAGCCACTCCAGCGCTTCGACGGGCTTGGCGACCTCGGCCCCGGGATCGGGGACGGCGACCCGCGCGCGCTGGTCGGTGACGGCCAGCGCCCCGCCGCGCATGCCCAGCGGCCACCGCAGGACACGGCCGTCACCGGTGCCGGCCGCGAGGGTGGTGCCGTCGGGGGAGAAGGCGACGGAGTGGAACGGCCCGGCACCCTCCTCGAGGGCGGCAAGGATCGTGGGCTCCGTGGGATCGCTCAGGTCGACCAGGTGCACCGCGCCCTGTCCGGCGACCCCGAGGACCGAGCCGCCCGGCGACAGGTCGGCGGCGTACAGCTCGTGGCGCTCCCCGACGCCCAGGGCGAGGGTCGCGACCGCCGCGGGGTCGCCCGCGCGGAAGATCCGCAGGACGCCGTCCGAGCTGACGGCGGCGACACCGCCGTCGTCCGGCAGCGCGATGACCCGTCCACTGCCGGGGGCGGCCTCGAACCGCAGTGGCACGTCGGCGCGGCTGGTGTTGAGCAGCGCCGAGCGCGCCTCGGTGGTGGGGTGGATCCGGTAGGCGGCCAGGGCCAACGCGCGGCCCAGGCCGGGGTCGCGGGAGAAGGCGGTGGTGGAGGAGACCGATCCGGAGCGGGACAGGGCCACGTCGCGGGTGTGGCGGGCGTCCGCGCCGGCGCGGAGTGCGACACCGCTCGCGACCAGGGCCAGTACGGTCACCACCGCCAACGACGTCGCCAGCACGGTCAGCGTACGGATGCGCCTGCGGTCCCTCCGGGCGACGGATCGGTGATGGGATTCGGCGGCGGCGAGGAACTGCCGCTCCGATTCCGCCAGGTGGGCGCTGGGGCCGTCGTCGTCGTCCCTCCACCTCAGGTAGTCCGCGGTCGCCGACGCGGGGGGCAACGCGGACTCGTCGCGCCCCGACCCCTCCCAGTCGGCGGCGGCGGAGCGCACGCGCGCGAGGGTGCGCAGGCCCTCCCGGTCCGCGTCGATCCAGTCGACCAGGCGCGGCCACGAGGAGAAGAGCACCTCGTGGGTGGGGGTCACCGCCTCGCCGTCGACGGTGAGCAGGCCCGCGTGGGCGAAGGGGGTGGCGACGACGAGGAGGTCCTCGGACAGCTCGGCGAGCGGGGCGTGGCGGCGGACGGGACGGACGGAACGCACGTCGACCAGCCGGAGGAACAGGGTCCTGCTCGCGGCCCGGCCGGCCGGATCCAGTTCCTGGTAGACGGACTCCGCCGACGCGCGGACGGCGCCTTCCACCCCGCCGGAGGAGTAGTAGTCGTCCACGATGATGCGACGGCGGCGGCTGCGCTCCCAGCACACCAGCAGCACGTGGGACAGCAGCGGCAGGAGGGAGCGCTCGTCGGCGCCACCGTCGGCGGGGGCGACCGCGTCGAGCAGCAGGTTCACCAGCGACGGCTCGACCGTGTAGCCGAGGGAGCGTGCCGGCTCGACGATGATCTCGGCGAGCTGCTCGCGGCTGGGCGGGCCGATCACCACCGGGTCGTCGAGGGCGTCGCGCAGGACGGGCTCGGCGAGGGCGGGCTGAAAGAAGTCCGCGCGCAGGGCGAGAATCGTCGGCCGGCCCTCGGCGGCGCGGGTGGCCAGCACGTCGAGCACCTCCGCGCGGCGCGCGGGGCCCACCTCATCCGCCCAGAGCTCCTCGAGCTGGTCGACGACGAGGTGGCCGGTGGTGCTCGCGACCTCGGCGGTGATCCCGGCCGGGCGCACGATCGCCACGGTCGAGCCCTCGGCGACCCATCGCGGGGCGAGCCCGGCGGCGAGCAGCGACGACTTGCCCGAGCCGGAGGCGCCCACCACGACGAGCGGCCGCGTCCGTGAGGCGGTCACGCGGGCCAGGACCTGGTCGATCTCGGCCGCGCGACCGTGGAAGAGGGCGGCGTCGTCACTGAGGTAGGAGCGCAGACCGACATACGGGCTGCCGGTGTCGTCGGGCTGGGGCACGGCCGAGCGGGGAGTCGGTCGGGCGTCGGTCGGGTCGGTCCCGGCCGGAGCAGCGGGGTCCGTCGACGATCCGGTCTCACCGGGGCGGGTGCCGTTCTGCGTGCGGCGGGTGGTGCGCCGGGGCCCCGGACGCATCCGGACCCGCTCGACGGCCGCCCGCCACTCGTCGATGGTGGCGGCGGCGGCGGAGTCTGCGCGGGCGGGGTCCGTGCCGGCAGGGTCCGTATCCGAGCCCGCGTCCCCGCCGACCCCGAGTAGACGAAGCAGCTCCACCAGCGTCGCCTCGCTCGCTCGGGTCGGCACGTGCTGGCCCGAGAACCAGCCGGAGGCGGTCCCGAGGGTCAGGGAGGGGACCAACCGCACGACATCGCGGACCGAGAGTCCGGCCGCCACCCGGAGCGCGGTGAGCGCGGTGCCGAGCTCCTCACGAGTCTGAATCTGAGAAGGAGCTGATCGTCCAACTGCGCCCTCGACGGGCTCGCGGGGGGTGTGCACGGTCAACATCGTACGGCCGGCCGACCGGCGTACGGAAGGGATTCGGAGGTCATGTGCTGGGGTTTCATACAATCGTAGGACGCATCCGTACGGACTTGTACTGACATTTCGGGGGAAGTTCACGCCGTGACCGGGCGTCGCCAGAATGAGTCGGAACTCATCGAACGAGAGGGCGCCATGACCGCCACGATCCCTTTTTGCCCCGCCGCGGCCCGTCCGGACCTCAGTGACCGGGAGGTCGAGGTCCTCATCGCCTGGCTCGCCTCGGACAGCAAGCGCGAGGTCACCGAGCGGCTGTTCCTGGCCGACTCCACCGTCAGCACGTACATCCAGCGGGTGCGTTCCAAGTACGACGCCGTCGGCCGGCCCGCGCGGACCAAGGTCCGGTTGCTGCTGCGGGCGGTGGAGGACGGTTACGTCAGACTCGACGACCTGTGAGGGGGTGGCGCGCCCCCGTGACGGCGCTGCCACCGCCGACGGGGATTTCGTCTGCCGAGGTCACCGGGGTAGCCTTGAGCGGTTGCTGACGCAACGACCCTCCTGCCACGGAGACACCGTGGCCGAATCTGTAGTCCACAGGAGGTGATGAGGTCCCATGCGTCAATACGAAGTGATGGTCATCCTCGATCCGAGTCTCGACGAGCGCACCGTGGCGCCGTCGCTGGACACGTTCCTCAACGTGATCCGGCAAGAGGGCGGATCGGTCGACAAGGTCGATGTCTGGGGGAAGCGCCGCTTCGCCTACGAGATCAACAAGCAGACCGAGGGCATCTACGCTGTCGCGCAGATCAAGTCCGAGCCGGACGCGGTCAAGGAGCTGGATCGTCAGCTCGGTCTGAACGAGAACGTTCTCCGCACCAAGGTGCTCCGCGCCGACAAGTGACCCGGAGTGTCCGACCGCACCGGTAATCTGGGCGCGGTCGGTCGGCCTTCGATCACCATCCACCTCAGGCTGTAATACGCCGGCTTCAACACGGAGGACAAGCGCATGGCACAGGGCGACACCCCTATCACAGTGGTCGGGAACATCGTCGCGGACCCCGAGCTGCGGTTCACGCCGTCGGGTGCCGCGGTGGCGAACTTCCGGATCGCCTCCACGCCACGTCGCTTCAATTCGCAGACCAACCAGTGGGAGGACGGCGAAGGCCTGTTCCTCACCTGCAACGTCTGGCGGCAGGCGGCGGAGAACGTCGCCGAGTCGCTCCAGAAGGGCATGCGCGTCATCGTCAACGGTCGGCTGCGCCAGCGGTCGTACGAAACCCGTGAGGGCGAGAAGCGCACCGTCTACGAGGTGGAGGTCGACGAGGTCGGCCCGTCGCTCAAGTACGCCACCGCCAAGGTGACCCGCACCAACCGCGAAGGCGGCGGGGGCGGCGGCCAGCAGGGCGGCGGTTTCCAGGGTGGCGGCCAGCAGGGCGGCGGCTTCCAGGGTGGCGGTCAGCCGCAGGGCGGTTACGGCGGCGGCCAGGGCCGTGGTCAGCAGAACGACGACCCGTGGGGCAGCGCCCCGCAGGCCGGCGGTTCCGGTGGCTTCGGTGGCATGGACGACGAGCCCCCGTTCTAGAGCGCGTCGATTTCCCCGGGGCGCCACCCGCGTCCCACCCCATAAGCATGAGACATGACCTCGCGACATCCCGGCCCCGGTCGGGTCCGTCGGAGGAAAGAAAGGTAGACGGATCATGAAGCTGATCCTCACCGCCGACGTCGACAAGCTCGGTGCGCCGGGCGACATCGTCGAGGTCAAGGGCGGATACGGTCGTAACTTCCTGCTCCCGCGCGGGCTGGCCATCGTGGCCACCCGTGGCGCCGAGCGCCAGGTCGACTCCATCAAGCGGGCCCAGGAGGCTCGTGAGGTGCGCGACTCGGACCACGCCAACGAGCTCAAGCAGAAGCTCGAGTCGCTGGCCGACGTCAAGGTCGCGGTCAAGACCTCGGACACCGGCAAGCTGTTCGGTTCGGTCACCGCGGGCGATGTCGCCTCCGCCATCAAGGCTGCGGGCGGGCCGACCCTCGACAAGCGTGCCGTCGAGATGCCCAAGGAGCACATCAAGTCGACCGGCGCCCACAGCGTCGTCGTCGACCTGGGTCACGACACCACCGCGCGCGTCGCGGTCGAGGTCGTCCCCGCCTGATTCACCGCGAAGGGCCCCGGTCGTCACAGTGACGGTCGGGGCCCTCGCTTTTGTGGACGGCCTGTGGATAACTAGTTGTAATGCCTAGGGTCCGGACGGTTCTCGGATCGGTGCCGTTCATCTTTCGTTATCCGTTGTGTCCCTGTTTGTGACGTGGTAAGCACCGTTCTCCACCGGCGCCACGACCTGCAACGATGATGGTGATCTGCGGGTTTGCTGAAAGTGGCCAGCGGTTTCCACCGGTTGTCCACAGTGATACGCCCATCGGCCCTGCGTAACCCACATCCATTCACAGTTGTCCACAGGTGCTCTCTCGCAAATGTGGATAGACCTGTGGATAACCGGGTGGACGGGGCGCCGGGCGTGTCGGCGCGGTGACCTACAGTGGAGAGGTCGCTCGGCGCCTGTTCAGGGCCGGTGCCCATTCGGGTTGGTGCCTGATCGGGGTCGGTGACGGTATGAGTTCTACGGCGGAGAGGAGCGGTCATGGCGCAGGGGGGATTCAGCGGTCCCGGCGAGATGCCGCCTCCGCCGGACGAGGGTGGCGGCGGAGAGTTCGGCCGCACCCCGCCGCAGGACCTCACCGCCGAGCAGTCCGTGCTCGGCGGGATGCTGTTGAGCAAGGACGCCATCGCGGACGTGGTGGAGGAGATCCAGCCGGGCGACTTCTACAAGCCCGCGCACCAGGCCATCTACGACGTCATCCTCGACCTGTACGCACGCGGTGAGCCGGCCGACGCCGTCACCGTGGCCGCCGAGCTCGACCGTCGGGGCGACCTCCGCCGTGCCGGCGGTGCCCCGTACCTGCACACGCTCATCTCCACCGTCCCCACCGCGGCCAACGCCGGGTACTACGCGCAGATCGTCGCGGAGAAGGCGGTGCTGCGCCGCCTGGTCGACGCCGGCACCCGGATCGTGCAGTTCGGCTACTCGGGGTCCGAGGGCGCGGACGTCGCCGAGGTGGTGGACCGCGCCCAGGCGGAGATCTTCGAGGTCACAGAGCGGCGCACCACCGAGGACTTCGTGATCATCGAGGAGCTGCTGCAGCCCACGATGGACGAGATCGACGCGATCCACACCGCGGGCGGGCTCGCCCAGGGAGTGCCCACCGGATTCGCCGACCTGGACGCCGTGACCAACGGCCTGCACGGTGGCCAGATGATCATCATCGCCGCCCGCCCCGGCGTGGGTAAGGCGCTGGCCCTCGACACCGTCCTGCCCACGCCCGACGGCCAGACCACCATGGGCGAAGTCGTCGTGGGGGACCGGGTGCTGGATGCCGACGGGCAGCCCACCGAGGTCGTCGCCGTGACCGAGGTGTGGCAGGACCGTCCATGCTTCACAGTGCGGTTCAACGACGGCACCGAGCTGGTCGCCGACGCCGAGCACGAGTGGCGTATCGAGATGGGTGGCACCGAGCAGATCGTCACCACCAAATCGCTCGACACCCTCATGCTGGTCTGTGACTTCGGGATCGTCGTCCCCGAGCATCCCGGCTCCGGCCGGGCGGCCCGGGTGATCACGGATGTGCGCGGCGCCGAGAGCGTCCCGGTGAAGTGCATCGAGGTGGCCGCTGCCGACCACCTGTACCTGGCGGGCCCCACCGCGATCCCCACGCACAACTCGACCATCGGCCTGGACATCATGCGGTCGTGCTCCATCAAGCACGGCCTCGCCTCGGTGGTGTTCTCGCTGGAGATGAGTCGTACCGAGATCGTCATGCGTCTGATGAGCGCCGAGGCACGCGTCAAGTTGTCCGACATGAAGTCGGGCAAGATGAGCGACGAGGACTGGACCCGGATGGCCCGGCGCATGGGCGAGATCTCCGAGGCGCCCCTGTTCATCGATGACTCTCCCAACATGACGATGATGGAGATCCGCGCCAAGGCCCGCCGGCTCAAACAGAAGCACGACCTGCGGCTGATCGTGGTGGACTACCTGCAGCTGATGTCCTCGGGCAAGAAGGTCGAGTCCCGTCAGCAGGAGGTCTCCGAGTTCTCTCGTCAGCTCAAGCTGCTGGCCAAGGAGATCGACGTCCCCCTGATCGCGATCTCCCAGCTGAACCGTGGCCCGGAGCAGCGGACGGACAAGCGGCCCCAGGTGTCCGACCTCCGTGAGTCCGGCTCACTGGAGCAGGACGCGGACATCGTCATGCTGCTCCACCGGCCGGACGCCTCCGAGCGCGACGACCCGCGGGCCGGAGAGGCCGACCTGATCCTGGGTAAGCACCGTGGTGGTCCCACGTCCACGATCACGGTGGCGCATCAGCTGCATTACTCGCGTTTCGTGGACATGGCGCGGGGGCTGTAGCTCTCGTGTCGGTTGCCAAACAGTTTGTCAGTTTGCCAACTGCGTGTCAGTAGCGTGCCACTATTTTGTCAGCGAAGGCAGCCGGCCGAGTGTCGATGAATCCATCTTCGCGGTGAGACATCGGCAACGTGTCCCGGCTCTCTGCCCGGCACGGGTCAGCCAACGAGGACGGCGGAAGCCAGCGCAGCGATCAACCCTGCCAGCGTGGCCACCACGCTCCCAGCAGGCACTGCCACCCCGGCGGAGCGCTCTCTCASCAGATACCSAGCTCCAGCCCCTACTGCACCTACAGCCTCCAAGCCGGCGAACACCGAGAACACCGAGAACACCGTCAAGTACAGCGTCATGCTGAGTATCGCCCCGGGAACAGCCCCAGGGCCGCTCCCCGTACCAGCTAGAATCAGCGGAAACTGCCAGGCCCAGGGCACAATGCCCGCGGTCGGCGCCCGAATCCCGAGACTCTGTGGCGTGACCAGCGAGAACCCGAGGCGCTCGGCGAACGCGGCCCGGCTTATCTCAACTGGGCGCGAAGCCGCCCACCTCGATGGAATACCTACATGAGCCCCGAGTATCGCCTTCCTCGAGGCTCCAAGCTAGGTGAACCACAGACAAGACGACCGGCACCGCATCCCCGTTCTCCAGCTAAGCCCGACTGGGATCTTGCAGGCGCAGGAGCATAGTAAGCGATTCACCCACCTTGGCGACCTGTTGAAAACCTGCGCTTTCGTAGAGATGCAGCGCAAAGTTGTCTGTTTCAACGCTCAAGCTCAACGAYGCCAGCCCCTGCTGTCGTGCGGCCCCGATCAGCGCGTCAAGAAGTCGGGACCCAAGTCCGTGTCCGCGCCAACTCCGCACGACCCCCATGGCCAGCTCGGGCGTGGCGGCATCGACGTAGCCGTAGCCAGGATCGCTCTCCGGGAGCAGTCGCACCCAGGCTGCCCCCACGGGCGCTCCCTCGTACAGCGCGACCACGCCAAGGTCCCCGTAACGCGGCCAGCCCACGACGTAGTGGGCAAGCTGCGGTTCACGCAAGACCCCTGCGACGCTGCCCCCAACATCGTCAGGTCTCCAGAAGGCCGCTTCGACGAGCATCTCGGTAAGAAAGTCGGCATCCGAGGCGTCAGCGCGACGCAATATAAGGCTCACCCGACCATTGTGACCGGCGAGCGGTCCTCCACCGAGCAGTTCCGCCTTTCGCTGGAATGTGACGCCGCCCTGGAAAGATGGCCCACTTAGATGGGGGCCGAGGGGACGGCTATAGACCTCTCGGCAGTTGAGATGGATGTGCGCCCCTGAGCGCCTCCTACTGATCGAGSTGCTTGAAGTATCGCGCTACAGGCCACGGCTCGAAGCCGATCGACTCGTACACTCTTCGCGCAGGCGCGTGCCCGCTATCGCCACCCGTCTCGACCAYCACCATTGCCATGCCCGCCGCGCGAACTCGAGCGAACGCGTGCTCCAGGAGATGACGCCCAACCCCCCGTTGCTGATAGTCGGGATCAACGGCGATGACAAACACCTCGCCCATGTTGTCGTCAGGSKGAGCGTGTCAMAYCAMATSMGACGKGCGGTAGTCGGTTSAGCTTGGCTAGTTTCGGGTTCTCGGGCGGCGGGGTCGTTGATGGTCGCCTTCTCTGGGAGTCGGGGTGGGTGTGGTCGTCGGTTGAACCGTTCGGGGTGCTTGGCGTAGGCGGCGTCGAGCACGAGCTGGCGCCTGTCGCGGATGGTCTCGGCGGTGCCGTCGTGGACGCTGGCCGGGGTGTGCAGTCCGATCCCGCTATGGCGGTGCTGGTGGTTGTACCAGTGGATGAACTGGTTCATCCAGGCCCGTGCCTGGCCGATGCTGGCGAACCGCTCGGGGTAGTCCGGCGTGTACTTCATCGTCTTGAACTGGGACTCGCTGTAGGGATTGTCGTTGCTGGTCCGCGGCCGATTGTGCGACCGGGTCACATCCAGATCGCACAGCAGCGAGGCCAACGGCTTCGAGGTCATCGCCGCACCGCCGTCGGCGTGGAGATACCCCGGCGCCCGGCCCTGCTCAGCGATGGAATCGGCGACCAGGTCAGCGGCCAGTTCGCCGTCTTCGACGGTCTCGATACGCCAGCCCACCACGTAGCGGGAGAAGATGTCGATGACGACATAGGCGTGGTACCAGATGCCCTTGGACGGGCCCCGCATTTTCGTAATATCCCACGACCACACGTCATTTGACGAGGTCGCGACCAGTTCAGGGATCTTGCGTGGTGGATGGGTGGCCTGGCGGCGGCGTTCGCCGTTCATCGCCTGCGCCGCCAGGATCCGGTGCATCGTGCGCTGCGAGCAGTGATAGCGGCCGGCGTCGAGCTCGCGGGCCCACACCTGCGCCACCGACAGATCGGCGTAGGCCTCGCTGGTGATCACCCCGAGGATCGCGGCGCGCTCGGCGTCGGTGAGCTCGGCAGGGTGCCGGGCTTTGGGGTGCGGCCCCAAGGCGCGCGGCTTGGGATTGGCCTGGCGGTGATGGGTCGCCCGGGACCGGCCGACCAGGGCGCAGGCCCGCACCACGCCCAGCAGCGAGGTCAGCAGCTGCGCGGTTTCGGCCTGCCAGGTGCGCCAGGCCGCCCTGGTCACCCCTTGTTTTTCTTGGAGAGCGCTTCCMAGAACGCGACACCTTTTCCCATGACCTCCAGAGCGGCGTCACGGTCGGCGATGACCTTGTCCTTTCGGGCCGCGTCCGCCTCGAGCTTGCCGATCTGCTTTTCCAGCTCGGCGATGCGCGCCTGCTCCGGCGACTGACCCGCCCGCGGCTTCTTGGTGCTCACCCTGCCCAGTGTTCCGGCTTCGATCTGGGCCCGCCACTGCTTGACGCTGGAATCGTAGAGGCCCTCCCGGCGCAGCACGCGGCCCTTCTGCCCGGACGGGGCCTGCTCGTACTCGGCGACGATGCGCCGCTTGTACTCGGCGGTGAACGTCCGCCGGGCCGGCCGCCCGGTTCGCGGGGCCTGAACCGTCTCCCGCGTCGAGGTCGTCGGCGTCGTCTGCGAGGCCTCCATGGCCGCGTCAGTGGTCACAGTGATCGTCATGCTGGGTTCTCCTTCTGCTCGCGCCCCAGCCTCTCAACCAGCCAGCCCGGGTGTCTCACCTCAGTCTGGCGGATAGGGAGGGTGCAAGCGAGTGCACACCCATCCGATTGGCCGCCCCTCATCAACCGCGACATCGACGTTCTCAGGTTCGTTGTCAAGCACTTCTGACAGGTCCTTGAGCTGCCTTTCGCGCCACCCACTTGGGTAGAACGCGCTGTACACGAAACCCGGCACTTCGTTCCTCACTATCGGGAAGACTGGTTTCCAAGCCCGGAGTGAGAGGTCTAGTAGCGCAGACCGGTGCTCTGGGGCGTAGCTGATGATTCGGTGCATCCAGATCTCCTAAGGTGGACACGCTCTCGAAAGAAAGCCACCGTGGCCGTGATGGTGTGACCTTCAACTTCGTTTAGAGGGATTTCTCAGCTTCATATGGCGGCACTTTTCTGATAGGCCGAGAGGCTCGAAGGTGAGCGCCTGTTGCACGCAATCTAGTCGGGCCGCTGACTGGTAGTCGCACCCGATCTGCTCAGGCCCAAGGTGAACGGATAGCCGAGACTCGCAGCGCTGCCGTACGGATAGCCCTGGCCGCAGGGAACGAGCGGTCCGGTCGAATGTCCAGGCCAGCGACCTTCGCGATTTCGTCGGCGACCTGTTGCACGGTCCGGTTGCCTGTGTCGATATGCACCCCGAACTCCGGCGCAGATAACGCATCGAGTGTGGCGTCAGCATGATGCTGGGCGTAGGCCGCGATCACGTCGCCACGAGATCGGAGTCGCCTACGCAGTTCGTGGAGTTGCAGTGACAGCGTGACGTGAATAACCCGGTGCTGCGATGCCTGTACGGGATCGAGTACGTGAGATAGGAGGAGGCTGTCGACGACAGTTTGGGGAGCAATGATCGTCGCCCCCGTGTGATCGAGAATGTCGATCAAAGTGGATGAGACGGCAGAGGTCCAAGCGTAAAGGGTTCGGTAGTCAGGTCTCTCGCTCCGCGGGTACATCCGGCGTAAGCCGAAACCAACATGTTCCGGATCGGCGAGGTGGGAGTGCGGCACACGACGGACCAGGTCAGCGGCAACATGAGTCTTGCCACTGCCATGGGCACCGTTGATCCACAGAAGCGTGCCGCGTCGCTGGTCACTCATTACGTAGTCAGTACTCAATTCGACTGAGACTGGGGCGCTGTTACAAGACATATCGATATGGGTACCAAGGTCCTTCGAGGTGGTTTACCGCTAACCCTTTGACCTCGGGATCGAAGGTGGGTGGGACCAGCCACTCTTGTGAAAGAAGGCTCCGGAGTCGGTCGAGCCGAACGAAGTGCGGCCCTCTCGGAGACGCTGGAAAAACTGTCAGGAACGAGGATTCTGCCAACTTCGTGACAATCGGCCTCTGACAATTTGCTGACAACGTGCTGCTGGATCGGCACGAAGCTGACAAGTTGGATGAGAACCGACATCTCGTTGTCGGTTCTCAAACAATCTGTCAATTTCTCACTGGCGTGTCACACGGTTCGCAGGAATCTGTCACTTCCCCGATCGAAGGAGACCACGCACGAAGAAATTGCGGCACTGCACGGCCTCGAGCAGCGGATAACGGTGTCCGTCTGCGAGCCAGGTACAAGAACCAAAAACTCGCAGCGGTTTTGAAGGAACGAATTGGTGCCACTGAGATTTGACCGATCTAACGGTATTCTGATTGCCGATTCGAAATCAGCTTGAATCTGCGGCAGAAAAACGGGCGCAATCGGAGGAGTGTTGGTGAATCGGGAGCCCGAGCGCGTCGGCTCTCTATGGTATCACTTAGAACGTTAGGCGACCTGATCACTGGCCCGTCGCTTCACGTGGAGGGAAACCTCGGAAGAGTTGAAACGCAGACTTCGTGACCGGGCAGAACGTCGTAAACAAAATGCTTCCAAGTCGGCTGCGCCTGGAGTTCAACATTTTCGTATTCAACTTGGATAACTAAGGGAATTTGCAAATTGAGGTTCTGGTAATACTGGATTGTCGATTCAGCCGCTGAGGACAATGAAACTTCGCCCTGGGCGATCTCTTGAGCCGAGACTTTATTCTTATGTACCAGAAAATACTGAGAATCGTCCTGTGGAGAGATTACGATGTAGCAAAGAGATCCTTCGAGGTCCAGAGGCATTATTCGATTTCTACCGTCTCGGAACGAGGACAATGCCTCCCGCCATCGCTTGTAGATTCTCAGACGTAGATTAACTTCAGAGAGATTATTTTCGAAATCGCTGAAGCGGTCATCCCAGCCGCCTCGATTTTCCAAGCCCTGATGGCCGAGGACGGCTAGCGCCGTAATAGGTCGTTCTGCACGAGCTTCAAAAACCCTATCGGAGACAAATTTAACGACTTCGTCAACTGTGCGGAGGCACGCTCGAATCTCGTCGAGAGTCGGAGTGTATCCGTAGTGGATTGCTCTATTGCGAAGCGAAGCCACATCCGTAACCCATTGCTCAATAATTTCCGGGGCTTCCTGGCCCCACCCATAGTGCTGGTAGAACTTTTGGAGTTCGTTCTTAACAAGATCGACGATGCCTCGAGCAGTTCCGCGCTTGTTTAGGAAGCGCGTTACCGCCTGCTCGGGGCGTAGGTCCTCCTCCCAGAGCGTGTGCTGCAGCAGTTCGTCTAGCAGTGCTTCGCAACTTGAAGCATATAGTATGGCGGCGATTCTATAGTTGCCCTCTTTAGTGAAGTACATGTCGGCTTCGCGTCGAAAATCGAAGTAAGCAGTGAAAGGTCCATCATTAGAAAGATTGACAAGGGCTGCGTCTAGCCAAGAATCCAAATCGGCCGAATCCTGGGTGACGCTACTAACAAAAGGAATATTCCAATTTAAATTGAAGACGCTAAGCCCCTGCAAATCGGGCAATTCGCCCTTTTCGATCATTCGCCAAGGCTGGGTGTCCGAAGTGGCTAAGGGGATCATTGGTGGCAAGGACTCCCTAGTTACAAGTCTGAGCGGTTCATTCGAAATTAAGGCGAACGCTCGAAGTAATACGTTTAATTCCGAAACTGCGTAGTCAAAGGCGGCCGTGAATTCATCTGGGACATTATCGCTCGTGGGCGCCGTTGTGTTCTTCCCTGTGAAATCTAGATCGACCATAGCTTCCGCCACTGTTGATTGGACAGGCTCTAGGATGTCGGAAAGGCGTTCTTGACGACGCTCCCCGTTAGTCCGTTCTGCAGCGAGTTGGAAGCTCGATTCAATCGATATGGGAGGCGACCCTTTAGTCTCGACTTGGTGAAACACGAAGTGGACGCTGTCGGCTGTGGGAGACGAAGATCCGTCGTCCTGTTCAATCCATCCGGTGGCCTTCTTGGTTTTGTTGAAGCCGTTAGGTACGTGCAGTGTGCGGCTGAGCGGAATGAAGAAATGCGCAGTTGATCCCACGGCACGGACACTCCTATTCGAGTCCATAGTTAATGACCAGAGAAACTGAAAAAAATGACTTTCCTACCACGCCTCAGCCTGCCTTGCTCAGAGTCCGATAGACGGCCGGCAGGAGCTCGCCGAGCAGTGCTCGGGCGAGGTCCTTGTTGTTGAGGATCTGGGCGGAGAGGTCTGCCGAGGAGTCCATGGATCCGATGACTGCGTCGGTGAAAGCGACATCGATGTCGGGGCTCGCGCGGAACTGGGCGAGTGAATTGTTCTGGGCCTGTGTCTTGAGGGTCTCGCTCTCTTCGAGCCGGTCCTTGATGTGGGTGACCACGTTGCGGACGGAGGAGTCGGGGTGGTTTCCGGCGAACAGGTCGTTGATGCGGTCGATCACTTCGTCGAGGGCGACCATGTCGGGGTCGCGGACCGTGCCGGTTCCGGCGTCGCGCGCTGGCTCCAGTGGGGTGCTGCCGGAGAGCTCACCGTCCCGGGTGGCCTGCCGGTGGTGGCCGAGGTAGTCGATAGCCACCGCGGACAGGTCGATGGGGGTGTCCTTCTCCCCACTGCTGAGCTGCGGGGCCAGGAGCTTGAGATACAGCGAGAGCTTTTCCAGCCATGGGTTTTCGTAGTCGAACAGCTGGGACAGGAACTCGTACTGTCGAACGTAGGTGCCCACGTCTTTCCTGAACATCTGCAGCTCGTCGATTTCCACAGCGTCGGAGGCGTCGACCGCGGACCGCATCCGCACGGTGAAACGGTCGGCAGCGGGAGCGACCCACTTCACCAGCGCGTTGTGGCCCTCTCGGGCGAGGAAGGCATCGGCGAAGCCGTCGACCTCGGAGCGCTCGTAGATGCCGGCGACGGAGAGTTTGCGTTCGGTGTCGTGGACGATGTTCGGATCGGTGATGTCGGCCAGGGTGGTGGCCTCGTAGTAGGGCGCGAACGCGTCCACGATGTCGTCGACCTCGTTGGCGAAGTCCAGCACGAAGGTCTGGTCTTTCAGCGGCGGGAAGGTCCGGTTGAGCCGCGAGAGGGTCTGCACGGCCTGGACCCCGCCGAGACGCTTGTCGACGTACATGGCCACGAGTTTGGGCTGGTCGAAACCGGTCTGGAACTTGTTGGCCACCAGCATCACCTGGAACTCGTCGGTGGCAAACGCGTCCCGCAGGTCGCGGCCCTTGAGCCCGGGGTTCATGTTGATCTCGGAGAACGGCTCGTCGGTGCCGGACTCGTGGTCGGTGAGCTCCCCGGAGAAGGCGACCAGCGCGGCGATGTCGCTGTAGCCGTTCTCGGAAACGTAGCGGTCAAAGGCGAGCTTGTATCGCACGGCGGCCTTGCGGGAACTGGTCACCACCATCGCTTTGGCCTGCCCGTTCAGTCGCCAGGCGACGTTCTGCCGGAAGTGCTCGACGATGATCTGCACCTTCTGCGAGATGTTGGTGGGGTGCAGCTTGACCCAGTTCATCACCGACTTCACCGCAGCGGAGCGGTCCACAAGGTCGTCGTCGCCGCCCTCGGTGGTCACGGCGACGGTGCCTTCGCCGGTGTCGCTGGTGGCGTAGGTCTTGCCGTTGTGCGACAGCCGGAACGCGGTCTTGTACGGGGTGTAGTTGCGCAGGACGTCCAGGATGAAGCCCTCGTCGATCGCCTGCTGCATCGAGTACAGGTGGAACGGCTGCGGGGTGCCGTCGGGGCCAGGGCGGCCGAACAGCTCCAGCGTGGTGGCCTTGGGGGTGGCGGTGAAGGCGAAGAAGGAGATGTTGCCGGCCTCGGCGCGGGCTTTGGTCTCGGCGGCGAGCATGTCCTCGGCCGACACGGCTCCGCCCTGGGCGACCTCGTCGAGTTCGGCCTGCGACAGGACCTGCTTGAGTTTGTTGGACGCTCCACCGGCCTGGGAGGAGTGGGCTTCGTCGGCGATGATCGCAAAGGACCGACCTCGGAGGGTGGTGCGGTCGGAGATGGCGTCCAGGGCGTAGGGGAAGGTCTGGATGGTGACGACGACGATGTGGGTCCCCGACTCGAGAGCCTCGGCCAGTTCTGAGGATTTCGAGCCGGTCAGCCCATCGATGTGGGCCACGACGCCGGTGGTGCGGTTGATCTGGTGGATGGCCTCTTGCAGTTGCGCGTCGAGAACGGTCCGGTCGGTGACCACGATGACGGACGAGAACACCTTGTCGTCGTCCTCGTCATACAGCGACGACAGTCGCTGGGCGAGCCAGGAGATGGAGTTGGTCTTGCCCGAGCCGGCGGAGTGCTGGACGAGGTACTTATGCCCGGGCCCTTCGGTGCGGGCGGCCTGGACGAGTCGGGTGACGGCGTCCCACTGGTGGTAGCGCGGGAAGAGCAAGGTCTCTTTTCGGGTCTTCTTGCCGGTGTCCGGATCGCGCTTCTCGGTGATCTCCAGGTGCATGAAACGGTCGAGGATCTCCAGCCAGGTGTCGCGCTGGAGAATGGTCTCCCACAGGTAGGCGGTGGCCGAGCCGTGCGGGTTGGGCGGGTTGCCGGCGTGGTGGCCGTTGCCGCGGTTGAAGGGCAGGAACACGGTGTCCTGGCCGGCGAGCCGGGTGGTCATATGCACTTCGGTGTTGGATACCGCGAAGTGCACCAGGGCGCGGGTGGCAAAGCCGAGCAGCGGCTCGCCCTTGGGCAGGCGGTCCTTCTTGTACTGCTCGATAGCGTGCTCGACCGACTGCGTGAAGTCAGTCTTGAGTTCGGCCGTCGCCACCGGGATTCCGTTGACGAAGAACACCAGGTCGATAGACTTCTTCGGGTTGGACTTGGAGTAGTGGACCTGCCGCATGACCCGCAGTCGCACCGCCTGGTACCTGGCGGCCGTGGTGGCGTTAAGCCCGGAGTTCGGCTTGAACTGGCACATCGCGAAGTTCGCATTGAAGTCCGAGAAGCCGCGCCGTAGCACGGCGAGCGTCCCACCGTCGGCTTTCAGATCCGCCGACAGGGCTTTGGACAGCCGCTGCAGAAGCGCGGCCTTTGACTTCTCCTGTGCTGCGGACTGGTCTGCGGGTTTGACGCGCTTGTCCCACTCGTCGGACTGGGAGTGCTGCAGCCACCAGAACACGTCCTCGGGAAACAGGGCGAGTTCACGGTCGTACCCGGCATCGTTGGGCGAGTACTCCCAGCCATGCGCGGCCAGGTGCGCGCAGATCTCGTCCTCGAGCACGGACTCGTGATGCTGGGCCATGGTTACACAGCCTCCCTCACGTCGATCCGGCCCGTCACGGCATTAGTGATCAGGGCGGAGCGGTACTCGCCTAGCACGTCGATCATCTCCGTTGCCTTGTCGATCAGGGCATCGATGCTTGCGCAGCGCACATCGAGAAAGTCTGCGATTTTACGTTGCTCATGCAGCGGCGGTTTAGGGATAGCGAACGACGCAACCTGGCCTGGACTGATATGGGGAACGCTCACTCCAGTAAACATGGGAGTCAAGTGATCGACGAAACCCTGTCCGGAGAGCAGATACGCAACGTATCGATTCTCGAAATCGGCAGAGGTCCTTAGGCGAAGAACGCGCTGGAGTAGGAGGGAGGGCACATCCTGGGCGTGAATTTTAGCAACCCGAGTTCCCGCGCCGATGAAGGGACGGTCGAGGCCAACTACGATGTCGCCGACTTGGAGTCGATAAGAATGAAGATCAGCCGACTCGCTGCGCGGCCAATAGACTGCCGAAGACCAGTCGATTTTCTGCACTCCAACGTTGATTCCGCGGAGAAGGGGAAGTTCGCCCGAGTCGTCCGTGAACCCTTCGCTTCTAAACGGAAACCCGGTCAGCAGATCGCAAGCGTAGCCTATGCGGGAATGGCCCCAATGGTCAGGAATCTCGGAAACCCAGTCGAGAGCTGAGGGGCTGACGCTCGTTTGTGGTTCGATCCCCCTGGTGACTGCGTGGGTGATTGTGGCGGCGCGGTCCTCGCGCAGGGTGGCGATGAGCTGCTCCTGCTTGTCGATCAGCGCATCGATCTTGGCGGTCTCACGGTCGAGAAATTCGGCAATCAGCCGTTGAGTTTCAGTTTCCGGAGCCGGGAGCCGTACTGCGTTCAGATCGCCCTGCGTCATGCTTGGAAGGGCTGTACTCGTGGAGAGCAGATCGAACGGGATTGTCGTGCATGCGTAGTAAAGGAATGTTGGATTCACAGTCGCATAGGGCTGAGCGCAGAACATTGTGTCGACAGTCCAGAACTCGCCATCGACTAGTAGGGGGCGATCAATGGTCCCTTTGCGTCCCAGCAACACGGAAGGCCCAGAGTAAAGCGGGCGGCTCGCCCTAGCGAACTCTCCGCCTGACCCGTAAACAGGGAACTCGCCGAGGTCGTCCTGAACCTGGCTGTGATCGGAACCGTTCTTGATCCGTGCCAATCGTCGAAGCTGCTGGGTGGGGTACATCTACGCCCCCACCTCCGCGAGCATGGCCTGGATTTCTGTCACAAGCTCACGCAGGTCTTTCTGGATTTCTTCGAGGGGGCGGGGCGGGGTGTAGCGGTAGAAGTGCCGGGTGAAAGGGATTTCGTAGCCGGTGCGGGTCTTGTCGTGGTCGATCCATGCGTCCGGGATATGGGGCAGGACTTCGCGGGCGAAGTACTCCTCGATGTCCTCGGACAGCGGCACATTCTCGGTGTCGCGCAGCGAGGTGTCGGGTTCGGGGTTGCCCTTGGTGGTGATGACGTCGGCCTTGGGGTCGTGCTCGCCGATCGTCGTCCAGATTGTCTTGACCACCGGGGCGCCGACCTTGGCCATGCCCGCGGACTTCAGGGCTGCTTTGAGCTCGGTCACGAAGGCGTCGCGGTTGGTCCAGGAGTGTCCGACGAACTCGGTGAGAGAGCTGCGGATGGCGTCCTGATCGGCCGCAGGGAGCTTGGCGATCGCCTTAGTCGCGAGCACGAGCTCGGCGGTATCCGTCGTTATGTGGAACCGCAGCTGCAGGGGTCGCTCCACCGTGATGGTGCGGTACCCGAACTCCGAGTTGGCGAACGCTTTCGAGAGGGCGGGCGCCTCGTCGTCGTTGTCGTGGTTTTCAAAGCCGTCGTAGAGTTCGCAGATCTTCTCGATGTCCTGCGGGCGCAGCATCTTGCGCTTGGAGCCGAGGGACTTGCGCATCTTGCCGAACATCTCGACCGCATTGATGAGCTGGATCTTGCCCTTGCGCTCGTCGGTCTTAGCGTTGTCCAGGATCCAGATGTAGGTGGAGATGCCGGTGTTGTAGAACATGTCCGTCGGCAGCGCGATGATCGCGTCGAGCAGGTCGTTCTCGATGATCCACTGCCGGATGTTGGACTCGCCCGAGCCGGCGCCGCCGGTAAACAGGGGCGAGCCGTTGAGGACGATCGCCAGCCGGGAGCCCTTGTCCTCCGGGGTGCGGACGGGCCGCATCTTGCTGATCAGGTGCATCAGGAACAGCAGGGAGCCGTCGGAGACCCGCGGTAGGCCGGGGCCGAAACGGCCCGCGAAGCCCCGCTGCTCGTGCTCGTCCTTCACCGCCTTCTGCTGCGTCTTCCACTCCACACCGAACGGCGGATTCGACAGCAGGAAGTCGAAGTGCTCGCCGTGGAAGCCGTCGTCGGTGAGCGTGTCACCGTTGTAGATGTTGTCCACGCCCTGGCCCTTGATCACCATGTCCGACTTGCACATGGCGTACGAGCGCGAGTTGACCTCCTGTCCGTACAGCACCGGCTTGGCGTCAGGGTTCATCTCCACCAGATGGTCATAGGCCACTGAGAGCATGCCGCCGGTGCCGGAGGCTGGATCGTAGATGGTGCGCACGATGCCGGGTGTGGTGAGCTCGAGGTCCTTGTCGGCGTAGAGCAAGTCCACCATGAGGGAGATGACTTCGCGTGGGGTGAAGTGGTCGCCGGCCTGGGCGTTGTTGGACTCGGCGAACTTCCGGATGAGCTCTTCGAAGATGTAGCCCATGTCGTGTCCGCTGACCCGGTCCGGGTGCAGGTCCACGTTCGCAAAATCCTTGACGATGAGGAACAGGCGGTCCTTCTTGTCTAGATCATCGATCAGTTCCGGCAGCTTGTAGCCATCAAAGACATCCCGAATATTGGCCGAGAACCCCTCGATGTAGTCGACGAGGTTATCCGCCAGACCCGCCGGCTCCGCAGCGAGCTTGCCGAAGTCCCACACCGAGGTGTTGAAGAACGGCAGCCCGAACTTTGACCGCAGAACCACGAACGGGTCGATGCCGCTGTCCTGCAACCTGGCGTGCTGGGTGAGCACTTCCGCCTTGGTGGGCGCGAGGATCGCGTCCAGGCGCCGCAGGATCGTGAACGGCAGGATCACATCGCCGTACTGATTGGGCTGGTAGGGCCCCCGCAGCTTGTTTGCGATGGACCAGATGAAGGCGGCGTTAGTGGTGGGCAAGGCAGAAGTTTCCTTTGTGATGGAGGGTCCCTGCAAAGGTAATTGTCGCGTCGGCGGTAGCACTTCGGGCGCGCCGCCTTAGCCCTCACGGGGAACCCTCGACGAATAGCGCGAGAAGTTGCTCGACTGACGCTCGGACAGCTCGCTCAGCCAGCCGAGCGGGAGTCGATCACGTCCTCCAGAATCTGCGTCATCATCTCGCCGTGGGACGCGATCTGCGAGCGTCCCCATTCGCTTTTGGTTGCGATCTCGGCCATGAGCTGAAACTTCAGACTCTGTCCCTTGCTGGCGAACTGCTCGGCCTTTGCCTTGGGCATCAGGTTGTTCCGGCGCGAGTTCTCTGACCGGGACATAATGCACAGATTGCCGAATTGGTCGACATCTTTGCCGGGGAGCTGCTCGTGCCCCTCCTCGGTGGCCGGTTGTGACGGGTAGAAGTGCTCTACCGACGTGCGATACCGGAACCGGAACTGCGGCGCATCCCGACGCAACACCTCTGCTGACAGCCTGCCCACCTGGGTGGCGAAGCCGAGGAGCCGGTCCATCCGGCCCTGATCCGCGGCGAGTCTCCACAGTTCGTAGTCGAGCACGTTGAACAGGAAGTTCTGGACCATTGTTCCGAGATTCACGTGGTCGGGGCTGTACAGGACGGCGAGTCGATCGCGGGCCGACGACTCCAGTAGGGCAACGAACTCGCTGCCCCGGACCGGCGAGGTCTGATCTTGGGCGTGGAGCCATTGGAGCATCTGAAAGAGGAAGTACTTTGACGAACGGCGGGTGTCGGACACCTGGAACATCGCCTGCAGGAGTAGTACCTGCCTGTGGACCGCCGCTTCACTTCCATCGGCATCTGAATCCGAGTCGTTCGCTCTGAAGGTATTCCGTGCGCTCAACTGTTGCGACTGTTTGCCTTTCCGCCTGCGGAATGCCCGGTGTATAACCCAGTTCTCCTCGTGATCGCCGGCGGTGTTGGCCTGCGTCCGGATCACATAGGTGTCGAGCAGATAGCGGGACTTGAACAGGACAAATGCGAACTCGCGTACCTGGTGGGCATCGAAGGTGCGGGCCTGGCCGGCGCCGTCAGGATGTCGGAGCGCGAACTCCTCCAGGAGGTACTTGTCCTCGAGTCGCACCTCACCCGGTCTGGAATCGATGTCTACTGCCCAGGAGAACTCCTCATGTCGGAAGATCTTGAGCGCGTGGAGGAGCAGGTTGGGAAAGTCAACGATCGCCCCGTACGAGCCCGACTCGTCAATCGCCTCATCAGTTGTCTCTCCAGACTGCGGTCGTGTTCCGGTCTCGAGGACCTCCGCCAACGAGATGCGGTTGACGTTGGCGTCCACCAAATCGGCTTGATTCTCACCGCGACGTTGCTCGGCTAGTGCGTCGAATAACTCACGTCCGTTGCGGGGGACCAGGGTGTCCCACTCGCTGCCGAAGATTCGGGCGCGCTCAGTCACGCCGTCAGTCTTGGACGGGGAGAACTGTGTCTGGAGATGCCGGTCCAGAATCGCGCACGCATCCCAAACCTGGGAGAACGTTGCTCTTTCCGTCGGGTCGTCGAGAGCCGCGATCAGTCGGGCCTTGAGGATCTCGTGCTTTTCCAGCTGCTCGCCCCGGGTGTTCATCACCTCGAAGTAGTGATTTAGATCGGTGCTGGGAGGCAGGTCCGTGCGCAGGATCATCACGTGCTCGAGTAGGTACTCGAGGTCCTCGGCGGTGAAACTTGGATCCTTGGCCGCGCTGTGATCGTCGGCCGGCGCGGTGCCCGCTCCGACGTCGGTGCTGGCACCGCGAAGTGCGGCCGACTGGATGATCTCGGCGGCGTTCTTGATGCCGTCGGTGCGCAGACTGTTGATGGCCGAGGGGCCACGTCGTGCAAGCCGTAGTAGGTCGTCACGAGCGTCAGAGCGCCCCTCAAAGCTGAGCTTGTTCTCCAGGAGGTGGCTCCACGCCTGAGGATGGCCCAGCACCTCCGGTGCCACGGATAGCATCACGAACAGCGTGGTCAGCCGCTGCTGGCCGTCCACCACCTCGTGCACCACATCGTCCTCGGAACGCGACGTGTTCACGACCAGCGAACCGATGTAGTACTTGCGGGGGTCAGGATCCGCGCCGTTGCGCAGACTGTTCTTCCTTGCGTCCTGGATATCGATCAGCAGCGTGTGGATTTCTGTCTTGGTCCACGCGTAGGCGCGTTGGTACAGCGGAACCCGGTACCTGTCGTCGGCAAAAACGTCCTTGACAGACAGCTTCTTCAGGCCGTCAGCTGTCGCGTCGACTGTCATGCCTGCGACTCCTGCTCGTCAGAGGCCGAATAGCCTGAGTACAGGCGCTCGAGCGGCTCCGGGATGATGGTGTCCGCCTCGAGTACGGGCGCCGGCCGGGACAATACGACCTCCGGGTCCATCGCCTGGTTGATCTGAGAAAACAGGTTCTCGTCGCGGGCCTGCACGCGATCGTGGACCATGCGTGCGTGCAGGTCCACGGAACTGGCCTGCACCCGTTCGAGATGAATCCGTAGCAGAAAGGTGTGGCGGGCAAGCACAAGGCTCGCAGCTTTCGCGTCTTCCCAACCGAACCTGTCCACAAAGGCAATAAGAAAGCAATCGAATAGCTCCCGCACATATCGGTTGCCCGTGCCGGGCGGCATCTGGTTGATGATCTCGAGGACATCCTTCAGCGCCGGATCAGAGGCCGTGTCCGTCTCGGACGACGGTGGCGTGGACTCCCACCGCACACCGGCTCGGCGCGTCTGGCGCACATAGTGATGCACCGATTGGAAGAACGCCTCCCCGTCGATTATCGGCTGGGTGATCAGGAACGGATACTCCAGCTCCTCGACCACACCGTGTCGCAGCAGCGTGGCGTTCTCGTGCTGGAATCGGTCCACCGACGCCTTGGCGAGCAGTGCCTGGCGCGCCCACCGGTAGCGGGCGTTGCCGCTCGCGCCCTCCTTGATTCCCTTGAACAAGCCGATGTCGTGCGGGGTGAACCCCTTGTGCGGGATCGGACGGTTCGAGGACCACAATCTGATCCGGAAAAGAACCTCCGCTATCACGTGGTTGATCTCCGCCGGATCCACCGCCTCCCATTCGCGGACCGTCGCCAGCATGGCCTCCCGATCCGGCGAGGTCTGGCTGAACTCCCGTAGGTGGTAGGCCTTTAGCAGGTCGGTGGGGTATAGCGCACGGCCACGTGTGTTCTGTGAATCGAACATCTGGAACGCCGCGTCGAGGTCACGCACCCGCAGCACTACGACCGAGCAGTCCTCGAGGAAGAACTCGGTGAACTGCCGGCGCTTCTCGGTATCCCAGTCGGAGAACAACTGCACCAGATGCGCGTAATTTTGGCGCAGGTTCCGTTCGCTGCGCCCGTCCTTGCGAACCGGGAGTGTGACCCCCGAAATTGCCGAGTGGAGGACAGCGGTCAGGTCCGCGTCCTTGTCTTCCATTTGGGAAGCTAACGCGGTGGCTATCAACGCGAATGTCAGAAATCGCTGCTGCCCGTCCACGATGTCGAGCGACTTTCCCGCGTTGTCGTCGTCTTCGCCGGGGGAGGGGTGAAGAATGAATGTCCCGATCCGGTAGTGCCCGGCCGAGCTGAAACGTCGGATGTCGCTAACGAGCTGCGAGACATTCTTGGCCGTCCACGTATAAGGGCGCTGGTAAGCGGGGATGTCCAACTTCATCGTCTGCATCAGCTTCACCACAGACGTGATCTCTGAGGTGAGTTGCTCGCCGAATTCTCTTTCAGTTGATGCGTGTTCCTCCGTTGAGACCATGGCGCAATGTTGTCACAGGCCATCGATGGTCAAGCACAACGCAGTGGATGAAGTGCCACGCCGACACAGTTGACGCGATGGTCAAGATCCGTGTCCGTCGGTTCTCGCGGTGGGAGGATCGACGGGCTTGCGCCCAGTGAATTAGCGGGGCTAGGACCTTCCTGGGCGCTGGCCAAGAACAGATTCTCTACGTTTCATGTCGCTTGCTCAGGCCGGGCGAGCCAATTCAAGCCGACGCTCGTAGCAAGTAGTTAAGCCGTTCCCGTTCCTGTCACGAGAACTGCGGCTGCGGGATCTAGCCCTTCATTCGCCTTCAGAAGCGCAATTTTCGGGTCTAGGCCAGCGAACTCAAGCGCTACGAGACCCGCCGCGTGAGACGAGGCGATTGATTGGCCATTCGCGATCGACGCGTAGAAACGTGCAGCGTAAATAATGGCATCTCCGTCACCGATGGCATCGGTCATTCCCACAGCGAACGGGACGAGTTCGCCGACAATCGCGTCCAGATGCGCGGCTGAGTCGCACGAGTTCAGGACTACGAGCGTCGGCGGTTCGTCCGTCGCATGCATTGCGCGGGCGAAAGCGGCGCCAGCCACAACCGTTCCGCTATTTGGCGCATCATCATCATCCTCGAAAGCGAGGAGACTCTCGTTGCTGTGGCCTGAGAAGTGCACCACGTGAGGCCTGAACTGGCTGATGCCCTCAAGTAGATCCTCCGTCGTCGCAGCTGGTCTTGGCTGAATCTCGATCAGGTCACGATGATTTGCGGCCCTTACGGCCGCAGCGATGCGTTGCTGCTCGCGGCCGATACGAAGTCCACACTCTCCGATCTCAGCGCCTCGACTGTCAGCCCCGAGCAACAAAACACGCAGCTTCTCGGGTTTGGGCTCGGGCAGGGTTTGGGGCAAGGTCGCTGCGGTGTTTTGCGCTTGATGCGCGGCCGCTTCTGCAGCGGAGATCCGTCCCTCGTAGTCGGCGCGTTCAGCGGCCCGTTCGCGCTCGGCACGTCTGTCCTCTCTCCTTTGCTTCTGCTCGGTGGATTTTCGCTCCGAGGTCTCGGCGGTGGCCAGGCGGGTCCGCAACCGACTCTCCTCGCCACGCAGACTGGCTGCCTTTTTGTCTGCGGCGGCGGCATCCTTGCTTGCTTTCTCGGCATCCTTGTCGCGCCTTCCGGCCTCGGACATCTTCGACTTCGCTGTGGACGCACTTGTCGTTTTTGTTGCATCCGCCCGCGCTTTGTTCGCCGCCGCCACTGCACTCGACGCTTTAGTTCGATGTTTCCCAGCGACTGTCTCCGCGTCTGCCCGTGATTTGATCTTCCGCTCGAGGTCTCGCCGAATTTGGTCTGCACTCATGGGGGATGCCTTTCACAAGTATGCCGAACGAGCCGCTCGAACCGGGGTTTGCCGATCAGGCTATCCGGTGCCTCCGACACCCGGAACGGCCCAAGACTGATGCGCCCTGGTCCAAACCGGATGCCATTGCGTGGCGACAGTCGTGTACAGCAAGCTGACCTTTGTCGAGGGACCGTGAGCTTGGCGTCCATCTGATGCAGATTGGTGCGGACTTGGCCAATCTCTCCTCCGGCTTTGGCAGCCACCCGACGGTCTAACCGCGGGCTGCGTTGGGGCCAAGACCAGCCTCTACCGCCTGGTTAGAACGACAAGTGGCCGCGGCACCCCGTTGTCAGTTCGAGGTGCGCAGGAGGCGCCGAAGCAGTCCGAAGCCGGAGGGCTTTTCGTGCTGCAGGCCGATCAACTCTTCGATTCGTGACCACGGCACCACTCTGCGAATTGCTGCGCACTGGGAGGTGAAATTCGGCCCGGCCGCATCGGCGGCAGCTACAGCGCTCGTCACCACTTCAGGCTCCTCTCCGAGTGCTTCGGCCATCCAGATCAAGGCAGGGGCGCACCGGAGGCTGTTGTACGAGGCTTTCGCATCCCGACCCCTTGTTTTTCTACCGTAAGCGCCAGGACCTTCGCTCTCCGACATCCATGCAACCATGTGGTCCCGCTGGTTGCGGTAACTGGTCCGGGGATCCGGCGAGCCCTGCCGGTGGTACTGCTCGAAAGCATTAGTGACTGGCGGGTTGGTTGGCAATCCTGCGAGTACCCTTGCAAATTCTCGCCCTCTCATCCGACGAACATACGCTGTAGCGGTCAGGCGGCGTCGAGAATGCGGCGTTGCACTTCTAGATACTCTGAGAGGTCCGTGCCAGTGTCCCCGGCGGCAACCAGGTCCGAAACATCGGCGTTGTTGGCCTTGGCAAAGTCGAAAGTGAAACCGGCGATGACCTGCGTTGCCTGACCGAATACCGGAGACGCCTGCAGGCTGTGCGATGCGCCATTGGGCAGCGCCTTTGCGGCGGACCAGGCTGAGTCCAATTCGTCAATGACGTCTGTAGAGATGCGCCCCTGGCCGGTTTCCTCCAGATAGCTACGTAGGGCGGCTTCAAAGCGTTCGATGGTTGCACTGGTCGACCTCTTGCGCGCAACCAAGGCGGTGGTAGCAGCAACCGCCCCTACGCTGACGACCGCTACCGCAGCTGTTACGCCAGCTGCCAATGGGTTCGCTTTCGCCGCGGCAAGCATCTTGCTGGCGGCCTTCGCGGTCGCATCTCGGTCGACTTCACTCAGGTGTTTGACGATCCTCTTAGATATGACGTGACGGACAACGCTGCCGTCCCGGTAGAGTTCGCCCGCAGCGATGCGGACCGCCAGGTCAACGGGTACGTCGATGGGAACATTCACAATTGGCATGTCGGGTCCGCTCTTCCGGTCGGAGCCAGCACACTCGAAAAGGTGCTGACTTTAAGGAAGCACTATTACCAGAGGAGTCTGACCCGCACCTCTAAACGCGCATCGGTGCCGTCCAGCCGGGCAAGCCGCAGCGGGCAGTGCGGCACCCATCGGGGCGAGAGAGGTTCGAAGAGTTCAAGTCCCGAAGGGAAGTTGCGGGACAACAACACGTCGTCGACGACGCTCGCAGGTCCGGGCTCGGCCAGTCTTCCCGTTTGCTCAGCCGGACCGCGTCCGGTAGACCCGCTGAGCCGGCGTCGACTTCGTCGACGGCGACATTTCCGAGCGCGACAACAGTGCCCCTGGCGGCGGCGGCAGCTAGAACTTCCGCGTTCGGCCCGCTAGGGGGCTGGAGGTCAACGCTGAACTACTTCGCTGCAGCAGAACCTTGCTGCCCTCCTCCGGAGCGAGAGCTTAGATCAAGGCTTCCGGAGCGCTCCGGGTCTCGTCAGAGCTAGCGGATACGCGTGTCAGCTGTTGCCACGGGTTGTCAGTAGAGCGGAAGTTGCCAGATAAGTGACAACTTGCGGCTGACAAACAAAGGGCCGTTGGGCACCGCGCCTGCTGACAGGTTGATGGGGAACCGACAGGCCTGGATTGACGAATACGTATTCCAGGCTGACGAGTTCTTTGCCAGCTGCGCTCTAAGAATTTGAGGAGTCGACGGGAAAGTCTGATCGTCGCCGTTCGTCGTGGACCTCAGCGAAGCCGGCTACCTCGATGCGCAGATCTGCGACCAGTGCGTCTCCGTTGCGTTCGGACTCTTCGGCCGCGTCGGCCGTTTTCCAGCCGGTCTCCGGGATGCGGTTGGACTCCCAGTGCCTCATCCACTCGGCCAGCCGCCGGCCCAGCGACTCCGAGAGTCCGTAGTCCTCCGGGTCCATCGCGTACTTGTCGGTCCCGCTCTCCCACAACGGATGGTCGCGTCCCCAGTCGGGGAAGAACCGGATGATTCGTGTCCAGTTCGACCCGTAGATCGATTCCAGGTCCTGCTCCACGTTTCCTCCCTCATCCCACTAGCCCGTGGGGTCAACGTACGTGCTCCGGCGGGGAATTGTCGCAGGTAGAAGGTTGCGGACGCCCAGACGTCAGCACCGCCTCCCGGCTACTTTGATGGGCTCGGCTGAGATGCCCGAGATCTGTCAATCTGCACCGGCATGTCTCGTCAATCTGGACTGCACGGCGACAACCTTCTGAAAGGGCGCACCATGATCTCTGGATCTCTGAACAGCATCGCCGGCCTGCTCGGCACCTACGACACGATCTCCGACCTCCCGATCATTGGGGACATCCTCGGGAGCCTGCCGTTCACCGGTTCGCTGGGCAGCGTCTCGGGCAGCGCCGAGCCGATCGGCAGTGTCGCCAACCTCGTCAGCAAGGTCGGTTCGTAGGCCACAGGCCACACTGGAGGCCCCAGTCTCGCTCACGCGGGCTGGGGCCCCCTGCTTGCTACAGGGCGCACACGGGCAATCTGTGCCCCGTTGTGGTCGCACGAAAAAGCGCCCCCACCAGTCGGTGGGGGCGCTCGGGTCCCGGAGATCAGGCTGCGGCCGGAGCAGGCTGCTCGGCGGCGAAGAAGGTGATCTGGCCGAGGGCGTCGGCGGGGGCGATCACCGCGAGCACAGCGGGCAGGTCCGGCCCGGCGACGTTGAGGAGCAGGCCCTCGTCGGCGACGGTGAACATGACCTCGTCCTCGGCGGCTGCGGCGACGTCGGCGTGCAGGGCGAAAACGTCGGCGGTCTCGTCGGTGGTGATGGTGGCGGCGATCTGGATGCGGATCATGGTGTCCTCCTGGGTTGCTCTGTGCGGTGTGACACCAGCGTCTCGCCCTCTTTCCCAGGTGCAGCAGACGTCGATGGTGGCCCTGCACCTTTGACCTGGGCATCGAGGGGACAGCGCTGAAAGCGGCGCAGCACTCTTCGGGCCCTGATGGGCCGACTGGTGGCCGGGCATCACCGGCGGTCTGCGCGGCGATGCCCGGC
Source organism: Dietzia sp. Alg238-R159 (assembly GCF_900537145.1). Taxonomy (NCBI): domain Bacteria; kingdom Bacillati; phylum Actinomycetota; class Actinomycetes; order Mycobacteriales; family Dietziaceae; genus Dietzia; species Dietzia sp. Alg238-R159. The sequence continues at coordinate 9,569 of NZ_UNRI01000009.1, read as the reverse complement.
CCGGTGGCTGGTTAGGCGTGCTGGCCGGTCAGGTACAGGTCAGCGGCGGATTCGATCCACAGCAGCGCCTGGGCAGCCGTCATGGAGGCCGCGCCATGCGGTGCGGGGATCCAGGCGGTGATGGGCTCTCCGTACCCGCCGGGGCACACGCCGATGCGGTCCCCTCCGTTCCAGACGAACGAGGTGTGGCCGGCGAAGTAGGCCACGTGCGCCTGCCCGTCGGCGTTGGGCACGGTGTCGGGGGTGAACTCGGTGAACGGGCTCGTGATGGGTGCGGTCATGGTGCTGCCCTCCTAGTCGGGAACTGGTGTGTCTCCACTGTCGATGGAGGCCGCCCGAGTGCAGCAAGCCGCGAACGGCCGGACCTACCGCGGCGGGAAAGTGCCCAGACCGGCGGGGGAGAGGGGCATGCCTGGCGGTAGGGGCCGGCGGGGAGACGATGCGGACAGCCCCGGACGTGGGACCGCGGGGTCGGCACCCGACTCGGTGGTCTGCCCCGGCGCTCTGGGTTAGCTCCAGTAGACGGTGCGCTGCCGGTCGCGGCTCCAGGTGGCGAGCTCGTGGAGACGTCCCAGGATGTCCTGGTGGTAGCCGGGTCGGCGGCCGCACTCGACGACCGTGGCACCGCCGGCGCCGGCGGTCTCGTAGGCGGGCACTCCGGCATCCGCCGGTGCCAGGGCCAGCGCAGTCAGGACGCGGCCCTCAAACTCCTCCGCGCCGCACGAGCCGCACAGGTCAACCTCCCCGTCCTCGGCATAACCCAGCAGGTCCAGGATCCCGACGGCGTTGATGTTGGAGACGTTGATGCGCGGCGCCTGGTCAAGGTCCGTGGTGACGGCCTCGACGAAGTAGCCGCCCATGCTGGTGATGCCCTCGGGGTCGGTGCAACCGGGCAGGACGCGGCCCGCGGACTCGGCGGCGTACCTGGCTGCAACGGCGTCGGCCCGGTCGGCGAACAGCTCCGAGTCCCTACCACCGGAGAAGTCGGCGACGCGGTATCCGACGACGGGGGCTTCCTCGGGGAAGAAGGTGACGCTCATGGTGGGCTCCTCGTTGGGCGGGTTCTTCGTGGTGACCCCACCCTCCAACGCGCTGCCGGCGGTGCAGCAGAAAATGCGCCGGTGTGTGCGGTGACCTGCGGGTAGCGCCGGACAGCACGATCCGGTGTCTCCCCGGGGAGACGGAAGCGGCCCGCACCCGCAAGGGGAGCGGGCCGCTCAGCGGTTCACGCGCGGGTAGGCATCGGATCCTCGGCAGGCTGGGCGTGGGCGTACATCAGCAGGTCCAGCAGGGCGTTGTTCCAGTCGACGGCCGCCTGGTAGTCCGGGCTGGCGGGCATCACGGTCAGCGACTCGACGACCGCGGCCGCTTCGGGCTGCATACGGATCGCGACCCCGGCGGCTTCGGCGCAGGTGGCATCGGGGTTCATCTCGCCGGCCGCGATGAGCTTGGCGGCGGCCTCGGCGGCTGCGGTGGCGTAGCTGGTGTTGGTGGTCATGGCGGGCTCCTGCCTGGTGGGCGGCTGGTGCGCCGCGGTGTGCCACCACGATCTCCCGCCCGCTGGCAGGTGCAGCAGTGCGAGACGGCCAGCCAAAGTTGAGGGTCTCGCCGAAGCAGGGCTCCTACTTTGACGAAAAGTCGCTCTAGATTGACGAAGGTGCCCGAACAGGCAGATCGGGGCCGCCCAACTGGGGTTAGGAGCTGCGTCTATGCGGGTCGTGGGGTGCCCGGCGCTCTACTTTGACGAAAAGCGGCTCTAGATTGACGAACGTCTTCAAATGCGGCTGTGGCCTGCACCGATGGTCGGACAGGTCGGGGCGGTGTCTCCCGGGGAGACAGCCCTCGCGGGCAGGATGCAGACGGCGAAGCCCCCGCACCTGACGTGGTGCGGGGGCTCAGCTGGAGGTTCAGAGCCAGATGGTGTGCCCGTCCGGGTGTAGAAGTCCGTCGATGGAGTCGACCTTCCAGCCGAGGATCTCGATGATGCGGCGGAAGCAGTCGTTGTTGGCGACGGTGTAGCCGTCGCTGATCTCGATGCCGATCGAGTAGCGGCCATCGTCAAGGAGGTGGGCGCCCTTGGCGGAGATGACGCCGGGCCCGCAGGTGTCGCGCGCGCCGGTGAACACGACGGTGTACCTGCCGGCGGGGCCGTGGATGGCGGTGGACGTCGGATCGGTGGGGGCGGTAGCCGTGACGGTCATGGTGATCCTTCGGGTGTTCGGTGCGCGGCGCCCTGGTCGGTGCTGCGCTGTGCCACTACTGTCTCCGCCGCTCATGCCGGTGCAGCAGTTGCTGTGCCCCTGTGCAGGCGGGCGTGGTTTCAGTTGGCGGAAAACTCACCGAAATCTGTATAGATGGCTTCGTTACGGGGCACATCTATGCCCGGAACGATTTCCAGACCTGTCAGTTCGTCGGGACTCTCGTCGAGGTAAGCGGTGTAGACCATCTGATCTCCGGGCTCCAGAAGTCCATCCCCGAAGGCGCCGTTACTGGCCCATTGCCAGGTGGTTTGTTCCTGGTCGTATTCCAAGCACTCACCTGTTGTCTTGTAGAACACCTCGCCCGGGACTGGCTGCTTAGTGAAAAACTCGACCATGTAGTTGCCGAACATGACGCTCTCGCTGTTCTGGGCCGGGTTGGTCACGACAATCTCCACGGCGGTGCCGTAGTCCCGCGCACGGTCACAAATCCTGGACTCGATCTCACTGCCGGACACGTTCGTGCGGACGTTGTCGATGGCGAGCTGTAGGCCATCGTTGAGCTGGACGGGCCCGTCCAGCGGCATCGGGTTGTAGGGGCTGCCCAGCGGGCCCGCCTCTGCCTCATCGTCCGCGTTGCCCTGGCTCTGGCTCTGGCTCTGGGAGGGCTCAACGGTCTCGGTCGTGGTGGCGGCACTGGTCTGAGTGTCTGAGTCTGAGCAGGCGCCCAGTACCAGGGCGGTGGAGGCGGCAATCGCCACCGCTGCGGCGGCGCGGGATCGCAGGGTTGAAGTCGAGGTCATGGTGATCGTGTCTTTCGTGTCGAGGGCCTGATGCGGTGAGACTATCGGCGGGTCGTGCCGCCGGGTCGACTACAGCTGCGTGGGCCGTCTGGCCGCGAAGGACTCTTGGCCGACGAAGCTGAGGTGGCGGCGTCGAGGCCGGCGGCAGGGGATGCGCTCCCGATTTGGGGATGACGCCGTGGTGATCGCTTCAAGCGGAGCTGCAAAAGTAGCTATAATTGATTACGTTTCAATAACGACTTGCTGGTGTGATAGGGTTGGACGGCAAATACGCAGAGGGGACACCTCTGTCCTTTTCGCAGCTCGCCGGGCCTTTTGCGCCCCTGGCGCATCCCGATTCCTCCGGGTTAGATCACTCTCGCACCGCATCGGTGCAGCGCACACCCCATCCAGGGCTGAGCGCGCGACCACTAGCCGCACGCCCGGGACATCCCGAAGCGACCGTCACCCGAACGCCAACTGGAACTGACTGGAGCGCACCCGGCACCGGCACAACAACAGGGAGTGACTATGGACAACCCGGCGGGCAACTGGCCCCAGGAGAGCGGCGGCCCCACCAATTCCCTTCTGGTCAAAATCCTCATCGCCCTCAGCGTGGCAGTGGTGGTCGCACTGATCGCAGTGGTTGCGCTCATCGCCACCAGCACAGCCGGCAACAGCGAGGACGCCGGCGCAGCGACCACCACAGTCACCGTCCCCTCCAGTGGCGAGTACCCGCCCGCCCCTGAGCCGGTCGCGAACCAGGAGCCGCCCGCACAGCGCGACGCCCCGGACGCGGTGCCGCCTGTGGCCGGGGCGTACCCGGGCGGGGGAGGGCCCCGGCCGGCGACCGCCGAACCACTGCCCACCTACACGGGCCGCTACAGCAAGCTCGAGTCCGCGCACCTGCTGACACCGTCGGGCAACATCGGCTGCGACTTCAACGCGCCCGACGACAGCGGGAGCCAGGGCCTGTGCGGAATTAAGAGCTTCAACTCCCCGAGTAGCCCACTGGGAACCGAGAAGTCGGTCGGGAACCGGAAGGGCAAGTGGATCTTCCCGTTCGCCGCCAACCGCATCGGTGAACCAACGATCGGGTCAGGCACCACCGGGTGGATGAACCAGCCGGCCAGCGACGGCTATCAGGTGCCGGTCGCGGAGTACGGCAAGCAGTACTACTTCCAAGACTGGGTATGCGCCTCAGAAGAGCCCGGCCTGACCTGCTGGAACACCAGCACCGGCAGTGGCGTGTTCCTGTCGAGGGAAAAGTCCGAGCGTTTCGACGGCCCGGCAACACCAGCAGCCGCGGACAGCCCCTCAGGGCAGGACGCTGACGTGGTGTTCGGGTCGATGGCCAGCAACGGCAAAGGATTGGGCCAGTCCCAGCCGGGCATCATCTACTTCGGCGGGGACCCCACCGGCCGGGTCATGGACGTGACCTGGAACTCCTGGGGTGGCGACAAAGCGGAAGCCGCAGGTCTGGGTAACTGGCGGGAAGCCGGAGTGGGAACCCACGAAGCCCCCGCCACCGTCGTCGCCTTCGACGTGGGCACCTGCAACGGCAAACGCGCCTACCGCAAGGCCGCCATCTTCTTCCCGCAGCGAGGAGAGGCCTTCGACCCGGCCAACGGCGTGAACATCTGTTTCACTGACCGGTGACGCACCCGCCAGCTCCTGGCGGCGATCACCAGCCACCGGCCTGTGCGGCCCAGATAGGACGAGGTGACAGATGAAGGTACACAACCTGGGAGGTTCGACACCTCAGGCCCAGAGCGGGATGCAACGAGCTGCCGACAAGTGGATCGGCGTGACGCACCTGGTCTCGAACGCAAAGCCCGGAGATCGAATCAACATCAACGTCGAGAACGAGTACGCCTTCGGCTCACAAACGATCAACGGGCTACAGCTCGTCGGCACAGGCTCGCCGCAGAAAACCATCCTGTCCGGAGGCCAGCTCGAGTTCGCAGGAAACTCGGTGCTGGCCAACTGCACCATCAAATGCACACGGATAGCGAAGACCGCCCTCGCGTTCAGGACCGTCCAACCAGGGTCAGTCCTGGCAGTGCACAACGTCATCGTCGAGGCCCCCACGCGGATGCGGCCAGCGCACCCGGACGTCTACATAGGCAAGAACACCTCGGTGTGGGCCTTCGGGTCAGCCCTCGGCCGGGTCCTCGTCGATGGCGGGCAACTCCACGTCAGCCCGAGCTCGTCGGCCGTGGACGTCTCGACCGTGAACGGGGGAACCGTCGTGCAAGTCCCCGAATACGGGCAGATAGCACCCGAGGGAGGCCCCCCAGCCAACCAGGCGGCCCGGCAGGAGGCTGGGGTAATCGACCAGGCTGCACGGCAGGCTGTCGCTGCCGGGCTGCAGGGCCGACACCTGCGTGAGGCAGTGAAGCAGGCTGCACTAAAGGCTTCGCAACAACAACGCCAAGCGGCACCACCACCAGCGCCGACTAAAGCAGCACAACCCCCGAACACCCAGCCAACGCCTACCGCCCAGTCGCGCGGCCTTCTACCCGAGCCGGCGAGTGTGTCACCGTGGGCCTCACTGTTGGACACAACCAAGCAGGCCGCATCGGCCTTCCTGAGCCAAAGGGAGGCCTCCACGGGGGCGCAGCGCCCCGCGGCCAGCCGCTCGGGCATGCCTCAGCCCAGCACACCGATCGGGCCAATCGGCCACCCTGGACCTCAAGTCCACGCCGGCAGGGCCGTGACATGGAGGGCCGTGGACGGCCACGATTGGAAAACGGCGATCAGCAGCCAACTAGAGGTCGGCGACACGGTCTACCTGGAAGAAGGCGAGTACTGGCTACCGGGAACCATGCTGAACGACATCAAATTCCTCGGTACCGGCGCACCTGACCGAACCGTGCTCAACATCATTAGCGGCACTCTGGGGCCCGGCACAGGACGCTCTCTCTCGTTGTCGAACCTGACTGTACGAGGCGAAGCAGGTAATCCTGCCATCGCCAACATGCAGGGGCGCAGCATGACTCTGTTCAACGTGGTCATCGACCACCCTCTCGGCTCGGACGATAAACAAGTGGCGTCAGTCGGGACGGCCTCGGGGACGACGACGATGAGGAACTGCGAGGTGCGCTACGACAAGTACAGCGGCTCGGGCTTTGTGAGCGTTGTCTCCGGCGGGAAGTTGCACGCCATGAACTCCGACCTCGGCTTCCTGGGCTGCAGCCGTGGGGTCGCGGAATTGGAAAACTGCAGTGTGTCGCATGTCGCTGTCGACAAGGAAGGGCAGGTCACTGTTGAGCACACCTTGTGGCTGACCAAACGCGGATCGACCGACTCTATCGCGATCCGCGCAGAGACTGGCGGCAGGATTGCGGTAGGTCAGGTAGTGACCCAGGAGAAGACCACCCCGATCGACGCCGACAGCGGCTCCACCATCAACATCGGTGCCTTCATCGCCCCGGAGGGCAGCGAAGCGTCCATCGAGGAGCTCGAGGACGCGACCGTCCACGTGGGCGGTAACCCCGACCAGATCCGCCGCACAAGCGGGGGTCAGTCGCTGACCCGAAAGCCCTCCAACCGCACCCTCGATGAGGTGCTCGCTGAACTCAACGCCATGGTCGGACAGGACGAGGTGAAGAAGCAGGTTCACGACATGATCGCCACGACCAGGTTCCACAAGCTCCGCCAGGAGCGTGACTTGCCCAGCGGCGATGCCTCGATCACCCAACACTTCATCTTCGCGGGCCCGCCCGGCACGGGAAAAACCTCCATAGCCAGGATCATCGGCGACGTCTACCGGGCACTCGGCGCCCTGAAATCCGGGCACGTCGTCGAGGTCGACAGGTCCAAACTCGTCGCCGAGGGTTACGGCGGTTCTGAAGCAATGACCAGTGAGCGCCTGGACGAAGCGATGGACGGAGTGCTACTCATCGACGAGGCCTACTCGCTTCAATCCGACGGGATCATGGGTGGGGACGCTGCAGGCACCCAGGTTATCGAAATCCTACTTAAGCGGATGGAGGACGACCGGGACCGGCTTGTGGTTGTAGCTACTGGCTACTCCGAAGACATGGAGAAGTTCCTCGACTCCAACCCTGGGCTTCGCAACCGGTTCAGCGGCCACATCACGTTTACGCACTACAGCGCCGATGAGCTCGTCCAGATTGTCCTCGGCATGGTGAAGAGTAGTGGCTCTCGGATCTCCAACGACGCCATGCAGGTACTCCACGCCGCCATGCAGGACATCGAACGCCAAGGACTCAACCAGTCGCGCACCTTCGGCAACGGCCGTTTTGCCCGCAACCTTGTCGCCAGAGCCGAACAAGAACAGGCAGTACGACTATCGCAGGTGTCCAACCCGTCAAACGACGACCTGACAACCCTCAATGACCACGACATGAAAGCCGCACTAGCAAACGAGATGCGCAAACTACGGCCCTGAACCGCCGAGCCCCCGCACCTGACGTGGTGCGGGGGCTGGTCTGGTGGCTCAGTAGCCGAGCCGGGTGAGGTCGGCGTTCATGCAACGGGCCAGGACGTTGTGCCCGGCGCCCACGTAGGTCTGTCCGTTGACGCGGAGCGTGATGCTCCTATTGTGTGTCAAGCGGCGGTGAGCCATTGCTGGTAGCGGTTGGTGAGGTCTGGGAGCGGACGCCTTCGCGCTTCGATGTCGGAGAGGCGCGCTGTTCGAGTCTGGAGTGCTTCGGCGGCTCGGGTCAGCGTGATTCCCTTCTGGATGCGCAGGGCTCGGAGGTCGACGGGCGCGGCGATGTCAGGGTCAAGGAGAACATGGTGGATTTCGCGGGCGATGGCCCGTTTGAGGCAGCGCAGGATCTCTTTCTTCGACCGGTTTTCGTTGGTTCGGCGCTCGACGTAGACGCGGGTGCGGGGGTCGTGGTTCATGCGCACCAGGGCGATGCGGTGCAGGGCCGCGTTGGCCTGCCGATCGCCGCCGCGGTTGAGCCGGAATCGGCGGGTCTTGCCGGACGAGGCGGGGATGGGCGCTGCCCCGCACAAGTGGGCGAACTGGGCCTCGGTGGCGATCCTGTCGGGGTTGCCACCGGCGGTGACCAGCAGTTGGGCGCTGGTGATGGTCCCGGAGCCGAACACCTCGAGCAAGGCTGGGTTTATGGAAGTGACCAGTTCGGCCATCCGGTCCTCAAGGCCATCAGCCTCGGCATGCAGACGCTGGTAGTCGCGGGCCAGCAGTCTCAAGGTGTGCTTCGCGGCGGTCGCGGGGTCGGCCATGTCGCTGCCCGGCCGGCAGGCCGCGAGCCGAGCGATCAGCGTGCGGTCGGTCAGACCTCGTAGCGGGGCTCGGACCGGATCGGGCGCGGTGACCAGCAGCGACTTGATCGCGGTGATCATCCGAGAGGCCGCGCGAACGAGGTTGCGGCGTGCGGTGAGCAGGTAGCGCAGCGCCTCGACTGGTGAATCGGTGTGCTTCGGGGTCGAGGTCCCGTCACCGGTGAGTACCTGCCGTGCAGCGGCGATCGCATCGACAGGATCGGACTTGCCGTCCATGCGTCGAACCTGCCGCGTCGGGCGCAGCACTTCCAGCACGGTTAACCCAGCGGCCAGCAGGGTGCGGGTCAGCTCGGCGCCGTAGGAGCTGGTGCCCTCGACCCCAACCCTGTCCAGGGCCTCGACCTCGGCCAGACGCCTGAGCAGGGCAACATTGCCGCGCCGGTCGGCGGTGAATTGTTCGGTGAACTCGACCGCGCCCTGGGCGGTCACTACTGCCAGAGTGTGGGTGTCGGCGTGGGTGTCGACCCCGGCAACAGGGCCGGTCGGGCGTGACATCGTAGGCATCGTGATCGTCCTCCAACGGTATCCGGAACCTATACAGCCGGTCGCCTGGAGAACAGACAGGACGCTGACGGGACCAGTACACTCAAAACGCCAGTTTCAGGTGTCGGTCACGCTCCTATGAGGTCATGGACCCCGGGCGAGCCGAGCCAGTGTCTGGGAGCCGGAGGGCAGATCAAGCCAAGGACAGACCCCGGGCAGGGTCGTCAGTCAAATCAAGAGTCACTCCGACTCCCAGGCACTTCCATTATCAGCGTCAAATCAAATGAGACGTGCGGTAGTCGGTTGAGCTTGGCTAGTTTCGGGTTCTCGGGCGGCGGGGTCGTTGATGGTCGCCTTCTCTGGGAGTCGGGGTGGGTGTGGTCGTCGGTTGAACCGTTCGGGGTGCTTGGCGTAGGCGGCGTCGAGCACGAGCTGGCGCCTGTCGCGGATGGTCTCGGCGGTGCCGTCGTGGACGCTGGCCGGGGTGTGCAGTCCGATCCCGCTATGGCGGTGCTGGTGGTTGTACCAGTGGATGAACTGGTTCATCCAGGCCCGTGCCTGGCCGATGCTGGCGAACCGCTCGGGGTAGTCCGGCGTGTACTTCATCGTCTTGAACTGGGACTCGCTGTAGGGATTGTCGTTGCTGGTCCGCGGCCGATTGTGCGACCGGGTCACATCCAGATCGCACAGCAGCGAGGCCAACGGCTTCGAGGTCATCGCCGCACCGCCGTCGGCGTGGAGATACCCCGGCGCCCGGCCCTGCTCAGCGATGGAATCGGCGACCAGGTCAGCGGCCAGTTCGCCGTCTTCGACGGTCTCGATA